>NZ_NOZJ01000012.1:0-3479 GCF_002259095.1 Rhodococcus sp. 05-2254-2 | reverse complement strand
TGTGTGTGTTGTTTGAGAATTGCACAGTGGACGCGAGCATCTTTGTTGTAAGTAATGAAGAGCGTACGGTGGATGCCTTGGCACCAGGAGCCGATGAAGGACGTAGGAGGCTGCGATAAGCCTCGGGGAGCTGTCAACCGAGCTGTGATCCGAGGGTGTCCGAATGGGGAAACCCAGCACGAGTGATGTCGTGTTACCTGCACCTGAATATATAGGGTGTGTGGAGGGAACGTGGGGAAGTGAAACATCTCAGTACCCACAGGAAGAGAAAACAACAGTGATTCCGTGAGTAGTGGCGAGCGAAAGCGGATGAGGCCAAACTTTGTGCGTGTGATACCCGGCAGGGGTTGCGTATGGAGGGTTGTGGGGTTTGCATTGTCGATTCTGCCGGATCGGCCGACAGTGAGAAATTGTGGTGTTAGTCGAAGTGGTCTGGAACGGCCTGTCGTAGAGGGTGAGAGTCCCGTAGACGAAAACACTGCAACTGTCGTTGCGAATACCCAAGTAGCAGCGGGCCCGTGAAATCTGCTGTGAATCTGTCGGGACCACCCGATAAGCCTGAATACTCCCTGGTGACCGATAGCGGACTAGTACCGTGAGGGAAAGGTGAAAAGTACCCCGGGAGGGGAGTGAAATAGTACCTGAAACCGTGCGCTTACAATCCGTCAAAGCTGGTGAACAGTTTACTGTTGCTGGTGATGGCGTGCCTTTTGAAGAATGAGCCTGCGAGTTAGTGGCATGTCGCGAGGTTAACCCGTGTGGGGTAGCCGTAGCGAAAGCGAGTCCGAATAGGGCGTATCACCGCAAGGTGTGTAGTGGCGTGTTCTAGACCCGAAGCGGAGTGATCTACCCATGGCCAGGTTGAAGCGACGGTAAGACGTCGTGGAGGACCGAACCCACTTAGGTTGAAAACTGAGGGGATGAGTTGTGGGTAGGGGTGAAAGGCCAATCAAACTCCGTGATAGCTGGTTCTCCCCGAAATGCATTTAGGTGCAGCGTCACGTGTTTCTCGCCGGAGGTAGAGCTACTGGATGGTCTAGGGGGCCTACAAGCTTACCGAAATCAGCCAAACTCCGAATGCCGGTGAGTGAGAGCGTGGCAGTGAGACTGCGGGCGATAAGGTTCGTAGTCGAGAGGGAAACAGCCCAGATCGCCAGCTAAGGTCCCTAAGCGTGTACTAAGTGGAAAAGGATGTGGGGTCGCGAAGACAACCAGGAGGTTGGCTTAGAAGCAGCCACCCTTGAAAGAGTGCGTAATAGCTCACTGGTCAAGTGATCCTGCGCCGACAATGTAGCGGGGCTCAAGTACACCACCGAAGCTGCGGCACTCACACAACAGCCCCATGCAAGTCTGCGGATTTGTGTGCAGGTGTGTGGGTGGGTAGGGGAGCGTCGTGCAGCCATGGAAGCATCGGAGTGATCCAGGTGTGGAGGCTGCGCGAGTGAGAATGCAGGCATGAGTAGCGAAAGACGAGTGAGAAACTCGTCCGCCGAATGACCAAGGGTTCCTGGGCCAGGTTAATCCGCCCAGGGTGAGTCGGGACCTAAGACGAGGCCGACAGGCGTAGCCGATGGACAACGGGTTGATATTCCCGTACCCGTGTAACCGCGCCCATGGTGAATCAGTGACACTAACCACCCTGAATCTCGTTGATCGTGTGCCTTCGGGTACATCGACTGCGGGTGGATGCGTGGGACCTGATCTGGTAGTAGCCAAGCGATGGGGTGACGCAGGAAGGTAGCTGGGCCAGTCAGTGGTTGTACTGGTGTAAGCCTGTAGGGCGAACGGTAGGCAAATCCGCCGTTCATCAAGCCTGAGAGGTGATGCGTAGCCGATTGAGGCGAATTCAGTGATCCTATGCTGCCGAGAAAAGCCTCTAGTGAGTTGTTACACGGCCCGTACCCCAAACCGACACAGGTGGTCAGGTAGAGAATACTAAGGCGATCGAGATAACTATGGTTAAGGAACTCGGCAAAATGCCCCCGTAACTTCGGGAGAAGGGGGGCCTCGTCCGGTGATCACTCTTGCAGTGTGAGCTGGGTGGGGCCGCAGAGACCAGTGAGAAGCGACTGTTTACTAAAAACACAGGTCCGTGCGAAGTCGTAAGACGATGTATACGGACTGACGCCTGCCCGGTGCTGGAAGGTTAAGAGGACCGGTTAGCTCGTAAGAGCGAAGCTGAGAATTTAAGCCCCAGTAAACGGCGGTGGTAACTATAACCATCCTAAGGTAGCGAAATTCCTTGTCGGGTAAGTTCCGACCTGCACGAATGGCGTAACGACTTCTCAGCTGTCTCAACCATAGACTCGGCGAAATTGCATTACGAGTAAAGATGCTCGTTACGCGCGGCAGGACGAAAAGACCCCGGGACCTTCACTACAGCTTGGTATTGGTGTTCGGTTCGGTTTGTGTAGGATAGGTGGGAGACTGTGAAGCGGTGACGCCAGTTACTGTGGAGTCGTTGTTGAAATACCACTCTGATCGTATTGGATACCTCAACCTCGGACCATGATCTGGTTCAGGGACAGTGCCTGGTGGGTAGTTTAACTGGGGCGGTTGCCTCCTAAAATGTAACGGAGGCGCCCAAAGGTTCCCTCAGCCTGGTTGGCAATCAGGTGTCGAGTGCAAGTGCACAAGGGAGCTTGACTGTGAGACTGACAAGTCGAGCAGGGACGAAAGTCGGGACTAGTGATCCGGCACCGGCAAGTGGAAGCGGTGTCGCTCAACGGATAAAAGGTACCCCGGGGATAACAGGCTGATCTTCCCCAAGAGTCCATATCGACGGGATGGTTTGGCACCTCGATGTCGGCTCGTCGCATCCTGGGGCTGGAGTAGGTCCCAAGGGTTGGGCTGTTCGCCCATTAAAGCGGCACGCGAGCTGGGTTTAGAACGTCGTGAGACAGTTCGGTCTCTATCCGCCGCGCGCGTAAGAAACTTGAGGAAGGCTGTCCCTAGTACGAGAGGACCGGGACGGACGAACCTCTGGTGTGCCAGTTGTTCCACCAGGAGCACCGCTGGTTGGCTACGTTCGGAAGGGATAACCGCTGAAAGCATCTAAGCGGGAAGCCTGTTCCAAGATGAGGTTTCTCACCCCCTCGAGGGGGTAAGGCCCCCGGCAGACCACCGGGTTGATAGGCCAGAACTGGAAGTCGGGTAACCGATGCAGGTGACTGGTACTAATAGGCCGAGGACTTACCACAAAGAAGCTACGCGTCCACTGTGCAATATCTGAAACAACACACGAGTAGTTGTTCAGTCACACAACCGAATACAGGTCCAAGAACGAAACACCACCCCCAACCAGTATGTGGGGGATGTGTTCTCCGACTGAGACCGCTCGTGATATCTGTTTCGCAGAGTTACGGCGGCCATAGCGGAGGGGAAACGCCCGGTCCCATTCCGAACCCGGAAGCTAAGCCCTCCAGCGCCGATGGTACTGCACTCGACAGGGTGTGGGAGAGTAGGACACCGCCGAACAC
>NZ_NOZJ01000005.1:0-5581 GCF_002259095.1 Rhodococcus sp. 05-2254-2 | reverse complement strand
CTCCGGGTCGTAGTCCTGGCCGCCGAGTGCGGCGAAGTTGCGACCTTCGTCCCACGGGACGTAGTCGTGAGGGTGCCACTCCCGCGCCATCGAGATGTGACGGTTCACATTGTCCTCGGCAGTGGGCACCAGCTCTTGCAGAAGCTCGAGCTGTGTCAGATCCCTCGCCATTAGATCGCCTCCATAGATTGCGTACGACCGGTCCAGCTTACGGCACCGTAGGTTCGGTGTGAACCGTGTCGAGCCTGTTCACTTGCTGTTCCGGCGGTCGTGATGTTCGGTGTCGATCGACGCGATGCGCCCCCGGAGCGCCGATCCTCCGACCGGCTTTCGCGAGTTCACGACCGCTGCAGTTCCCCCTGCACGTCGCTCGGCCTCGGCCGATCGTTACGTCCGAGTGTACGTTCCGGACAGGTGTGATCACTGTTACCCGGACGGTGTGTGGTGCCCCCAGTAGGACTCGAACCTACGACCTGCGGATTAAAAGGTCCACGATTCAGCCCTATGACCGCGCTGCGGTCCGTCGCCTGAGCGCCGCGTGATGACCAAGTTGTTCTGCTCCCAATGCGGCGAGTTCATCCGCGAGGTGTCCGGCTCTGCTCCACCGGTACCGGTTCGGCACCGATCGTGCATCGACTCTGTGAATAAGCCCGACCGATCTGTCCGGTTTGGGGTAGTTGTGACGCATGAGCACTAACGCGACTATCGACCAGTGGGAGATCTTCCAGCACGGCCAACGCCGATCCGACCTCACGATGTACGAACGCATCAGGGTCTTGCGAACTTTCGAGCGCGAGGCCGGCCTCGATCCAACGTTCGCTCAGCCACTCGACATCGTGCGGTGGTATGCCTCGCACCCAGAGTGGTCGCGCAGCACCCACTACTGCTACCACTCGTACCTCTCGACGTGGTTCAAATGGCTACAGGTGCAGGACATTCGAGTCGATAACCCGATGCTGAAAGTGGGCACGGTGCGGCAGCCGAAGCGCAAGCCACGGCCCGTTGCCGACGTGCACCTGATGAAGCTGCTCGCGACGAACATGCATCACCGCACCCGCGTGATGATCCTGCTCGCCACATTGGCCGGCCTCCGCTGCATCGAGATCGCGGCATTCCGCGGTGAACACGTCGACCTCGCGCGCGGCCGAATGCTGGTGCTCGGCAAGGGCGGTGATGAGAAGTGGGTACCGCTGCACCCGGTGCTCGCGGCCACCGCCGAGACCATGCCGCAACGCGGCTGGTGGTTCCCCAGCAACAAGACACGACCAGGACAGCACGTCACCCGAAAGTCCGTGTCGCAGATCGTCGGTGACGCATTCCGGCGGGCCAACGTTCCCGGCTCAGCGCACCCCTTACGGCACTGGTACGGGACAACGCTGCTCGAAGACGGGGCCGACGTGCGTGTCGTGCAAGAGTTGATGCGTCACGGCTCGATCACCTCCACTCAGGGATACACCGGCGTGTCCGATGTGAGGATGCGGGCCGCAATCGACAAGCTGGACCTGTTCCGTGCCGTAGCCTGACCGACCATGACGGTGTTCCAGGAAATGGCGTGGATCCAACTGTTGATTCTGCTCACGCTGTGGGGCTTTGCGATCGACACCCTGCTGCGCCGCCGGCGGGCGCGCAAGCCCACCGCGCCGAACCCGAACGCACACCGAGCGACGACCGTCCTGCTGTGCGTGTGCGCCGGCGTGGTCGTGTTCGTCGTCGTGATCATGTTCCTTGCTCAGGTCACCAGCTAGCTCAGCGTCAGAAACGTGCCGGACGCGGCGACTGCGCGGCCACCCGTGAGGCCGGCGACGTAGCCCTCGACGGTGATCAGTCGATCGACGCCGGCAGCGGGGACGGTCAGCGTGGCGGTCACTATCTGTCCACCGGCTGGTGATGTGCCGACGACGACGCCGTCTGCGAGGACGCGGCAACTGTTGACTGCGTTGCTACCGCCGTAGGTCACCTGCACCACTGCCGTGGCGGTCACGCCGGCCGGCAGCACGAGCCCGTTGCTCACCACCACCGAGCCGCTGCGCGCCGCCCAGCTGGTGATCTGTGACCACGTCGAGCCTGACAGGGTTTGGTTGCCGGACTTGTCCATGCCGGCACCGGCGTACGCCTGCCACACGAGATCGTTGCCGATGTGGATGCGGGACACCGGATCTGCGCCGACATAGACGGAACTGACTGCTGCGTCCCCGATGTGGAGTGGCATCAGCCGACGATGAAGTAGGCGGTGGTGGCGTCCTTCGACCCGAGTGCGGCGTACGCGGCGGCGGTCATCTTGCGGACGTTGGCGATTCCGGCGACGTTCTGCACACCACCAGCGGGACCGGCCGGACCCTGGACACCCTGATCACCCTTCACGCCCTGGTCACCCTTCGGGCCTTGCACACCCTGGTCACCCTTCGGACCCTGCACGGTCGACGCGGCACCTTGCGGGCCTTGCGGACCCTGCGGACCTTGCAGGCCGCGCGGACCCACCTGATAGGGGCGGTCGTTCCACGGGGCGACGCCGTTGCCGCACTTGAGAAAGCCTGTGTCACGTTCGACGCCGAGTTCACCGTCCTTGAGTACCGGGTTCTGTACTGCCCACTCCGCTGCTGTAGCGCGGAGCTGCTGAATGCGTGCGCGTGCAACCATCAGAGCGTTCCTCCATCGAGTTCGTAGACATCGGGTTCATTGGGGTACCGGCCGTCGACCAGACCCTTGGCCGGGACGAAGATCGTGCCGGCGTCGGTATCACCGAGCGTGATCAGTGGCACCGGGGTGTCGGGTAGCCAGTACACCTGCTCGCCGGTCACGTCGAAACGCAGCAGCACTTTGCGGAGTCCACCGGGCGAGATCTTGTGCGTCACGCGCCGGATGCGCCTCACGTACGACACACCTCGGAACCGGACCACGATCGCGTCGAGCACGTCGAGTTTCGCTACGAGCTGCCACTGTGTATCGGTCTCCACGGGGATGGTGATCGACTTCGGGCCGGACCGCTCGATCGAGTACTCGTCCAGGATCGCAGCGGCCCACGCCGAGAACGACGTACCGAAGTCGCCGGCCTCGATGTCGAGCAGCTTTCCACTGCCGCGCACGACACGGAACGACTTCGACGCGAGACCGTAGGAGTTGATGGCAGCTGGCCGGCGGTACTCGGCGGTCTGGGTCCGCGACTTCATGTGTCCGAACTTGAGCGGGGGATCTTCCGAGGTGGTGGTCCGGTCGAAGTCCTCGGAGTCCATCAGATGCTCACGCACCGACACCTGGTTGATGAGATCTTTTGTGTCACTGCCGAACTCTGCGTCGATCGAGAACGATGCGTCACCCTCACCGGGTACGTCGGATACGTCCATCGCGATACCGGCCGGCAGCGAGGACAGCACCTCGAGGCGGTCGTGCCGGGTGAGTCGAAAGAAGCCCTTGCGGGCGTTGCGGGTCATCGTCAGGGCGTCGAGCATCGTCAACCGGTCATCGCGGTACGACGGTTCCACTCCGCCCCACGCCGGGAGCTCGCGCGCCGGGCCGGTCACATCGTCGCCGTCGATCACAGCGGGGATTCCGGCACGGTTGAGGATCGGGGCGTACTCGGCAAACGTGTCGAATGCGACCTTGGCCTTCATCGATCCGAGCCGGCCGTGACTGTCGTGCACGCCGATCTCCACCTGGGACGGGTGCCGGCCGTCCTCCACTATCCGGCGAGTACGGATCGTGCCCGACGCCAGCACAGTGAAGCCGCCACCGGGATGCAACGCAAGGATGCGGACCCTCTTGCCTGCAACGACTTTCGCGGGGATCTCCGTCGAGATCAGGCGCACAGTCGTCACACCGAGGTCGGCCTCGATCTTCTCGGTAGTGATCTCGTTGACGTGGTCGGTGATGTCCTCGTACGTGTACCGGTGCAGTCGAGTCTGCTCCTGGGTCAGCGTCTCCCACTGCGCAGCGGGAGCACCCGGTGCCGGCTGCGGCTTCGGTACCACAGTCAGCCGTAGCGGGTTCACGTCGGCATGAGTGAAGAAGTTCTTGTTGGCGTTGAACTGCCCTGAGCGATAGGGGAAGTCGTAGGTCGCGGAAAGAAACTCGCGGGAGGCCGAGCTCCACCAGGTGGGTGCACGTTGAGCGACCAGACTCACGGTTAGATGCAGACCGGTCACTCCTGCCGGCACCGTTGCCGGTGTGACAGTCGGCAGCGTGAACAGCACACTGTTGGTGAACGTTTCGTACCCCTGCAGGAACGCCTCATAGGAGAGCAGTTCCGTCGCCATCTCCTCCACCACGCCGTATTCGTCTGTGACGCTGTACATTCCCCACAGTGAGACACGCACCCGCACGTCGGTCGCCAGTCCATCGGAGTTCAGGGTGACGGTGCCGGTCTTGCGCACTGCGAATCGGCCGGCGAACGACACGAGGTCACCCTCGGACACCGGCGTCGGGTATTTCGTCTGGGCGACCACGGGGCCGATGTTGCGGGTGGACTTGTTCTCGGTGGACACCGTCACATCGACGTCGGTGACAACCTTGTCCGATCCGGTGCCTGACGTTGTGAGCCGCACCGAGGGCGTGACGATCACACCGGACAGCGACTCGTCTTTACGTACGGTCGGGTAGGTGCCGTAGCCGGCGAAGGGGGACGTGACGGGCAGCATCGACACGTCGGGTGGCAGTGCCAGCAGCTTCCGCAGCGGCACTCCATCGACCGGATAGGACGCCGGCGACCGGCCGTCCTCGACCCATACATCGGCGCGGTCCGATTCGACCTGCACTGCCACTTTCGTGGCGTCGGCTTTCCTAGACACTGATGGTCTCCGATCCACCGACAGCGGAGATGTACGCCCCGACAGCGTCCTTGATCTCGCGGCCGACCTTCACCGGGTCCGCGAGCAGACCGGCCTCGACAGTGACGAACACCTGCTGCTGCACACCGATCCCACCGGACAGACCGATGTTCGGGACCAGTTCCTCATCGAAACGCTTCGTCACAGCCTTCGCCAGAGACGATGCCTCCGTGATCAGCTCGCGACGCTGACTGCCGAGACCGTCGATGAAGCCCTTCACCATCGCCTGACCGTGCGGGATGAGCATTATCCGGTCGGCAGCAATTCCCTTGCGGCCCTTGTATACACCCTTGTTGGCGGCAGCCACCGCGCCCAGTTCGGCCGCAGCAGCAGCCACCGCGCCGGCCTGGGACCGGAGGCCTGCGGCGAAGCTGGCGCCCGCAGCGGAGCCCTGACCGGACAGATTCACCGACACGCTCGACGCGGCAGCGGCCATCGACGCGGCAGCGGACGCGACAGCGCCGGCCGAACCGGCGAGACCGGATGCGAACGACTTGCCGGCCGCAGCTCCCTGAGCCGACAGATTCACGCTCGCACCTGCGGTGTCGATGTCGACGCGCACCGGCACCGGGGCCGGCGGCGGGATGTTGATCACGGGCAGCGAGACATTGAACGTGATCGGCACCGGCGGCGGTGGAGTGAGATTGAGCGTCGGTTGGGTCACGTCGAACGTGATCGGTACCGGGGCCGGTGGCGGCACCGTGACGGCAGCGCCCTCGACTACCTCGACCGTGACGGGGACAGGGGGCGGGGGCGTGACC
>NZ_NOZJ01000010.1:0-13939 GCF_002259095.1 Rhodococcus sp. 05-2254-2 | reverse complement strand
CCCAGTCACACCCGCGGCCAGATCGTCACCGCACTACGACTACTCGAACGCAAACAAGTCACCCTCCCACCCAAGAAACACGGAAACATCCCACTATGAACGACGAAGCGAATCATGACGCAGCGAATCCGAGCGAGGTGGTTTCCCCGTCCCCTGCGGCTGTTCGGGTGGTGAAGGGCAATCCGAGCGATGAGGAAATCGCCGCGCTGGTGACGGTTCTGACGGCTGCCCAGGGCGGGTCCGAGTCGACGGGCGATTCTCGTCCTCGTGAGCTGTGGGGTTCACCGGAGTTGCTGCATCGCCGATTCGCACCTCAGTCGGCGTATTCGTATGCCGCGTCGGGTCGCTACCCACGGTGACGATGCGCTCGTCCGACGCTGCGCCGGGGTCTGTTCGTCTGGTCCTGGCGTCGGCGTCGCCTGCGCGTCTGTCGGTGCTGCGCGGTGCCGGGGTGGAGCCGATCGTCCGGGTGTCGGGTGTCGACGAGGATGCGTTGACAGCAGCGCTCGGGCCGTCGGTGTCTCCGGAAACGGTGGTCACGGAACTGGCCCGAGCCAAGGCCGCCGCGGTGGCCGAGACGTTCTCGGATTCGAGCGACGATCTGGTGATCGTCGGCTGCGATTCGATGTTGGCCATCGGCGGGGAGCTGCACGGTAAGCCACATTCGGTCGAGGTGGCGCGCACGAGATGGCAGTCGATGGCGGGCAACAGCGGCGACTTGCTGACCGGCCACGCTGTGCTCCGGGTGACCAACGGAGTGGTCGTGGCGCAGGCTGCAGCGCACAGTTCGACCGTCGTCCACTTTTCGACGCCGTCCTCGGTGGACCTCGAGGCCTACCTCGACTCGGGTGAACCGTTGTCGGTGGCCGGGGCGTTCACGTTGGACGGGCTCGGGGGCTGGTTCGTCGACCGCATCGAGGGCGATCCGTCGTCGGTGATCGGCATCGGCCTACCGCTGGTGCGAACACTGCTCACTCGTGTGGGTACGTCTCTGGCCGCACTGTGGGGCAGCGCCCCGTCCTGACCGTCCGGATCCGCCGACCGCTGGGCCGGACGGAGCCGAGTTCTGCCGTCAGGGCAGAAGATCGATCAATTCGCGAGCCCACTCCTCGGCCATGGTCTTCGGCTTGATGTTCGACGAGCTGTCGTGCCGAGCATGGGTACCGACCTGCTTGCCGCCGAGCTCGGTGAGCTTCTCGGCGATGATCTCGCCGCCGCGGTTGAAGGTGTCCTCGTAGACCCGGTCGCCCAGACCGAACACCGCGAACTGCAGTCCCGCGAGGTCCGGCGCGTCCTCGACGAGCGCATCGAAGAAGGGTTCTGCACCGGTGGGGAGCTCTCCGTCTCCGTAGGTGGAGCAGATGACCACGTGGAAGTCGTCGGTGTCGATGTCGGACACCTCGTACTCGAGCATGTCGCGTACCTCGGCGTCATGATCGCTGAGCACGTCCGCAATCTTGTCGGCGACCTCCTCGGCCGTACCGGTCTCGGACCCGAACAACACGACCACTGCCATGGATCGCTCCCCTTTCTCACACCTGCTCGAACACTCGAACAGTCGGAAAGCATAGCCTCACCGGCGATCCGGTCGAAAATCCGTCCTTGCCCGCGGTTGTGACTTGTCTCGAGGTCACCAGAACTCGGGCGTCAGGCCCCATCGATCGAACTCCACCTCGACCAGCCCTCTCAGGTGCTCTTTGCTGGGAAAGCTGTCCGGATCGAGCCCGGTGACGCACAGGGTGGCGCGTTCGCCCGATTCGTTCCACCAAGCGCTGACTCCTCCGCCCGTGCGGCGTAGTAGGGCCACGTCGGTGTTCTGCGTGATGGACCTCATCGCCACCGCGGTGGCGTCCAGACCACCGATGGTCCGCAGTGCGACGCCTCTGGCACCGAGATTCGAGCACAGGCACAGCGGGGCCGAGCCCGACGCGGCGAGTTTGGCCACGATCGCGTCGGGCAGCAACTGCATCAGCGGTTTGAGGAGCTCGAATGTCGTGGTGACCGTGCGATCGGCCTGGGTTCTGAATGCCTGCTTGCTCGCCGCTCGAATTGCTCCGAGATCGTCGAGATACGTCCCTCCCGGCTCGACGTGGATCGAGACGCCGGACGTCGCGTTGGCACGCCGATCACCCGTGGTCCTGGTACTGACCGGAAGGGCGACGCGTACCCGGTCCTCGGTCGAGACTCGGCCGCTCCCGGTCAGTATCCCGAGCACCACCGCGACCAGCAGGCTGTTGGAACTGCCCCCTTTGCTCGCCGCGGCGGCAGACCACTCCGCGGACAGACAATCGACGACGACGGTGCTCGGCCTCCACGCGCCCTCGGCAGGGGCGACGATCTCACGCGGACGGTCGGCACCGGTGCCCTCGGGTGTTCCTGCGCTCGCGTCGGCGGACGCCGTGGACCGTGCCCGTACCGCCGCCACCGCGGTGCGGCCGAGCGCTCGTGCCGCACCCGAGAGCGCTGCACCGACACGGCCGAGACCATCGGAGAGATCGGCACGGGAGATCGCCGTCGCGGACAGGGGACCGTCATCGAGGCCGACACGCAGAAAATCGTCGGGGACGGCGTGTCCGGCCAGCGCGGCCGCGGCTGCGGAGGTGAGCGCCCCGCCGTCGCCGACGACGTGAGAGCCGACCAACGACACGACCGTGCCGCCTTCTTCCACCGACGTGGCCGACAATCGCCACGCCGGTCCCCCGATCGGATCCAACGCCACGGCGGCCTCGTCCTCGATCCACCTGTCGACCGCCGCGCGGGCGATCGGTGGCCCTATAACCACCGGATCAGCGGATCGACGCGCTGCGGTCCAGCTGTCACGGGCTCCGGGCAGCCGGGCCCGTCGAACGGATCGATCGATGGGGCCTTCGGCGAGCATTCGCCACATCGATCGCAGCGCGTCCGGAGCGACGGCGCGGTCGAACCGCCAGACGATCTGGTTCACCACCGGTACCCCGAGAACGCATTCCATGCGGAGGAACAGGTCGTCGTCGTACGTCAGTCTTTCCACCCCGCGAGACTATCGCTGCACGAGCGCGGACGCAGGTGGGCCGCAAATGTGTTTCCCGCCATATGTTTTCCGATCCGAACTGCGGCGTGCGGGACTGATAGGTTGAGGACGTTTTCCACGCCGACGCGACTGCGAGTGACCCTATGAAGTTCGTGATGCCATTCAACGGCAGTCGCGGTGACGTGACGCCCGGTCTTGCACTCGGCGTCGAACTCGCGGATCGCGGACACGACGTGGTGTTCGGCGCACCACCGAACCTCGTGGACTTCGCTCGCGCGAAAACGGCTGAGTCCGAACGAATCGGCGTGCTCTCGTTCGGGCCGGACACCCAGCGACTGCTGGAGTCGGAGTTGATCAGGGTGCGCATCAAGTCGCGTAACCCGCGGACCAAGATGGCGGCACTCGCGGAACTGGCCAATCACGGCTGGGATCAGATGACGGCCGAACTCGAACGGATGGCCCAGGGCTGTCACGCGATCGTCACCGGTTCGCTGGGGCAGGAGATGGCGTTCAACATGGCGGAGTCTACGGGCAATGCCTTTGTGGCACTTCACTACTGCCCGCTGCGCCGCAACGACGTCGTGCCCGTGACCCCGGGCATCACGTTACCGGGGTACGTCAACCGGTCGATGTGGGCGCTGGCGGAGTCGATGCGCTGGAAATCCATGAAGGCCCGCGAGAACGCGCAGAGGAAGTCCCTGGGTCTCGCACCGACGCGTCATTCGCTGCCTGTTCGGTCCGAACGCTACGGCGGAGTGGAGATTCAGGCGTACGAGTCGGCGCTGTTCCCCGGGCTCGCAGAACAGTGGGGCTCACACCGCCCGTTCGTCGGATTCCTGGGGCTGAGCAGCGCTGGCGTCGATTCCGATCCTGCGTTGGAAGAATGGCTGCGGGCAGGCTCCGCGCCGGTGTACTTCGGCTTCGGCAGCATGCCCGTCCCCGATCCCGCGGCACTGCTGCGCATGATCGAGAACGTGACCCGAAGGCTGGGCGTTCGCGCTCTCGTCTGTGCCGGCTGGAGCGACCTGGCCGGTGCCGATCCTGCTGCAGTCCAATCGAATTCGAATATCATGATCGTCGAGTCGGTCGATCACGCGAGCATCCTGCCGCAATGCGTGGCTGCGGTCCACCACGGTGGCGCAGGCACGACGGCTGCCACGGCGCGGGCCGGCCTGCCGACACTCGTCTGCTGGTTCAGCGCCGATCAGCCGTTCTGGGGTGCCGCGCTGCGCAGGATCGGAGCCGGCACCAGCACGAAATTCTCGACCTTGACCGAATCCGTTCTCCAGCAGGGCATTACCGATATCACTACCGCCCGCGCCAGGCAGGCGGCACGCCGATTGGCCGGCTCGGTCGCCCCGACTGCAACTGCGGTGGCCGCAGCTGCCGACATCACCGAGGCGGCAGCGCGGAACCGCTGACGCACTCACCAGAAGCGCGCAGTCAACTCCCAGCGGCCCAGCGCCTCCGCCAGATGGTCACGCAGTGCCCGGTCATCGACGAATCGATCTGGGTCCATGGCGTGGACGGTCACGGTGACGCTTGCGCCCGTCTCGCACAGCCAGGCCGTCAGCCCACCGTCCAACGATCGCGCGAATGCGGCGTCGGCACCCGCGAAGGTCGCCCTGCCCGATACGGCACGAGCTCCGATACCGGCCACCGTGGTGAAGACCTCGGGCAGAGCACCCAGGTTCGACGCCAGGCCTTCCGCACCGTCACGCGGTTGTGGAACACGCGCGACCACGGCGTCGGGCAGCATCTGCACGAGGGCCTGCGAGATGCCTGCGGGTGGTAGACCGGCAGCCTGCCTCGCGGCGAAAGCGGTGAACGCCGCCTTGCTGATTTTCCGAATCGTCGACAGATCGCGGTCGGCCGCGTCGGTGACGGGGACCTCGATCTTGACGATCTTGGTGGCATTGGAGCGAGTGTCGTCGACGGTGCGATCGCTGACCGGCAGTGACCACTGCACCGAGTCTCCGATCGAGGCTCGCCCGGCCTGCCCGGAGGCTGCCGTGAGAACGGCGATGAACAGTGAATTGGACGTGCCACCCCATCGTTGCGCAGCCGCTTTCCAAGTACCTGCGTCCACCTCTGCCACCGCGTGAGGCGATACCCAGTCTGCATCCACGGCACCGGCCGTCGGCTGCGAACGAGTCGGCTGCGAGCGCGGGACAACGACGTCCGGACCGGATCGGGTGGGAATCGGTAGCGCGGACGCAGCGGTGTTCGCCAACCAGCCGGCTACGGACCGCACCTGCCCCACGGCGTCTCGCAGGTCCGAGCCGATGGCCGCGATTCCGTCCTCGGTCGGAACCGACCGAGGGTGCACGGACGGGGAGTTCGCAGCCGCGAACGCGGCGATCAGAGCGCCGCCGTCGGCGACCATGTGCGAAGCGACCAACGAGAGCACCGTCCCCCCGTTGGTCAGAGGAGCTGCCGCCAGTCGCCAACCGAGACCGGTCTCGGGATCGATGTCGTCATCGATACAACCGTCGGCCCAGGCCGACACTTCGGTCGATTCGATGAAGTGTGGGTGAAAATCCAATGAATGGGAGACGTTCGAGGCCACCCATCGAGCGCGGGCAGTAGGCACCGTCGACGAGACCACTCGGCGCGCGAGCAGACCGCCGGACAGGTTGTCGCGTAGCTTTTCCAGGTCCACTCGCTGGACGGTTTCGTCGAACCACCACAAGAACTGGTTGTAGACGGGATATCCGATGCCGTGATGCATTCGCAAGAATAGGTGATCGGCAAATCCAATTCGAGTCACGCGCCGAACCTACTACATCCACGAACCAGGGGCAGTGGTGTCAATTCGCCACACCAATGCATTCACATTCGGCAATAGGTGCACGAAAAAGGCGTCCCGAATGTGTCCCGGACCATGTTCGATCCATTCGGTGGCGTGGGTCGTGTTTTGGGTCGCACGACAGTTTGCACCACACTTCGATTGTGAACTATCATCACGCTGACCAGCAAAGTCAGTGATTCGTTCATAAGATACGACAATCGGACGCTCCCTCGACTCCCGATCGGCGACCGGCGAGTCAAGACGCCCGACAGTGAGAAGTATTACTTTTTCGCGCTGCGAAATAATTCCGCTTTCGCCCTATCGTGTTCTCTGAACTCACTACGGGTCGACGGCAACGACGTTGTTCTTTCAATGCGGAAAGCAGCAATCCAACAGCAATCGGATAAAGCGACCGGTCGGCTGCCCGATCATCGCCGACGGGTTTACACGATCGACTCGACCGTAATCGAACGTGCAATACCGAACCAACGCCGCGCACCGCCGACCGAGCCCGGAACGGAAGAGGACTCCCATGGAATACACCGAACTCGCCGACTACCCCCTCCCCGCCGGTCGCCTGACCGAGTGGGTCCCCCGCGTCGACGACGACCGTTGGGAACCGGACCCCCGCGGTCTGTCCTACACGCACCAGGACCATTGCGAGCGCAGCGCTCCGGGCTCGTGGATCGGCACGGTGTTCGAGATTCATCGCCGCTACGACGTCGAGGCAGTGCGCGCAACCATCACCGCGTACATGGGTCGGCACGAGGCATTTCGGACCAAGGTCAGGCGCGACGAGGAATCCGGTTCCTGGCTGCGCTACACCGCACCGACAGATGCAGTGCAGGTGACCGACCGGGCACACACCGAACCCCGGACCGAGACTCAGGTCTTCAGCCATCTGCACTCCTGGTTCGGCGACACCGTCTCCCCGACGGCGTGGCCGCATTTCGTCCTCGCGACCATCGAACCGGACGATGCCTCCCGCGCTCTCTCGAACGGGCCGGGAGAGTCGTTTCTGCTTGCGTTCGCCGCCGACCACTCGGTGATGGACGCCTACAGCCAGATCTACGCCATCAACGAGATCGACAAGCTCTACGCGCACGCCCTCGAAGGCATCGACCCCCAGTTGCCCGAGGTCGGCAGCTATGTGGACTTCAGCCAGTCCGAGAGGGCTCTCGGCGAGACACTGACCGGTGACCACAGCGCCGTGCGCACCTGGCAGGACTTCCTGGCCGTGGAGGACGGACGCTTTCCCGCATTTCCCCTTCCGGTGTCGGTCGACCGGTCGCTCACCGGCCCGGCCGCACAGAGCAGCATCTCGTCCTGGCTGCTGACTTCCGAGCAGTCGGATGCCTTCAACGCTGCATGCCGTAACGCCGGGTACAACATGCAGGCCGGAATACTGGCCGCTCTGGCGCTGACGAACGTCCGCCTGTCCGGTCGCACGACGTTGCGCACCGTGATGCCGATGCACACCAGAGACGAACAGAAGTGGGCCGCGGCGGTGGGTTGGTACGTCGGGATTCTGCCCATGGAGATCGAGCTCGGTGACGCTCGCACCTTCGGGGAGGCAGTCGCGGCTGCAGCAACTGCAGGCGCGGCGAACAAGGGGTTGGCACGGATGCCGTATTCCAAGATCGCCCAGATCCTCGAGTCGACAGAAATTCCTCGATTCGTGGTGTCCTACATCGATCTTCGATTCCTCCCGGACGCCGAGCAGTGGCAGGACCGCAAGGGTCGGGCTCTGCGGAGCAACTGCCACGCCGAGGACGAGGTCTACTTCTGGGTCAACCGGACGCTCCAAGGGCTCAACATCTCTGCGCGATTCCCCAGCTCGGATGTCGCGTCGACCAACGTCCACCGCTTCATCACCGAGTTCGTCGCCGTGCTGACGGCAGTGATCGACTCCGACAGTGGTACCGATACGGTGCTCACGTCGGCCTCACGGTCGGTGACCGTCGCCGCAGAGTGAGTCGTCGAATCAGCCCGCGGCCCTTATCGAGGAGGATGAAGCGACCATGATCATCACCGCTATGGGCAGATGGAATCCTGCTCCCGGCCGACTGCTCGAATGGCACCCCACTGCGACTGCCCGTGCGAGTGGCCAAGCGGCACCTGTCGATTCGACTCCGGTCTCGTTTCTCCAGGAGGACCACCTGAAGGCCGCGTGGGCGGCCCGCGAACGCGGCGATGTGCACACCGCGTACACCGGGGTGGCAACCGAGATCGACGGTGACGTGGACACGGATGCGATCAGCCGCGCACTGGCCGCCTACGTGCTGCGTCACGAGGGCCTTCGATGCTGGTTCGAGGTCGAGGGAAACAACGTCGTTCGGCATCTCGCCCCGCCCGAGGTCGCGGCGTTCGAGGTGACCGACGCCGGAGAAACCACGGACGACGACCGATTCCAACGGTACGTACGAGGGCGTTTCTCGTCCGAGGCGACCGCGGACGCCTGGCCCGGATTCGTCGTCGGTGTCGTGGCCCGGCCCGGCAGCTTCACCCTGTACTACGGCGCAGATCACGCATTCACCGACGGCGGCTCGCAAGCGTTGGTCATCAGCGAGTTGGCCGATCTGTACGCACTCGAGACCGGCGCGGACGTACCTACCCCGGCAGAGGCAGGCAGCCATCTGGCCTACGCCGCCGACGAACGGGCTCGAGCCGCGACGTTCGGAGCCGATTCTCCCGAAATCGCGGCCTGGCGAGACATTTTCACCCGACACGACGGCCGGATGCCTCGGTTCCCGCTCGACCTCGGCCTCGCGCCCGGCGAGAAAGCTCCGGTCCGCATCGTCGAACGCGACCTGTTGAGCAAAGAACTGACCGCTGCATTCGACGCCGCATGCAAGGCCGCCGGGGCCCGGATGAGCAGCGGCATATTCGCCGCCGTCGGGATCACCGACTTCGAGTTGGCCGGTAACACCGACTACTTCGGGATCACCGTGCTCAGCACCCGGCATCACGGTGACTACGGACAGTCCCAGGGATGGTTCGTCAACTTCGCTCCGGTCGCATTCGAGGTGGCGGGACACGACAGGTTCTCCGACGTCGCGGCTGGAGCCCACCGAGGCTTCGAGCAGGCCAAGCAGATCGCGGAGGCTCCGGTGCACGCCGTGCTGGGCGCGCTGGCCGCCGACGGCACTCTCGATAGCGAGTTGGCAGTGAGTCCGAACATGCTCTCGTACATCGACTTTCGCTGGTTCCCCGGCGTCGGACGAGACGCGGACACGCGCGCGAAGCATTTCACCGGCGAGGGTTCGACGTCGAACGCATCGATGTGGATCAACCGAGACGGTGAGCACCTGTACCTGGTGGCCCAGACCCCTGATTCCGACGTTGCCGCCGTAGCGGTGAAGCGGTACCACGATCATCTGGCGCATGTACTGGAAACCATTGCACGCGAGGGTGATTACAATCTGACGCTCGAAAATCTGGTTCAGGAGCCGGCCGGTGCGGGTCACCTCGATCACTGAGTACACCCCGCGCGCGGGCACCGTCGTCGAGTTCACCGCCGTCGTCACCGGGAAACCGCAACCGTCGACGGTTCCGCCGTCGTTCAACCAACGGTTTCACCTCGGCGATCTGGACGAAGCCGAGCGCGTCTGGATTGCCGGAGCCTTCGAGGTGCAGGGCAGGCTCGACACCCGCGCTTTGGGGTGGGCCTTCGAGCGCCTGATCGACCGACACGACACCCTGCGTAGTTCGTTCGTTCGCGCGGCGGCGGGAATCGAGCGGATGGTTCACGAACCGGGTGCGGTCGAGATGAGGGAAACCACTCGAACCACCTTCTCGTCAGGGTCCATGCTCCGGAGTCACCTCCGAAGTTCGCTTGAACTACACTGCGACGCACGACGATTCCCGTCGTACACCTGTTTCGGAATCGATCGGCCGGACACCTCGACGGTGTTGTGCGCCTTCGATCATTCCAACGTCGACGCCATGTCGATCGCAGTCGTGGTCGACGAGATCAACACCCTGTACGACGCCTACCGCCGCTGTCCGTCGAACCCGGAGGCAGCCCTGCCTCCGGTCGGTGGGTTCGTCGAGTACTGCCGTGTCGAAGCAACCCAGCCACTCGTCGATCCCACGGACGAACGCATGGTGCGGTGGTCGAACTTTCTCACCGAGTGCGGTGGCACCACGCCGCGTTTCCCGCTCGACCTCGGCGTCGCCGAGGGTGAAACCGCGCCTCAGGCAACGACTGTCACGCCCTTGCTCGACGCGCAGCACACCCTCGACTACGCGGAGCTCTGCGCCCGTTCCGGAGCCGGGATGTTCGCCGGGGTCGTCGCTGCGATCGGGCAGGCGTGCGCCGGGATAGGCGGACCGAGCCGCGTGCCGTTCCTGTTCCCGTTGCACACCCGCCATCAGCAGCAATTCTCGCGTGCACTGGGCTGGTTCACCACGAACGCTCCCATGACCGTGGAGGTAGAACACGACCTCACCGACACGATCACCGCGGCCCACACAGCGTTTCGTGCAGCACTGCCACTGAGCACCGTTCCGATCCCCCAGGTACTGAACAACCTCGGTGATGCGTTCACCTTGTCGCGTCGAGACGTGTTCATGGTGTCGTACATCGACTACACCAGAATCGGTGGACACGAACGCTTCGACCGAACCGATGCACACCACATCAGCAACGCCACGGTGTCCGACGACGCACAGTTCTGGGTTTCCCGCACCACGGCGGGCCTGGCATTGCGGTCACGATTTCCCGACACTGCACAGGCACGCTCGGTGATGAATGCGTTCACCGCCGAACTCGTCGCCCTCCTGCGGGTCTCCACAGCGAAACCCGAGAGCGCTGCCCTGACGCCCTGACAAAGTCGTTCCGCAGGCTCCACTCCTGCCCTCATAGAAGTCGTTCCGCGGGCTCCACTCCTGCCCCGTGACAGAGGTTCCGCATAGGATCGACAGTGCAGACCGTCCACCCCCGGGCGGGCCGCCAGCCGAATATCTTCCGTAGGAGCCGATACGTGCCTGTACCAACCGATTCCAACGCAACGTTCGCCGACTATGCGCATCCGGATCGTCTCGTATCGACCGAATGGCTCTCCGCTCATCTCGGTACCCCCGGCCTTCGGGTCGTCGAATCCGACGAGGACGTGTTGCTCTACGACGTCGGCCACATTCCCGGCGCGGTCAAGATCGATTGGCATCTCGACCTCAACGATCCGGTCACCCGCGACTACATCGACGGCGAGCAGTTCTCGAAACTGATGAGCCGCAAAGGCATTTCCCGGGACGACACCATCGTCGTGTACGGCGACAAGAGCAACTGGTGGGCCGCGTATGCACTGTGGGTCTTCACGCTGTTCGGACATCAGGACGTGCGTCTGCTCGACGGTGGCCGCGACGCCTGGTTGTCGGAGAACCGCGACACCACCCTCGACGTGCCCGAGTTCCCCGCCACCGACTACCCGGTGATCGAACGCGACGATGCACCCATTCGTGCGTTCGCCTCCGATGTTCTCGGCTCGCTCGGAACGGTGCCGCTGATCGACGTTCGCTCCCCCGCCGAGTACACCGGCGAGCGCACCCACATGCCCGACTACCCAGAAGAAGGTGCACTGCGCGGAGGTCACATCCCCACCGCCGTGAGCATCCCCTGGGCCAAGGCAGCCGCACCGGACGGACGGTTCCGGTCTCGCACGGAACTGGACGAGATCTACTCCGGTACCTCCGCCACCGACGACGTGATCGCCTACTGCCGGATCGGTGAGCGTTCGAGCCACACCTGGTTCGTGTTGACCCATCTGCTCGGGTACCAGTCGGTGCGCAACTACGACGGCTCGTGGACCGAATGGGGCAACGCCGTTCGCGTCCCGATCGCCAAGGGCGAGGAGCCCGGATCGGCTCCGGCCACACGATGAGCGCCTTGCCGGAATCCCTGGCCGAGATAGTCGAGGACTTCGCCGCGGTGGAGGGGCAGGACAAGTTGCAGCTGTTGCTGGAGTTCAGTCGCGAACTGCCTCCTCTGCCCGACCACCTTGCTCAGGATGCGATGGAGCCGGTGCCGGAGTGCCAGTCTCCGCTGTTCCTGTCGGTGGATGCAGGCGATCCGGCGCGGGTCCGGCTGTACTTCAGCGCCCCGCCGGAAGCTCCGACCACGCGGGGGTTCGCCTCGATCCTGGCGCAGGGACTCGACGGTCTCGGCGCACAGGAGATCCTCGACGTACCGGACGATTTCTACTCGGCTCTGGGGCTGAGCGACGCGGTGAGCCCGTTGCGACTGCGCGGTATGTCGGCGATGTTGGCGCGGATCAAGCGTCACCTGCGTTGAACGGCGACGGCGCAGGTGACGTGCCGTCGTCTTGATCGATACAACGCGTCGTCGTTAGACTCGGAGGCAGGGCCCCTGGAGCCCAGTCCCCCCGATGCGTACGAC
The DNA here is from genome assembly GCF_002259095.1 of Rhodococcus sp. 05-2254-2. Classification (NCBI taxonomy): domain Bacteria; kingdom Bacillati; phylum Actinomycetota; class Actinomycetes; order Mycobacteriales; family Nocardiaceae; genus Rhodococcus; species Rhodococcus sp. 05-2254-2. Next base: position 1,741 of record NZ_NOZJ01000010.1, on the reverse strand, counting down.
GAAGGTTGGTTGCTGCCGATATGGAGTTCACGGAGTTGGCGGACTACGCGGTTCCCGCGGGCACGCTCACCGAGTGGATACCCAGCGTCGGCCCGCAGGCCCGCACTCCGGAGGCTGCTGGCTGGCATCCCGACGCCAGGCCGACGTCCTACGTCCACGAGGCACACCTTCGTACGAGCCTGAGCAGTCCTCGCCGCGGTCGTGAATCATGGCTCGGCGCGGCCTTCGAAATCGCAGGCCCGCTGGACAAGCCCGCGTTTCGCCAGGCAGTGCTGAACTGGATCGACCGGCACGAGGCGATGCGTTCGAGCGCGTCGATCGACGAGGTGACGGGCGAGATGACGAGGGTGACCGCCGCGCAGGGTGCCATCGACATCTGGCAGGTCGAGCAGGAACGGTGCGCGCAATCGAGTGAGGTGTTCGAGCACCTGCAGTATCTGTTCGACGAGTTCACCTCACCGTTGATCTGGCCCGCCTACGCCTTCGTGACGCTCGAACCGGTGGACGAGACGCGTCCGATCACCGTGTTCTTCGCAGCGGATCATTCGATCATCGACGGCCTGTCCACGGTGCTGGTCGCGCACGAGATAGCTGCTCTGTACGGCGAGGAACTCGGTGGTGCGCCCGCTGCCCTGTTCGAGGCCGGCAGCTACCTCGACTTCGGTTCCTCCGAACGCGAGAGGAATGCAGAGCTGGAGCATTCCCACGACGCGGTGCGGATATGGCGGGATTTTCTCGTCGACGGCGAAGGCGAGCTACCGGCCTTTCCACTCGACATCGGAGATCCGAGCCCGGACGATCTGCCGCAGGGCGGTTTGTCCGCGTGGGTGCTCGACCCGGACCAGGCCGACTCGTTCTCGGTCGCCTGCCGCAAGACCGGACACAGTCTGTTCGCCGGGTTGCTCGCAGTTCTGGCCATCACCGGCTCCGAACTGGGCGGCGGCAATCGTTTCCGCACGGTGACGCCGGTGCACACTCGCGACGAACCGCAATGGGCGTCGGCGCTGGGTTGGTTCGTCGGACTGTGCCCCATCTCTTTCGACATCGCCGGTGCGGACTCGTTCGGTTCGGTGGTCGCGGCGGCCTCGGCCGAGGTGAAGAAGACCAAACCGATCGCCCGAGTTCCTCTCGATCGCGTGTTCACCACTCTGGGCTATTCCGCCCGCCCGCGTTTCGTCGTCTCCTTCATGGATGTGCGGTTCGCGCCTGCCGCCGAGCACTGGCCGGACTGGAACGCCCGAGCATTGCGCAGCAAGCAGTACCAGCACGACGTGTACATCTGGATCAACCGCACGCCGCAGGGGATCAACATCGCGGCTCGCTATCCCAACACCGAGCAGGCGACCGCGCGTGTTCACGAATACGTCGGTGCCTTCCGAAAGTTGTTGAGCGATGTTGCGGACACGGGTACCGCCCGATTCCCCCTCACGGGCGACGAGCGATCCGATATCGGACATACCGACACCGGTCAGATCGCTACCAATCAGTAGCTCACTGCGGCTCGCCGCCGGTCAGCTGCAGCTCTGCAGACCGATTGCAGCGATGACAGTGCCGATGCTTAGACTCCGACGTGACGTTCGTAACGAAGCACGCGAGAAACACATCCGTAGGAGGCTCAGTGCCCAGCCATGCCAGTGCTCAGATCACCAAGGTTCTTGTCGCCAATCGTGGTGAGATCGCGGTGCGGGTGATCCGGGCTGCGGCCGATGCCGGGTTGGCCAGTGTCGCTGTGTACGCCGAA
>NZ_NOZJ01000017.1:0-52019 GCF_002259095.1 Rhodococcus sp. 05-2254-2 | reverse complement strand
CCCGACGCGGGGGAGGGGTGATGCGGGGCGGGATTACGCCTGCAGGCCCGCTTCGATTTCGAGGTTCAGCGTGATCTTGTCGCCGACGACAGCGCCGCCACCCTCGAGGGGCATGTCGATGCTGATGCCGAAGTCCTTGCGGTTGATGACGGTGCTGGCCTCGAAGCCGGCGACCGGTCCGTTGCCCATGCCGGCGTTGACGCCGTTGAACTCGAGCTTCAGGTCGATGGAGTTGGTGACGCCGTGGAGGGTGAAGTCGCCGGTGACGACGAAGTCTCCGCCGTCGGCCTTGACCGAGGTGGACTTGAACGTCGCGGTGGGGAACTTCTCGACCTCGAAGAAGTCGGCGGTCTTGAGGTGGCCGTCGCGCTGCGCGTTGTCGGTGGTGATGGACGCGACGTCGATCTCGGCGTCGACGGACGGGGTGCCGTCGGCGTCGACGGTGATGGTGCCGGTGAAGGCCTGGAAACGGCCACGGACCTTGCTGACCACCAGGTGGCGGACGGTGAATCCGACGGTGGAGTGAGCCGGGTCGATGGCCCAGGTACCTGCGGTGAGCTCGGGAAGTGCGATGGCGGTGGTCATGAGGACTCCTGTATGGGTTGAAGGTTCAAACTCATAGTACACAAGCGGACCGGGGTCCGTATATATTCCGGATGAACAGAAAGTGACGGACGCCATACCGTGTGGGGAGTGGCTAGGCGGTTTCCGGATCGCCCTTGGCGTCGCGGATGCCCTCGGTGCGCCGCAGCTCGGCGGTCTCCTGCTGCTCGAGCGCTGCGGTCTCCTGCTGTTCCAGCGCGATGTCGAATTCCAGATCGGCGTGCTGATGCCCCCGGAACAGCACGAGGAACACGATCCATCCGACGATGGCGACGAGAATGAAGCTCACGCCGCGATACACCAACGCCGAGGCCACGGCCTGCGATGCGCTGATCGAGGCAGCACTGGTGAGGAACGCGATGAGGGTCGCGTCGACCACCACCAGGCCGCCGGGTGCGAGAGGAACCGATCCCACGGCCTTGCCCGCAGCGAACGCGATCAGCAATCCCGACAACCGGGGATCCGCGCCGACGGCGAAGCATGCGAACGCCAGGCAGGCGACGTCGGCGAGTCGATGCACGGCGGACCACGACAGAGTGAGCGCGCCGTCGCGCTTGCCGAGTTGGACGGACTGGATCTGACCGATGATCTTGTCGATGCCCTCGGCACCGGCGTCGAGCTCGTGGTTGCGGAACGCGTTGTATCGACGCAGTCCCCAGCGCGCGATGTTCTTGATCGACTGCGGATGGTTCGAGATGTAGCGAACGGCGACGACGATCGCGATGACACCGGCGATCGGCAGAACCAGCGTGAAGGTGTTGAACGAACTTCCGACCACCAGTCCGCCTGCCACGCCGAGGACGGCAAGACCGGCAGCGGCGATCACGCCCGAGATGGCCAGTTGCCACGACGCGACGACCGGGCTCGCACCCCAGCGGCGGGTCTCGCGGTAGGTGAACGCGGTGGAGAACACCTGGCCTGCGGGGAGGGTGAGCGCCATTGCGGTGCTGCCGTAGATGACGGACACGGACTTGCGTTGGCGTACCTTCACACCGCCTGCGTCGAGCAGTTGCTTCTGCACTCGGCCGAATGCACTCAGCGACACGGCCTGGGCGAAGACGCAGGCCGCCAGCCAACCCCAGTGGATTTCGCGGACGGCGGTCCAGGATTCGTGCAGCCGCGGCCAGAGATAGATCGCCTCGCCCACCAGCAGGGCCACCAGGGCGATTCCGGCGATCCACTTGACCCACCGGAGTCGGTTGCGCGGACGCCGTACTGCGGGTCCGCTGGTGGAGCTGGGGTCGGGCACCCTGTCAGACTAACCGTCGCTGGAAGAGGAGTCGGGATACTCCACCGGCCAGGCCAGATGGGTGGCACGTCGTCGACCACGTAGTTGTACCTGGTCTCCCAGCTCCCACTGTTCCTGTTCCTCGTCGTCGGCGAAGTACAGGGCCGAGGTCGACGCCAGGACGCGTCCGGGACGCAGTTTTGCCAGCTCGGTCAGTCGCGACGCCTCGTTGACCGGGTCTCCGATGACCGTGTACTCGAAGCGCTCCGACGCACCGATGTTGCCTGCGACGGCCAGTCCTGCCGATACGCCGATGCCGATGTCGAGGCCGGTGATCTCGTCCAACGCGAATCGCAGTTCACGCGCGGCGGCGAGCGCGGCGGTCGGCGCGTCGGGACGATCCAGTGGGGCACCGAAGATCGCGAGGGCCGCGTCGCCCATGAATTTGTTGACGAACCCGTGATGACGTCCGACGACGTCGACGACCACCCGGAAGAACTCGTTGAGCAACACCACGACCTCGCTCGGTGGGCGCTCGGAGGCGGTGGCGGTGGAGCCGACCATGTCGACGAACAGCACTGCGACGAATCGTGTCTCGCCGCCGAGCTCGGTTCCGAACTGCAATGCCCGACGCGCCACGTCCTCACCGACGTGCTGGCCGAACAACTCTCGCAGGACGCGTCGTTCGGCCGATTCCTCCATCATGCGGTTGAAGCCCACCTGTAGGCGTCCGATCTCGGAACCGTCGAACACGTCGACCTCGACATCGGTCTCGCCGCGCTGAACTCGCTCGATGGCGCTGTGCAGCTGACTGATCGGGTCGGAGATCTGGCTCGCGGTCAGCATCGAGAGTACGAATGCCTGCACGATGGCCAGCACGCTGAGCAGGATGATGGCCACGGCGAGCGCGTTGGGGGAGAACACCAGATCGGTGGTCAGCTGCGTGGCGCACAGCAGAATGATGCCGATGACGGGCATCAAGGTGCCCAGGCCCCAGGTCATCGCCATGCGGGTACCGACGCCGGGGGTCATCGTGCGGTCGAATCTGCCCTCGCTCAACGCCAGGGCCGCGACCGGTCGCAGGATGCGCTCGCCGAGCATGTAGGTGAATCCGAACGTCACGGTGGCCGCCATACCGACGGTGACGATGACGGCGATGGACAACGACGGCATCTCCGCGATGGTCAACAGCACGAAGATGATGCCGCCGATGATCCACAGAATGAGGTGCACGATCGCCTGACGCAGCGGCGCGTGCAGCGTCGTCATCTGCTCCTTGCGGGTGGGTGGGCCACCGCGGAGCTGCCACCGGATCACCGAGCGCAGGAGGAAGTACGCGTAGATCAGGCTGACGACCAGGGCCACCAGGAGGTACGCCCCGAAGATGTACACATTGCGGACGCGGTCGGCGACGATCGATTGCGATTCGGGGATGGGCAGGCCGTATCGCACGAAGGCGAACACGAGCACCGCACCGAAGACGTTGGCGATGAGCATCGAGAGCATATAGAGCGGCCAGCGACTCTTCAGGGTGAGCGAGACCGCTCGGAAAGATGCCAGCACGGGTTAAATTTAGCGGGTGAGCACCGACGAGTTGCGGGCGCAAGGTACGGGGGCGTCCCCGGGCCCCGGTTCGGCTGCGGATTCGGTGCATCCGCTGGTGCGGGTCGGCGCGGAATGGACATGGCGACTGCTTGTCCTGTTTGCCGGATTCATCACGTTCTGCCTGGTGGTGGCCAAACTCAGCACCGTCGTCATTCCGCTCGGTCTTGCGCTCCTGGCGTCGGCGATGCTTGTTCCCGTCGTCGATTGGATGCACCGACGCGGAGTGCCACGCGCCGTCGCGGTGATCGTCGTGATCATCGCCAGCATCGGTGTCGTCGCCGGCATCATGACCTTCATCGTCGAGCAGTTCATCGAGGGCCTACCGCAGGTGGGTGATCAGTTCACCCAGTCCATCAACGGCATCGAGGAATGGCTCAGCAACGGCCCGCTGCACATCAGCGAGGATCAGATCAGGCAGGCCACGGACAGCCTCGTGAAGGTCGTTCAGGACAATCAGGAGGCCGTCACCAGCGGAGCGCTGACAACTGCGGCGGTGATCGGCGAGATACTCACCGGCGCGTTGCTCACACTCTTCGTCCTCATCTTCTTCCTGTACGGCGGAGATCAGATCTGGCAGTTCGTCACCCGGCTGGCACCGACCGCGGCCCGCAGAAAAATCCGCACCGCGGGCATCCAGGGCTTCGGGTCGCTGGTGGGATACGTCCGGGCGACGGTTGCCGTCGCGGCCGCCGATGCCATCGGCATCGGAGCCGGGCTGGCCATTCTCGGTGTACCACTGGCACTTCCGTTGGCCTCGTTGGTGTTCATCGGCGCGTTCATACCGATCATCGGTGCGGTGTTGACCGGATTCGTCGCGGTGTTCATCGCACTCGTCACCAAGGGCCTGATCACCGCGGTCATCACCCTCGGCATCGTGGTGGCCGTCATGCAGCTCGAAGGCCATGTGCTGCAACCACTCCTGCTGGGCCGTGCCGTGCGGCTGCACCCGCTGGCGGTAGTCCTGTCCATCACCGTCGGCATTCTGCTCGCGGGCATCGTCGGAGGCCTGCTGGCCGTACCGATCGTCGCCGTCCTCAACACCGCTGTGCGGTCGCTGCTGGCCGCCGACCCGGACGAGGTCTACGAGGAACTCGAGGTGCCCGACCCGCTGTACTCCGCCGAGCCGAGCGACCCGCACACTCCTCCCGGAAGCGACGAGCCGGAGCGACTCCCCAAGCGAGAGTTGAAGACTCCGAACAAGAAGACCGATGCAGACGGCTGATCGGGTCGGGACCACGCTCACCTCGTCCGATCCCGACACCCCGCTGTGGCGTGCCTCCCAGGTCTTTCGGCTGGTCACCCTCGTCTACGCCGTCGGCTACCAGGTGGCCACCGTCGACAACTACACCAATCCGCGGTTGAGCTGGATGTTGGTGGCGTCGATGGCCGTGTGGTCGGGGGCGTCGGCTCTGATGCTCGCGCGCGCATCGCTTCCGCGCTGGCAGGTGGTACTCGCCGATCAGATCATCGTCGTCGCCCTGATGGCGTCGACACGGCTGGTGGCCGATTACGACTGGTACAGCACCCGGCAAACATTGCCGACCACACTGTGGGCCACCAACGCGGTCATCTCCGCCGCAATCCTGTTGGGCCCCAAGGGCGGGATCGCGTCGGGAGTGGCGATGTCGGTGGTCAGCGCACTCGTCCGCGACCGCTTCGACTCCGACCTCTGGTCCGACGCCACCGCCCCGGTGCTGCTCTCGGCCGGACTGGCGCTGGGGATGGCGTCGAACACCGCCCGGCGGGCCCACGAAGAACTGCGTCGGGCAGCACGGTCGGCGGCGATCACCGAAGAGCGGGAACGGCTGGCGCGGCAGGTGCACGACGGAGTGTTGCAGGTACTGGCTCTGGTGCGACGGCGCGGGCTCGAAATAGGCGGGCCGGCAGCCGAACTCGCCGAGCTGGCCGGCGAGCAGGAGGTCGCTCTGCGGGTGCTGATCTCGGAACAGGCGGCTCCGCGTGGCGATCACGCCGATTCGATCGTCGATGTGCGGGCGCTGCTGCGAACTCAGGCGGGTTCCTCAGTGGCTGTCTCGACTCCGGCCGATCCGGTGCTCGTCGACTCCGACGTCGCCGAGGAGCTCGCCGCTGTCGTGGCGACCGCACTGTCCAACGTCGAGCTGCACGCCGGTGCCGATGCGAAGGCCTACGTGCTGCTCGAGGACGTCGACGGGGAATTGATCGTCAGCATTCGCGACGACGGCCGCGGAATCCCGGCCGGACGGCTCGCCGCCGCCGAAGCGGAAGGCCGGATGGGCGTCTCGAAATCGATACTCGGCCGCGTCGAATCTCTCGGTGGTACTGCGATACTCGACACCGAGGAGGGCGAGGGAACCGAATGGGAGATCCGCATTCCTCGAACGAAGGGACTTCGATGACCGAGGACACGAATGCCGACATCGCGGTGATGGTCGTCGACGATCACCCGATGTGGCGCGACGGCGTCGCCCGAGATCTCGACGCTGCCGGATTCAGGGTTGTCGCCACGTCAGACGGTGTCGCCGCTGCCGGCCGCCGCGCGCGAGCCACCACTCCCGACGTCGTGCTGATGGACATGCATCTGCCGGACGGCAACGGAGCCGACGCCACCGTCGCCGTCCTGGAGGCGTCGCCGCAGACGAGGATTCTGGTGCTCTCGGCGTCCGCGGAACGCAACGACGTGCTCGACGCCATCAAGGCGGGAGCGACGGGTTACCTGGTCAAGAGTGCATCGGCCGAGGAGCTGTTCGACGCGGTCCGCGCCACGTCGGCCGGGCAGGCGGTGTTCACTCCCGGCCTCGCGGGCCTGGTGCTCGGAGAGTTCCGGCGGATGTCGTCGTCGCCGCAACCGGAATCCGACACCCGTCCGACGCTGACCGACCGCGAAACCGAAGTGCTACGCCTGGTCGCAAAGGGTCTGAGCGCCAAGCAGATTGCGACCCGACTGACGCTGAGCCATCGCACCGTCGAAAATCACGTCCAGGCGACCCTGCGAAAATTGCAACTGGCCAACCGCGTCGAACTGACCCGATACGTCATCGAAAAAGGGCTGTGAGGGTTTGCGTCGGTAGCTCAGGGGCACTCTGCATCCCATGACCGACAACGAAAAATCAGTGGACACCACCGTCGACCCGGCGAAGCACTCGAAGGGTGTCGACGCCGATCTCGATCAGACCGGCGACGAGCGTGACGAGGCGATCGACGAATTCGACGGCCATCTGGACGGGTCGGGTGAGGATTCTTCGCTACCGACGCCCGAGCCGACCGACGTCGCCGACAAGTCGGATGAGAAGACCGTCACACGGTCCGAGTAGCTACTGGGCGCACAACCTGCCGAGCGCGAACTTGGCGACCGGCACGTACGGCAGAACCAGCGGCAGTGGGCCGTCGATCGTCAGCCACGCCCTGGTGCCGCTGGGGCGTGAGACCACGCCGTGCGTCAGGTCGACCCCGATGGCCTGGTTCTGGAACCACGCCGACCACGCCCACGTCCACGACTGCTCGTCGACCGAATGCACCCGGAAGTCGATCGGCACGCCCAACGGCCCCAGTACTCGGCCGGTGGTGTCGGCGTCCAGCCGCTCGCCGCGGTACTCGACGCCGATGATCTGCGGTGCCCAGGTTCTCCAGGCCGTCGGTTCCATGTAGCGCTCCCAGACCTCGGCGGCGGGGGCGTTACCGGTGGATTGCAGTGTCACTCGCATCTGTTCCACCTACCCGTTGGTAGCGATCCCCACACAGAAATTCCGCGAAGGTTCGGTCACCATCCATCGCCGCGCCGTCGGGCGGACTTGTCGCTGGGAAGACTGGTCGAGTGCGCATCGTCCAACTCGCCAACTTCTACGGACCGAGGTCCGGGGGATTGCGGACGGCCGTCGACCAGCTCGGATCGGGGTACGTCGCGAGCGGCCACGAGGTGATTCTGATCGTGCCGGGAGATCGACGGAGCGAGACGCTTCTGCCGTCGGGAGTGGTGCGCATCGAGGTGCCTGCACCGCAGATCCCGCTCACCGGTGGGTATCGAGTGGCCGACCCGCGCCGGGTGTCCTCGGTGGCAGCCGGACTGCGGCCCGACGTGATCGAGGTATCGGACCGTCTGACGCTGCGCGGCATGGGCGGCTGGGCAGCGCGTCGAGACGTACGGAGCGTGATGATCTCCCACGAACGCCTGGACCGACTGCTCGCCCAGACGATGCCGATGCGCTGCGCCCGTCCGTTGGCCGATCTGGCCAACCGGCGTACCGCCGAACAGTACGACGCCGTCGTGTGCACCACCGAGTTCGCGCAACAGGAGTTCGAGCGCATCGGCGTTCGGAACGTGCAACGGGTACCGCTCGGTGTGGATCTCGACCTCTTCCATCCGCGTCGCCGCATTGCCGGCGAACGGTCCGCATGGCTGGGCAGCGCCGACCGGCTGCTCGTGCACTGCGGCCGACTGTCGGTGGAGAAACACGTCGAGAGAAGCATCGATTCGCTTGCTGCACTCTGTGATTCGGGAATGCGGGCGCGGCTCGTCATCGCCGGCGACGGCCCCCGCCGAGCCGGCCTCGAACGACGCGCCCGCGGTCTACCCGTCGAATTCCTCGGGTTCGTCGACGGCAGAGCGGCCGTCGCAGCCCTGCTGGCTTCCGCGGACATCGCTCTCGCGCCGGGACCGCACGAGACATTCGGGCTCGCCGCGTTGGAATCGCTCGCCGCAGGTACGCCCGTCGTCGTCTCCGAGACCTCGGCGCTGGCGCAGATCGTCACCCCGCACTGCGGTGGATCCTCCGAGAACACCGCAGACGGATTCGCCGCCGAGATAGAACGAGTACTCGAATTGCCGGTCGACGGCCGCCGCATCGCCGCCAGGTTGCGCGCCGAACAGTTCGGATGGCCCGCGTCGGTGTCCGGAATGCTCTCCGTCCTGGGCGGTCGCGCAGCGTGAGATCTTCGCTACCCTGATGACATGGAGGCAAGGGATCTACGAGTGTCCGATGCCGAACGCGAGCACGTCGGAGAGCTGCTGCAGCGCGCCGTGGGCCAGGGCATGCTCTCGCTCGGTGAGTTCACCGAGCGAATGGACACCGCATTGGCGTCGAAGACCCGCGGTGAACTGAACTCTGTTCTCGCCGACCTGCCCGGGATGCAGATCGCCGAGGAACATCGCCCGGCACCGAGATCCTTCGCCGCGCCCACCCCGCAACCGACCCCGCGCCGCGTCGTTCAGGAGCACTGGGGGCACGGCAGCGGCGCGTCGGACACACTGCGCGGCACCATGTCCACCATCACCCGCAAGGGCCCGTGGAACGTGCCGTCGAACCTGCGCCTCGCCACCCGCATGTCCACGGTGACACTCGACTTCACCCAGGCAGTCATGTCCACCCAGGTGGTCGAAATACACGTCGACGACTACTGCAGCACCGTGACCCTGATCGTGCCGACCGAGGCGACCGTCGATCTCAACGGTGTCGACACGGTGGCGGGCAGCGCCACCAACAAGGTCCGCACCGGCCCGCCGTACGGGCCACTGCACCTCGTGGTCTCGGGCAAGGTCCGCCTGGGCTCGGTGACCGCCAAGCATCCGTTCGGTAGCTCGTTCCGCCGCATGTTCGGCTAGAGAGGCGCTTCTACTCGAGGAATCCGAGTAGCACTACTCACGCTTTTCGGCCGCGACGGTCGCAGGATCGAACCCATGACTTCTTCCCAGAACTCCGGGCTGGATCCGCAACTCGTCGCGCGACTGTCCAGCCGCTTCGATTCCCTGGGCGACCACATGCGCCAGGTGGCCGTCGATCTGCAGACACTGCAGTCGCAACTCGGTGCCGCGGGTGCCGCTCCTCGTCAGGCCCCTGCTCCAGCCCCTGCCGTTCCGCCGCCGGTGGCGCCACCGTCGTTGCCCCCGCAGCCCTACGGTCAGCCGTTCGGCCAAGCTGTCCGTCAGCCGATGGGACAGCAGATGGTTCGGCCCCAGCCTGCCCCGCCCTACCCCACGCCGCCGAGGGGACCGGTCGTCGCACCCAGGCCCCCGGCTCCACCGCGGGAACCGTGGTGGCAGCGTGACGGTGTCATCAGCCGCCTGCTGGCTGTCGCCGGCGCAGGCGTCACTCTCGTCGGTGTCGTGATGCTGCTCGTTCTCGCCGCCCAGGCCGGGTGGTTCGGCCCTCCGCTGAGGGTCGCGGCGGGCGCAGTGTTCTCACTCGCGCTGATCGGTGCGGGCGTCCGTGTCTTCGGTCGCTCGGGTGGACGCGTCGGCGGGATCTCCCTCGCCGCCACCGGCATCGCGGGCCTGTATCTCGATGTACTCGCGACATCCGTCCTGTACGGCTGGCTCGATCCCGTGCTCGGTCTGATCACCGCATTCGGAATTGCCGCAGCCGGAACGGCACTCGCAGTGCAGTGGAAGTCGCAGCCGATGGCGGTGCTGATCCTCGCCGGTGTCGCAGTGTGCGGACCGGTGCTGACCGACGGCCTGACCCTGACCTTGATCGCGTTCCTCGTCGCCACCTACGTCTCGAGTTTCCCGGCGCAGATCGGTCGGAATTGGCAACTTCTGCAGGCCGTTCGGACCGTACCGCTCGTCGGCGCGGTACTGGCTGCCATCGCGAGTGCCGATCTGTCCGGATCCACCGGCGACCTCCGGCTGTTCCTGGTCGTCGTGGCGGTAGCCCTCCTCGGCATCGGCACGTCATTGGAGTTGTTGCGCCGCAACGTCTCCGATGTGGTCGCCACCGTGATGATCGCTCTCACGTCTCTGCCCGTGCTGGTCTCCGCCGACGTTTTCGATCGCGGGGCCACCGTCGCCCTCCAGTTGGTTCTTGCTGCTGCGGCTCTGGCGATCGTGATTCTGGTGAACTGGTTGCCGGGGCACGCTCGCATCACCGTCGCGGTGGTCGGAGCCCTGGCGACGCTGCAGGCCGCAGTCGAGTCGACGACCCTCGAGATTCGCCCGGTCGTGATGTTCGCAGTCGCCTCGGCTCTGATCGCGGTGGCCCACAGCACCCGCTCGACTCTCGCATACTCGATCGGCAGCGGATTCGGCGTGATCGGTACGTTGATGTTCGTCTCGGTCAGCCCGCCGCAGGCGCTGCTCGACTCCGATCTAGCCGTCGGCAGTGTCGGTATCTCTCTCGGTGGAATCCTCCTCGCTGCAACGGCACTCGCTTTCGTCTACGTGCTGGCCGAACTGAAACTGGTCGACGACGGACTGCAGACCCTCGGCATCGTCTCCGGCGTACTTGCCCTGTACGGCTTGACGACGGCAACGGTGACCCTCGGCATCGGAATCGGCGGCGAAACAACAGGATTCACCGCAGGCCACACCGCGGCAACCATCGAGTGGATGATCGCAGCCTTCGCGCTACTGGCCTTCGGGCTGCGCAGCGTCACCCACGCTCATCTGGCCCTGCTGGCCGGACTGTCCTTGACCGCCGCAGCCATCGCGAAACTGTTTCTGTTCGACCTCGTCGCTCTGGACGGACTCTTCCGAGTCATCGCCTTCATCGCCGTGGGATTGCTGCTCCTGATCGCCGGTACCCGATACGCAAAGGTGTTCGCGGACCGAGAAAGTGCGGCAGTTTCCCGCTGATCCCCCTGCTGCGTCAATGGACCACTGCATGCGTCTCGACGGTGCAGTGGTTCATTGACGCGGTGCGGGGGTGGGGTCAGGAGTTCTCGGGAGTTGTTTCGCCCCAATCACATCGGGGTCAGCGTGAACGGTTGCGCTCGCGCGCGAGTAGTTCACTGACGCTGAGAACGTGTCCGTTCTCCCCGCCGCGATGACGACCGCTGTCGCCGCCCTCGGTGGTCGGTGCGGCCCGACGGCCCGACGGCTTCTCGGACGGTGTCTCGCTCGACGCGGACCCGTTGCTGCCGTTGCGTTCGGTGCCGTTGCGTTCGGACTCGACGTTGCTGTGCCCGTTGCGTTCGGAACCGTTCTGCGGCGAGCTGTTCTCGTCGTCACCGCTGTGGTCCGAGCCGTTCGCGGTCGAACCGTTGTGGTTCGTACCGTTGTGGTTCGTACCGTTCGCGGTCGAGCCGTTGCGCGGTGTGCTCGGGGGCGGTGATGCGCTGGGTGCTCGCAGGTCGGCGAGCCAGCTCTCGATGGAACGCGAATCCGGTTCCTCCGCGCGAGGTGCGCGAGCAGCACGGGTTCGGCTCGGCGGCTCGACGGTCGGACGCGGTGCGCTCGGTGCACGAGGCGGCTCCGCCGACGGGGGAGCAGCCACCGGGTTGACCGGCGGTGCGGGCCGGACGATCTCTGCTGCCTGGGTCGGCTCCGGCTCGACGGTCGGGCGCGGTGCCACCGGCCGGCTCGGGGCGGGCCGAGCAGCGGGTCGGTCCTGCGGAGCAGCCTGGGCCCGGGGAGGAGTCTGGGCCTGGGTAGGAGTCTGGCCCTGGGGAGGAGTCGGGCGCGCAGCCGGTGCCGGAGGTGTGGTCGGTGCCGCACGGGTCGGCTCCGGTGGGGTTGCCGGACGTCCCGTCACACTGCGTCGGGATTCTTCCTTCGCGGCGTGGGTCGCCCGAATGGGACCCCCACCATGCGGTGCGACCACCGGAATGGGCTCGGTGAGCGGCTCGTTGCGGCGCGGTGCCGGGCGCATCGGCGGCGCGACGGTACTCGACGGTGCACCGCCTGCGAGCGCGAGCTCGGGCACGTCTTCCATGGGGAGAAGCTCGTCCTCGAGGATGGTCTCGCCGAGTCCGAGTTTCTGCTGGATTCGCTTCATCCATTGAGGGGCCCACCAGCAGTCGTCGCCGAGCAGTTTCATCGTGGCGGGCACGAGGAACATGCGGATGAGGGTGGCGTCGATGATGAGGGCGGCGATCATGCCGTAGGCGATGTACTTCATCATCACCAGGTCGGAGAACGCGAACGCTCCGGTGACGACGATGAGGATCAGGGCCGCGGCGGTGATGATGCGTCCGGTATGCGAGGTTCCGATGCGGATGGCTTCGCTTGTGCTGGCACCCTTTTCGCGTGCTTCGACCATCCGGGAGAGCAGGAACACCTCGTAGTCCGTGGACAAGCCGAACACAATCGAGATGATCAGCACCAGCACCGGAGCCATGATCGGACCAGGGGTGAAATTCATCAGCCCCGCCCCGTTGCCGTCGATGAATATCCACGTCAATATGCCCATGGTGGCACCGAGGCCCAGGACGGTCATGAGCACCGCCTTGATCGGCAACACCAACGATCCGAACGTCAGGAACATCAACAGCGTCACGATGAACACCACGAGCACGGCCATCAACGGCAGCTTGTCGATGAGTGCACTGATGGAGTCCTGCTCGATGGCAGGCGTACCGCCGACGAGAACCGACGCTCCCTCTGGCACGTCGATACTGCGCAGGAAGTCGATGGCGGGCTTGGAGTCGTTGCGATCGACCAGTCCGGCCTTGAAGACGATGATGCCGTCCTTGCTGGCCCCGTTGGGAGTGAACTGCTCGATCAATCCCGGCGCATTGTTGGCCTGGTTGGTGATCGCTGCGAGGTTGGGCCCCTGTGCGTTGCTGATCACCAGCTTGATCGGCTCGGTGCGCTGGCCGGGGAAGAGCGAATCGAACTCGGCCTGCGCCTCGCGGGTCACGTTGTCCGGAGGCAGATAGGTCTCGTTGATACCGCCGAACTTGATGTTGCCGACGGGCAGCGTCAGGAGCACCAGGCCGAGCACGATGGGCACGGTGACCTTGACGGGGTTGCGCATCACCCAGCGGGTGAGGCGGCCCCACATGCCGTTCTCGATCTCCTCGCTCGACTTGGTCTTGCGCATGAACTTCAGACCGAGCGCGTCGACGCGAGGGCCGAGAATGGCGAGCATCGCGGGCAGGATCGTGATGGCCGTCAGGGCGGCGAGCGCGACGGTGGCGATCGAACCGTAGGCGACCGATTTGAGGAAGCCCTGCGGGAACAGCAACAGACCACCGAGGGACGCGACGATCATCGTCGCCGAGAACACCACGGTGCGACCGGCCGTCATGACGGTCCGGCGCACGGCCTGTGGCGTCGAGTAGCCGTCGCCGAGTTCTTCTCGGAATCTCGAGACGATGAACAATCCGTAGTCGATCGCCAAGCCGAGGCCGACGAGCGAGACCACGGGCGCGACGAACGAGTTGACCTCGGTGAAGTTGGTGAACACCTTCACGATGCCGTTGGCACCGACGACCGTCAGGCCACCGATGATCAGCGGAAGAGCGGCGGCTACGACGCCGCCGAAGATGAAGAACAGCAGTACTGCCACGGCAGGGATGGCGAGGATCTCCATGCGCTGGATGTCGCCGGCCATCGTCGACTGCAATGCCCCCGCGACGGCCTGCAGGCCTGTCACCTGCACGTCCACGCCGTCGATGTAGAAGACATCCTTGACGGCCTGGAAGTTGTTGGTCAGTTCGGTGTCGTTGGCTCCGGCGATGGCGATGCTGGCGATGGCGTGCTGTTTGTCGGTGGTGCCGAGTGCAGCGAGGTTGGGCGCGCCCGTCCCGGGAAAGTACGTGCCGTTGATCTTCTCTATCTGGTCCGGATGGTCGGCAACCAGAGAGTTCAAGTTGTCGGTGATCGCCGACTGGAACGCCGGATCATCGATGGTCGAGCCCTCGGGAGCGGTGTAGAGGACGATGACGTCGCCCTGCTTGTCGCGACCGAAGGTCGTGTCTGCCAGACGGGCAGCCTCAGCCGATTCCGACGTCGGATCGTCCCAACCGCTCTGACTGAGATGGCTGTTGAGATCGAGACCGTAGGCGGCGAAGCCCAGCAGTCCGGCCACCATGACACCGATAACGGTGTACCGCAGCCGGTAGACGATGTCTCCCCATCTGGCGAACACTTAAGAAACTCCTTGGCGCCCGACGAGCAGGGCGGACAGCGGTCGGAAGGGCTGCAGCCACGCGCCCTCGTCGGGGAGCGAATCGAGACTCACCCGAGGCAGTGGCTCACGGAAGACGCCCGGGATGTCCTCGAGGTCGAGGAATTCCAGGATGTCCGACGTGACAGCCCAGCTTGCGTGCTCCCGGAATCCCAGTACCTGTACGGGCACTCCGGTCGCTGCGATGGCCTCCAGCGGCCCCTTGAACGCTTGACCGTCGGCGGACGCGACCATGACACCGGCAAGGCCGCCGTCACGGTTGCGGAAGTCGATGTGGTCGAGCATGTCTGCGTCGACGTCACTGTCTTCGTCGACCTTGGGCTTGGCGAACACCGCGAATCCCACGTTACGCAATGCTTCGACCCAGGGTCGGACCACATCTGCGCTGCCGGGGGCGATGTTGGTGAACACCGTGGCCTCGGGTTCGAGCGTCGCGGTGCCCGAGGCGGAGAGTTCGGCGGTGCGGCTGAGCAGCCATCGGCCCAGGGCATCGAAGCGCGGACGGTAGGCGGCGGTGGGTCGGCCACCCAGAATTGCGCCCAGTCCCATGTCCAGGTTCGGGGCATCCCAGACCAGCAGGACGCGTTTGCTGTGGCGCGTTTCACCGATGGCACCGAGTTCTGAGGGGTCGACCACGGTGTCGGGCATGTCCGTACTGACGCTCATGCTGTCTTCTTTCCCCAGATCAATTCCGTCACCGAGCTACCGACCAGCTGTGCTTTGCCCTCGAACTTGGTCACCGGTCGCTCGTGTGTCATGGGCGATTCCCAATCGAGAACGGTCAGACCGGGCTCGGCGTTCCCGGCCTCGGCAATCCACTCAGCGTATTCGGCATGATCGGTTGCCACGTGCAGAACGCCACCGGGCTTCAACCGATCCGCGATCATCGCGAAAGTCGGCCCCTGCAGCAGCCGACGCTTGTGGTGCCGAACCTTGGGCCACGGGTCGGGGAAGAAGACACGGACGCCGGTCAGCGACTGCGAGGACAGCATGTTCTCGAGCACGTCCATCGCGTCACCGCGCAGCAATCGAACGTTCTCGATGCCTTCTCGTTCGATCTGCTGCAGTGTCTGCGCCAGGCCGGGGCGGTAGACCTCGACGGCCATGAGGTTGACGTGCGGCTCGGCCGAGGCCATCGCCGTGGTGGCCGTGCCGGTACCCGAGCCGATCTCGAGGATCGCCGGGCCGCTGCGCCCGAACCAGGCGTCGATGTCGATCTGCTCGTCGGCGACGTCGCGGCCGATGCGCGGCCACAGGCTGTCCCAGGTGGTCTGCTGCGCCTCGGTCAGCGCTCCGCGCCGAGAGCGGAAACTCGTCACGCGTGGGTAGAGTCGTGAGCCCCGTTCCTGGGTCTGCACGGCGTTCTCCTCGGTGTCGACAGAGGTGTCCTGGGGCTCGTTCACCGGTCCATTGTCGCGCATCGACGGGGCGTGTGACAGGTGGGTCTCGAGTTGAAGTTGAGACTTGCCGTCCAACCGCTGATCAGCGGTGGGACGCACCCGACTAATTACAACGATGCAATTCGTTTCGATCGGCTCGCGAGCGCCCGCATGTGCCAGAATCGGTGCCGCAGCAGGGGGCTGTGCGTCGCGTCCGGAAAGTGGCGGCGGGATCGTTCTGGGGGAATCGATCATGGATGTCGCCGAGGCCGGTCTGGGCCTGTTGCGTGACCGGGTCGCGTCGACCGACGCACGCGAGGCCGTCGAAAACGCCGTCCACGATCGCCTGCTGCCGCTGACCGCACGGGTGACCGGCCGCGCCGGCGTCGGGAAATCCGCTGTTCTCGCCGTTCTCGAGTCGGTGCCGCTCGACGCCGACGGCCTCGATGTCCGATGGCGCGAGGGCAGGACGGACAACAGCGAGGGCGAAGTGCTCGTCCACGTGATCGCGGGAGCGGTGTCGCCGGTCGACATGGCATTGCTGAGTTCGAGGCCGAGGGGTGTGCTGGACGGGACCGTCGTCGTGCTGACGAAGGCGGACACACTCGACGATCCCGCAGCAGACGCAGCAGCGGCCTCGCAGCAGCTGGGGCGGACGGTGTTGCCGGTGATGGGAGCGACCGCGGCGGGCATGCGGGGAGTGGGCCGAGCCGGCGCGCCTCTGGACATGGCCGACGTACGAGCCGTTGCGGCGGCCGATCTGCGCCCGACCGATCTGATGACCGTCGATCGGTTTCGCGCCGTCGACATCGAGGTGTCGACGCGTCGCAGAGAAGCTCTGATCGAATGCATCGAACTGCGTGGTCTCGCCCTGCTGGTCGACGTACTGCGGCAGCGACCCGCCGTGTCCGACGGCGATGCGGTGCGCATGCTGGCCGACGCCACCGGGGCCGATGCCCTGATCGCCGCGGTCTCCACGGCCGTGTCGGCGGCCGCAGCGGCTCGGGACGCCGAGCTGCATCGCAGCATGCAACAGATCTCCGCCGGCCATCGGCGTGTTCGTGCCGCTGTCGAGTCGTACCTGGCCTCGGACGAGGCGGTGGCTGCCGAAATGCGCTGTGCAGCTCTACGTCTGGGGGTGCCGATCGAGACCGGTTCGGAGCAGGTCGCGTCGGAGCAGGCGGTGCTGTGGAAGAGGCGGGCGGCCGAAGCCGTCGACCCCGACGTACGTCGCGCCGCACTCGCACTGTGCCGAGGCCACGTACGAATGCTGCGCCGGTGATCCCGCTGTCGGAGGACATGAAAAGTGTTCTACGACGCTGGAATTCCGGTGCCCTGGACGAAATCGAGCGCGCCAGGGTCAGTCGACCTGCCGGGGTTCACCTCACCGGTACTGCAGGGTCGGGCAAGTCCGAACTGCGCCGTGAGCTGTCCCGGCTCGTCGGTTCCGCCATCGAATTCACGGATTCGGTGGCCGATGCGGCGGTCGTGATGATCGTCGTCGACGCGTCGGCCCCGGTGGGTCGCGTCGAGGTCGAGCAGTGGCGAGCAGCCCTCGAATCCACACCGGTCGTGTTCGTGGTGAACAAGATCGACGTGCATCGGCACTGGCGTGAGGTGGTTTCTGCCGACACCGATGTCGTTGCCGAGTGCGTCCCACGGGCGGTGGAGTGCACGTTCCATCCGATTTCGGTTCGGTTGGCGCGGATGGGCCGGGAGAGCGGTGACGCTGCGATGTCCGCGGAGTCGGGTCTCGGAGCAGTGGCGGACCGGCTCGGCGTTGTACTGCTGCAGACCGCGGCTCTCGGAACCGAGCGTAAATATGCTGCGGCAGTGCAGGACTGCGCATCCGGAGCCAGAGCGTCGATCGTGGCGAGAGCGCGCGCGGTGACCGGCGGTAGTGATACGGCCGAACTCCGTGCGCGGCGAGCCGAGCTCGTCGGCGAACGGGACAATCTCGGTGGTGATCGACGGGCGCTGCTGCACAATCGAATTCAACGAGTACGCGTGGAGTCCGTCCATACCGCCGCCGAAGACTTTCGAGCTCTGACCGCCGAGGTCAAGCGCACGATCGACGGAGCCGGGCGTGCCGAACTCACTCACCTTCCAGCGCACGTCGCCGAGTCTGCGCGCGGTGCTCGGAATCGAGCCGACGCGGCGCTCACGGCCCGATTGCGGGCGGTGGAGACCGAGCTCGGGCTCACGCCGCGGCAGGCGGAGTCGGTCGCGGACGCCCCGCTCGATATCGGGGAGCCGTCCCGGCGCCGGGGCGTCGAGGATGTCGTCATGATCGTGGTCGGCGCGTCGGCGGGGGTGGGACTCGGGCGGCTGGTGGTGTCGCCGATGGCGCTGGTGCCGGCCTGGGCGGTTGCCAACACCGTGATCACTCTCGTCCTCGGTGGTGCGCTCGCCTGGTGGATCACGCGCTCGAGGTCGTTGGTGGCCGACCGCGCCCACCTGCGCGGTTGGACGCAGGAAACGGTGGCTCGGGTGAAATCGTCGGTGGAGCAGCGGTTGCTCTCGCGGATTCTCGACGCCGAGTCGATGCTCGCGGCCGCTGTCGCGAGTGCGGACCGGGACGCAGTGGCCCGCATCGACGTCGCACTGGCCGAGGTGGACGCCGAGCTGCGTCGGCTCGCCGACCACCGATCGGCGCTGTTGTCTGCCTGCGATCGCGATCTGTCTGCGCTGGAGCGGGGCCTCGAGCGATTTCGTGGATCGGTCCCTCTTTCTTCCACGCACGGGGAACCGTTCGACGAGCCGGTGCGTCGGAGTCAGTAGGTGCAGTGTCGGTTCGTCAGGTTGGTTGGTCGAGTGAGGAGCGTCGATGATCGCGGTGGATGGCTTCGCAGCAGGGGATTTCCTCACCGAGGAGGTCGAGCCCCACGAGGTCGACGATCCGGGCGCGCCCACGGTCTCGACGGACCTGTTCGATCTCGACGGCGACGGCCACTACGAGACCACCGTGCGGCATACCGACGCCGGGATGACGGTGGCGACCGACGTCGACGGGGACGGTGTGACAGACAAGTTCACGGCCTTCGGACGTGACGGGCAATACCGAACCTGGGAGATTTTTCGAGAAGCGAACGGTATCGGACGGGGTGAAATGACCGAATCGGGCGAGCTCTAGCGCGTGTGTACAGGCCCGGCATCGCCGCTGGTGGGGGCCTTCTTGCACGGAACTTTCCCTATCTGAATCGGTCTTGTGACCAATCGGACAACACCCTGTTTCTGGATTCACGTCGCTCGGCGTTAACCTGATGAACAGGACATCCGGCGCTCGGTCCTCGGCTTGCTGTACGCGGTAACATGGTGTACTGCAGCTCGAACGGCCGAGCAGCGCCCCGCCGAGAGGGGAAAACCGAGATTCATTCGCGCGTAGTCGCCCACAGCGACCGTGCGGATTCTTCCCGGTTCCGGCTAACCCCAGGAGAGTTAGATGACCTCAGCGACCATTCCCGGTTTGAGCGGCACCGACAATGTGCCGACTCGACACAAAGAACTGCTTGCCTGGGTTGCTCAGGTAGCCGAACTGACAGAACCGGACTCCGTGGTGTTCGCTGACGGATCCGACGCCGAATGGGAGCGCCTGACCGGCAAGCTGGTCGAGGCCGGCACCTTCACTCGTCTCAACGAGGAGAAGAAGCCCAACTCGTTCCTCGGCAACTCCGATCCGTCGGACGTCGCTCGCGTGGAGTCACGCACCTACATCTGTTCCAAGGAAGAGATCGACGCCGGTCCCACCAACAACTGGATGGAACCGTCCGAGATGCGGACGCTGATGACCGATCTCTACCGCGGTTGCATGCGTGGACGCACCATGTACGTGGTGCCGTTCTGCATGGGCCCGCTCGACGCGGCCGACCCCAAGCTGGGCGTCGAGCTCACCGACTCCGAGTACGTGGTCGTGTCGATGCGCGTGATGACCCGCATGGGCCAGGCTGCGCTCGACCAGATCGGCGACGACGGCTTCTACGTCAAGGCGCTGCACTCGCTCGGCGCTCCGCTCGCCGAGGGCCAGGCCGATGTGCCGTGGCCGTGCAACGACACCAAATACATCACGCACTTCCCCGAGGATCGCGAGATCTGGAGCTACGGATCCGGCTACGGCGGCAACGCTCTGCTGGGCAAGAAGTGCTACTCGCTGCGTATCGCATCGGCGATGGCCCACGACGAGGGCTGGCTCGCCGAGCACATGCTGATCCTCAAGCTGATCTCTCCCGAGGACAAGGCGTACTACATCGCCGCGGCGTTCCCGTCCGCGTGCGGCAAGACCAACCTCGCGATGATTCAGCCGACCATCCCGGGCTGGCGCGCTGAGACCATCGGCGACGACATCGCGTGGATGCGCTTCGGTGAGGACGGTCGTCTCTACGCCGTCAACCCCGAATACGGCTTCTTCGGCGTTGCGCCGGGCACCAACTGGGACTCGAACCCCAACGCGATGAAGACCATCGACCAGGGCAACTCGGTGTTCACCAACGTCGGCATGACCGACGACGGCGACGTGTGGTGGGAGGGCCTCGAAGGCAAGCCCGATCACCTCATCGACTGGAAGGGCAACGACTGGACGCCCGAGTCCGGAACCGATGCCGCGCACCCGAACTCGCGCTACTGCGTGCCGATGGCCCAGTGCCCGTCGATGGCTCCCGAGTGGGACGACCCGCAGGGCGTACCGATCTCGGCGATCCTGTTCGGTGGACGTCGCAAGACCACCGTTCCGCTGGTGACCGAGGCTCGCGACTGGCAGCACGGCGTGTTCATGGGAGCCACCGTCGGCTCCGAGCAGACCGCTGCTGCCGAGGGCACCGTCGGAACCGTCCGACGCGACCCGATGGCCATGTTGCCGTTCCTCGGCTACAACGTGGGCGACTACTTCCAGCACTGGATCGACCTGGGCAAGAACGCCGACGAGTCGAAGCTGCCGAAGGTGTTCTACGTCAACTGGTTCCGCCGCGGCGACGACAAGCGCTTCCTGTGGCCCGGATTCGGTGAGAACTCGCGTGTGCTCAAGTGGATCGTCGAGCGCATCGAGCACAAGGCCGCAGGCGTCGAGACACCGATCGGTGTGGTCCCCACCGCCGAGGCACTCGACATCGACGGACTCGACACCACCGTCGAGGACGTGGCCGAGGCGCTCGCGGTGAACTCCGACGAATGGAAGGCCGAAATCCCGTTGATCCAGGAATGGTTCGACTTCGTCGGCGAGAAACTGCCCACCGGAATTCAGGACGAATTCGACGCCCTCAAGCAGCGCCTGGGCGCGTAGTATTCACGACACAGAACGGGGCTCACCGAGGGGTGGGCCCCGTTCTGGCTGTGTGGGTATGCCCCGTTCAGACGGTGAGCGCGGCTGCCCCGGCCAGCGTTCCGAGTCCACCCAATGCGGCCGGGACCACCTGCAGGCCATCGAGGAATTTCAGACGCGCATGTAGCGCGATCGACTCCTGAATCGGATTCCACAGCGGCGGGCCGGCCTGGGCGAAGCCACCACCGATCACCACCATCCGTACGTCCACCAGGGCGACGGCCGACGCGATCGCCTGGCCCAGTGCCACTCCGGCGCGCTGCAACGAGGTGATGGCGACCGGCTCCCCGGCGGCCGCATCGGCTGCCAATTCGGTTCCGGTGCTGCCGGTCCACCCCAGCTCGCGCGCCCACCGCACCGCCGACGGACCACTCGAGACGGTTTCCACGCATCCGATTCCGCCACACGCGCAGGGCGTCGTGGAACCGGGGACGACGATGTGTCCGATGTGCCCGGCGTTGCCGCTGGCACCGGCGACGATCTGCCCGCCCAGCACCAACCCGCCGCCGATGCCGGTCGACACCACCAGACTCAGCACGTCCGGAACTCCTACGGCGGCACCGAAGCGGTGCTCACCCAGTGCCGCTGCGCTGCCGTCCATCGCGAGGCGGATGTCGGCTTCGGGGAAGAGTTCGGCGAGGTGATCGCGCAGCCCGAAGCCGTTCTTCCACTCGTCGATGTTGATCGGTGCAACCGACCCGGTCTCGAGATTCACCGGACCGGAGCAGGCGACGCCGATCCGGGTGACAGTGGCGGGTTCGGCCGTGTTCCGAAGCAGTTCGGCACAGGCGTCCCAGACATCGGACTCGGGAGTCGGCACCGTGACCGGATTCTCCGGCCGCCCGTCGTCGCCGACGAGTGCCGCCGTCATCTTGGTGCCGCCGATGTCGAGTGCGAGTGCCGTCATCGTTCCAGGCTAGGTGTTCGGTTTCAGAACGAGGACGAGGTTGCTGCCGAGGAATTCTCGTAGTACTGGAACTCGCATCATCCACCATGCCCAGCGGGGATGGTAGCGGGGGAATGCGGCCAGCAGCGTGGCGTTGGGAGTGCTTCGTGCCCAACGCAATCCGTCTGCGGCGCTGATGTCGAACAGGGATTCGCCGAATCGATTCTTCGGTTCGTGACCGGTGGTACGGGCGTAGCGGCGGGCCGCGTACTCGCCGCCGAGGTAATGCCAGGGCCGGGTCTCGTGGCCGCCGAACGGACCGAACCAGATGGTGTACGAGAGCACCGTCAACCCGCCGGGCCTGGTGACCCGCAGCATCTCCTCGGCCATGGTCCACGGTTCGCGGACGTGCTCGGCGACGTTCGACGAGAAGCAGATGTCGACACTGTTGTCGCGGAACGGCAGTGCCATCCCGGAGCCGCGCACCGAACCGGGTATCTGCAGTCCCGCCGCATGCATCTCGGACGCATCGGGCTCGACGGGCAGGTAGCGCGCGCAGCTGGCCCCGAAGACCTCGGCGAAGTATCCGGGCCCGCCGCCTACGTCCAACACGGTCGCCGCGGACATGTCTGTGCCGGTCAGGCCCCGATACAGATCGCCGATCAGCTCCACGGAATCGCGGGCCAGTGCGCCGTAGAAGATGTCGGGAGCGCTCTGCTCATGTCCGAAGTCCTTCAGCAGACTCACCGAGCGACGCAGTGTCGCGCGAGAGGCGAACAAACGTGTCACGGCGGAAGTCACGAAGACGAACCCTAGCGGTTAGTGTGGCAACGGTAATCGACGGCGGTCGTGAAACGAACATGCGGAAATTGGGTGAAGCGGGCTGTGCGCGAGGTTCTGTTGCTGTGCTGGCGCGATACCGGGCACCCGCAGGGCGGCGGCAGCGAGCGATACCTCGAGCAGGTGGGCGCAGGTCTGGCTCGACGCGGCGTCCGCGTCACGCTGAGGACGGCGTCGTACCCCGGAGCTCCCGCCGAGGAGATCGTCGACGGCATTCGCATCAGTCGCGGTGGTGGACGCCTGTCGGTGTATCCCCGCGCACTGGCCGCCATCGCGGCCGGGCGGCTGGGTTTCGGCCCGCTCAAGGGCATCGCACCCGACGCGGTGATCGACACCCAGAACGGCATTCCCTTCTTCTCCCGTGCTGCGTTCGGCGTTCCGGTGACGCTGCTGGTGCACCACTGCCACCGGGAGCAATGGCCGGTCGCGGGGCCGATGATGGCCAAGCTCGGCTGGTGGCTCGAATCGACTGTGTCTCCGCGGGTACACCGCCGCAATCAGTACCTGACGGTGTCGTTGCCGTCCGCCGACGAGTTGGTCGCACTGGGCGTCGACCGCGAGCGCATCGCCGTGGTGCGCAACGGAGCCGACGAGATTCCCCGGTCGGTGCCCGAGGGTGACGAGAGCACCCGCACCGCGCACCCGTCGCTGACCGTGCTGTCCCGGTTGGTTCCGCACAAGCAGATCGAGGACGCGCTCGACGCCGTTGCTGCGCTGCGCGGACGGATCCCCGATATCCACCTCGACGTCATCGGCGGCGGTTGGTGGGAGCAGAACCTCCGCGATTACGTGAGCGAACTGGGCATCGAGCAGTACGTCACCTTCCACGGGCACGTGGACGAGGACCGCAAGCACGCGCTGCTCGGTCGGTCCTGGGTGCACGTCATGCCCTCCCGCAAGGAGGGATGGGGGCTCGCGGTCGTCGAGGCAGCGCAGCACGGCGTGCCGACCGTCGGCTACCGAAGTTCCAAGGGCCTCACCGATTCCATCATCGACGGCGTCACCGGCGTGCTGGTGGGCGGGCTTTCGGATGGTGAAGAGGACCGGGACGTCTCCGGTCTGACCGCTGCCGTCTCGGAGCTGCTGCAGGACGCCGAAGCCCGAACTCGCCTGGGCGAGAAGGCGCGAGTGCGCGCGGGGGAGTTCTCCTGGGAGCAGTGCGCCGACGGTGTGTACTCGGTGCTCGCCGCCACGACGCATGGCACGTGGTCGTCAGGTCTGGTGGGTGCGCAGCACTCGGACTCGGCTCAGCAGTCCTACCGCTAGTCCGCCGAGAAGTAGCAGTGCCCATGCGAGGTGGGCAACGACGACGGCTGCCACTGGCCTGCTTTCTGTGAGCACGGGAGCTGGTACTCGGTAGAGCGTGAGCTGGTCGTCGGAGTAGACGATGGCCAGTGAATTCAGTGTTTGCTCGGATCTGCCGAGTTCGCCGGGGGTGGCGTTCTCCACCAGTACCCAGCCGACACCCAGCTCTGCGACGACGTCCACGGGTTCGCCTGCGAGCAGCGCATTCTGGACCTCCGTCGCGCGCACCCCCTCACCGCGCACCGTGCCGCCCGCGACGATGAGCTCGCCGGTCTGCAACACATCCAGTGGCAGCATGCGCGGCGCGGGATCGAGAACGGGAGCACTGTCGCTGTAGGGAAAGAGGCGGAACATCCCGGCCGGTAGCACCGCGACATCGCCGTCGCCGCCCTGCAATTCGGCTGCGACCGCCTGCCAGGACTCCGGGTACACCACGGGCCGCATCGAGTTCCCGACGCCCCAGCCCAGGTCGGGTAGTGCGATCAGCAGGGCCGCTATTGCCACGGCACTGCCGAATCGGGTGCGTTGGACCGCGCTCAGCGCGGCTGGCTGCACCCGATTCGGTCGACGACGGGGAGAAAACGCGGCCGCCGCGGCCAGAGAGTAGATCGGCATCGCCAGCGCGACCCACTTCTGGGAGTCCCTGAGCAGGCCGGCACCGGGCACCGTCTCGCCCAGCGCGCGGGCCATCGCCAACCCTGGTCCCGTCGCTGCCAGCGCGGGCGCTGCGATGGCAAGCAACGCGACGACAGCGAGTCCCACGATCACCGGATTTCTTCGACGCCTGATCAGCGGGCGCACTCCCAACGCGACCACGGTCAGCAGCAGCGCCGTGCCCACGAACGCGAAAGACCCTGTGCGAGAATCGGGTACCGCATCGGAGTTCCAGATTCCGCCCAGACCGGCGAGGCTGCCGAGGGTGCCCAAGCCCGGCTCGGCGCGCGCCGCGAACGCCGCCCAACCCGCCGGATCTGCCTGCTCGACGCCACTGCCGGACACGGCCGTCGCCACCAGCCACGGTGCCGACGCCACCGCCGCCATTCCGAGGGCACCGACCACGCGCAGGCCGCGTCGGGCACCCCCGGGGAGGGCGAGGACCACCAGGGCGATGGTCGCGGCGAGCAACGCGCCGGTGGGGGTGAGCCCGGCAGCGGCGAGACAGACCCCGAGTGCCCACCAGGAACGGCCCTCTCTGACCGCGAGTGCAGCGACCACCGTCCACGGCAGAGTGGCGTATCCGACGAGCAGGCTCCAGTGTCCCTGCAGCAGTCGTTCGGCGACGTACGGGTTCCACACGGCCACCGTCGACGCCACGAGCAGCGCGGGCAGTGGGGCTGTCGGCAGTACCGTTCGTGCCATGACCGCCGCACCCCACCCGGTCAGCCACAGCGCGAGCAGCAGAATGGTCTTGACCACGAGTCCGCCGTCGAACACCGTCGACAGCGCGGCGATCGCGGCGTCCTGCGGGACGGCCCGCGCAGCCGTGTCGGCGATTCCCCAGGCGGAGTCGGTGAAGTAGGAACGGGGAGTGCTGACGGCGTCGCGCAGCAGGAGGTAACCGGGGCCGAGCAGCGGGCCGACAATCACCACCGCGAGCAGCAGGCTGTAGAGCGGCGGTGTCCACCTCGACCTCGACCACGCCATGATCGGCACCCTATACCGTGGGCACATGTCTTTCCGCGCCTCGTCCGAGGCAGACCACACGGCGGGTGCGTCGGTCGCCGGGATGGGGATGGTGACGGCCGGTTCGATGTTCGCGAACGTCGCGGCGTACCTGCTGCAGGTACTTGCGAGCCGGATGCTCGGCGTCGAGGGCTACGGAGAATTCGCGAGTCTGCTTGCTGCGCAATTGGTTCTCGCGGTTCCGGCGTTGGCGTTGCAGTCCGTCGTTGCGCGTGAAGTGGTGCGCGGGCGCAGTTCTCGCGAATTGCGAACTGTCGGGTACCGGTGTGCGGCGGTGGTGGGGGTGCTCGCTCTTGGACTGGCACCCGCGCTGTCCGCGGCCATGGACGTCTCGATGACGGCGACCGTGTCGGCGGTCATCGCTGCGCCGGTATTGGTGCTGCTGGCCGCCGAGCAGGGGTTGCTGCAGGGGCGTGGGCGATTCGGAGCCCTGAGTATCGTGCTGGCCGCAGCAGGATTCGGCAAGGTGGCACCGGCGGTGCTGGTGTTGTTGCTCGGCGGTGGTCCCGGTTCGGTTCTGTTGGCCACAGCCGCGGGTATCGGTGTGGTGGCACTCGGTGCGCGATGGACGGCCGGGGTGCCGGTGAACTCGGTTGCGGAAACGAAGGTCACCGTTCTGGCCGTGCTGCAGGCGTCACAGGTGCAGTTGGTGTTGATCGCGATGTCCGCGTTGGATCTGGTGCTGGCGCGCACGCTGCTCAGCTCCAACGAAGCCGGGCTGTACGCCGTCGGGGCCGTTGCGTCCAAGGCGGCGTTCTGGTTACCGCAGGCCGTCGGCGTGGTGCTGTATCCGCGGATGGCGAACCCGCTGCATTCTGCGTCCGCTGTGCGATCGGCGCTGGCCGTCGTCGCGGGGCTCGGTACCGTCCTGGTGATCGGCGGTGCGCTGGCGTCTCCGCTGTTGCCGTTGGTGGTGGGCGATACGTATTCCGGTGTGCAGGAATATGTCTGGCTGTTCGTGCTGCAGGGTGCGTGCCTGGCCGTGCTGCAGAGCGCACTGCTGTGGGCCATCGCGGGCGAACGCACCCACCTCGCTCTCGTCGCCTGGTTCGCCCTCGCCGTCGAGGTGTTGCTGTTGCTGTTCGTGGCGTCGACACTCGCGCAGTTCGTCGTCGTCGCGGCCGTCACCGCCGCGGTGACAATGGTGGTGGTGTGTGGGTTGGCGCTGTGGGGAGGAGGCGTCGGTCGGCAGAGGCTCGGATCCCGCTGATGGAATCGGCTCTCACGGCGGAGCTGTCATGGCATTGTCGTGACATCGAGGTACATGCCGCGGCCAGTTGTCGGATTCGGCACATACCCGAACTCCGCGAAGCTCTCGTCTGTGAAGGGCAGCTCGATTGCTCTCGCGCCGGCGTTGGCGAGAGTGTGTGTGATCGAGTGCAGGAGCTGCGTCGCCACCGACCCACGGGTGCCGGGCACCACTTCGAGAACATCGATACACGCGGTGGTGTCGTCGACCCACCTCGCGGCGGCGTGTCCTACGAACGGCCGCACCTCGCGGTTGTCGAGGTACGCCTGCAGCCAGCACGCGAGTACACCGGACTTCAGTGCTTCTCGGGCGGTGCCGATGTTCAAGCCGGTTTCGGCGAGCCAAGAGCCTGACGTGTCATGGCGAGGCACCGCTGCCACCCGATGTTGGCGACTTCCGCTCATCTCGGTGATCGGCCACGAGATGTGAATAGCACCGTCGGCTTCTCGGGTGCGTTGTCCCCATACCAACAAACCTGTTCGCAGATCCTCCTGCCAACTCGAAAGACAGACGGCCACAATGGAATCAGGCGTATTCAGCGGCGGGCCGGAAAAGTCGTCCTCCGACTGGGGAAGCCGCAACGTTATCGCGAATGTATTCGGGTTCTTCGCCCAACGAAAATAGACGCGGGCCTGGTCCTGCTCGACGTGGACGCGGATGGGGCGAAACTTGGTGTCGACTCGTCCGCGAACCCGCACCCTCCGAATCAGATTCTGCGCGGTCGTGGACGCTGGCGTCGGGAGACTTCCTGTGTCATCACCGGTGATGTGCAGACGCCATGCGCCGTCGGCCTCGGTATTCGGGTCGCGGATGTCGGCGGTCTCGAAAAATGGACCCACGGCGCTGAGGTGCGCTGCCACAGCAGGTGATGTCGGGATGATCTTGCGGGCCGAATCGATCCCGTCCCATACCCGCTGGAAAGCGAAATTGTCCGGCGCAAGTGTCGGCTGACCGTCGGTATCGAGCAGCAGCACGTACACGCGCTGTGCGAACCTCATCAGCGTCGCCGGGTTCTTCGGTGGGTTGGGGGTACGCACCAATTCGTATGCATAATCGGCCCACCGCTCGCCGAGGAGTGCACGCGTCCAGGCCTCGGATTCTGGATCGGTCACCGAGTCCACCAGATTGGACCGTGCAGCTGTGCGGTCCTGGTACTCATCGGAGAACCCTTGGACGTGGATACGTAGAAGCAGCGGATTCCCCTCTGCCGGAAACGATCCCAGATCGCCGGCGTCCTGGTAGCTGTGCCGCATGTGTATTCGCAGACCTGGAACGGTAAGCGAGGGCCCTTCCACCGGGTGGTCGTCGATCGGCCAGCGGGGGTCGCGATGAGACAACGTGCGATCGGCGGCAATGTGCCGCAACAAGTCTCGATAGACCGCTATTTCGTCTGTGTACAACGAGGCGATGTAGCCAGTCATGGCGACGATATCGGGCACACCGTGCGATGGTGCGCCGTCGTAGTCAGTGGGCCGAGACATTCTTTCTGCGTATTGTCAGCATTCCGACACCGTAGACCATCGTCGCTGTGTGCGATACCGAGAGGTGCAATACCGTGCGGACCCAGATGATGGTCAAGGTGAGGCTGAACCAGTGAAGTCCGGCACCAATGACCTGGCGTAATCGGGTTCGGGTATCCAGCACGTAGCGATCTCCCACGCCACGTTCGCTCTGAGTTCGGCGGGACCGACCGGAAGGTCGTAGTGGGGTTGGTCCACCCGCGCTTCGTCCCAATCGAGCAACACACACCGGCCCTGTTTGTCGATGATCGCATTGCGCGCATGTGCGTCGCCGTGAACCACACATGTGGGGGACGGCGTTCGTGCCCTTCGCCAGGCATCGATTATCTGGTTGGCCAATTCGGTTGGCATAGCGGTCAAGTCGATATCGCCACCGACGAGGAGTTCGGGAAGATCGATCGAACTCGCCGACCCGGGGCGCTGCGGCCAGCCCTCGGTCACGGCGTGGACCGCGGCCAAGGCGTCCGCGATGCGGGGGTCTTTCGGTTCGGGGTGTGAACCTTCCACGTATTCGTAGACGTGCCAGCCGTCGACGTCCAGGTCGCCCGCCGACGACGGTATGAACACAGGTAGGTGGATGCCACATTCCTGGAGGTGGCGGAGAAGGTGCCACTCCCAGGACCGAGAATTCGGATTGCGACGTGAGTGTCGGATGACGACTCGGACGCCGTCGAGCTGCCCGGACCGGATGTCGTTTCGCGCACCACCGGACAACGGACCGTCGACTGCGAGACCCGGCCAACATGACCGCACCGATTCGGGGAGCATCACTGGTTTGGGTCCCGTCTCCAGATAAACCAGTGGCGTGGTTGCGTGCCCCCACGGGCACTCAACCACGCCACTGTCATCTGGGTCGTTCCGCAGGCTCCACTCCTGCGCGTAGCGCACTTACTCCTTGTTGAGGTTCGTCCTCGGAATCTCTTCCGTGCGATCCGTCGTCCAGTCGCGGTTGCTCGCGGGTGCGGGTGCTGCTCCGCCTGCGGGGTTCGGTCGCGGCGCGTTGTCGGCCCGGGCCGGCTGACGATGTCCGCCGTTTCCGCCGCCGCGCAGGAGCAGGACCACTCCGGCGATCAGCGAGATGACACCGAGAATTCCGGCGATGATCGGGACGGTGCGGCCGAAGAGCGAGAGTTGATCCTGGCCGTCCTTGGCCTGCTGGATCTGGTATTCGACGGTGTTCTCGTCGAACGTGATCGGTGCGTTGAGGACGTCGACCTCGGCGTTGCCCGCTTCACGTCCGTAGTACTGGTGAATCTGCTCTTCGCCCTTGACGACGACGCCGGTCTCGGGCTCGACCCACAGGGTGCGGGTGTTCTCGTACCAACGGGTCATCGTCACCGGCGCGGCTCCACCCTCGACACCCCAGGTGTCGGCGGGCAGGGTGACCTTGTTGGTCGGCAGGTTCACCACGGTCGACAGGTCGACCGGGCCGACGGTCTGCTGGTACTGGTACACCGGCGTGCCGTTGATCTCGGTTGCCTCGACGAAATCGATGTCCTTGGTCGCACGCGCGTTGACGTCGAAGTACGGGTAGCTCTTCTGCTCCGAGTTGAACGGGAACTTGTACTGCAGACCGGTGTGGGCCACCTCTTCGGCGGGCGCGTTGCCGGCAACCTGGATGGTGCCGATCGGGTTCTCGACGGGCATGGACGTCTTGCGGTCGATGGTGACGCGGTCGACGCTTGCGGTCAGCAGTCCGGTGTCGGCCTGCTTGTCGCTGCGACGCAGAGTCTGGCCCGCTTGCAGCGTCATGATGTCGGCGTCGGCGGGATCCTCGACGGTGACGAATCGCTGCGAGACGAGGGGAACGTTCTGGTCGACGACTGCGCGGCCGGCGGCGAGGGAAGTCGCATCGAGCACGCTGCCCTCACCGGTGGAGACGGTGGTGACCTCGAGATCCAGCGGCGTCTTCTCGAGTGCCGAAATGGTGTACGTGGGAATGAGAATGGCGGCGACCACCAGAAACGCGCCCAAGCCGATGAGTACGAGGGCAAGTATCCGGCTCGGCCCTGAGCGCTCCGCCATGCTGAATCTCCTTAGTTGACCGCTTCATGGAAGACACCGCGGGCGGGAAAGACGTTCACCCCGACCCGATGCCCGATTTATTACGACACGTCGCAGGTGACAGTAACAGTCGACAGTGGCACCGGTCTCGTCTGCGCCGGTTCGACACGGCACACTTGAGACCACCATGAGCACACAGACCCGTTCGGCAAGCGTTGTCCCGCTTCGTGGGTTCGTACCGTCACTCGAGGGAATGCGTGCCGTCGCGTGTATCGGCATCGTTGTCACCCACGTGGCCTTTCAGACCGGTGGCGCGACCTCGCCGATCTTGGGTCATGTGTGGGGCAGATTCGACCTGACGGTGGCGATCTTCTTCTCGCTGTCCGGATTCCTGCTGTGGCGTCCGCACGCGGCGGCAGCTCGCGGTCACGGGACTGCCCAGCCGATCGGCCGCTATTTCCGTTCGCGGTTCGCGAGGATTCTGCCCGGTTACTGGGTCGGCGTGGTGCTGATCCTGCTGTTTCTACCCGATGCAGGCGGTGACTACCGCGTGTGGCTGGCGAACCTGTCGTTCACTCAGGTGTTCGTGCCGCTGACCCTGACCCAGGGCTTGACGCAGATGTGGTCGCTGTCGGTCGAGATCGCTTTCTATCTTCTGCTGCCGGTGTTCGCCTGGTCGATGGTGCGCCTGCGCGGTGCGGCCGCCGCCCGCCGTATACCGGTCATTCTGGGTGCTGCGGTGCTGACACTGTCGTGGGCATTCGTTCCGGTGTCGACTCCCGACGGCATTCACCATGACAACTGGCTCCCCGGCTATTTCCCGTGGTTCGCGGCGGGGATGCTGCTCGCCGAGATCTCGGTGGGGCCGACGACCTGGGTGCATCGGTTGGCTCGTCGCCGACGTGTCATGGCGTCCATCGCGGTTGCCGCGTTCGCTCTATCGGCAACTCCTCTGGCGGGTCCGCAGGGCTTGGTGCGTCCGGCGGCCTGGCAGTTCGAGATCAAGATCCTGCTCGGCGCGATACTGGCCTTCGCGATGCTCGCCCCGCTGATTCTGGCCGAGGACGGTAGCCGGCATCGCTTCCTCGAGCATCCGGTGATGCTGACGCTGGGCCGCTGGTCGTACGGGCTGTTCATCTGGCATCTGGCTGTGCTCGCCGTCGTGTTCCCGGTGTTCGGCATCATCCCTTTCTCGGGCGGGATGTGGTTCGTGTTGCCGGTGACTCTCGCACTGTCGATTCCGGTGGCAGCGGCGAGCTACGCGCTGGTGGAAGATCCTGCTCGACGACGCTTCGGCCCCCGCAAGAAGGCGGTCAGGGCTTCCGTATCGCCGTGATCGCCAACGCGACGATTCCGATCAGGGACGCCAGCTGCACCCAGTAGGAACCGCCGACGTAGCCGTCGGGAGATCGCCATGGTCCGAGCGAGAGCAGCGCCGGTGCCAGCAGCGTGAGTCCGCCTGCAGTGCATGCCAATACACGTGAGGACGCCGTGCGACCGTGACGGCGGTCCAGGAGCATCGCACCGATGCCGATGACGGCCACGGCCACCACACCGGCGATTCCGGCCAACACGATCGTTGCTCCCAGCAGCGCCACGACTGCGACCGAAACGCTCTGCCACGGCCGCGGCGACGGACCGACATCAGGCGCTCCTCGCGGCCGACTCAGCGCCGCGAACAGCAACGGGATCAGCAGGAGCAGCCCGCCGAAGATACCGAGCCGGTACCAGC
Source organism: Rhodococcus sp. 05-2254-2 (assembly GCF_002259095.1). Lineage (NCBI taxonomy): Bacteria > Bacillati > Actinomycetota > Actinomycetes > Mycobacteriales > Nocardiaceae > Rhodococcus > Rhodococcus sp. 05-2254-2. The sequence continues at coordinate 19,851 of NZ_NOZJ01000017.1, read as the reverse complement.
GGTCGGTGGTGAAATCCAACGAGATCGTGCCCGACGCCCCCGCCGGAACGATCCAGGCCTGCTGCCACCCGTCGACCACTACCGGGGACAGCTCGAGGCCCCCGGGAGCTGTTGCGCGCCAACCACTGTTGTTGCTCTCCGGGATGACCAGCAAGCGGTCCTCCGTCGCGGAGGTGAGCGTCATCTCGCGGTGATCGGCGCTCCAGGCGGTGGTCCGGGCGGCCTGCGGTGCCGAACTCGTCGGCCAATCGGCTGGGATGGGCATGGTGCGCAACCGAATACCGTCGACGAAGAACGATGCTCCCGGCTGCACCACCACGTCCTGGCGTCCCTCGGGCAGTGATACCGGGTTGACGAAATTCTCGTTCAGCGGGGTGTCGGCGTCGCACACCGACGCCTTCAGCGGCTCGCCCGAACGGAACTGGTCCGCGGTGGCCGTCACCGACGTGCGCACCGTTTGCCCGGCGATGGAGACGATGGGGCCGTCGAAGCAGTCGACGGTGATCCGGCGATCGCCGTCGTACGGTGCGCCGATCGGTTCACCACCGGACAGTGGTGTCACTTCGGCAAAACCCGGTGGTTGAGACTGGATGAAGCCCAACGAGTTTCGGTCCAGGACGCCGTCCCAGTCCACGATCGACAACACGATCCTGTCGGTCACGAACGGTGCCAGTTCGAGAGTCGTCGAGCCGTCGGTGTCGACGTCGCGCACCATCGGGCCGTTGCCGAGGTTGACGGCGACCCGGGTGGGGTGTGCCGGAAGTTCGCCGAGGCTGGGGGTGAGTTCGAGCCCGTCCACCAGTGTGGGAGTAGGCAATTCGATGGTCAAGGTGGGGTTGGTGCCGGCTCGATCGGTGATCGACTTCTCCGGCGCGGTCCAGGACGTGCGCGGATCACCGTCGGTCGCGGCGAATGCCGAACCGTGCAGATCGGCGACGTCCGACGCCCCGCTGGCCAACGGCCGCCCGGGCTGCGCCAGCAGCGCTTCGAGTTCGGGGGACTGACGCGTGCGCACCGTCAGGTCCGGAATGACCGCGGTGCCCATCGGTACGTCGATCGTGCGCGAGAAGCGGCCCAGTTCCTCGGGTGACTTGGACAGCCCACTGCTGCAACGGATTCGATCCTCGATGTCGAGGCACCCGGAACGGCCGGGGAATTCCTGGCCCAGTTCCCAGGCGTCGACGCTCGCCCCGTCGGGAGTCGCGGGCAGCACCGCGCGGTGCACGATCGGTACCTGCGTCGGGTTGTCCCGGTCGGTATAGTCGTCCACCGACACCTCGCTGATGCCGAACTGGCTGCCCCGGGTTCCGTCGACCGTCGACTTCGCGGTGATGCGCAGCCACGGGGTTTCTCCGCCCGGCAGTGACACCGTCATCGGCCCACCCGGCTCGTCGACGCGCGCCGCGGTCGAGCCGTTCGGGGTGGTGATCTCCACCCACTTCACCGGGTCGCCGATCGTCCCAGGGCTGGTACGCATGCGCAGCAGCCCGCCGCGCACCGGAGTATCGAAGTCCAGTTGAAGCCATTGCCCCACAGCGCGTTCGATACCGTTGCTGATCCAGCTGGTAGCCAGATCTCCGTCCACCGCGGCGGCGACACCGCTACCCGGGGCGCTGCCGCCGATCTGCGTTGCGTCCGACGCCGAGCTCGACGCCGTCAGGGTCGCGCCCTCCCACTCGGCGTCCACGGTCTCGGCCCCGTACACCGGGTAATCGGAGACCTCGTTGAGCGAACGGCGCGGCTCGTCGGCGGCCCGCAGTGCAGAACTGTGATTGTCGACCTGACCGAAGTCCGTCTCGCGATTCATCGGGGTGTCGGTCACCGTCACCGAGTTCACGGCGATCCCCGCCGCCGCTGCATCCGAGGCCAGCAGAGTGGGACCCGACGGCACAGGATTGCGAATCCCGTTGTTCCGCCGTTCGTTCGAGCGCAGGATGGACTCCGGACCACCCTGGACCACCGGGACACGATCGAGATCGACGGTGTAGGGACCGGACGCGGGAATGCCTGCCGAATCACCGACCGCGTAGATCTCCACAGCCGGATACGGCGGTCGAAGATCACCGTCGAGTACGACGCCGTCGACCTGACCCGGAGCCACGTCCTCACCGAATTCGGCGACCTTCTCGAGGCCCGGCGAACCGTCGAGCACCTGGTGCACCGACGCGGGACGGGTGGATCGGGAGTCCTCGGGATCGAGGTCGTTGCGCACGACGACGTAGCTGATGCCCTGGCCCAGAAGGGTATCGGCCAACCCGGCCGACGGCCGACCGTCGGCGAACAGTCGTTGCACGGAGTCCAGTGCGCGGATGGCACCGGGCGGGGTGAGCGGTACCGCGTCGCGGACGGCCCAGGGCGTGGTGGCCAACGCCTGCAGTGGTTCGTCTCGGGTCAGTCCCCAGGTCTGCAGGGCGAACGGTGCGCCGGGCACTATCAAGGCCCGCTGCGCGTCGGAACCGTCCGGGCTCGATCCCGAGGCATTCTCGGTGAGCCAGTCCGCGGCGTCGTGCCAGTACTGCGGAACGGCCTCGTACGCTCCTCGGGGCGCGAGCTTGCCCGTCCAAGCCAACGAGGTGGACAGCGTCAAGGCCACGAGGATCAACGCGGTCACTGCCATCATCGGATTTTTCTCGGGATGCGCGACGGCCGATCGCCACTGCGTCCGCGGCGCGGAACCCGGCAGCGGAACTCGGGCCAACAGGTGAGCCAGGCCCAGCACCAACGGTATTCGAATGACCGGCTCGAGTTTGTGGATGTTGCGTAGCGGTGCGCCCGCCGAATCGAGGAACACCCGGACGGCACCCGCGAACGGACCGTCCAGCTCGCCGACGAACCCGGCACCGAGGCCGACCAGACCGACGAACAACATGATCGTCAATCGCCCGCGCGCGGGCATCGAGCGCATCGCCAGGCCCGCGATTCCAGCAGCCGCGATCAGGCCCGTCGCGATGACGGCCGCCGGCTGAGTCACCAGAACCGCACCGGCCACTCGCTCGGGAGAGACGAACGGCGTCCAACTGCCGGTGCCGCGCAGTACCTCCGTCAGTGACGTCCACTGCGTGGTGGTGCCGGACGATTCGATGTAGTCGAGAAACGGTGGAGAGACCTTGCCCAGCAACAGCAGTGGAACGATCCACCACAGCGTCGCGAGCACGAGAAAGCCCGACCACCACGCGCCGAAGACGACCCAACGTTTGTTCGGCCGATGCGACAACATCCAGATGACGGCCACCAGAACGGCGGCGGCGGTGGCGACGGCATTGACTGCGCCCATCAACGCGACCGCGAGCGCCGACTGCGCGGCCGCTCGTCGCACCGTGTACTTCCCGGAGTCGGAGCCGAGATACCGCACCATCGGGATCAGCACCCATGGTGCCAGCATCATCGGCATCGTCTCCGAGGAGATCGACGCGAGGGTGGTGATCACTCGCGGAGAGAGAACAAAGGCCGTCGCCGCGATCAGACGGGAACTGCGGCTGCCGATACCGAGGGCTTCGGCGAGCCGGACGATTCCCCAGAATCCGGCGATGAGCAGCAGCGCCCACCAGATGCGCTGAGTGATCCAGGGCGGGATCGACAGCAGGTCGCCGCCGGCGAAGAACGCACCGTGCGGAAAGAAGTAGCCGTAGGCCTGGTTCTGCACCTGGCCGAGTGGGGCTGCGCTGTTCCACTGATGGGAGGCGCGTTCGAGAAATCCGAGAGGGTTTTGAGCCAGGTCGAACTTGGTGTCGGCGACGGTGAAGCCGGGGACCTGAAGAAAAGTGAGGAGGAACGCCAGAATCGAGACGCCGAAAAGCCATGTACGGCCGAGCGGCTCGGCCGAGATCATCGATTCACGAAAGCGACCAGCGTCAGCGGCTGCCGTACTCAACCTGGTTCAGCAAGGACGAGTCGGCGTTTCCGGAGCGATCGATATCCGGACGAGAGTTGTCGGCTGCGGCTGCGGTGACTCCGAAGACGACGCCCGCACCCAGTACGGCTCCGACGACGGCGGCAATGACACCCGGGACAGCAAACTTCATCTCGGTTCTCCAGTCAGTCGGCTCAGGAAGGAAGCGGGCGAGGTGGACCCTCGCGCGGGCATCACGGTATCACCCGTACCTGCAGCACAGGCCGGTGGACGCGTTACTTGCCGGGGGGAACGATCAGGACGGGTCGATGGCTGTGTCGCAGAACGTGCTCGGCCACCGAACTCTGGAGCAGCGCACGAAGACCGGTGGTGCCTCTCGTGCCGGTGACGATGATGTCGACGTTCATCTCGTCGGCCTTCTCCACGATCGCGCTCCAGATGGCGGTGGTGCATTCGGTGCACTGGCCCTCCACCTTCAGGCCCGCGGCCTCGGCCAGCGCGACGCCTTCGCTGTTGGTCACCTTCGCGTCGGTGAGCGCAACGTCCTCGGCCTCGTCGTCGGGCACCCATTCGGGCTGCATGACGCCGGAGAGGCCGGACATTCGCGCGGCCTGACGCACCATCGGCTCCCACGCGGTGACGACGATCGCACGTGAGGTGGTGAGAAAGCGTCCGGCATAGTCGATGGCGCGTTTGGCATTGTCGGAGCCGTCGTAGGCAATGAGTATGAGGTCTGCGGGCATGGTTCGAGGTCCTCCTCATGTCGCGTTCGTCCAGATTACCCCCATCCCCTTCGGGATCAATGTGGGTTTCAGTCGGTCGGAGTGCAACAAAGCCACATTGATCCGGACCCGGGGTGCGCAAGGAACACCCCCGTCTCGGCTACCGTCGTATTCCATGCGACTTCGGTTTTCGGTTCGGTCCGCTGCGGTGATGACGGTCGGTGTCGGCTTGTTGGTCTCGTGCTCGAGTGAGTCCACGCAGGGCGCGTCGACGCAGACGGCACCACCTGCCTCGACGACGACCGCGGCCGAGACGACGGTCCCGCAACCGCTCCCACCCGTCGACGAGTGCGTGACGTTCGTCGACGGCCTCACCGAGCGTCAGCGACTGGCGCAGTTGCTCACCGTCGGAGTCACCGGAACTGCGGACGCGGTGCAGATCATGTCGACCGAGCAGGTCGGTGGCCTGTTCGTCGGGAGTTGGACCGACGAGTCGATGCTCGGAAATCGGGAAGTACCGCAGGTGCTCGACGCCTCCGCGGTGGCTCCGATGATCACCATCGACGAGGAGGGTGGACGGGTCTCGCGAGTCGCGGATCTGTTGGGAGAGGCACCGTCGGCGCGAGTGTTGGCACAGACGATGTCGGTGGACGAGGCCTATCAGGCGGCGTTGACGCGCGGCCAGGGGTTGAAGGATCTCGGTGTCACCGTCGACTTCGCTCCGGTGGTCGATGTGAGCGCTCAGCCCGATGATTCCGTCATCGGCGACCGGTCGTTCTCCGACGATCCGCAGGTCGTCATCGAGTACGCGGGTGCGTACGCGCGAGGTCTGGAAGACGCAGGCGTCAAGCCGGTCATCAAGCATTTCCCCGGGCACGGTTCGGGATCGGGCGACTCGCACACCGGCGCGGTGACGACGCCGTCGCTCGACGAGTTGAGGGCCAAGGATCTCCTGCCGTTCGCGGCGTTGAACAACACCGGCGTCGGCGTCATGGTCGGGCACCTGGATGTGCCGGGACTCACCGAGCCGGGTGTGCCGGCGAGTATCAGCCCGGCCGCGATGGCGTTGTTGCGCGACGGCGTCGGATACGGTGCCGCACCGTTCGACGGCCCGATCTTCACCGACGACCTCAGCGGCATGGCGGCGATCACGGCGAGGCTCGGGATCGTCGACGCGGTCGAGGCGGCGTTGGTTGCGGGAGCAGATGTGGCGCTCTGGCTCACCACCGATCAGGTGCCCGCGGTGTTGGACAATCTCGAAGACGCGGTGGCGACGGGACGCCTCGACGCGGCGCAGGTGGACGAGGCTGCGGCGACGGTTGCCCGGTTCAAGGGGGCGTGCGGGGCCTGATTGTGCGGTACTGGACCTTACTGTGGAGTAACGTCTAGTACTTCGTACGTATTGGAGGGTCCATGGCTGGCGGCACCAAGAGATTGCCCCGCGCCGTCCGCGAGCAGCAGATGCTCGACGCGGCGGTGGATGTGTTCTCCGACAACGGTTTTCACGAGACGTCGATGGATTCGATCGCCAAGAAGGCGGCCATCTCCAAGCCGATGCTCTATCTGTACTACGGGTCGAAGGACGAGTTGTTCGCGGCGTGTATTCATCGCGAGGGCGTCAAATTCGTCGAGGCCCTGACTCCTGCTGCAGACCCGACGCTGACGCCGCGCGAGCAGCTGCGCAAAGCGCTGATCGGCTTCCTGGGATTCGTCGGCGAGAACCGGAAATCGTGGATGGTGCTCTACCGTCAGGCGATCGGCCAGCAGGCGTTCGCCTCGCAGGTGCAGAGCAGCCGGGATCGGCTGATCGAGCTGACGGCCGGTTTGCTCGCCATGAGCACGAGGGATCCGGAGCAGTCGCAGAATTTCGGGCTGATGGCCGTCGCGTTGGTCGGGGCAGGCGAGGCCGTGGCCGACCGCGTGGCGGGCGGCGAAATCGAGGTCGACGCCGCAGCGGACCTGTTGGAGAACCTGGCCTGGCGCGGCCTGGCGGGAAAGAAGACCGCCACGACTTAGGCTCCTGCCGAACTCGAAGTTATGGACGAAAATCCTAGGAAATCCGTCCATAACTTCGAGTTCGAGCCAGCTACCGCAGCGTTCCCGTCAGATGCGGGTAGCCCTTCTTCGGGTTCTTCAGCGACAGGTCCCAGCCGGTACCGACGGCGTCGGCGTAGGCGTTGATCGTCGCGGGCAGGACGATCGGCTTGCCGAAGCGGATGCTGTAGTTCACGGCTTCCGGAATTCGACCCTCGACGGTCTGCAGGACGGCTGCCGCGCTCCACATTCCGTGCGCGATGGTCTTCGGGAATCCGAATGCCTTTGCGCCGAGCGAGGATACGTGAATCGGGTTTCGGTCTCCGGAGATGGCCGCGTACCGGCTGATGATCCGCTGATCGACGCGCAGGGTGCGGGTCGGGGGCGGCGGGACCTCGTCGGCGGGCGGTGCCTCACGGGGTCCACCGGACAGCGAGGTCTTCTGCAGGCTCAGGAAGCTCGAGGTCTGCTTCCAGACCAGTTCCCGTCCCACTTTGACCTCGCTGATCAGGTCCACCAACAAACCCTTGCGATGCTCGCGCAGATTCTCCGCGTGCACTCGGATGTCCAGCGGTTCGGAAGCGGAGATGCCACGGAACTGCTCGATGACGTTCTCGGCGTGTACCGAACCGATGGCCGCGAACGGAAAGCCCTTGGACACCATCAGTTTCATCACCGTCGGGAAGACGAGGGTGAAGGGGTAGGTCACCGGGAGCTGATCGCCGAATCGCAGCCCCGTCGCCCGGCAGTACCCGGCGAGGTTGTCGGGGTCCACCCGCAGGCCCTTGAGTTCGTACACCGTGTTCGGCACCGACGACGACCGGGATCCGAGGAACGGCAGCGCGCCGAGCGCAGCCGAGGTGTAGATGTCGGAGGTCTTCGGCTGCGCGGTGAGCGTGACGGTGCTCATGCGCCGAGCAGGCTCTGGCCGCACACGCGCACGACCTGGCCGGTGACGGCGTTCGATGCGGGAGAAGCGAAGTACGAGACCAATTCTGCGACGTCCACGGTCTCGCCGCCCTGCAGCAGCGAGCTCATGCGGCGTCCGGCCTCACGGGTGGCGAACGGGATTGCCGCGGTCATCGCGGTCTCGATGAAGCCAGGTGCGACGGCGTTGATGGTGATGTTCTTCTTCGCCAGCACCGGTGCGGATGCATGCACCAGGCCGATGACGCCTGCCTTGGAGGTGCCGTAGTTGGTCTGGCCGCGGTTGCCTGCGATGCCGGCGATGGAGGAGACGTCGACGACGCGGCCGCCCTCCTTGAGTGCGCCGGATGCGACCAGCTCGTCGGTGATGCGCTGCGGGGCAGCAAGATTGACGCCGATGACCGAGTTCCAGCGGGCGTCGTCCATGTTGGCGAGGGTCTTGTCACGAGTGATGCCTGCGTTGTGCACGATGATGTCGGCTCCGCCGTGACGCTCGAGCAGGTGCTTCGAGAGGACCTCTCCGGCGTCGGGGGAGGTGACGTCGAGTGCGAGCGAAGTGCCGCCCACCTTGTTGGCCGTCTGCGACAGTGCTTCTCCGGCAGCGGGAATGTCGGCTGCGATGACGGTCGCTCCGTCGCGGGCGAGGACCTCGGCGATGGTGGCACCGATGCCGCGGGCCGCTCCGGTGACGACGGCTACCTTGCCTGCGAGCGGCTTGTCCCACGAAGCCGGTGCCTGCGAGTCGGCGTCTCCGACGGTGATGACCTGGCCGTCGACGAAAGCGGACTTGGCCGAGAGCAGGAAGCGGAGGGTGGATTCGAGTCCGGACAGGCCGGTCGACGCCTTGGGGGAGATGTAGACGAGCTGCGCCGTGGCGCCGCGCTTGACCTCTTTGCCGACGCTGCGCGTGAAGCCTTCGAGGGCGCGCTGAGCGATGTGCTCGTCGACGCTCCAGGTCTCCTCCGGCGTCGTGCCGATGACGACGACGCGAGCGGACGGTGCCAGGTTGCGGATGACCGGCTGGAAGAACTTGAAGAGCTGCTCGAGCTCGGCGACATTGCCGATTCCGGTGGCGTCGAACACCAGTCCACCGTGCTTGTCGTCGTGCGGCTGCGACTGCGGGTAGTCCGACAGCAGCTCACGCAGCGGCTCGACGAGGCGGCCACTGCCACCGATCAGGACCGGTCCGGCCAGCGGCGGCTCGCCTGCCTTGTAGCGGCGCAGCTTCTCGGGCTGCGGCAGGCCTGCCTGCTTGGCGATGAAGGCTCCCGGCGCGGACGCGAGGAACGTTGAGTAGAGATCTGGGGCTCCCTTGGAGGCTGCCACTGTCGTACCTTTCATTCAGCGCTGCTCGCTCGAGGAGCGAGGCGCACGACCGGGTGTCGACAACCAACTTACTCGCCAGTAAGATGAAACTCCACCAGGGCCTTTTTCGACGATGTTTGGAGACGTCAGTGACAAGCAAGCAGCTACGACCGGTCGCAATCGTCGGTGGCAACCGCATTCCTTTCGCGCGCTCGGACAAGAAGTACGCGCTGGCGTCCAACCAGGACATGCTCACCGCGACCATCGACGGGCTGGTCTCGCGATTCGGTCTGCAGGGCGAGCGCCTCGGTCTCGTCGCGGCCGGTGCCGTGCTCAAGCATTCACGCGATTTCAACCTCACTCGCGAGGTCGTACTGGGCAGTGCATTGAGCCCGTACACCCCGGCCTTCGACATCCAGCAGGCCTGCGGCACCGGCCTTCAGTCGATCATCGCCGTCGGCGACGCCATCGCGTCGGGCCGCATCGATGCCGGTATCGGCGGCGGTGTCGACACCACCTCCGACGCTCCGATCGGCGTCAACGACGAACTGCGCGAGTTCCTGCTCTCCCTGAACCGGGCCAAGAGCACCACCGACCGCATCAAGCTTCTCGGCAACGTCCGTCCCGGCATGCTCGGCATCGAGATCCCGCGCAACGGCGAGCCGCGCACCGGCCTGTCGATGGGTGACCACGCCGCCATCACCGCCATGGAATTCGGCGTCCGCCGCGAGGACCAGGACGAACTGGCCGCAGCGAGCCACAAGAACATGGCTGCCGCCTACGACCGCGGCTTCTTCGACGATCTGGTGACGCCGTTCCTCGGCCTGACCCGAGACGACAACCTGCGTCCGGGATCGAGCGTGGAGAAGCTCGCGACGCTCAAGCCGGTCTTCGGAACCAAGCTGGGCGACGCCACCATGACGGCCGGAAACTCCACGCCGCTGACCGACGGTGCCTCGGCTGCGCTGCTGTCGAGCGACGAGTGGGCTGCCGAGCGCAACCTGCCGGTGCTCGCGCATCTGGTCGATTCCGAAACCGCTGCAGTCGATTACGTCCACGGCAACGGCTCGTTCAAGGACGGCCTGCTGATGGCTCCGACGTACGCGATTCCGCGTCTGCTCGCTCGTAACGGCCTGACGCTGCAGGACTTCGACTACTACGAGATCCACGAGGCGTTCGCTTCGGTGGTGCTCGCAACTCTGCAGGCCTTCGAGAGCGACGAGTACTGCAAGGAGCGGCTCGGCCTCGACAGCGCACTCGGTTCCATCGATCGCAGCAAGCTCAACGTCAACGGCTCCTCGCTCGCAGCGGGTCACCCGTTCGCCGCGACCGGCGGACGCATCGTGGCCTCGCTGGCGAAGATGTTGGCCGAGAAGGGCTCGGGCCGTGGCCTGATCTCGATCTGCGCGGCCGGTGGCCAGGGCGTCACCGCGATCATCGAGCGCTGATCACTGCAGCCTCGGCTGCTCACGAATCGGGGGACACAGGGTCGGCGGATCCGGTAATCGAGGGGTTTTCGGATCTGCCGACCACGACATGAAAAAGGGGCACGCATACGCGTGCCCCTTTCTCGTGTGATCAGCCGGGTATGCCGCTTTCCGGCGGGGTCGATTCTTCGCCGGTGTATTCCTCCACAGCCGAATCGCCGATGTCCGTCTGCAGTACCGGAGTCAGGTACTCGGGCACTCCGCCGCGGATCTGGAAGACACTGGCACCGGAGATACCGAGGTGACTGTCTTCCGAGTACCGGAACGGAGCCAGTTGTGGTCCCTCGAAGTCCATTCCGCCGTCCTGGATGGCTGCGACGATGCCCTCACGGGTGGGATTCTCACCTGCCGCCTCGAGTGCCTGCACGAAGGCGTAGGCCTGGCTCAGACCGTAGATCCGGTAGTTCGTCAGTGGATCACCGGTTCCGTTCTCCGCCCACACCTTCTGCCACAGTTGGGTCCACGGATTCTCCGGAGAGTCGACGCCCGGGATGTACTCCAGCGAGATCATTCCTTCGAGCGACTGTGCGCCGTCGGTGACCGCACCCTGCGAAAAGCGGCCGAGCAGTGAGCCGACGAGGTCGACGTCGGAACCGATCGAGCTGTAGAACCACTCGGGGTCGTAGTTGAGCCGCATGGCGGTCAGCTGGCTCAGCGCGGTGTACGAGGGCACGTTGAAGCCGAGGATCAGATCGGCTCCGGCACCTTGCAGGGCCGCGATCTGAGGTGCGACATCGGTGTTGCCCGAGGTGTAGCGCACGACCTCGACGATCTGGTCGTCGAGATACTGGCGAACCGCTTCCTCACTGTCTCGGCCGAGGTCGTCGTCCTGGAGGAACAGTCCGACCTTGGCGTCGGGCCGGTTCTTGGTCACCCAGTCGCCGATGATCTTGCCCTCGACCTGGTAGTCGGGCTGCCAGCCGAACGTGTTGGGGTACTTCTCTGGATCGTTGCCCCACATGATCGCGCCGGAGGAGACGAACAGGTCCGGCACACCCTCCTCGTTGAGGAAGTCGATGACAGCGCTGTGGGTCGCGGTGCCGAGTCCGCCGACGACGGCGAACACCTCGTCCTGCAGGACGAGTTCGTTGACCACCTGGGTGGTGGTGGTCGGATCGTACGAATCGTCTCGAACCACGTACTCGATCTGCCTGCCGTTGATGCCGCCCGCGGCATTGACGTAATCGAAGTAAGCCTGGGCGCCCGTGGGGATTTCGCTGTAGCCGGGAGCCGCGACCCCGGTCAACGGGAAGTGGGCACCGATCTTCACCGACGTGTCGGTGATGCCGACCGTCGATCCTTCCGAGGACTCCGTCGCCTCGTCTCGGCCACCTGCACCGCACGCCGCGGCCAACGAGACGACGGCGACGAGTGCGGTCGTTCTGAACGCCACCGATCCGAACTTTTTCATTTCATTCCTTTTCTGGTTGTACGTAACTTGCGATACGTGCCCACCAAACCCAGTGGGGCGAACAGGATGACGAGGACGGTGAAGATTCCGGTCACCAGTGGTGCGAGTTCGGCCGATTGCAGACTGCTCAGCCCCAGATCGAGTCCGAGGTTGGTCACCACCGGCGGGATGTAGGTCAGCAGAACGGCCCCGATCAATGCGCCGGACAGGGTTCCCAGTCCACCGATGACGACGGCGGAGAGCAGGGTCAGCGAGAGGGTCAGGGTGAAGCCGCTCGGTGCGGCGATTCGTGCCGACATCGCCAGCACTGCACCGCCCGCGCCGGCACAGGCCGCACTGACCACGAATGCGAGGATGCGTGCGCGGCCCAGGTCGATACCGGACAACTCGGCGGCGACCTCGTCGTCTCGGACGGCCCGCCAGCGACGTCCGATTCGGCTCGACGAGATGTTGGCCAACAGGAAGAACACCAGCACGAGCAGTATCCAGCTGACGTACGCGACGAATTTCGTTCCGCTGAGCTCGTTTCCGGTGACGAAGAACATCATGTCGTCGATCAGCTCCGGCACTTTCGGTGCCGGGACGACGAGGCCTTGTTCGCCGCCGAGGTAGTCCGAGAAGTACAGGGCCAGGCCCGGTACGGCGACGGCGAGCGCCAGCGTCGCACCGGCCAGGTACGGCCCGTGCAGTCGGGCGGCGGCCACTCCGACCACGATGCCCACCACTGCCGAGATCACGGTGGCGGCAAGCAGGACGAGGGGTACCGACCATCCCGAATCGTTGGCGCGCAACATCAATGCTGCGGTGTACGCACCGACCGCCATGAACGCGCCGTGCCCCAGGGACAGCTGGCCGCTCAACCCGGTCAGCACCGTCAGTCCGCCGGCAGCGATCGCCAGGTAGGCGACGGACGTGAGTTGGCTCTGACGGAAGGTGCTCAGAGATTCGAGGGCGAGCACGATGACGACGAGCCCGATGACAGCGCCCAGGAAGTGGCGTCGAACCGGTGTTGCGGTGAGGCGAGTGAGAGTCGCGTTCATGTCATACCCTCCTGGCCGCGGAGCCGGCGAAGAGCCCGCTCGGTCGCAGCAGAAGCACGACGATCAGGATCACCAATGCCGCGCTGGAGACCAGATCCTGACCGAGATAGCCGCTGACGAAACTGAGCCCGATGCCCATCAACAGTCCGCCGACCACTGCGCCCGCCGGGCTGTCCAGTCCGCCGAGAACTGCTGCGACGAAACCGAATACGACGATCGAGTCCATGTAGCCCGGATGTACCAGCGAGCCACCTGCGATGAGCAGACCCGCCAGCGAACCGACCACTGCGGCCAGAGCCCAACCGAGAGTGAGCATTCGGCTCACGCGGACTCCGAGGAGTTTCGCGACCTCCTGCTCGAAGGCGCTCGCGCGCATCTTCAGTCCCAGATCGGTGAACCGGAAGAGCAGGATCAGCAGTCCCAGGACCACGAGGACGGCTATGATCTTGAAAATGTCGTAGCCGGTCAACGCCACGTTCATGTCGCCGATCCGCTGCCCGGTGAGGCCGAACGGTGCGGGGAAGGAACGGAATTGGTTGCCGAAGATGATGGCGGCCACCGCGTGGATGATGATGAACAACCCGAGCGTGAGAATGACCGGGTTGATGTGCGACGAGCTGTCGACGAACCGGATGACGAGTCGCTCCGTCAAGGCTCCCAGGAGCAGGCCGCACAGCAGCGCGACTGCGAATCCGATCCAGTACGAGTAGCCGGCGTCGATGACGACCAGTGCCACGTACGTGGTGATCATGGCCATCGGGGCCTGGGCGAAGTTGACGATGCGGGTCGATCGCCAGATGAGGACGAGGGCGAGCGCGAACGCGGCGTAGATCATGCCTGTCGTCACGCCGTTGATGAGGATGGTGAGCAGTTGTTGCACTGTGGCAGGCGTCCTTTCGGCTCTAGAACCCGAGGTAGGCGTGTCGGAGGGCGTCGTCCCCGGCCAAGGTGTCGGCGGGACCTTCCACCGCGACCTTGCCCAGATCCAGAACGACGGCGTGTTCGGCGATCGACAGCGCGCTGCGAGCGTTCTGTTCGACGAGAACGACGGTCATCGACTCGGAGTCGACGAGCCCGCGCAACGTCTCGAATATCTGTGCGGCGACTTTCGGTGCGAGTCCGAGAGAGGGCTCGTCGAGCAGAAGCACCGACGGTGTCGCCATCAGTGCTCGGCCGATCACCAGCATCTGCCGCTCTCCGCCGGACAGGGTGTGTGCGGAGGACGTTCGACGGCCGGTCAGGGGCGGAAACATGTCGTAGATGCGGTCGAGGGTGACGGCGTCGTGACTTCGGTTGCGTCCCATCGCACCGAGTCGAAGATTCTCGTCGACGGTCAACTCGGCTATGACGCCACGTCCCTCGGGAACGTGCGCAAGACCTTTGCGGGACATGCGATCCGGTGCCACGCCGACGATGTCGGCCCCGGCGAGTTCGATCCTCCCCGATACCGGTTTCAGCAATCCCGAGATGGTTCGCAGCAAAGTCGTCTTCCCTGCTCCGTTCGCGCCGAGTACGGCGGTGACAGCTCCGGCCGCGACGGTCATCGACACCGAGTCGAGGGCGGTGACCGGGCCGTAGCGAACGGTCAGATCGGTGATTTTCAGGTGTGCCGCGTCAGTCTTCATGTGCCACTTCGTTTCCGAGATATGCCGCCAGTACGGCAGGGTCCTCGCGGATCTGATCGGGCGTTCCCTGTGCGATGACCTTGCCGAAATCCAGCACGTAGATTCGGTCGCACACGCTCATCACGAGATCCATGTGGTGTTCGACGAGCATCACCGATGTTGCGGGTCTTTCCGGTTCGGAATCGGTGGGTGCCGTTGCGAGCGATCGGATCTCGTCGCCGAGCTCGCTCATTTCGTCACTGGACAGACCCGAGGCGGGTTCATCGAGCAGGAGCAATGTCGGTGCGCTCACCAGGGCGCGTGCGAGCGCAACGCGTTTGCGCACCGCGTACGGCAGGCTCGGTGGCAATCGGTGCGCATAGCCGTCGATGCGCAGGCGTTCGAGAGTGGCCATCGCGGTGGAACGGACGGCGGCATCGTCGGAGGCGCTCGACGGTAGGCCGAGGAGGCCGGCGACGATCCCGGTGTGCGCTGTCCGGTCGGCACCGACCATGACGTTGTCCAGCACGGTCATCCGATCGAACAGTCCGAGTCCCTGGAGAGTTCGGCTCATGCCGAGCCGGGGAAGGTCGTGCGGTCGTAGCCGGGTCAACGGTTCGCCGAGTCGTCCGAGTGTTCCCGATCGGGGACGAACGAGTCCGCACGCGACGTTGAACAGAGTCGTCTTGCCCGCACCGTTGGGCCCGATGACGCCCAGAACTTCGCCGGGTCGCACCTCGAGACTGACTCCGGACAGCGCGACGATGCCGCCGAAGGACACCTCGATGTCCGCCATGGTGAGGACCGGGTCCTTCGTTTGGAGAGAGTTCAAGTGATCCACCTCACAATCTGTTGCGTTCACTATGGTGCGTTTCGCACAACGGGCGATATGGGCGCTGCGCACAGAATGTTTGGGTCCCTGGGCACCAGTAACGGTCAAATCGACCTGTCATGTGGGCTCAGTGCGCAAAACTGTCCAGGTGGGTGCTCCCGATGGTCGACGCGCATCGGCGCGTTCGGCTGCCCGCGGAGCGGTGACGGACTCCGACCAGGAGAAAATTCGGAGTGCGTGGGCCGCGTTGACTCCACGGGCCGACGCGATCGCCGACTCCATCACGCTGGCGCTGATCGAGCAGGAGCCCGCCTACCTGGCCAGTTCCACTCCGGACATCGCCGGCGAGATCAGGCGCAGTACCCGTGAGCACATCAATCAGGGCCTTCGCACGTTGTCGGGGCTACGTACCGCGAACGACAACACCCGCGAGGTGTGGCGTCGTACCGGCAGGGAGCGTGCACGCCAGGGCATTCCGATGGAGTTGGTGCTCAAGGCGTACACGCTCGGGAGTCGGACGCTGTGGGAGGAGTTGATGCTCGAGCGCGAGCAGCGTCGAACCAGGATCGACGAGCATCTGCTTCTGGTGGCCGGTCAACAGTTGTGGCGTGCGCTCGACAGTCAGTACGAGACTCTCGTCGAGGCATACCGCCAGGAAAGCGCTCGAATGCAGCAGCGGGATATCGCCAACGTTCTGGTGATACTCGACGGCCTCCGATCGGGGCGAGGTGGCGATCCGGCATTCGTCATGGAAGCTCGTGCCACTCTTGGCCTTTCGGCATCGCAACAGATCGCTTGTGTGGTCGGACCGCTGGACGATCAAGGGTCGCCGCCGCTCCCGGCACCCGAGGACGCGTTGGATCAGATCGGTGCAGTCTCGCATTGGAACACCAGGGACGGCCACCAGTTCGCGCTCGTCGCACTCGGAACCGGATCGTGGAACTCCGTCGTCGACGCGCTCGCTGCTCGGGCTGTCGGGCCGGTGGGGGTCGCGCATTCTCCGGAGGGACTGTCGTCGTTCGCGGCGGCGTACCGCCTTGCGGCATTGACAGCCGAGACCATCACCGAGGACAGCGGCGTTGCCTTGGCGACGGACCGACTGCCCCGCGTGATCATGGCGGCCGACGACCAGTCGTCGGAGTTGCTGGTTCGCCACGCTCTCGGAAAGTTGTGGACGCACCCGGAGCCGCATCGAGGAACGCTGCTCGACACCCTGGCGCACATGCTCGCGTCGGACGGCTCGCCCACCAACGCCGCCAAGGCGCTCTACTGCCACCGAAACACCGTGATCTACCGGGTTCACCGGATCGAGGAGTTGACCGGGCACGATCTGACCGATCCGCGAGATCGGCTCTTGCTCACCCTCGCGCTGGTCAGGACGGGACATTGGGCCCGAGCCGTCGGGCAAGGGGACAGTTCGACGACCCGTGGATCATTCAACCGAATGAATTGACGAGACAATTTCGCAGTCGTTGTAACGAGGTGGCACAGCCTGCATATATTCCAGTTGGCTCCGTGCTGCTGCCTGACCCCCGACCCGGCAGCAGCGCGGAGCCTTTGTCGTTCCTGCGCCGATGGTCTCCGAGTGAGCGTCACCGTTCGGTTTGCGTAAGCTCGTGCCGGGGGTACGCCGTGCAGAAGGGCGGAACGAACAACCAACGGTGGTCCTGGAAGGGTCGAACGTGAGCGAGGGCAACAGTAGGTCGGGTGACGCACCCAATGGTGCCGAACCGAAACCCGACGTACCGCCGTACGACGCTCCCACCGAGGTCTTCGGTGCGATCGGCGACGAGGCGGCCGGTCCCGAACATGCATCCGACGCCGAGCAGATCCCGGAAACGGAGCCCGAGCCGGCATCCGAGGTGGAAGCCGACACCGCTGAGCCCGAGTCCGACGACGCGGAATCCACTGTCGCAGACCCGGCCGTCGACGATGTCGAGACCACCGAAACCGCCGTCGCCGCTGAGGCTGGGGACGCGAAGCCCGATGCGGTCCCGGCCCCTCCACCGCCACCCGCAGCCGACGAATCGCCGACGATCGCGCAACCCGTTGTTCCCGCAGAGGCCGATGTTCCTGCTGAGACCGTTGCTCCTGCGCAGACCGTTGTTTCTCCCCAGTCCGAGTCGCCGGTCCAGCCACCGGTGATTCCGCCGGAGGACGGAGCGCCGCAGGCCGCCGACGGGTCCGGGTTCGTGCCGCCGTGGCGGAAGATCGCGATCGGGACCGGCGCGGTGGTTGCGGTTCTCACGCTGCTGTATGCGGCGGATTGGATCACCTCCAGCGACCGGGTACCCCGTGGTGTGACCGTCGCCGGGATCGAGGTCGGCGGCAAGAGCCACTCCGACGCCGAAGAACTCCTGCGCTCGGAGCTCGGTGCGCGCGCCGAGCAGCCCGTATCGGTCGACGTCGGCGACCGACAGGTCGAGGTACTGCCTGCCGCTGCCGGTCTCGGTGTGGACTGGAACGCCACGCTCGACCGCGCCGGATCGCAACCGATCAACCCGATCACTCGACTGACATCGTTCTTCGGCAGCCGCGAGATCGGCGTCGTGTCGACCACGGACGAGCAAGCGCTCACCGCTGCCGTCGATGGCCTGCGGGTCGAAACCGACCGCGACCCCGTCGAAGGCGACGTCGTGTTCGACGGCAGCACACCGATTGCCGTCGCGCCGTTGGCCGGTCGGATACTCGACGCCGACGGGACGCGTCGCAACCTGCAGACCGAATGGGCCTCGGGCGCAACGGAAGCGGTGTACGAGTCCACTCCCGTTACGGTGACCCAGGAAGCCGTCGACCAGGCGCTGGAGAACATCGCCGCACCTGCGGTGGAGGCACCGGTGATTGTCGCCGGTCGCGAGAACGTCGACGCGACGCTGCCGACGGATCGGGTGGGCGAGGTTCTCCGCTTCGACCCCGACGGCCAGGGCGGACTGACCCCGATCTACGACACCGACGTCGCCACAGGCATTCTCGCGCCGCAACTCGTGCGCACCGAGGTACCGCCGAGGGACGCGTCGTTCACCTTCTCCGGCGGTGCACCGACCGTCGTCCCCGGAGAGATGGGCGAGCTGGTCGAGTGGCGCAAGACCCTCGAGCAGTTGCCTGCCCTGCTGTCCGCTGACGGACCCCGCACCACCGAGGCGATCTACGAGCCGGCCCCGCCCGCTCTCACCACCGAAGCCGCGCAGAATCTCGGTGTGCGAGAAGTGATTGCCGAGTACACCACCGGCGGGTTCGAGTACGCGTCGGGCGTCAATATCGGGCTGACGGCGCAGATCGTGAACGGTGCGCTCGTGAAGCCGAAAGAAACGTTCTCGCTCAACGAGTACACCGGTCCGCGAGGTACCGCGCAGGGCTTCGTCGAGTCGGGGATCATCGACAACGGTCGACCCGATCGCGCCGTCGGCGGCGGCATCAGCCAGTTCGCGACGACGCTCTACAACGCGTCCTACTTCGCCGGTATGGAAGACACCGACCACACCGAGCACAGCTACTACATCAGCCGATACCCCGAGGCGCGCGAAGCGACGGTCTTCGAAGGTGCCATCGACCTGAAGTTCACCAACCCGAACGACACCGGTGTGGTCATCCAATCGTTCGCCGACTCGTCCAGCGTCACCGTCCGACTGTGGGGAACCAAGACGGTCGACGTCGAATCGATCACCGGTTCGCGAACCAACTTCACCTCACCCGACACGGTGACACTGCCCGCAGGCGCAGGCTGCGTCGCGTCCGGTGGAGGCCAAGGATTCACCGCCAGTGACACCAGGGTGATCAGCGATGCCGCGTCGGGCAGGGAAATTTCGCGGAACACCCGAACGGTGAAATACGACCCGATCCCCATCGTTCGATGCGTTCAGCCCGATCGCCCGGCACCCGCGGCGGACCCGGCTCCGGAACCGGAAGAAGACGAGTGATGCTGCAACCGCGAGAGGGTCATTCGAATCACGTCGATTCGGACTGTGGCGTTGCCGCCCGATCGGGTGTTTGCTTGCAGTGGGTGTTCGCTCGTCGGAACTGTGCCCACGCGGGGTTGCATCACAAGATCGAAAGGGAGCTTCGTCCATGACGCTCACACGTACCGTCCTCGATCAGCAGACGCTTCGTGAGGCGTACGCGCAGTTCCCGAGCGGAGTGGTCGCGATCGCCGCGAAGATGGACGGCGTCCTGGTGGGCTTGGCGGCCAGCAGCTTCGTATCGGTGTCCATCGACCCGCCCCTCGTCGCGGTGTGCATCCAGAACACGTCGACGACATGGCCGAAACTCGAGTTGGCACCCAACATCGGCGTCAGCGTTCTCGGCGAGGCACACAACGACGCCGTCCGTACCCTGGCAGCCAAGACCGGTGACCGATTCGCCGGCCTCGACCTCACCGTCACCGACGGGGGAGCAGCCTTCATCGTGGGGGCCACCGCATGGCTCGACACCACCATCGAGCAGCAAATCCCCGCGGGCGACCACGCAATAGTGTTGCTGCGCATACATTCCCTGGACGTCCAGAGTGAAGTGAACCCAATCGTGTTCCACGGCAGCAAATTCCGCAAACTGCAGCAGTAGCGGCGGCAGCGTTGTGCGGCGTTGCCGCTGCGGCGTTGTGCGGCCGGCTGCGGGCTGATGCCCTGGTCGGTTGCACGGCGTG
>NZ_NOZJ01000007.1:0-84155 GCF_002259095.1 Rhodococcus sp. 05-2254-2 | reverse complement strand
CCGCTCGTGTACCCCGAAAGGCCTTACCGCTCGACTTGCATGTGTTAAGCACGCCGCCAGCGTTCGTCCTGAGCCAGGATCAAACTCTCCGTAAAAGACCTGCGAAACAACGATCCCCAAAGGAACCGCGAATCAGTCAAAGACATCAAGTCAAATCACTAGCAGAAAAACTCAACTAGCATTTCAAACAACACCCGACAACAACCACCACAAGCGGATGGCTGATACATCGAATGCTTTCACCAAAACAAAATATTTCGGCACTGACATTCATCGACACACTGTTGAGTTCTCAAAGAACACGCACACACTCTCGACCCACAGACACACAGTCCGTCGGCCTCAAGGGCAACTGTTCCAGCCTATCCCAGCTTGGTCTCGGACACAAGGCCCGACTCTTGGGGGATAAAACCTGCCAGGCCACACGTCCAACCTCGTTCACCCAGTCCGTGAAGACCGGGTCGGTGTCCGTCGCTCTGACTCGACAAAAGCTACGCCACCAACCACACCAACGCAAATCGGCAGGTCGACCCATGCTCGCAGGGTATTCGCGCAGCTCGGCCCCGGGGCGTCGGGTCATCGCGCCCTCTACACGCTTCAGGGTGCGCGTGTGATGCCAGCCACAGCCCGAACCTTCACTGCGGCAACATCGTTCACCCCCGAGTCGCGTTCCGGCGCACACCGTCCACGTGCTCCGGCACCGCAATGTCCCCCGCGAGATCTGCGGCAGGTTCGGCATCGCCGAGCGCCTCCCACACCGGAACTACTCCGGCCCATACGTCTCCCCGCTCGATGTCGAGGTCGTCGTCGACCGGTCCACCTGACCGCGACTTCACCGATGCCTCGTACATCGAAAGCGCCAGAACCGCGGTGGCTGCAAGCTCTTTCCGAGTATGTGAACGCAGATGAACGCTTCTTCCGGGGACCACCTGGTCGACTATCGCGTCCAATGCTCTAATCCGTTCGACGGCGTCCTCCACTCGGCGAGGCCGTCCGACCACAACGGCGCTTCGATAGTTCATCGAATGATGAAATGCCGATCGAGCCAGGACGAGCCCGTCGACGACAGTCGTAGTGACGCAGATGTCCTGATCCGGAGCGTCGATCATGCTGCGTGACGCCACCGATCCATGCAGATACAGCGTGCCTTCCCTGTCCGGACCGGCGGTATCCACGCCGAACACGGTAGGCACGACGCGAGGCACTCCATCCACGATCACGCCGATGTGGCATATGCGCGCCGAGCGCAGTACGTCGAGCAACGCTGCGCGTTCGAGGCCGGCGCGATGCCTACCCCGCATCACTACCGTTCGTGCTGTCGGGGAAAGAGGCACGTCGTCGACTGTCATGGTTTCCAGGATGCGGGACGAGTGGCCTTTCGTCATGGTCCAATAGAGCTGCTTTTGTTCAGGCCACTTCGACGCGGATACCGAAAGGGACCACAACTCCATGCTCCCGATCTCTCTGTCGATCGCCATCGATCGCGCCGACGCTCGGACGTTGCCCGTCCAACTGGCGGATCGCATCCGGTCCGCAATCGACGATGGAGACCTGCAGCCCGATTCTCGATTACCCAGTACCCGAGCACTTTCCGTCGATCTGGGCATCGCGCGTGCGGTCGTGGAGAAGGCTTACGAACAGCTTGTCGCAGAAGGTTGGCTCGATGCCCGGCGCGGTTCGGGTAACTATGTCCGACACATCCCCCGCGCACCTCGATCGATTGCGATGGCGTCGAGCGCACACACCACACCAGGAACGCCCCCGCGGATATCGCTCCGTCCGGGAATCCCGTGGACTCCACCCTCGGCATCCGATGCCTGGAAGCGCGCGTGGCGCGACGTCGGCGGCACACCACCTCCCGGCGACTATCCCGATTCCGCCGGCACGCTCGAACTGAGGACTCGCGTCGCCGATCTACTCCGCCGCGCCCGCGGGCTGCACACCACACCGGCGTCGATCGTGATCACGACGGGCAGCATTCACGGCCTCGACCTGGCCCTGGGTGCGCTTTCCGCTGCCGAATCGGTCGAACACGTTCTGGCACTGGAGAATCCAGGCTACAAATCCGCCGCTGCACTCGCGACACATCGCGGGTGGTCCTTGCACGACGTCCCCGTCGACCGCGATGGCCTGATCGTCGAACAACTCGACTCGACTCCCCCACGAACACCGGCCGTGTACGTCACACCGTCGCATCAATACCCGACCGGCGCATTCATGCCCATCGGCCGTCGACGTGCGCTAGCAGACTGGGCTCACAGCAACGATTCCATGATCATCGAGGACGACTACGACTCCGAATTCCGTTACGGCGTAGCACCTTTGCCCACCGCGGCCGAACTCGCACCCGACCGGACCGTGTACCTCGGCACCGTATCCAAGACCCTCGGTGCCGGGATCCGTCTCGGCTGGATGGTGGCACCTCGGTCGATGGTCGACCGCATCTCGGCAACGCGCCGCTTGATCGGCGATCACCCCTCGGTTCCCGTCCAGCATGCGATGACGTCCATCTTGCGCGACGGCGAATGGGACAGAGCCGTCCGAACGGCCCGGCGGCTCTATCGAGCCCGCGACCGACTGGTCGCGGCCGCGCTGGCCAGGTTCGGCGAACTTCGCGGAGTCGGAGCCGGCCTGCATACCGTGTTGCTACTCGACCCTGCCGCAGCGCGTGACGTCGCTACCTCATGCACCGCCAGGGGCGTGGACGTACCGACGCTCGAACACTCGACCCGCTCGCACACAGCCCGAGGTGGAATCGTCGTGGGATACGGATCCGCCTCCGACGACGAATTGGACTATGCGATAAGCATATTGGTCGAGGCGCTGGAAGCTGTGTTACTCAACTGACCCGCTCGATGCTGCCGCCGAGTGCACTCAGGTTCTCCACGAATCGCGGATAACCGCGATCGATGTGGAACACGTCGTGCACTTCCGTCGTACCGTCGGCCACCAGTCCCGCGAGAACCAAGCCGGCCCCGGCCCGAATATCGGAGGACCACACCGGTGCGCTGGACAGCTGTGGCACACCGCGAACCACGGCGTGATGGCCATCGGTGCGCGCATCGGCCCCGAGCCTGATCATCTCCTCGACGAACCGGAATCGTGCCTCGAAGACGTTCTCGGTGATCATCGACGTGCCGTCGGCGACGGTCGCGAGTCCGATTGCCATCGGCTGCAGGTCGGTCGGGAACCCCGGATACGGGAGCGTCGCGAAATTGACCGCGCGCGGTCGCTCGTGTTGCACGACGCGGAACCCGTCGGGCTCGCTGGTGACCTCGGCACCTGCGGACCTCAATTTGTCCAGCACCAACGACAGGTGCTTGGGGTTCACACCGCGGACTCGCACGTCCCCACGGGTCATGGCAGCGGCGATTCCCCACGTCGCGGCGACGATGCGATCGCCGATCACCCGATGGGTCGTCGGCTTCAGCGAGCTCACACCACGAATGGTCAAAGTCGAGGTGCCTGCACCGCGGACGTCGGCACCCATCTCGTTGAGCATGTTGCACACGTCGACGATGTCCGGCTCACGCGCGGCGTTGTCGATCACAGTCTCCCCGGTGGCGAGGACTGCGGCCATCAAGATGTTCTCGGTGGCACCGACGGACGGAAACGCCAGTCTGATGTTCGCGCCGCGCAATTCGTCTGCTTCCGCAACGACACATCCGTGTTGGATCTCGCTGCGTGCCCCGAGCAATTGAAGACCGGACTGATGCATGTCGAGGGGACGCGACCCGATCGCGTCTCCGCCCGGCAAAGCGACGACAGCTCTCTTGCACCGCGCAACCAGCGGCCCCAGCACGCACACCGAAGCTCGGAACTGGCGAACCGCCGCGAAATCGGCGTGATACTTCGGCATGGCCGGAGTGGTGATGTGAACGACCGATCCCTCCAACTCGACCTCACAGCCGAGCCCGCGCAACACCTCTGCCATCAGTGGCACGTCCAGGATGTCGGGGCAGTTGGTGATCGTGCTGGTGCCCTCTGCCAGCAGCGCTGCCGCCATCAATTTGAGGACGCTGTTCTTCGCACCACCGACCGCCACCTCACCGACGAGGCGATTTCCACCGTTGACCAAAAAGCGTTCACTCACCTCGACAGCGTAGCCAGCGGGACCGGCCGACACCCGCGCGGTACCGTAGCGCGCATGGCCGTCCACCTCACCCGCATCTACACGAGAACCGGCGACGACGGGACCACCGGGCTGAGTGATTTCTCGAGGGTGTCCAAGAACGACGAACGACTCGTTGCGTACGCGGACTGCGACGAGACCAACGCGAGCCTCGGTGTGGTTCTCGCACTCGGCAACCCGCCCGAATCGGTTCATTCGGTGATCCGCACCATCCAGAGCGATCTCTTCGACGCGGGGGCCGATCTGTCGACTCCGGTCGTCGAGAATCCGCAGTACCCGCCTCTGCGCATCGATCAGAGCTACGTCGACCGGCTCGAGGGCTGGTGCGACGAGTTCAACGAGGATCTCCCCGCACTGACGTCGTTCATTCTGCCGGGCGGAACGCCGCTGGGAGCGTTGCTACACGTGTCGCGAACGGTGGCCCGACGGGCGGAGCGGTCGGCATGGGCTGCGGTGCACGCGAGCCCGGAGACAACGAGTGCATTGCCGGCGAAATACCTCAACCGGCTTTCGGATCTGCTGTTCATTCTGAGCCGATACGCCAACCCCGAGGGCGACGTCCAGTGGGTTCCCGGGTCGAGCCGCGCTTCGAGCGACCCGACTACCGGCGAGAGCTGATCAGGCCGCCGGTCGGCGGCGACGCGATCGGCCGGAGGGACGAGATTCGACCCAGGACAGGAAAGCGGTCAACGCACTTCTGTCGAGGGCGATCTCGAAGTATTTACCATTGTCGGACAGTTCCAACACGGCGATGTCCGGTGTCATGATGTCGAACTCGGTGTCTCGTGGGGCTCGTCGATCACCCACGTGAATGTCCTGCCTACCCAGCCGATGATCGGGGCCGGGGCGAAGACTGGACAGCTTGAAGAATACGAGTGTGTTGTCTCCGTACCGAATGATGCCGTGACGCCAACCGGCACCACCGTCCGTCGGCAACACCCGCATGATCGCGGCGGTTCCCCCTCGCCGTAGAACCATCAGACGGTACGCAAAAGCCGCGACGAGCCCTGCGAGCAGCACAACCAGAATGATCAGAACAATCAATCCGTAGTGCATCGCAGGTCTCGTCGCGGCTTCTCGTGTACCTAGGACCGCTCGACAGCGCGGACACGACCCTTGGCCACAGCAAGGGCCTCGAGGTCGTCGCCGTTCTCTGCCACTACAGCCCGTGCCGCCTCGACATCGATGTCGTCGGCGAAATCGGCCGATTCTGCCAGCACGGTGACCGTCTTGCCGGTCACCGACAGGAATCCACCGTGGACGGCTGCGATGAGCTTTTCGCCGTCCGTGGTCGTGATCGACACCGTGCCGCCCTCGATCAACTGCCCGAGCACAGGCTCGTGGCCCAGCATGATGCCGATCTCACCTTCGGTGGTCTGAGCGCTGACGATGGTCGCGGTACCGGACCACAGCTTTTGCTCCACAGCGACCAGGGAGACCTCCATGCCGCTCTTCTCGGAAGAAGTCACGTCGGTCTACTTTCCGGCCATCTTCTTCGCGGCTGCCTCGACATCGTCGAGACCACCACAGCTGTTGAAGGCCTGCTCGGGAAGGTGGTCGTACTCACCCTTGGTGACCTTGTCGAATGCCTCGATGGTGTCGGAGAGCGACACGACCGAACCGGCCTCGCCGGTGAACTTCTCGGCAACGATGAAGTTCTGGCCGAGGAACTTCTGGAGGCGGCGTGCACGGCCGACCAGAACCTTGTCCTCTTCCTGAAGCTCGTCCATACCGAGGATGGCGATGATGTCCTGCAGCTCCTTGTACTTCTGCAGGATCCGCTTGACCTCGTTGGCGACGCGGAAGTGCTCCGCACCGACGATGCCGGGCTCGAGGATGCGCGAGGTGGAGCTCAGCGGGTCCACAGCGGGGTAGATACCCATCTGCGAAATCGGACGCGAGAGCTCGGTCGTCGCATCGAGGTGCGCGAACGTCGTGGCCGGAGCCGGGTCGGTGTAGTCGTCGGCGGGAACGTAGATCGCCTGCAGCGAGGTGATCGAGCGTCCACGGGTCGAGGTGATGCGCTCCTGGAGCTCACCCATCTCGTCCGCCAGCGTGGGCTGGTAACCGACGGCCGACGGCATACGCCCGAGAAGGGTCGACACCTCCGAACCTGCCTGCGTGAAGCGGAAGATGTTGTCGATGAACAGAAGAACGTCCTGTCCCTGAACATCGCGGAAGTACTCCGCCATGGTCAGTGCCGACAACGCCACGCGCATACGCGTGCCGGGCGGCTCGTCCATCTGGCCGAACACGAGGGCGGTGTCCTGGAGGACGCCCATCTCTTCCATCTCGAGGTGAAGGTCGGTGCCTTCACGGGTGCGCTCGCCGACTCCTGCGAACACCGAGGTGCCCGAGAACTCGCGTGCGATACGGGTGATCATTTCCTGGATCAGAACGGTCTTGCCGACACCGGCACCACCGAACAGACCGATCTTTCCGCCCTTGACGTACGGGGTCAGGAGGTCGATGACCTTGATGCCGGTCTCGAGGATCTCGGTCTTGCCCTCGAGCTGATCGAAGGCTGGTGGCTTGCGGTGGATGCCCCACTGCTCGCCGTCGCGGCCGAGTCCCGGGGTGTCCAGGCAGTCACCGAGGGCGTTGAACACGTGGCCCTTGACGACGTCACCGACGGGAACCGAGATCGGCTTGCCCGAGTCGATGACTGCGGTGCCGCGGACGAGTCCGTCGGTGGGCTGCATCGAGATGGTGCGAACCAAGTTGTCACCGAGGTGCTGTGCAACCTCGAGCGTCAGGGTCTTGGCCACGGTCGGCAGAGTGATCTCTGCGTTGAGGGCGTTGAACAGTGCGGGAATCGAGCCGCGCGGGAACTCGACGTCCACAACGGGGCCGATGACCCGAACGACACGGCCGGACTGAGTGTCCGCTCCGCTCGCGTTCTCTTGGGCTACTGCTGCGGTCATTGCTTAGTCACTTCCTGCGCTGTCGGCCAACGCGTTGGCGCCACCGACGATTTCGCTGATTTCCTGGGTGATCTGGGCCTGCCGAGCCTGGTTGGCCTGACGGCTCAAGGTCTCGACCAATTCGTTCGCGTTGTCCGTCGCTGCCTTCATGGCGGTACGACGCGCCGCGGACTCCGACGCTGCCGCATCGAGCAACGACGCATAGATCCTGGTGCTGATGTACTTGGGCAGCAGCGCCGAGAGCAGAGTTCCCGCTTCCGGCTCGAACTCGTACTGTGCCTGCACATCTGCGGTCGGTGAGTCGCTCAGCGCATCCGCACCCATCTCGAATTCCTCGTCTGTGTACGAGATTTCGAGCGGTGCCATACGGCGAACTTCGGGCTTCTGCGTGAGCATCGACACGAAGCGGGTGTAGACGATGTGCAACTCGTCCACGCCCTCGACGGTGCCTTCACCGTTGGGAGCCTCGACCTCGGTGCCCGAGCCGGCCATGAACAGCTCGACCAGGTGCCTACTGGCCTTGGCCGCGTCGGCGTATCCGGGCTCCTGAGAGAAGCCCGTCCAGGCACCCTTCACGTCCCGCTCACGGAATGTGTAGTAGCCCAGGCCTTTTGCGCCTAGGACATAGATGACCGGATCCTTGCCCTCGGAGCGGAGCAGCTGGAACAACTCCTCCGTCTCCTTGAGCACGTTGGAGTTGTAGCCGCCGCACATACCGCGGTCGCTGGTCACGACCAGAACCGCGGCACGCTTGGGCTCGGGTCGCTCGTTGAGCAGCGGGTGATCGAGCGAGCTCGATGCACTCGCCAACGCGGAGAGCACCTTGGTGATCTCTTCCGCATACGGCTTCGATGCGGCAACGCGGGCCTGAGCCTTGGTGATTCGCGATGTCGCGATCAACTCTTGTGCCTTGGTGATCTTCTTGGTCGAGTTGACCGACTTGATGCGGGAGCGAAGCTCGAGAATGCTTGCCATCTAGCTGTTCACGCTCCCTTCTGTGCTCGTCTTGGCATCTGTCATCGCAGGCCTACTTGCTGACTGTCTTGCGAGTGACGTTGACCTGCTCCTGGCTGACCTCGTCGGCGTTCAGAGTGTCTGCCTCGGCCTCGTTGACGACGCGGTTGCCGTCCGAGTCGACGAATCCGGCCTTGAACTTCTCGGTCGCCTCGGTCAGTGCCTTCTGGTTGTCCTCGTCGAGAGCCTTGCCACCGGCAATGCTGTCGTAGACGCCGCTGGCGTTGCGGTGCAGGTCCTCGAGCAGCTCGGTCTCGAAGCGACGCACGTCGCCGACGGGAACCGAGTCGTACGTTCCCTGCCCTGCGAGCCAGATCGAGACGATCTGATCTTCGACGGCAACCGGGGCGTACTGATCCTGCTTGAGCAGCTCGACCAGACGTGCGCCGCGCTCGAGCTGAGCCTTGGAGGCCGCGTCGAGGTCGGACGCGAACGCAGAGAAGGCTTCCAGCTCGCGGAACTGAGCGAGCTCGAGGCGAAGAGATCCGGAGACCTTCTTCATGCCCTTGGTCTGTGCCGCGCCGCCGACTCGGGACACCGAGATACCGACGTTGATCGCGGGACGGACGCCCTTGTTGAACAGGTCCGACTCCAGGAAGACCTGGCCGTCGGTGATGGAGATGACGTTGGTCGGGATGTATGCCGAGACGTCGTTGGCCTTGGTCTCGATGATCGGCAGAGCCGTCAAAGATCCGCCACCGAGCTCGTCGGACAGCTTCGCCGAACGCTCCAGCAGACGGGAGTGCAAGTAGAAGACGTCACCGGGGTATGCCTCGCGGCCCGGCGGACGACGCAGCAGCAGCGAGATGGCGCGGTACGCCTCGGCCTGCTTGGTCAGGTCGTCGAACACGATGAGGACGTGCTTGCCCTGGTACATCCAGTGCTGGCCGATGGCCGAGCCGGTGTACGGGGCGAGCCACTTGAAGCCGGCCGAATCGGACGCGGGAGCCGCGACGATGGTCGTGTATTCGAGTGCGCCCTGCTCTTCGAGTGCAGCCTTGACGCCTGCGATCGTCGAGCCCTTCTGGCCGATGGCGACGTAGATGCAGCGAACCTGCTTCTTATCGTCGCCGCTCTCCCAGTTTGCCTTCTGGTTCAGGATCGCGTCGATGCAGACCGCGGTCTTGCCGGTCTTGCGGTCGCCGATGATGAGCTGACGCTGGCCGCGGCCGATCGGAGTCATGGCGTCGATCGCCTTGATACCGGTCTGCAGCGGCTCCTCGACGGGCTGACGCTCGAGCACCGAGGCAGCCTGCAGTTCGAGGGCGCGGGTCTCGGAGGACTCGATGTCGCCGAGGCCGTCGATGGGCTTGCCCAGGGGGTCCACGACGCGGCCGAGGTAGCCGTCGCCCACGGGGACCGACAGCACGTCTCCGGTGCGCTTGACTTCCTGGCCTTCTTCGATGTGCTCGTAGTCACCGAGGATGACTGCACCGATTTCGGTGGCATCCAGGTTCAGCGCGACACCGAGGACTCCGCCGGGGAATTCCAGGAGTTCGTTGGACATCGCCGACGGCAATCCGGACACGTGAGCGATTCCGTCGCTCGTGTCCGTAACCGTGCCGACCTCCTCGCGGGAAGACTCCGGTGAGTAGCTCGCGGTGAAGTTATCGATCGCGCTACGGATCTCGTCGGAGGAGATCGTCAGCTCCGCCATAGTGTTTCCTGCTCTTCCTTCAAATGATCGCGGGGTGAAATGTCTCGAAAGTCGAGACGCTTCTTCTCGTTACTGTGTCCGTGTCGGACTATTTGAGCGTCTTTCGCAATGCAGCGAGGCGGCCTGCCCCGCTACCGTCGATGACCTCGTCGCCGATACGAACGACAAGTCCGCTGAGCAGTTCGGTATCGACCTCTACATGCACCGTGACCTGCTTGCCGTACGTGCGGGTCAAGGTGGCCGTCAGCTTCTCGAGCTGACTGTCGCTCAGTGGTGCTGCGCTGCGGACGTGGGCAACCGCGCGGTCGCGCTGCTCGGCAGCCAGGTCGGCCAGTCCGTTCAGTACGTCGGCGGGAGCAGCCTTTCGCGGACGCGTCACAGCCTGAACTGCAAGCGCTTCGGTGACCGCGGTGACCTTGCCGTAGAGCAGCCGGCCGAGCAGTTCACGCTTGGCCTGCGCGGGCTTCGAGCGATCCGAGAGGGCCTGCTCGAGCTGCGGGTTTCCTGCCACGATCCGCCCGAGGCGGAACAGCTCGTCCTCGACCGTGTCCAACTGATCCTGATCGGCCGCGGCGCGAAGCAGAGCTTCACGTCCCAGCTCGACCAGCGAGTTCAGCAGGTCGCGAGCGGTGGACCAGCTTTCGCCGGCAGCGGCCTTGACGATCGTCGCCGTTGCACTCGACACCTGGCCGGAGAAGACCTCTCCGGCCAGATCGCTTCGCCGAACGCCCTCGACCGACGAGTCGGCGAGAGCGGTACGCAACGTGCGCTGCGCGTCGAGAGTCTCGACGACGGCGAACAACTCGGCACCGGTCTGAGCAGCGACGGCTGTTGCCTCGCCTGTCGACGCGGACCCCAGAGCTTCGTGGGCAACCGACCGCGTGCGGGCGAGTGCCTCACGAGAAGTTGCGTACATGGTTCGACTCACTTTCCGGATGCGGAGTCCGCGGTGACGGAATCCAACTCGTTGAGGAAGCGATCGATCGAACTGGAACGCTTCGCGTCGTCGGACAACTGCTCTCCGATGACCTTCTCAGCGAGTTCGACGGCCGTGCGTCCCAGATCTCCCCGAAGTTCGGTGACGATCTGCTGACGCTGAGCAACGAGCTGATTGTGACCTGCGGCCACGATCCGGTCGCTTTCTTCCTGCGCCTTTTCCTTCATCTCGGCGAGAATCGCCTGCCCCTGGGTGCGCGCTTCCTCGCGGATCTGCGCGGCCTCGGAACGGGCGTCGGCCAGCTGAGCGTGGTACTGCTCGAGAGCAGCCTTGGCTTCTGCCTGTGCCTCTTCGGCCTTCTTGATTCCGCCTTCGATGAGCTCGGAACGCTCAGCGAGAACCTTGGTGAAGCGCGGCACCACGTACTTCCAGAAGAGGAAGCCGATTGCCGCGACACAGACGATCGACCAAACGATGTCGTAGGTTGCGGGCAGAAGAGGGTTGTACTCCTCCCCCTCCGCCGCCAGCAACGTAATCGCGTTTGTCATCGCGCTCTCAGAGAATGAAGCCGGCGACGAGGCCGATCAGGGCGAGGGACTCGGTGAATGCGATGCCGAGGAACATGGTGGTACGGAGCTGACCGGCCAGCTCGGGCTGACGAGCGGTTGCTTCCATGTTCTTGGCGACGACGAGGCCGAGGCCGATGCCGCCGCCGATGGCTGCGAGGCCGTAGCCGATGGCGCCGTATCCGCTTGCGGTGATTTCCTGCGCCTGGGCCAGAACTTCAAGGCTCATTGGGTTTTCCGTTCCCTTTCTTCGGTCCACATCCGGGTGTCGGAGGTGGCGGTGTAGCTGGTTCGGTCAGTTGGTCGGTCAGTGCGAGTCGGCGTGCAGCGACAGATCGATGTAGATCGCCGTGAGCAGCGCGAAGATGTAGGCCTGGAGGAAGATCACCAGCATCTCGAACATCGTGAACAGGAAGCCCATGATGAGCGAGGGTGCTGCGAAGATCTTCAGCCCGGCCGACGCCTCGAAGAGGAAGAACTGGGTCGCGCTGAAGAACAGCACGAGCATGATGTGGCCGGCCAGCATGTTGGCGAGCAGACGCACCGTCAGTGTGAACGGACGGAGTACGAAGTTCGAGACGAACTCCAGCGGGATCAGCAGCACGTGCATCGCCGGCGGAATGCCCGGGATGACGATGGTGCCCTTGACGAACTTCCCGACACCGAACTTCTTGACACCTGCGTAGATGAACGCGACGTACGCGACCGCAGCGAGCACGATCGGTAGACCGATGCGGGCATTCGACGAGATGTTCAGAAACGGAATGACAGCGCTCGCGTTCACCGCGAACACCGTGAAGAAGATGGTCATGATGACGGGCAGGAATCGACGACCCTGTTCTTTACCGAGCACATCTTCTGCGACGTGGATCCGAACGAAATCGAGAGCGATCTCGCCGACGTTCTGAAGACCACGCGGAACGATCTTCGGGCTGCGGAGGGCAACCACCATGAAGATGATCAGAATCGCCGACATCAGGATGCGGATGAGCATCAGCCTGTCGAGCTCGAACGGGGTCCCCTCGAACAGCACCGCGGGAGGAAAGAAATCGGATAGTGACGGCGGACTGTATTCCGCAGCCAGGGTGGTGACGCTCAGCGGTCTCTCCCGTGTTCGGGCCGCAGCCGGGTAACGACTGCGGTTCGATCGGACAATGACGATCTATCAAGTCGACGAAAATCGGCTCGCAATCGTCAGAGGCTGAGGCCCGGTCTTCATCGGCCAAGCGTCTGTCGGGTGTCGGCGACTCACGTCGACTCGGCAACTCTCAGGGCGGAACCTTACGTTGCCGAAGTCGTTGACTCCGGGCCTACTGTAAGGAAGCTCACGCTGACTGCTACCTGCGGGGGTCCAGTCCGGGGAAAAAGTCTCTTTCGTCCCAGTCTTGCCCACCGCTTGATGCAAACTTTATCAACAGAACTACGACGTTGTGTAGGCGGCCCTCAGCTTAACCGATTACGACAGCCTGTCGTACTACCGATTGTCGGTCTTGCCCTCGGTGGGAACGCTGTCCACGTAGGCGACTTTCGTCTTGACGACCCCGAAGACCTCCGCGCCGAGCACGACCACGAGCGCTCCCAGAATCGTCAGCCCCAAGGAGTACCGGTTGTAGAAGTCGGCGTCCTTGAGTGCGACCAGCACGATCAGCGCGATCACCATCTTCACCAACCAACCGCCGAGAAGCAGTGCTCCGACGGCCGAGGCCGGAAAACGCGTGGTGAGCGCCACCGACAACGCCGTCGTGATGACGAAGCCTCCGCCGATGGCAACACCGATGAGAGATCCCCACAGACCAGGTGTTCCGGCCGCCGCGACGGCGACTCCGACGCTCACCACCGTGAGCACCACCAGTCCGATGAGTCCGTATCGAACCGCGGCGCGAAGCGGGGCGAATTGGTCGGGCATGGACTGCGGAGTGAAGGTCACAGTTGTCGAGGGTACCCAGCACGCGGGCGCGTACAGCCGACGGGATCAAGAGCCCCGTCGAGCACTTCGCGGTTCCGAGCCCTGCGATCGGTCCACCCGCAGCGTGGGCACAGCAGTGACGACCAGCGCGAACACCAGACCTGCGGCAACCAGAAGCACCACTATTCGGCGGTCCAGCAGAGACGACCCGACCGCCCCGAAGGCGAGGACACCGACCCACAGGTAGATCACCAGCACCACCCGGCGGTGCGAATGTCCGATCTGCAGCAACCGATGATGCAGGTGCATCTTGTCGGGGCTGAAAGGACTCCGTCCGGCCCGGGTCCGGCGAATCACAGCCAGCAGCAGGTCGAGGATCGGAATGAGCATCACGGCTCCGACCAGCAGAAGCGGCGACAGCAGACCCAGCAGATCGCGTGGGCCGTACGCCGTCAACGGGATCCGCCCGGACGCACTGGTCGAGATGGTGGCAAGCGTCAGACCGATGAGCATCGATCCCGAATCGCCCATGAAGATGCGAGCGGGTTGGAAGTTGTGCGGCAGAAACCCCAGGCACGCGCCTGCCAATGCCGCCGCGATCAGCGCCGGTGGGTAGACCCCGACGTCGCCGCCCTGTTCCTGCAGCAGCCCCACCGAGAAGATGCAGATCGCCACCGAGGAGATGAGCCCCAGACCGGCCGCCAGCCCGTCGAGTCCGTCGACGAAGTTCATCGCATTGACGATCACGACGGTGATCAGGACGGTCACCAGTCCGGCTTGCAGTTGGTCGAGCACCAGGGTGCTGCCCGGTTGACCGGGCTCGCCTCCCCACGGCTGGTACAGCACGACCCAGCTCACGCCCATGATGACGAGGACCCCGGCCGCCGTCACCTGGCCGACGAACTTGGTCAGGGCATCCAGACCCCATCGGTCGTCGATGACGCCGACCAGCACGATCACGAAGCCGGCAACCAGCGCGGCCGGAATGTCGCGGTTGTAGGCGACGTCGAATCCGCGAGCCAGCGCAGGCAGCTGTGACGCGAAGAGCAACGCAGCCAGCATGCCCACGTAGATGCCCACTCCCCCGAGCCTCGGGGTGGCCTGCACGTGGACATCACGATCACGAGGAACCGCGACGGCACCGAACTTGACGGCCGCCACACGAACACCGCCGGTGGCGAAGAACGTGACCACCGCTGCGGTGAGGAACACCAAGAGCAGTTCGCGAATCGGTACGCCTGCACCCAGATTCGACTGAGCAAGGATGTCGACACTTCCGTGAAGGACACTGCCCCGAGCGACGCTCATGCGCGGAGGCGTGCGGGATGGACAGCCATGTCAGGACGCTCCCGGGACCAGGCTTTCGGCGGTGACACCGAGAACCTCGGCAATCTTCTCGGTGGGAATGGCACCGACCCGCAGAATTCGTGCTCGATCGCTGGTCAGATCGATGATGGTCGACGCCACCGCGTGGTCGGCCGGTCCCCCGTCCAGGTACACCGCGGCCGAGCCGCCGAGCTGATCTCGCGCCTCCGTCACAGTGGTGGCGGGTGGACTGCCGGAGATGTTGGCGCTGGACACTGCGAGCGGGCCGACCTCGCGCAGCAGCTCGAGCGCGACAGGGTGGAGCGGCATCCGCAACATGACGGTGCCCTGGGCGTCGCCCAGATCCCAGGCCAAGGACGGAGCCTGCTGCACGACGATGCTCAGCGCACCGGGCCAGAAGGCGCGAATCAAATCTCGGGTGCGTGGCCGGACACTCTGGACCAGGCCGTCGATGGTGTTCCAGGAACCGACGAGCACGGGAACCGGCATATCGCGGCCCCTGCCCTTGGCGCGCAGCAGATCCGTGACAGCGCTGCCGTCGAATGCATCGGCTGCGATTCCGTACAGGGTGTCGGTAGGCATGACGACCAGTCGGCCGGATTTGAGGGCACCGCGGGCAGCGGTCAATCCAGCAGTGCGCGCGTCGGCTTCACGGCAGTCGTAGACGGTACTCACGGCACCCATCCTTCCACCTTCGATAACGAAGTGATGTCAGGTGTCGCCCGCCTGCCGTTCCCGTCGTCAGGCCTGGGCCGGGTGCGCCCGTGCGGCGACGACGAACCGGGGCCTACCCGCCAGATCCGGATGCGCGGTGACCTCGGTGAACACTCGTCGCCGAGACAGCAGCGCCGCCACCTCGCCGCCATTGGAGTCGTCGTGTTCGATAGCGACGCCGCCGCCGATCCGAAGCCAGCGGGCGATGTTGCCGATCATCGGTTCGATGACGGACAGCCCGTCCGAACCGCCGAACAGCGCCATGTGCGGATCGTGATCGATCACTTCGGGATCGAGGTCTGCCCCCTCCGGGATGTAGGGCGGGTTTGCGACGATCATGTCGACAGCGCCGTCGAGTTCGGTCAACAGATCTCGTGACGTGACGTCGCCGTGGTGCAGCATGATCGGGGTATCGCCGTGGCCGCTGCACAGGTCGGCATTGCGCCGGGCCCATGCCAACGCCGACGGGTCGAGCTCGACGGCATGGACGACGGCATCGGGCCGGGCGTTGGCGATCGCCAGTGCCAGTGCCCCCGAGCCCGTGCACAGATCGAGAATCACCGGCGGATGGTGGTCGACGTTTTCGAGGAACGCGAGTGCCCAGGCCAACAACAGTTCGGTTTCCGGCCGGGGTACGAACACGCCCGGCCCTACTTCGACGTCGATGTTGCCCAGCGAGGTCGTTCCCGTGATGTATTGCAGCGGAATACGTTTCGCGCGCTGCTCGACGGTTCGGAAGTACGCCTCGACGACCTCGGGTTCGACGAGAGGAACCAGACCGAGACGGCCGCGGTCCACGCCGACGAGGTGTGCGGCGAGCAGCTCCGCATCGACCCGTGGGCTCGGCACACCGGCAGCGTCGAGCATCGACGTTGCTTCGAGGATGGCCAGGCGTAACGGCTTGCGGCTCATTCGAACAGCCTGCCACGAGGCACCGACAACCAGGTCACACGCGTCCCAGCAACTCCGACTTCTTGGCGTGGAACTCGTCGTCGGTGAGGAAGCCCTTCGCGTGCAGACCCGCGAGAGCCTCGATCGCAGCCGTGATGTCGGAGATGTCCACACCTGACGGGTCGCGCTGAGGCGACTGGTTCGAGGACTGCGAAGACTGTTGCGACGAGGACGGTTGCGCGTAGGTCTGCGGAGCGGGCGGCGTCGACTGGTTCTGCGAGTTCGTCCCGCCCGACTGCTGATCGACTCGAGGCAGGCTGCCTGCGGTGAACGTGCCGTACTGACTGGTGAACTCGAGCGAGCCCGGTCCACCACCCTGCTGTTGCTGGACTCCGCCGATGGAGTGATCGAGAGTGTCGTACACGGCCAGTTCGCCGCCGACCAACACCGCGAGGCGTCGAGATCCCGGGAACACTGCGTACTGCGAGCCGTTCTGACCACCGCTCGAGCTCGGCGCACCGAGGTCCGAGGGCCACCACGAGCCGCCGCCGAACGAGCTGCCACCGAACGAGCTGCTGCCGGTCTCCCTGGGCGGGTACACCTGATGCTGAGACAGCACCGCCGACAGG
This sequence comes from Rhodococcus sp. 05-2254-2, assembly GCF_002259095.1. Lineage (NCBI taxonomy): Bacteria > Bacillati > Actinomycetota > Actinomycetes > Mycobacteriales > Nocardiaceae > Rhodococcus > Rhodococcus sp. 05-2254-2. The sequence goes on along the minus strand of NZ_NOZJ01000007.1, from coordinate 67,459 downwards.
TCTCGGCAGAGACCGTCGACCCGGCTCTTGAGTCCGTGGTCGAACATGTTGCCCACCATGGTCATTCCGCCGCGCATCCACTGCCCACTGCCGCCGAGCTCGGGGATGTTGAACTGAGCCATGCTGCCGCGGCCGTTGTTGACGGCGTCGAGCATCGTGCGGACGGCATCGGTCGAGATGCCGTAGCGCGAGGACAGCTCGGACACGGCGTTCTCGCCTGCGGGGGTCAGGACCTGGTTCATGTCTGGTGTGCCTCTCGGGCGCTGTTGCGGGGTCGAACCTGGCCGCCAGGGTATCGCACGTTTCGGTGCAGCAGCCCGGCGAAATCTGTAAAGCTATGTGCCGCAGCTACTCTGCTTGCATGCGCGCGTCGCGGTCCGCCTTGGCCAGCGCGTCGAGCAACGCATCCATCTCGCCGTCCAGAAGTGAGTCGAGGTTGTGTGCCTTGAAGCCGATCCGGTGGTCCGTGATGCGGTTCTCGGGGAAGTTGTAGGTTCTGATCCGCTCCGAGCGGTCGACGGTGCGCACCTGGCTGGCCCTGCCTGCCGATGCCTCTTCGTCGGCCGCTTCTTCTGCTGCTGCCTGCAGGCGAGCTGCAAGTACCTGCATCGCGCGTGCCTTGTTCTGCAGCTGAGACCGCTCGTTCTGACAGGTCACCACGATCCCGGTCGGCAGGTGCGTGATTCGGACTGCGGAGTCGGTGGTGTTGACGCCCTGGCCACCTTTGCCGGACGAGCGGTAGACGTCGATGCGCAGATCGGTTTCGTCGATCTGAACCTCTTCCACCTCGTCGGGTTCGGGATACACCAGGATGCCGGCCGCGGACGTGTGCACGCGCCCCTGCGATTCGGTCACCGGTACCCGTTGCACGCGGTGGACGCCGCCCTCGAACTTCAGCCGGGCCCAGACGCCGTCGAGGGGATCCCTGGTCTTGATCGACAGCGTCGCGTCCTTGTATCCGCCGAGGTCCGAGACGTTCGCGTCGAGCACCTCGACCCGCCACCCGCGGCGTTCCGCGTAGCGCACGTACATCCGCGCGAGATCGGCCGCGAAGAGCGCCGATTCCTCGCCGCCCTCGCCCGACTTGACCTCCATCACGATGTCGTCGCCGTCGTGCGGGTCGCGTGGTGCGAGCAGGTCGGTGAGGGTCTGCTCGAGGTGCAGCACGGTCGCCTCGAGTTCGGGAATCTCGGACGCGAACGAGGAATCGTCGGCGGCGAGCTCACGCGCGGCCTCGAGGTCGTCCTGCGCGGAGGTCAGCTTGGTGTGCGCGGACATGATGGGGGCCAGTTCGGCGAACCTCTTGCCTGCTCTGCGGGCCGCGGACGGGTCGTTGTGCAGAGCTGGGTCGGCGAGTTGCTGCTCGAGTCCGGAGTGTTCGGCGAGGATGTCGTCGATGGCCGAAGGCTTGTCTGTTCTCGCCATGTTGATGACTCACTCTCGAACGCCGGTGCAACTGAATGTGGACACAAAAAAGCCGACGCCCGTCCTGTGATGCACAGGACGGGCGTCGGCGAAACAGCTAGCTGTCTGCGTCGGCCTTCTTGCCGGCGCGCTTGCCGTAGCGAGCCTCGAAGCGAGCGACGCGGCCGCCGGTGTCGAGAATCTTCTGCTTGCCGGTGTAGAAGGGGTGGCACTGCGAGCAGACCTCGACGCTGATGCGCTCTTTGTCGGTGGTGCTTCGGGTCTCGAAAGTATTGCCGCAACCACAGACGACTGTCGTCAGTGTGTAGTCGGGGTGAATTCCTGCCTTCATGGTGTCCTTACCGTTCTCTCTAGTGGTCGCCGGGTCGTCTTCGCCGATCGAAGACGTGAACCGGAACCGGACTCGGCCGTTGATTATGCCAGAGCGTGCATCTGACCTGCTAATCGCCGGTACATCTGTGCCGACAGATGCTTACAACGCGCGCACCTGTCGGCTTGTTCCCCGGACGAAAGATCCGGGAAACAATTGTCAGTCGTTCGCCCCGCCCGGCGCAGTCTTGGAGACTTCCATCAGGAACTCGAGGTTGTTCTTGCTCTTCTTCAGACGGTCGACCAGCAGGTCGATGGCCTGATGCGAGTCCAGTCCGGACAGCACGCGCCGCAGCTTGTGTACGACGGCGGCCTCGTCGGGAGCAAGGAGCAACTCGTCGTGGCGGGTGCTCGACGGGTTGATGTCCACTGCCGGGAACACGCGGCGTTCGGCGATCTTGCGATCGAGCTTGAGCTCGGCGTTGCCGGTGCCCTTGAACTCCTCGAAGATCACGGTGTCACCGGTGGATCCGGTCTCGACCATGGCCGTGGCGATGATCGTCAACGAACCACCGTGCTCGATGTTGCGAGCCGCGCCGAGGAACCGCTTCGGCGGGTACAGCGCGGTCGAGTCGACACCACCGGACAGGATTCGGCCCGATGCGGGCGAGCTGTTGTTGTACGCACGTCCCAAACGGGTGATCGAGTCGAGCAGAACCACCACGTCCTGGCCGGCTTCGACCAGACGCTTGGCCCGTTCGATCGCCAGCTCGGCCACCGCGGTGTGGTCGCCCGGCGGCCGGTCGAACGTCGACGCGATGACCTCGCCCTTGACGGAGCGCTGCATGTCCGTCACTTCCTCGGGACGCTCGTCGACGAGGATGACCATCAGGTAGCACTCGGGATTGTTGATGGCGATCGCGTTGGCGATGGCCTGCAGGACGCTCGTCTTACCTGCCTTGGGCGGGCTGACGATGAGTGCGCGCTGACCCTTGCCGATCGGCATCACCAGGTCGATGATGCGCGTGGTCAGGATGTTCTGCTGAGTCTCGAGACGCAACCGCTGATTGGGGTACAGCGGGGTGAGCTTGCCGAACTCCGGACGCTTGCGCGCGGCCTCGACCTCTCCCCCGTTGACGGTGTCCAGACGCACGAGCGGGTTGAACTTCTGCCGCTGGCTGGACTGCTCGCCTTCGCGTGCCACCCGAACCGCACCGGTCACCGCGTCGCCGCGGCGAAGGCCGTTCTTGCGAACCAGGTTCATCGACACGTAGACGTCATTGGGTCCGGCGAGGTAGCCGGAGGTACGGACGAACGCGTAGTTGTCGAGAACATCGAGGATGCCGGCTACCGGCTGAAGAACATCGTCCTCGCGAATCTCGGTATCGCGCTCGCGGCCACCGCCACCGTCGTTGCCTTCCCCACGGTCGCGTCCGCGACGGCGCTCACGGAACCGACGTCCCCGACGTCCGCGCCCTTCGCCGTCGTCGTCCTGGTTGTTGTCGCGGTTGTCGCGGGGACCGTTGTTGCGATCCTCGTTGCGGTTGTCGTTGCGACCGTCGCCCTGGTTGCGATTGCGTCCGCCCTGATTACGACCACCGCCGTCGCGGTTGTCGCGGTCACCCTGATTGCGGTTTCCATTGTCCCGGTTTCCGTTGTCACGGTTGCCGTTCTCGCGGTTGGAGCCGTCCCGGTCCCCTTGATTGCGGCTTCCGGAGTCGCGGTTCGCGTTGTCGCGGTTGCCGTCGGCGTCACGGGGTTCGCGTTCCGACCCGTCCTGGCGGTTGCGGTCGCCGCGACTACGGCGTGGGCGCTCGGTGGCGGCGCTGTCACCGGTCTCGTCCGGCTTCTCCGCCTGCGGCGCGACTGCGGGTGAATCGGTCGCCGCGGGAGCGGATCCGGCCGAATCGTTGCTGTCGTCGAGTGGGAGCTGTTCGGGAGCACCGGCTCGCCGACCTGCGGCACGACGTCCGCGTGTTCGGCGGCCCGTCTCGGGAGCGGCATCGGCAGAGTCGCCCGATTGCGTCGCCGGCGCGTCCGAGGACGGCGCTTCTGGAGCCGACTGCTTCGGTGCCGCCTCGGCTGCAGGCCGATCTTCGACGACCGGCGCGGATGCAGCAGTGCGACGCGACTTGGGTGCGTCGGATTTCGGTGCGTCCGTCTTTGCCGGTGCGCTGCCCGATTGGCGCTCGGAAATCGCAGCGATCAGATCGCCCTTGCGCATCCCGGAAACGCTCTTGATACCGAGTTCACCAGCGAGGCTGCGGAGCTCGGTGAGAACCATTCCGGACAGGCCAGCACGTCGGCGTGACGTTTCGGGCGCAGAGATAAGTTCCGTATCGGTCACGGAGGTCCTTTCCTTCCCTCGCTCGCTCGATGCGCAGCCGAGGGTTCGTTCCGCAGTTCGGCGTTCTGCCGAGCTCGGATATTGCCGTTCATGTTCGACGCACCCCGTCGACGACACCATCGATCCGGACCGCAGAGAACCACGGGAAGGATCGAGTCAGGAGCGTCACATCACTCGGACGTTTGAATCCCCCGAATACAGCGACCTGAATGCCCTGACGAAACCGGCGTCTGAAGCGCACGATGTACGGACAGGGTTCACCATAGCGCCGTTGTCCCCACTCGGCAAGAACCCTGCTGCCGCGTCTGTCACGCGACGGTGACTCCGTCGGCCACGTCCAGGTCGAGCACCCGCCACCCCTCGGCCGATGCGGCCTCGCGCAGATCGGCCGGAAACTCCTCGGTGCACAGCGCCATGACCGTCGGGCCCGCACCGGACACCACGGCCGCGATGGACCGCGCGCGCAAGGTGGTGATCCAGCGAGTGGTGTCGGGTAACGCCTGAGCGCGCTGACCTTGATGCAACAGGTCCTCCGTCGCCGACATCAGCAGATCCGGGCGCTCGGTCAGCGCCACCACCGCGAGGGCACTACGGCTGACGTTGAAGGCCGCATCACGGTGGGGCACCAACTCGGGCAACAATCCCCGCGTGTGCGACGTCGACGAGCGTTCGGACGGTACGAGCACGACGACCTTGATGCTCGGGTGCACCTCCAGCCGCACGGCTGCATACTTCCGCGCCGTGACACTGGCATTGGGCGGTTCGCTCCACGACACCACCGCACCGCCGAGGCAACTCGCCGACGCATTGTCGGGATGACCCTCGAATTCCGATGACAGCTGGACCAGCTGACCCTCCGACAGCGCGAGCGACCGATCCACTTTCGCGGCCAGTGCGTTGGCGGCAGCGAGGCCCCCGACCACAGCCGACGCCGAGGAACCGAGCCCCCTGGAGTGAGGAATCACGTTGCGGCAGTGGACATCCAAGCCGTCGGCCCACACTCCGGCAGCTTCGAGACCCCGCTCGATGGCGCGTACGACCAGATGCGTCGGTCCCCACGGCACGTCCGCCGAACCCTCACCGTCGACGTGAATCCGCAGTCCCGACGCGGTGGTCGTGACCTCGATCTCGTCGTACAGCCCCAAAGCGATTCCGAGACTGTCGAATCCGGGTCCGATGTTGGCACTGGACGCCGGGACGCGCGCGGTGACCGTGAGCCCGATGGGGAGTGTCGTCGTCATGGCCGGAGATTCCGTCAACTCAGGCCAGCTCGAGCGCAGCCGCGACAGCGACGGGATCGACCGAAATGGGTTCTACGACAGGCATTCCCGACAGCGCCGTATCGGGATCCTTGAGGCCGTTTCCGGTGACCGTGCACACGACGGTCAGGCCCGGTTCGAGCCAGCCTTCCTTTCGAGCTGCGAGGAGCCCGGCGACACTGGCGGCGGAGGCGGGCTCGACGAACACGCCCTCGGTCTTGGCGATCAATCGGTACGCCTCGAGGATCTCCTCGTCGGTCGCTGCGCGGAATGCTCCGTTCGATTCTTCCTTGGCGTTGACGGCGCCGTTCCAGGATGCGGGCGAGCCGATCCGGATCGCGGTGGCGATGGTTTCCGGATCCTTCACCGGCGCACCGTGAACCAGCGGAGCAGCGCCCGCGGCCTGGACTCCGAGCATCCGCGGCTTGCGCGTGGTCAGACCGTCACGGAAGTACTCCGAGTAACCGCGCCAGTACGCGGTGATGTTGCCTGCGTTGCCGACCGGCAGTGCGTGGATGTCCGGTGCGTCGCCGAGGGCGTCGCAGATCTCGAAGGCCGCGGTCTTCTGGCCTTCGATGCGGACGGGGTTGACGGAGTTGACCAGACCGATGGTCGGGAACTCGGCCGTGGTCTTGCGGGCCAGTTCGAGGCAATCGTCGAAGTTGCCCTGCACCTGAATGATCTTGGCTCCGTGCATGACTGCCTGAGCGAGCTTGCCCATGGCGATCTTGCCCTGCGGAACCAAGACGGCACAGCTCATTCCGGCCTTGGCCGCGTAGGCAGCTGCGGAGGCCGAGGTGTTGCCGGTCGAGGCGCAGAGAACGGCCTCCTGACCTCGGGCGAGCGCGTCGGTGACGGCCATGGTCATCCCGCGGTCCTTGAAGGAGCCGGTGGGGTTGAGTCCCTCGACCTTGAGATGCACTGTGCACCCGGTCAGTTCGGACAGGTGCCCGGCCGGCAACAGCGGGGTGCCGCCCTCGCGCAGCGTGACGGTCTTCCAATCCGGGCCGATCGCCAGACGCGAACGGTATGCCTCGATCAGACCGGGCCAGGGGGTGTGGACGCTCATACGGTGGTGCCTTCCAATCGGAGAACGCTGGCGACGTGAACGACGACGTCGAGCTGCTCGAGGGATGCAACGGTGTCGGACAGTGCGGAGTCGGCCGCGAGGTGCGTGACGACGACGAGCCTGGCTCCGTCACCCGAGCCCTGCTGACGCACCGTGGAGATGCTGACGTCACGCTTGGAGAACTCGGCCGCCACGGTGGCGAGAACGCCTGGCTTGTCGGCAACCTGCATGCTGACGTAGTAGCGAGTGAGGATGTCACCCATGGGGGCCACCTTGAGCTTGGCGTACTTGGATTCGAGTGGACCCCGTCCGCCGTAGAACTTGTTGCGAGCGGCCATCACCAGGTCGCCGAGTACTGCGGACGCGGTCGGCGCGCCGCCTGCACCCTGGCCGTAGAACATCAGGCGGCCTGCGGCCTCTGCTTCGACGACCACGGCGTTGAACGCACCGTTCACCGACGCCAACGGGTGGTTCAGCGGAACGAGCGCCGGGTAGACCCGAGCGGAGATTCGCTCCTTGCCCTTGGGCGTGACGATCCGCTCGCAGATGGCCAGCAGCTTGATGGTGCAGTCCAGGGATTTCGCGGTTTCGAGATCGTCCGAGGTGATCTTGCTGATGCCCTCGCGGTAGACGTCACCGGCAGTGACCCGCGTGTGGAATGCGATGGACGCCAGGATGGCGGCCTTCGATGCAGCGTCGTAGCCTTCGACGTCGGCGGTCGGGTCGGCCTCGGCGTAGCCCAGACGCCCTGCCTCGGCGAGGGTTTCGGCGTAGTCCGCGCCCGTCTCGTCCATGGCCGAGAGGATGAAGTTCGTGGTGCCGTTGACGATGCCGGCAACCTTGTTCACACGGTCACCCGCGAGAGACTGCATCAGCGGGCGGACGACGGGAATGGCTCCGGCCACGGCGGCCTCGAAATACAGGTCGGCACGTGACTTCTCGGCCGCGTCGGCCAGTTCCCCGGTGTACTCGGCCAGCAGGGCCTTGTTCGCCGTGATGACGGACTTGCCCTTCTCCAGGGCAGAGAGCACCAGCTTGCGGGGAATGTCGATGCCGCCGAGAACCTCGACGACGATGTCGACGTCGTCGCGGCCCACGAGCTCGGCGGGATCGTCGGTGAGCAGCTCGGCCGGAACTCCACGATCGCCGTCGACCCGACGCACCGCGATGCCCCGAATCTCCAGCGGCGCACCGACTCTCGCCTCGAAGTCGTCAGCGTTATCGGTGAGGATCCGAACGACCTCGCTGCCGACGTTTCCGAGTCCGAGTACGGCGACGCCTATCGGCTTCGATGTCATGGCTGAACCTCCAAGCTGAGCAGATCTTCGATGGTTTCCCGCCGCAGGATCAGGCGCGAGTGCCCGTCCTTGACCGCAACCACAGCGGGCCGCGTCAGCAGGTTGTAGCGACTGGACATGGAGTAGCAGTAGGCCCCGGTGGCCGCTACCGCGAGCAGGTCACCCGGCCCGACGTCTGCCGGCATCCATGTGTTCTTGATGACGATGTCGCCGCTCTCGCAATGCTTTCCGACGACCCGAGCCACGACGGCCTCGGCATCGCTCGTACGCGAGACCAGCCGACAGTCGTATTCGGCCTGATACAGCGAGGTTCGGATGTTGTCGCTCATGCCGCCGTCGACGCTGATGTAGCGCCTGCGCGTCGACTTGTCGACGGTGACGTCCTTGATCGTGCCGACCTCGTAGAGCGTGACGGTGCCCGGCCCGGCGATGGCTCGGCCCGGCTCGACGGCGATCGTCGGGACCGGTAGACCCACTGCGGCGGACTCGGTCTCCACGATGGCGGTCAACTTCGCCGCGAGCTGCTCCACCGGCGGCGGATCGTCACTCGGCACGTACGAAATACCCATGCCGCCACCGAGATCCAGTGTCGAGATCTGCGCGGTCTTGTCGACGCCGAACTCCGAGACGATGTCTCGCAGGAGACCGATAACCTTGTGCGCTGCCAACTCGAAGCCGTCGACCTCGAATATCTGCGAACCGATGTGACTGTGCAGTCCGACGAGGCGGAGGTTGTCGGCAGCGAACACGCGCCGGACAGCGTCGAGCGCAGAGCCGTCGGCGAGCGAGAATCCGAACTTCTGATCCTCGTGCGCGGTGGCGATGAACTCGTGGGTATGCGCTTCGACACCGACGGTGATGCGAATGAGAACGTCCTGCACCACACCGGCCGCACCGGCGACGCCGTCGAGACGGTCGATCTCGATGTTGGAGTCGAGCACCACATGTTCGACGCCTGCGCGCACGCCCGCCTCGAGCTCGGCGACCGATTTGTTGTTGCCGTGCATGGCAATTCGGTCGGCCGGGAATCCGGCAGCCAACGCGATGGCCAACTCGCCTCCGGAACAGATGTCGAGAGAGAGCCCTTCGTCGGCCACCCAGCGTGCGATCTCTCCGCACAGGAAAGCCTTGGAGGCGTAGTGAACTCGTTCGGGCGCCCCGAAAGCGGCGGCCATCTCACGGCAGCGCGAACGGAAGTCGTCCTCGTCCACGACGAACAACGGTGTGCCGTACTGCTCCGCGAGATCGGTGACCGACACTCCGGCGAGCCGGACGGTTCCGTCCTCACCGCGCTCGGCGTTGCGGGGCCACACCTGCTCGGGCAGCGTCGTCATCTCCGACGCGTCGGCCGGGCGATGGGACATCGACTCCTTCGCGGGGGCGTCGGCATGCTTGGGTCCTGCCGGATGTGCGCTCACATGCGCTCCGGTGCGCTGACCCCGAGCAGTTCGAGGCCGTTGGCCAGGACCTGCCGGGTCGCGTTCCCCAACGCCAGTCGTGCGGTGTTCACAGGTCCGGGCTCCTCGTCTCCTTGTGGAAGTACTCGACACGCACCGTAGAAACGGTGGTAGGCACCCGCCAGCTCTTCGAGGTAGCGGGCGATCCGGTGTGGTTCGCGCAGTTCGGCGGCGCTGGCCACCACGCGCGGGTACTCGCCGATCGTCCTGATCAGCTCGCCTTCCTGCTCGTGGGTGAGCAGGCTCAGATCTGGCTGCTGCGCGCTGATTCCCAGTTCGGCGGCATTGCGCGCGAGTGAGGCCAAGCGGGCGTGGGCGTACTGGACGTAGTACACCGGGTTCTCGTTGCTGGCGCTCGCCCACAGGGCGAGGTCGATGTCGATGCTGGAGTCGACGGACGACCGGATCATGACGTACCGGGAGGCGTCGACGCCGATGGCTTCGACCAGGTCGTCGAGGGTGATGACGGTTCCGGCACGCTTGCTCATCTTGACGGCCACGCCGTCGCGCACCAGGTTGACCATCTGGCCGATCAGCACCTCGACGGTCGCGGGGTCGTCTCCGAATGCAGCTGCGGCCGCCTTGAGCCGTCCGATGTATCCGTGGTGGTCCGCTCCGAGCATGTAGATGCACAGATCGAAGCCGCGCTGCCGCTTGTTCTGGAAGTAGGCGATGTCGCCGGCGATGTAGGCGGCGTTGCCGTCGCTCTTGATGACGACACGATCCTTGTCGTCGCCGTACTCGGTGGACCGTAGCCACCAGGCACCGTCCTCCTCGTAGAGGCTCCCCGAGCTCTTGAGGTACTCGACCGACTTCTCGACCTCACCCGAGTCGAACAGCGAGTTCTCGTGGAAGTAGACATCGAAGTCGACGCCGAACTCGTGCAGATTGGCCTTGATCCGGTCGAACATCAGCTGGGTGCCGATCGCTCGGAACGTCTCTTCCTGGGCCTCGGGGGCCAGCGCGAGCGCTTCCGGCTCCTGCACCAGCACCTGCTCCGCGATCTCGGCGATGTACTCGCCTGCGTAGCCGTTCTCCGGAGCGGGTTCGCCCTTGGCCGCGGCGATCAGCGACCGGCTGAAGCGGGCGATCTGCGCGCCGTGATCGTTGAAGTAGTACTCGCGAGTGACCTCGGCCCCGTGGGCGGTCAGGATGCGACCGAGTGCATCGCCCACGGCTGCCCACCGGGTACCGCCGAGGTGCACCGGACCGGTCGGGTTGGCCGAGACGAACTCGAGATTGACCTTCTTGCCCGTCATCGAGGAACCGCTGCCGAAGGCCGCGCCTTCGGCGAGCACGCGAGCGACGATCTCGCCCTGCGCTGCAGCGGCCAGCCTGATGTTCAGGAATCCGGGGCCTGCGACATCGGCGTCGGCGATGGCTGCGTCGGCGGCGAGAGCCTCGGCGAGCCAGCCGGCGAAGTCGCGGGGGTTGGCTCCGGCCTTCTTCGCGACCTGGAGTGCCACGTTGGTCGCGTAGTCGCCGTGCTCGGGATTGCGGGGACGCTCGACGGTCAGCTTCGCAGGGAGGACTGATGCATCCAGGCCGCGGTCGGCAAGCACCTTCGCGGCGGTCGCGTGAAGCAGTTCGGCAAGATCGGCGGGAGTCACAGGTAGCTATCCTATTGGCTGGTGCGCGGCGTCCTCGCATCCACTGCCCGTCTGCCGGCGAGCAACCTCGGCCTGCGCGGTCCGCGCAGGCTCTGAGCACGCTCTCAGACAGAGAACGTACAGTGAGGGCGCTCTGCGCTGATGGTCATCGGACGATGCTGTCACCAGCAGATACGCATCACCAGCGCAACCGAACACCACCTTTCCTCGACTGAGAGAGCAACTACAGCGATGCCAACGGGTCCCGACAAAGGCAGTCAGAACAAGTCGGCTGCGAAGGCAGACAAAGCCATCAACGCAGCCAACAAGAAGTCAGCTCGCAAGAAGAAGGGCGGCGTGCCCACCGCGACGGGCAGGCAGATTCCCTGGCTGACGGTTGCCGGTGTCGTTGTCGTCGTCGGTCTCGTCGCGGGCCTCGGGATCAATCTGTATCCGAAGTACCAGGACCGCGCCGAGGCGCAGAAGTTCGCGCCGAGCGAGGCCAATCAGGATCCGTCGACCGGCATCGAGGGTGTCGCGATTCAGGAGTACCCCGCGGCTCTGCACGTCGGGCGCACGCAGCGGGTCGCCTACGACCAGTCGCCGCCGTTCGGTGGACCGCACGATGCCGTGTGGGCCACCTGCACGGGAATCGTGTACCCCGAGGCCATTCGCACCGAGAATGCCGTGCACTCGCTCGAGCACGGTGCCGTCTGGGTCACCTACAACCCCGACGATCTGAACGAGGACCAGGTCCAGTCGCTGGCCGATCGCGTCGACGGTGAAACGCAGATGATGATGTCGCCGTACCCCGGCCTCGATTCCCCGGTCTCGCTGCAGTCCTGGGGCCACCAGCTCAAGTTGGACAGCGTGGACGACGAACGCATCGGCCAGTTCATCTCCGCCTTGCGCCTCAACCGTTTCGCCTACCCCGAGGTCGGCGCCAGCTGCGCATCGGTCCCGGGAACCGGTGACAACGCATTCGATCCGGACAACCCACCCCTGTTCGACGCCTCTGCACCCGGCGCGGACGCGGTACCGATGGACGGTGCCGGCATCACCCCCGACGCAAGCGAGACCGGCGGCACCGGCGGAGTTCAGCTGCCGAGCGATCTTCAGGTACCCACCAACTGATGACCGAGCCCACGACAACCGACAGCGCGGACGCCACCGCGTCCGCCACCAAGCCGAGCCAGCGCACCGCGCTGGTGGCGCTGGCGCTGACCGCCGTGCTGGCGATCGGTTTCGCGCTGGGCTTTCTGGTGCAGAGTCCGTTCCGGGACGACGACACCGCACCTGCTGCGGACTCGGTGGACGTCGGCTTCGCGCAGGACATGACCGTGCACCACAACCAGGCGATCGAGATGGCGGCGGTGGCGTTGACCAACGCGCCGGATCAGGCAGTCAAGAGCCTGGCGTTCGACATGCTCACCTCGCAGCAGAACCAGGTGGGACAGATGCAGGGCTGGTTGGCCCTGTGGGACCGAGCACCGATCTCGACCGACGGCTACATGAACTGGATGGCCGAGGACGACTCGCACGGTCACTCGATGGGCGGAATGTCCATGGATCCCGGATCCTCGGATCCCACCAGGGCCATGCCGGGCATGGCCAGTTCCGCTGAGCTCGCCGCTCTTCGCCAGGCCACCGGCTCGGATGTCGACGTGATGTTCCTGCAACTCATGCTGCGCCACCACGAGGGCGGCCTAGCGATGATGGAGTACGCGCAGACTCACGCGCAGTCACCGGCGGTGATCAATCTGGCGAACTCCATGGTCGCCACCCAGACCAGCGAGTCGACGCTGATGAAGCAGATGCTCGCCGAGAAGGGTGCGCAGCCGCTGCCCGAGGGGTGATTTCGGCTCGGGTCGCGGATGCGCTAGTCTTTCGTACAGCCCAACAGGCACACCGGTTCGTCCGGTGCGCCCCCGTAGCTCAGGGGATAGAGCGTTCGCCTCCGGAGCGAAAGGCCGCAGGTTCGAATCCTGCCGGGGGCACACATCTTTCACGCACGTCATCGTCGTACGGTGGCTGCTCGAACGAGACGGTGGACTTCGATGTCCGAGAATCTCCCCCGAGTCGAGACCGTCGTCGACGACCTGTACTCACTCCCTCCCGCTGATTTCGTCTCGCATCGTGCGGCATACGTCACCCGGTTCAAGAAGGCCGGCGACAAAGCCGGTGCCACCCGCATCGGCGCCCTGCGCAAACCCACTCTCGTGGCGTGGTTGGTGAACACACTCGCTCGCCGAGACGAATCGGCCCTGGCGGAACTGTTCGATCTGGGTGAGCAACTCGAACGAGCACAGCAGCGCGGCGACGGCCCCCGACTGCGTGAATTGTCCACTGCCCGAAGCACTTCGATACGTGCACTGACCGACCGAGCAGTCGCGCTCGGACGCGACCTCGGGGCGACCGTCGGCGACAACGCAGCCCGCGAGATCTCCAACACCCTGAACGCGGCGATGGCCGACGCCGAGATACGCGACCGCGTCCGCAAAGGCAGAACCGTGGTGGCCGAAACGTACAGCGGCTTCGGGCCTGCGCTGCTGTCGATCGTTCCGGACTCTCCCGACGATGACGACGCCGCCGAGGACGACCCGGTTTCTCCCGAGGTCGAGGACGACCGGCATAAAACCGACGAAGCCGAACGAAACCGACTGCTCGCCGAACTCGAGTCGGCCGAATCCGATCTCGATACCGCGCGAACCGAAGTCGACGAAGCCCAAGCGGACACCGAACGAAAAGCGTCCGAACTGCACAGCGCTGCAGAAGAAGTCGAGCGAATCGAGGCCGAGCTGGAGGCCGCCGGAGCCCGAGAGCAGGCTGCACGAGAAGCACACGAGGCCAGCGTCGTACAGGCGGAGTCGACGGCGGCGGCACTAGACGCGGCCCGCATCCGCGTGGCCGAAGCCCGGTCGGCCCTCGACTCCCTGACCTGACCTACCCTGGCGGGGTGACCACACGCTGGCAAGCCGAGAACTCCGCAGACGATTCCGCGCGCTACATCGAGCGATTCGACCGCCTGGCCGAACGCGGCGTGGATCTGCACGGCGAGGCCCGCATGGTCGACGCGGTGGTCTCCCCCGCGTCGAGCATTCTCGATGCCGGATGCGGGACCGGCCGACTCGGTGTCGAGTTGGCCCGCCGCGGACACCGTGTGACCGCAGTGGATCTCGATCCCGTTCTGGCCGAGGCCGCGCGAGCGCACCCCGAACTCGACGTTCATGTCGCCGATCTGACGACGCTCGATCTGGGCCGGACGTTCGACGCGGCCGTGGCAGCGGGCAACGTACTCGTCTTCATGAAGCCCGGTACCGAACGAACTGCGCTCCAACGCATCTGGGCACACCTGACCGAAGGCGGAGTGTTCGTCACCGGATTCGCCACCGATAGGGAGTACACCGTGGACATGCTCGACGAGGATTTGGCGGCGGTCGGTTTCGTCCTCGAGCACCGATTCGCGACGTGGGATCTCCGGCCCTGGCGGACGGACGCCGACTGGGCCGTCACCGTGGCACGAAAGCCGGCCCTGCTGGCCTGACACGGCATCGATCGGAGCGACGGGATTCGAATACCGAGGGTTGATTCGGACGCCTACGGGAAGACTGTGCGTCATGAAGGAACACATGGCGAAGCTGCGGGAATCGTTCTGGTTCATTCCCGCCGTCCTCGGGGTCGTCGCACTCGTGCTCGCGCAGGCTCTGGTGAGTCTCGATCGCTATCTGCTCGATACCCGGGTGGATCTGACGGGCTCGCTGCTCTACCACGTGGGTGCCAGCGGCAGCCGAGACATCCTCGGTGCCATCGGCGGGTCCATGCTCGGCGTGGCTGCGACGTCGTTCTCCATCACCATCTCCGTCCTCGCCACCGCCAGTTCCTCGTACGGCCCCCGCCTGGTGCGCAACTTCATGGCCGATCGCGGCAATCAGGTGGTGCTCGGCATCTTCGGTGCCACGTTCCTGTACTCGCTGATGGTGCTGCGGTCGATTCGCTCGATCGAATCCGACGGCTCGGTCTTCGTGCCGGACATCGCCGTCAACGTTGCCGTCGCACTCGCGGTGGTCGACGTGGGTGTGCTCGTCTACTTCATTCATCACATCGCACAGTCGATCCAGGTGGCGACGCTGTCCGGCCGCGTCCGCGACGAACTGTCGGAGTCCGTCGACGCGCTCTACCCACCCGAACAACCCGCCGATGCAGCGTCGGCAGAGGGCATCGTCAAGCCGCCCGTCTACACGACGGTGCTGGCCGAGGAGTCCGGGGTGATCATCGACATCGACGAAGACGCAGTGCTGAACATCGCTGGCGACACCGACACCGTGATCGATGTTCATCGAGTGCCCGGTGAACACGTCGTCGCCGGTGAACCGCTCGCCGATGTTCTGGCCGATCGATCGGCGAACATCTCCACCGACGCGGTCGGACGGGTTCGAGGGTCGTTCGCCATCGGCACCAGTCGAACACCGCGGCACGACATCGCTTTCGCCGTCGAGCAGATGACCGAAATGGCTGTGCGCGCCCTGTCGACGGGCGTCAACGACCCGTACACGGCACGCAACGCCATCGACGATCTCACGGTCGGACTGGTCGCGGTCGTCCAGCGTCCCAGGCCCTCCCGTGCTCGGTGCGGCTCCGACGGCACCGTGCGGGTGATCACCCGCCGCGTCGCGGTTCCGTCACTGATCGACCATGCCCTCGATGCGGTGCGGATCTACGGCACCGGCAGCCCCATGGTGGTGCAGGCCGGAATTCGCCTCGCCGAGCGAGTGGGTCGGGCGGCACAGGATTCCGAGAACGTCGACGCCGTACTGACTCAACTGGTCTTGCTGGACCGCGCGTTGGCCTCCGGCGACACCGATACCGCCCGCACAGCCGAAGCCCGCGAGCAGATCTCGCTTGCCCGCGCCGCGATCACGGATCGAGTTCCGCTCGCAGTACCTCGCGTCGTCATTCGGTAGACGCCGGAACCGGACACCGTGGGAGGATGGTCGGTATGCCAGCACCGTCTCCGCTTCCCCTCGATCCCATTGCAGAGGCACACCGCCAGTGGACCGAACACGGATGGTCCGACGCCGCCGACGGTATGGCCGCAGTGACCTCGTTGATGCGCGCGCAGCAGATCATGCTCGCCCGGGTCGAGGAAGCGTTGAAGCCGACGGGACTGACCTTTTCGCGCTACGAGCTGCTGACGTTGTTGACCTTCACCAAGAACGGGGCTCTGCCGATGGCGAAGGCGAGCGCACGTCTGCAGGTGCATCCCACGAGCGTGACCAACGCTGTCGATCGTCTCGAGTCCGTGGGATACGTTCGACGCATCCCACATCCGAGCGATCGGCGCACCACACTGGTCGAAATCACCGAGCAGGGACGCACTTTGGCCGTCGAGGCCACAGAGCGCTTGAACTCACTGGTGTTCGCACGCCCCGGTCTGGCACGGGACAAATTACTGGCGCTCGTTCGGATCTTGGCGGAACTCCGTTCGGATGCAGGCGATTTCGACAGTGAAAACATCACTACATCGTTCTGAGTTCGATCGTGACTCGTCACAAGACAATGGCACACCCGTACCGTTCGTGGTGCAATTGCTCCAGGAACAGGTCGGAGCCGATCTGCTGAAGGGCGGGGCGGGGTGCTGGTTTTGGGGGTCGGGGCGGGTGCGCACGGCGCACGCGCAATTCTGACGTATCTGGACAGCCCCCACCGCACACCCATCGTGTCCAGGACGGCGCGCCGAGCCCCGGGTCAGTCGCTGTCCACCACGATCGCCACCGGCGTCGACGCCATCCACTCCATCGCCGCGACGATGTCGCTCCCGGTTCAGTTCTCCGCCATCGCCTATCGGGTTGCCACCGATCCCGGCTCGGTCGCCACCAGCGGTACGGCGCGCACGGCCTCGCTCGTTCCGGAAACCGCTGCGCAGGTGCGCTATCTGCGTTTCATCGGGCTGGTGCCCAATCACGGCGTCACCGTGTTGTGCGATATCGGAAGCACCGGAACCACTGTCACCGTCATCGACCTCGCGTCCACTCGCACCCTCATGACGCGGCGAACGGCCACGTTCTGCGGCGACGATCTCGATCACTCTGTTCGGCGGCTGCTCTCGTCCAACGGTGTTCGCATCGGAATCGACGCCAGCCGGTCCATCAAGGAGCAACTGAGCGTCGACTCCGTCGTCAGCACCACCGATCCATCCGGTGCGGCGCGGCATGTGCTGACCCGACGCGACTTCGACGATCTGATCGCCGGACCGGTGCGGTACGCGGGCATGTTGGTGGAGCAGACCATCGAATTGTCCGGTGCCAGACCGCAGTCCATCGTCGTGGTGGGCGGCGGCGCGAACATCACCTCGATCGCGCGGTCGCTCGAGTTGCGAACCGGCCTGACGACGCTGGTGCCATCGATGCCGGAGTTGGTCTCGGCCCGCGGGGCCGCCCTCCTGTCACCCGACAGGTAGGGCGGGCCCGGGAGTGGAGCCTGCGGAACGACCCCGAAGGTCAGCTACCGATGCTGGAAGTTCGGCGTTCGCTTCTCGATGAAGGCCGACATGCCTTCCTTCTGGTCCTCGGTGGCGAAGGTCGAGTGAAACACGCGGCGCTCGAACAGAACACCCTCGCGAAGGCTCGACTCGAACGATCGGTTCACTGCTTCCTTGGCCATCATGGCGACCGGGAGCGACATCTCGGCGATGGTGGTGGCGGTCGCGACGGCGTCGTCGAGGAGATCCGCGACCGGCACGATGCGCGAGACCAGCCCTGCTCGCTCGGCTTCCTCGACCTTCATGTTGCGACCGGTCAAGCACATCTCCATGGCCTTGGCCTTGCCCACTGCACGCGTCAGGCGCTGCGACCCACCGATTCCCGGAATGACGCCGAGCTTGATCTCGGGTTGCCCGAATACCGCGGTGTCCGAGGCGATCAGAACGTCGCACAGCATCGCGAGTTCGCACCCGCCGCCGAGCGCGTAACCGGACACCGCCGCGATCAACGGCGTTCGAGCAGATGCCAATCGGTCCCAGGCGGCGAAGAAGTCGTCGAGATACACGTCCATGTAGGACTTGGGCTGCATCTCCTTGATGTCGGCCCCGGCCGCGAAGGCCCGCTCGGAACCGGTGATGAGAATTGCACCGATGTCGGAGTCCGCGTCGAGCTCCTCGACCACCGAGACGACCTCGCGCATCAACTGAGAATTGAGTGCGTTCAACGCCTTGGGACGGTTGAGCGTGATGATGCCGACGCGTCCCCGACGTTCGAGCAGAATCGTCTCGTAGTCACTCACAGGTCTGCTCCGTTCGAGCGCTCGCGGATGTCGTTGATGATGCCGGAGAAGTCGACATCGGTGCCGCCCCCAGTTGTTTCCTTGAAGCGAGCGTACAACTCGGCCGCCCGTAGGCCCAGAACACCCTCGACACCGTTGTCGCGCAGTGCATTGGCGGCCAGGCCCAGATCCTTGTCCATGAGCGCCGCCGCAAAGCCGGGCTTGTACTCGTTGTTGGCGGGGCTCGTCGGTACGGGACCGGGCACCGGGCAATTGGTCGTCAGCGCCCAGCATTGACCGGACGCAGTCGAGGCCACGTCGAACAACGCCTGGTTGCTCAAGCCGAGTTTTTCCCCCAACACGAACGCCTCGCTGATGGCGATCATCGACACTCCGAGAATCATGTTGTTGCAGATCTTGGCGGCCTGGCCGTTGCCCGCTGCGCCGCAGTGCACCACCTTGCGACCCATGACGTCGAGAACTGCTGCAGCAGAAGCGAAGTCCTCTTCGGATCCGCCCACCATGAATGTCAACGTTCCCGCAGCCGCTCCCCCGACACCACCGGAGACCGGTGCGTCCAGACTGCGGTGGCCAGCCTCGTGCACCAGCTTGTGCGCGGTGTGTGCGTCGGCGACGTCGATGGTCGAGGAGTCGATGAACAACGTGCCCGGTGCGGCAGCAGGCAGCAGGTCCGCGTACAACCCGAGTACCAGTGTGCCGTTGGGCAGCATCGTGATGACGATGTCGGCATCGGTGACGGCGGCCACGGCCGATTCGACCACGGTGACGCCGTCCTTCGTGGCCTGCTCGAGCGCGGCGGGCACCAGATCGAAACCCTGCACCGTGTAGCCCGCCGCAGCCAGATTGGCGGCCATCGGTCCACCCATGTGGCCGAGGCCGATGAAGCCGATCGTCTTCTCGCTCATGACTGCTCACCTTCTGTGTGTGCGTTCGACAGGCCCAGTTCCGCGTCCCCGAGAGGTGCGAAGTACCGATCGACGTCCTCGGGCGTGACGTCTGCCGACGTACGCGGTTGCCATTGCGGGTTGCGGTCCTTCTCGACCACCTGTGCTCGAATTCCTTCGACGAGGTCGTGACTGCTCAGGGATGCGACCGACACGCGGTACTCCTCGTCGAGCACTGCTTCCAGCGTCGGCAGCGTGGCTGCCCGGCGCAGTGACCTCAGCGTCACGGCCAGCGACACAGGCGATTTGGACGCGATGTCCTCCGCGGACTTCTGCGCCTCCGGCACCGTGCTGGCTGCCAGAGCGTCGACGATGGCCTGAACGTCGTCGCCGGCGTAGCACTCGTCGATCCATCCCTGCTGACGGGCAATCGTGGACTCCGGTGCCGGCTCGCTGAACGTCGCGACCGCCTCTCCGACGCTGACCGTCTCGAGTGCCGAGTAGAAGTCTTCCAGCTTGTCGGACGGGATGTAGTGATCGGCGAAACCGACTGCGATGGCGTCGCCGGCATTCATCCGCGCCGTGGTGAGCGCGAAGTGGGTGCCGATCTCGCCCGGAGCACGCGAAAGTAGGTACGTACCACCCACATCCGGAACGAAACCGATTCCGACCTCCGGCATCGCGATCTTCGATCGCTCGGTGACGATGCGAGTGTTGGCATGTGCCGAGAGCCCGACGCCTCCGCCCATGACGATGCCGTCCATGATGGCGACGAACGGCTTGGGGAATCGAGCGATCGCGGCGTTGAGGATGTACTCCTCGCGCCAGAATTCCTTGCTTCCGCTGCCACCGTCCTTGGCGTCGTGGTAGATGGAGACGATGTCTCCGCCTGCGCACAGTCCGCGCTCACCGGCTCCGGTCAGAAGGACGACGTCGACAGCGTCGTCGGTTGCCCACTGCGCCAACGCCGGCGCGATCTCACGCACCATCGCATGATCGAGCGCATTGATCGCTTTGGGGCGGTTCAGGGTGATCCGACCGATTCCGCCGGAGACCTCGAGGATGACGTCACTCATGCGGCACCCACGATCGAACGTGCGACAACCACTCGCATGATCTCGTTGGTCCCTTCCAGAATCTGGTGCACTCGAAGGTCACGAACGATCTTCTCGACGCCGTATTCGCTGAGGTAGCCGTACCCACCCAGCAGCTGCAATGCGCCGTTGGCGACCTCGAAACCGGTGTCGGTTCCGAAACGCTTCGCCATCGCGCACATCTCGACCTTGTCCGCAGCGTCGTTCTGCAACGCGTCCGCGGCCCGCCACAGCAGCGTGCGGGCGGCTTCGAGTTCGGTCTTGAAATCGGCCAGTCGGAACTGGAGCGCCTGTGCATCGAGCAACCGTGCCCCGAACGCCTTGCGCTCGGCCAGGTACGCAACGGCCTTGTCGAGAGCGGACTGCGCTCCGCCGATCGAGCACGCGGCGATGTTGATGCGTCCGCCGTTGAGTCCGTTCATGGCGATACGGAACCCGTCGCCCTCGTTGCCGAGCAGATTCTCGGCCGGAATGCGGACTCCTTCGAGAACGACCTGCCGAGTGGGCTGAGCGTTCCACCCCATCTTCTTCTCGTTGGCTCCGAAGGAGAGGCCCGCCGAATCCTTCGGCACGATGAACGCGGAGATGCCACGAGGGCCCGGAGCACCGGTACGCGCCATGACGACGTACACCTCGGAAGTGCCTGCGCCGGAGATGAATTGCTTGACACCGTCCAAGACGTATTCGTCACCGTCGCGCACCGCCTTGGTGCCGATCATCGCGGCATCCGATCCCGCGCCTGGCTCGGTGAGGCAATAGCTGCCCAGCTGATCCATCGTGCACAGGCCCGGCAGCCAACGCTGCCTCTGCTCGTCGGTTCCGTAGGTGTCGATCATCCAGGCGACCATGTTGTGAATGGAGATGTATGCCGCGATGGACGGGTCACCGGTGGCCAGCTGCTCGAAGATCCGCACCGAATCGACTCTGGTCAGACCCGATC
The DNA here is from genome assembly GCF_002259095.1 of Rhodococcus sp. 05-2254-2. Taxonomy (NCBI): domain Bacteria; kingdom Bacillati; phylum Actinomycetota; class Actinomycetes; order Mycobacteriales; family Nocardiaceae; genus Rhodococcus; species Rhodococcus sp. 05-2254-2. The sequence goes on along the minus strand of NZ_NOZJ01000007.1, from coordinate 46,510 downwards.
CGCCCACGTCCTCGCGAATGTAGATGCCGCCCATACCCAGTCCCGCTGCCTTGCGCAGTACGTCCACGGGGAAATGCTTGCTCTGGTCCCACTCGACCGCGTTCGGGGCCAGAAACTCGTCGGCGAATTCACGAGCGGTGTCGTTGATCGCCCGCTCGTCCTCGTTCAATGTGAACATCGCCGAATCAGTCCATGTTCGGAATGACGAAGTGATTCTGTGCCGCAGCCTCTTTGGTGCCCGACGGCCAGCGCTGCGTGACGGTCTTGGTCTTGGTGTAGAAGCGGATCGAATCGGGTCCGTGCTGGTTCAGATCACCGAATCCCGAGCGCTTCCAACCGCCGAACGTGTGGTACGCGATCGGTACCGGAATCGGCACGTTGACCCCGACCATTCCCACCTGGACGCGGGAGCAGAAATCGCGTGCAGTGTCGCCGTCACGGGTGAAGATGGACACGCCGTTGCCGTATTCGTGCTCGGTGGGCAGACGCAGCGCATCCTCGTAGTCTTTTGCGCGCACGACGATCAGGACGGGCCCGAAGATCTCTTCCTTGTAGATCCGCATGTCGGTCGTCACTCTGTCGAACAGTGTTGCGCCCGCGAAGAATCCACCCTCGTGGCCTTCGAGGCTGAAACCGCGCCCGTCGACGACCAACTCGGCACCCTCGTCGACACCGATCTGGGTGTAGTCGTTGACCCGCTTCAACGCATCGCTACCCACGAGCGGGCCGAAATCCGCGTCCTCGTCGTCGGAGCGACCGATCTTCAGCTTCGCAACCCGCTCGGTGAGCTTGGCGACGAGCGCATCCGCGGTCTCTTCACCCACCGGAACCGCGACGGAAATGGCCATGCAACGCTCGCCCGCGGAACCGTAGGCGGCACCGAGAAGGGCGTCGGCGACCTCGTCGAGATCGGCGTCGGGCATCACCAGGGCGTGGTTCTTGGCTCCACCGAAGCACTGTGCACGCTTGCCGTGCTTCGCTGCGGTCTCGTAGATGTACTGCGCGATGGGAGTCGAGCCGACGAACCCGATCGCCTTGACGCGGTCGTCGGTGAGCAGCACGTCGACGGCGGTCTTGTCACCGTTGACGACGTTGAACACACCCGGCGGCAGTCCTGCTTCGAGGAAGAGTTCGGCGAGCTTGAGCGGGACGGACGGGTCGCGCTCGGAGGGCTTGAGGATGAATGCGTTTCCGCAGGCGATGGCCGGGCCGGCCTTCCACAGGGGAATCATCGCGGGGAAGTTGAAGGGGGTGATTCCGGCTACGACACCAAGCGGCTGACGCATCGAGTAGACGTCGATCCCGCCGCCTGCACCCTCGGTGTACTCGCCCTTGAGCAGATGCGGGACGCCGACGGCGAACTCCACGACCTCGACGCCGCGTTGGATGTCGCCCTTGGCGTCGGCAATCGTCTTGCCGTGCTCGGAGGACAGCAGGCGGGCCAGTTCCTCGGTGTCGCGAGTGACGAGCTGCAGGAACTTCATCAGGACTCGCGCCCGGCGCTGCGGGTTCCACTTGGCCCATTCACGTTGGGCCTGTTCGGCATCGGCGATGACGGCCTCGACCTCGGATACGTCGGCCAGGGGAACACGGGCCTGAACCTCGCCGGTGTTGGGGTCGAACACGTCCCCGAAGTTTCCGGAGGTGCCGGCGACGTGCTTGCCGCCGATGAAGTGCGTGAGTTCGCGAGCCATGGAGTTTGTCCGTCCTCGAGCGTGGAAAGTGAAGTACGCCCATCCTATAGTCGGATGTCCACGTAAGTCCAGAAGTCGTCACATTCGGTCGTAGAACTGCCTCAGATCGGCACCGGCGCGACTGACCTCGGCCTCGGAGGAGCCGTCGGCGCGGAAGATTCGACGCAGGATCAACGGATCGAGATCGTCCATCGCGGGAGCGAACGATACCTGGGGAAGTTGGGGGAACGACGCGCGATCGCCGAACCAGTCATCGGGGTCGAACTCGTCGTCCCCGTCGCCGACGCCCTCGATCAGTTGATCGAGATCGACTCCACGCAGTGTCAGGATGGTGGCGGCGGATGCGTCGATGTGCTCGGCGGCGATGTACATCAGCGCCGCCGCGTGTTTGCAGGGCCACCCGTCGTCGGGGCACGTGCAGTCGAAATCGAGCTGCCCCTTGTCGTGCGGCAGCAACACCGACGCCAGCGCCTGCGGAATGGCGTTGGAGGCCAGCTCGGCCAGCATGCCGGGGTTCGAACGCACCCGGCCGACCAGTGCGGCAACCTCACCCTGAGTGAGCGGGTCAACGGTGACCGAGGCCGAGAACGGCTCGAGCTGACTGCCCTGCACCTCGCCGTATATCTGCCCGCGCTCGACCCCGAGAGTGAGCACCTGCCCTTGGCGCGCATACGTTCTACCCCGAGCGATCCGGCCCGGATCCGCGAGGTCTTCCATGGCCGCCACGAAATGCCTGCCCCACCACGTCTGCCCGAAGGCACCGCGCTTGTTTTTGGACTCGATGCCGCCCTTGGCTTTTCGACGCTTGCCGTACTGCGAGAAGTCGACCATCACTCCCCCACCGCATCCTCACTGAGGCGGAACAGTTCCTGCAGCTCCGCGGTGTCCATCTCGGTCACCCAGTTCTCGCCGGTGCCCACCGCCAGATTCGCCAGGTCCTGCTTGGAGACGAGCATCGAGTCGATCCGTTCCTCCACGGTGCCCACGCACAGCAGTTTGCGCACCTCGACGTTCTTGCGCTGCCCGATGCGGAAGGCCCGGTCCGTCGCTTGATTCTCCACCGCCGGATTCCACCAACGATCGAGATGAACAACATGGTTGGCGGCCGTGAGGTTCAACCCGGTGCCGCCGGCCTTGAGCGAGAGCATCATGATCGGCGGACCGTCGTCGCTCTGGAACTTCTCCACCATCTCGTCACGCTTGGCCTTGCTCACCCCGCCGTGGAGGAACGGCACCTCGGTGCCGAATCGTTCGGCGAAGTAGGGTGCCACGAGCTCACCGAACTCCCGAAACTGCGCGAACAACAACGCTTTCTCGTTGTCGCCGAGAATCGAGTCGAGCATGTCCTCGACCAAGCCGATCTTGCCGGAGCGATGCTGACCCCTCTTGAGCACCGGCGAGCCGTCGGACAGGAAATGGGCGGGGTGATTGCACACCTGTTTGAGGCGAGTCAGCGCGGACAGCACCGCGCCCTTGCGCTTCATGCCCTTCGCGTCGGCGATCTGCGCCATCATCTCGTCGACGACCGCCTTGTACAGCGCAGCCTGCTCGGCCGTGAGGTTGGCGCGCACGGTCATCTCGTTCTTCTCGGGCAGATCCGAGATGACCGTCGGATCGGTCTTGACGCGACGCAGAATGAACGGCGACGTGATGGCGCGCAGACGCGAAACCGCGCTCTCGTCGTTCTCGCGCTCGATCGGAACCGAGAATCGCTTTCGGAAATCCGACGGCCTACCGAGCATGCCCGGATTGGCGAAGTCGAGAATGGACCTCAGCTCGTCGAGACGATTCTCGACCGGCGTTCCGGTGAGCGCCAGCTTGTGATCCGCGGGGATCGCGAGCGCCGCCTTGGCCTGCACGGTGCCCGAGTTCTTGATGTGTTGCGCCTCGTCGAGGACCACACGACGCCACGTCTGCTCCGCCAACTGCGCGCGATCCTTCGCCATCAGCGCGTACGTGGTGACGATCAGATCGTGCTCGGCGATCGCCCGGTCGAGCTCCTCGTCGCGTAGTCGCGTCGGACCGTGATGCACCAGAACCCGCAGTGCCGGAGTGAATTTCGCCGCCTCACGCTGCCAGTTGCCGACCACCGACATCGGTGCCACCAGCAGTGTCGGCGTCGAACTCTTCTCGTGCGCGAGCAATGTCAGCACCTGCAGCGTCTTGCCCAGCCCCATGTCGTCGGCAAGTACCGCCCCGAGACCGAGCCGACTCATGAACGCGAGCCAATCGAGCCCACGCTGCTGATACGGCCGCAGAGTCGCGTTCACACCGTCGGGCACCGGGATCGTCTCCGGCACCGCACCGGGCTCGAGCAACGTGGCCGCCCAGCCGGTGGCGCGGATGTCCTGGACCGGAGCAGGTGGCGGATCGGCCAACGTCATCTCACGCATCAGCGTGCTGAGCGCAGTCCCGTCACCGTGATGCTCGGCGACGTACTTGGCGGCTCGCGCGAGCTGACCGCCGTCCGCGAGCACCCACTGACCGCGGAGCCGCACGAGATCGCCCTTCGAGACGGCGAGCCTGTTCATCTCCGCCTCGGTGAGCACCATGTCGCCGAGTTGGAGTTGCCAGTCGTAGGACACCAGTTCGTCCATGCCGACCGCCCGATCGGCTGCCGCTTTCGTCACCGCCGGTGAATCGACGCGCAATCTCATCGACGGATCGAGCCTCGTCCAGGCCCGGGGAAGCAGAACCGTGGTTCCGGTGGCCTGCAGTGCCGTCGCACCGTGTTCGACGAGGTCGATGACCACCGACGTCGGAAGCAACAGATCCAGGGTGCCTTCCTGAGACGGCAGATCGCGCAGTCTCGGGTACGCCGCCACGGCCTCACCGAGCTTGCGCACGGCGATGGAGAGCAGCGTGGCACCGACCTTGCGGCTCATCGGAACCGGTCGCGGCGCTTCGCCGTCCGCGCGCAGACACACCTGCAGCGTCCAGTACGACTCCACCGCTTCCGCGGAGGAACTGTCGACGGCGTCGTCGCCATCGGGTTCGAGCAGCCGGAGCACCAGCGAGGGTTCGTCGACGGTGAGGCTTCCGCGCCACTTCTCGAGCAACGTCGACATCTGTTGAGTGCCATCGGCATACGGGTCGTCGCGAACCAGAGCCGACAACAGTGGATGCTCCGAGTCGGGTCTACCCAGAACCGATCTGACGATCGGATCGGTGAGCTCCTCCACCATGTCGTCGAGAATCTTCTTGGGCCGCTCACCTGCACGCTGCACCGACGGCATCGCGACGGCGAGTTCGCTGAGCCAGGCACGTTGACGCTCGCCCCCGACCAGACGCCACCGTGGCCACCACTGCCCGTCCATCAACTTCAGGGCCGGAACGACGCGACCGCCGCGGACCCAGCGTTCGATTCCGCGGGCGACATGCGCCAGGTAACGGAGGTCACCGGAGATCGCCGCGTGGTCCGGCGGCGTCCGCAACAGCAGATCGGCGCCGTCGTGCGGGGCGAGTGCGATGGCCGGAACCTGCACCGGGGCCTGCGCGGTGGCGGCGCGTCCGGGTGCCGGAAACGACACCGCAGCACGGTGCCGAAACGTTCTGGTGAGCACGTGCGCGTGGGTCGGCGGCAAGTCGGGTTCGTCGCCGGTGGTGATCTCGTCGTCCCACAGCATCAGCCCGGCACCGGGAGACCAGAGACCGTGCAGCATCGGTCCATCCAATCAGCAAGCACCGACAGACTTCGGGTGAGGCGCTTCGAGTGAGTCGCTGGGTGAGGCACAGTATGTGCATGATCGCGTACGGCTTCAGTGAATACGGCGGACCCGACACCGAATACCTTCTGGACCTACCCGTCGCCGAGCCGGGACCTGGCCAGATTCTCGTCGCGGTCCACGCCGCCGGCGTCAATCCCGCGGATTGGAAGGTGCGGGCGGGCAATCGCAAGGACACCGTGCCGATCACCCTGCCTGCGGTACTCGGCCGGGAAGTATCGGGCACGGTCGTGTCGGCCGGTGCCGGTGTGGCCGACTTCTCGGTGGGCGACCACGTGTTCGGAGCCACCGCGTCGGGATACGGAGGCTATGCGCAGTACACCGTGCTCAACGCGTCGAGCACAGCCCACAAGCCCGAATCCGTGTCCTGGGCGGCCGCAGCCACTCTGCCGGTGGCCGCCGGGACCGCATACGACGCGCTGGCGCGGCTCGCCGTTGACACGGGTGACTCCATCCTGGTGCTCGGCGCGGGCGGCGGCGTGGGTTCGACCGTTCTGCAACTCGCGCGAGCCGACGGTATCGACGTTCTCGCAGTCGCGAGTACGGGCAAGCAGGAGTGGATCGAGAGCCTCGGAGCCGAATTTCTCGCCTCCGGCGCCGATTTCGTCGACTCGCTGTCACGACCGGTGAACGGCATCATCGATCTCGTCGGGGGCGAGAGCTTGCGCGCCGCCGCGACCGCTGTGACGGCGGGGATACCGATCGTCAGCGTTGCCGACCCGGTGCTCGCGGCGCAGTGGGGTGGTTCCGGTGTCGATCGCGACCGCACCACCGCGGCATTCGCCCGGCTGGCCGACCTGACTGCGTCGGGCATCATTCGTCCGCGTATAGACCATGTGTTCCCGCTCGAGCGTGCGGGTGAGGCTCTCGCTTTGGTAGAGGACGGGCACGTGCTCGGCAAGGTCGTGGTCGAGGTTCGCTGATGCCGGGTTGGCGTGAGCGGAGAACTGTCGGTGTCTTCCGGCACACTGCTGACGCAAGGAACGACAACCGAGGACCGAGATCGACGATGGGGCGTGCGTGAGAAAGCTGTGGGTGGCGGTACTGCTGGTGATCTCTGCGGCCGTGATGGCTGTGTTCGGCTCGTGCGACCGGCCCGTCATCCCCGGTTTCTCCCCCGCCGAACCCGCTCCGGGTAGTCCCACTCGCACTCAGGTCGAGCAATTGCTCGCGCAGGTTCGCGTGGTCGCCGCCAGGCCCGACGCCGTCGGCTACGAGCGCGGATGCAAGAGCGGCGAAGGGTGTGTGTTCGGCCCGGCGTGGACGGACGACTACGACGGGCCGGGTGGTCACGACGGCTGCGGTACCCGCGACAACGTCCTGGCGCTGTCGATGACGGAAGTCGAATTCCGCGCCGGCACCCGCGACTGCGTCGTGCTGTCGGGTTCGCTCGCAGATCCGTACTCCGGTGAGCCGATGCAGTTCACCAAGGCCGATGCCGGAAAGATCCAGATCGATCACGTCTACCCCCTGTCCGCCGCGTGGGACATGGGCGCGAACACGTGGTTGCCCGACAAGCGAATTCGGTTCGCCAACGACGTGGCGTTCAATCTGCTCGCGGTCAACGGAGTCGACAATCAGAGCAAGAGCGACAAGACACCCTCGCAATGGTTACCGCCGAACGAGGCCTACCACTGCTTCTACGCGGGAAAATACCTGTCGGTCGCCGCCCAGTACGAGTTGCCGATCACCCAGGCCGATCATGGTGTTCTCGCTTCGGTCGCCTCGACGTGCGCGGCGTAAAGTCTCAGCGATGGCACCAGCACACGCGCGCAGCTTCCTCGACCGTGAGACACAGCTCTGCATGTCCCTGTCCGGCCGACCGAGCAACATCGGAACACGCTTTCACAACTATCTGTACGACGAGTTGGACCTGAACTTCGTCTACAAGGCGTTCACCACCACCGACCTCGCCGCCGCGGTGGGAGGCGTTCGCGCGCTGGGCATTCGAGGCTGCGCCGTGTCCATGCCGTTCAAGGAAGATGTCATCGAACTGGTCGACGTGATGCAGGAGTCCGCCAGCGCGATCGAATCCGTCAACACGATCGTCAACGAGAACGGCGTCCTGCACGCATACAACACCGACTACCAGGCCGTCGCGAACCTACTCGGCGCGAGTGGATTCTCGACCGATTACTCGGTGGCGGTCACCGGCAGCGGCGGTATGGCCAAAGCTGTCGTTGCCGCGCTGCGGGATTCGGGTTACACCCGGGGTACCGTCGTCGCCCGCAACTCGAACACCGGCCCCGCCCTCGCCGACACCTACGGCTACGACTGGTCCGCCGAAGCGGTGGGCGCAGACCTGTTGGTGAACGTGACCCCGGTGGGTATGGCCGGCGGACCGGACGCTGATTCGGCACCGTTCACCGACGAGCAGATCGACGCGGCGAAAGCCGTGTTCGACGTCGTCGCCATGCCGTCGGAGACGCCGCTGATCGTCGCCGCTCGGGCCGCCGACAAACCTGTGATCACCGGCGCTCAGGTCATCGCCCTGCAGGCGGCAGAACAGTTCGTCCTCTACACCGGAGTCCGGCCGTCGGACGAACAGATCGCGCGCGCATCGGAGTTCTCGCGCAGGTGACTCACAGGTGCTGCCACCGGGGCTTGTTGGTGTAGGCGTACCGGTAGTACTCCGCGAGTGCGAGCGACGACGCCGCGGCCTCGTCCAACAGCACCGTTGCGTGCGGGTGCCATTGAATGGCCGACGCCGGACAGTACGCCGACAGCGGTCCCTCGACGGCCGCCGCCACCGCGTCCGCTTTCGACTCCCCCGTTGCGATCAACACGAGGTGGCGCGCCTCGTCGATGGTGCCCAGCCCCTGCGTCAGTACGTGATGCGGTACGTCCTCGGGAGAATCGAAGAACCGGGCATTGTCGACGCGCGTCTGTTCGGTCAGCGTCTTCACCCGCGTCCGCGACTTCAGTGAGGATCCGGGCTCGTTGAAGCCGATGTGCCCGTCGGTGCCGATTCCGAGGATCTGGACATCGACGCCACCTGCGGCCGCGATCGCGGCGTCGTACCGCTGCGCCTCTGCCGCTATGTCGTCCGCTTCGCCGTCGGGCGAGAACACCGCGGCGTCGTCCAGGTCGACGTGGTCGACGAAGTTGTCTCGAATGAACGAGAAGTACGACTGCTCAGCGGCTTTCGCCAGTCCGATGTACTCGTCGAGGAGGAAGGCGCGACAAAGCGCGAACGACAGGCCGTCCTCCCGATGCCGTCGAGCCAATTCGCGATAAGTGCCCACCGGGGTCGACCCGGTCGCCAGTCCCAGTACAGCCGGACCGGCTCGCACCACTCGTTCGACGATGTCGGCGGCCGTTCGATCCACTGCGTCGACCCCCTCGAGGATCACTACCTCCATCTAGCTGTCCTCTCCGATTGCAGTTCCGCCTCTGATCACCTGCAGTGGCTCGAACGCCGCGTCGACCACCAGGACGTCAGCTCTCATGCCCTCTTCGAGGCAACCGATCTCGGAGTCGAGGCCGATCGAGGCCGCCGGAGTCGACGATGCAGCCCGCACGGCCTCGACCAGGGGCACGCCGGCGTCCAGCACGGCTCGGCGCACCAGGTCCAGCACGGTAGCGGTTCCGCCCGCGATCGGAGCGGTCTCGTTGTCTGCGTCGCGGGACAACCGTGCAACCGCGTGGCGGACGGTCACATCCAGTGGTCCGAGTCGATAGCGACCGTCCGGCATGCCGGCTGCGGCCATCGCGTCGGACACCAGTGCGATCCGTGCGCCACCGACGAGATCGAACACCGCACGCACGGTCTCGTCGGCGAGATGCACTCCGTCGCCGATCAATTCGAGCACCATCATGCTGCGCGCCGCGGCCGCCAGGCATTCGCTCACCGGGCCCGGCGACCGATGATGCCAGGTCGGCATTCCGTTGAACAGATGTGTTGCAGTCATGGGGCCGTCCCCCAACGACTCGATACCGCGTCGAGTGGTGAGCGCGTCGGCGTCCGTGTGCCCGATGCTGGGAAGTATTCCGTTCTCCCGCAACATCTCTGCGATGACGGGGAACCCGTCGATCTCGGGCGCCAGGGTCATCGACCGCACCGCGCCGCGGCCCGCGTCCAGTATGTCGCGGAGCAGTCCGGGATCTCCGCTGCGCAGCGAGGCCGGATCCTGTGCGCCGCAGCGTGCGACGGCGAGAAACGGCCCCTCGAGGTGGACGCCTGCGATGTCACCGGATTCGTACAGATCGGCCAACAGCGACGTCTGCGCGATCAGCCGATCCGGCGGTGCCGACACCAGTGAGGCGAGCATCGTCGTGGTCCCGCGATAGCGGTGATGCCGTACCGCCGTCATGAGATCGACGGCCGGTGAATCGGGAAACGACGTTCCAGCTCCACCGTGGCAGTGCAGATCGACCAACCCCGGGAGGATCGTCGAATTCGTTTGCGGGACGGCCTCACCGGGCCACGCCGATGTCGGCCCGACCCACGAGATCCGGTCTCCCGTCGACGCGACGACGCCGTCCTCGATCACCCGGTCGCGCGTGACGACCCGTCCGCGGTGCGTCGTCGCAGTGGATGCGGTCATGCTCGGTCGGGTTCGAGCACGGCGTCGTCCTCACGTCCGGGGGTGCGCAGGTTCCACTTCTTGATGACGAAGCTGAACAGGAAGTAGTAGATCACCGCGTACACCAGGCCGATCGGAATGAGCAGCCAAGCCTTGGTGGCGATTCCGTAGTTCAGCAGGTAGTCGATGCCACCGGCGGAGAAGAAGAAACCGTCATGGATTCCGAGGGCATTGGTCAACGCCATCGAGGTTCCGGTCAACACCGCGTGGATGATGTAGAGCGGCCAGGCCACGAACATGAACGAGTACTCGAGCGGCTCGGTGATCCCGGTGACGAAGGCAGTCAGGCCGGTGGACAACATGATTCCGCCGACGATCTTCTTCTGCGACGGCTTGGCATTGCGGTAGATCGCGAATGCCGCAGCGGGAAGGGCGAACATCATGATCGGGAAGAATCCGGTCATGAACACTCCGGCGGACGGGTCGCCGGCGAAGAACCGGTTCAGATCGCCGCGGACCAATTGACCGCTTGCATCCTGGTAGTCCCCCACCAGGAACCAGACGACGGAGTTCAGAATGTGGTGCAGCCCGGTGGGAATGAGCATGCGGTTGGCGAAGCCGTAGATTCCGCTGCCCACCACACTGTGGTCGGCGACGGTGTTGCCCACCCATTGGAGAGCGCTGTAGAAGAGTGGGTACACGAACGACATGATCACGGCGACGACGAGACCGGTGATCGCCGTCATGATCGGCACCAGACGACGGCCGCTGAAGAAGCCGAGATAGTCCGGCAGCTTCTGGCGATAGAAACGCTGCCAGAGAATTGCCGAGAGCAGTCCGATGACGATGCCTGCCAACACGCCGTAGTCGATCACGGCGGGGTCACCGTTGGCATCGAACTCTCCGTCGAGCACGACCGGCGACATTGCCGTGAAGACGCCGTTCATCACCATGTAGCCGACCACCGCTGCGAGCGCCGTCGAACCGTCGGACTTCTTCGCCCAGCCGATGGCGATACCGACCGCGAAGATGAGGGGAAGCCAGGTGAAAACCGACTGACCGGCGGCGGAGATGACCGCAGCAGTGGTCTCCAGTGCGCTGAATCTCCCCAGCAGGTCGTCCTGACCGAGCCGCAGGAGAATTCCGGCGGCAGGCAGAACAGCGATCGGCAGCATGAGGCTGCGACCGAACCGCTGCAGCCCGGCCAATGATCGTGATTCCTTCTTCGGCTCGGTATCGATCGAGTCCGTCTTCTTCGGGGTCATGGCGACCTTCTCTTCGAGGCTGGTCCTTCGGGGGCGATTTCTCTGTTGTGACCGGATGCCATCAGGGGTACTGTCCGGTCATTACCAGTTGTAGTTTGGCCAGGTGGCAGGCTCGTGTCAACCCGGCCGTGTGATCCACCCGACAGATACAAGCCGACAGAAAGCGAGAATCCACATGTCCAAAGCGGACGCGATCGTCGAAGGCCTCGGCGGTGCCGACAACATCGTCGAGATCGAAGCGTGCATCACTCGACTGCGCACCGAGGTGAAGGACGGGTCGTTGGTGAACGAGGCGGCGCTCAAGGCGGCAGGTGCCCACGGCGTGTTTCACAAGGGAACCGCCGTTCAGGTCATCGTCGGCCCCGAAGCGGACACGCTCGCAGAAGACATCGGCGACATCCTGTGAGCGCACGGGCGATCCTCAGCCCGGTTGCCGGGCAGGTCATCTCGCTCGCCGATGTGCCGGACCCGGTGTTCTCGGCGCAGATGGTCGGCTCCGGTGTCGCGCTACGCCCGGCTCCGAGCGACGGGGCCGTCGAGGTTCGGTCACCGGTCGCAGGCACGATCCTCAAACTCCATCCGCACGCGTTCGTCGTCTTCACCGAGGACAAGGCGGGCGTGTTGGTGCACATCGGCATCGACACCGTGAAGATGAAGGGCGCGGGCTTCGAACTCGTTGCCGCAGAGGGTGATCGAATCCAGGCCGGCGACCTCGTCGTCACCTACGATCCCGCAGCGATCGCGGCGGCAGGCTACTCGGATGTCGTTCCGGTGGTACTGATGGACTCGAAGCCGGATTCGGTCACCAGTGCAAGCATCGACAACACCGTGGCAGTGGGCGATCTTCTGTTCGAGCTGCCCTGATCTCACCGACGCTGCGGGGTGCGCCGCCCGCCTTCGACTTCCATCGACAGTTGATACCGATCGCAGCGGTACCAGCTCTCGGTGTGTTCGAGCGGCTCGTCGCCGCTGAAGGAGACGCGGTCGAAATACAGCACGGGGGCACCGCGCTTGGTGCCGAGCAGAGTGGCGATATCGCTGTCGGCCGCAGTGGCTTTGACTGTCTGCTCGGCCCGGTCGATGGTCAACCCGTAGTGGATCTGCACGGCCTCGTACACCGATTTGCTCAGGTCGTGCTCGATCAGGCCGGGGAGCAGGGAAGCCCGGTACCACGCGTCGTCGACGCTGACCGGTTCGGCGTCGGCGAGCCGGAGGCGCTTGACGTGGTAGGTCTGTTCGCCGTCGGCCAGGCCGAGGGCACGAGTCGTTGCCGCCGAAGGGCTTTCGAGCCGTGCGAACAGCACCACCGTGGTAGGCGTCAATCCTTGCGCGCGCATCTCCTCCGAGAACGACGCCAGGTGCAAACGAGACTGAACGGTGCGACTGGCCACGAACGTGCCCTTGCCACGCACCCGAACCAGGTGTCCGTCGTTGACGAGCTGGCCGATGGCCTCGCGGACGGTGATGCGGCTGACGCCGTAGTCCTCCATCAGTTTTCGCTCGCTGGGCATCAGATCGCCGGGTTGCAACTCCTTGGTGCAGCGGTGCAGCAGAATCGCGCGAAGCTGTTCGTGCTTCGGGACTTGACTGTCCCTCAGATGTACGGGCATCACCACTGCGCCGGCCTTTCCGTCACTCGCCGACCCAGCGGTACGGACTGGTCCGGTCCAACCCAAAGACTACGTCACGTCGACCGTGCCCCGACAGCGTTCGGCCACCGACTCCGAGCGCCGACCCGGCGCGACGGGAAACGACGCGACAGGCGACGGCCCACAGTGCATCATCGTCAGTCGTGACCACTGCCGACGCCGCCGACAGACCGACGCCGCTCTCGACCCCCGTCAGCGCGGGAATCGTGGCATCACTGGTCGGCTTCACCAGCTCGTTCGCCGTCGTGCTGACGGGCCTGCGGGCGGTAGGGGCAAGCCCGACCGAGGCGGCCTCCGGATTGCTGGCGCTGTGTGTCACCCAGGCCGTGGGCATGATGTGGCTCGCGCGCAGATACAGACAGCCCATCACGCTGGCGTGGTCGACGCCGGGCGCTGCGCTGCTCGCCGGAACCGGCATGGTGGTCGGAGGGTGGCCCGCCGCAGTGGGTTCGTTCGTCACTGTTGGGGTGCTGATCGTCCTGACCGGCCTGTGGCCACGACTCGGTGCCGTGGTCTCGAAGATCCCGATACCACTCGCTCAGGCGATGTTGGCCGGAGTGCTGCTGCCGCTGTGCGCGGCACCGGTCGTTGCATTTGCCGACTCCCCCGCCCGGATAGCTCCGGTGGTACTCGTCTGGCTGCTGGTACTTCGCTTCAACGCGCGCTGGGCGGTGCCCGCTGCGTTCCTCGCGGCAGCTGCAGTCATCGCAGCGGACTTGATCGGCGGCGGCACACCCATCGCGGCCTCCGATCTGATTCCTCGGATCGACTGGACGATTCCGCACTGGACGTGGCAGGCGACCGTCGGTATCGCAGTGCCGCTGTACATCGTCACCATGGCGTCGCAGAACATCCCGGGCACCACCGTCATGGCGTCGTTCGGCTACCGAATTCCTTGGCGTGCGTCGATGACCGTCACCGGAACCGGAACCGTCCTCGGCGCTTTCGCGGGTGGGCACACGATCAACCTCGCGGCGATCAGCGCTGCGCTCGCGGCGAATCCCGGTGCCCATCCGGACCCGAAGCGGCGATGGGTCGCGGCGTTCTCCGCCGGCTCCTCGTATCTGGTGCTGGCGCTGGCGTCCGCGGCCCTGGCGACCCTGGTTGCCGCAGCGCCTGCAGGCGTGGTCGAAACCGTTGCCGGACTTGCCTTGTTGGCAACTCTCGCCGCGTCGCTGTTCGGTGCACTCGAACATGCGTCGGACAGGGAGGCGACCGTTCTGACGTTCCTCGTCGCCGCTTCCGGCCTGACGTTCGCAGGAATCGGCTCCGCATTCTGGGCCTTGGTCGTCGGGCTGGTGGTCCGAGCGATCCTGCGTCGGCAGTCCCCGGCGACGTCCGCTTCCGACGCCACTGGTTAGGGTCACGTTCATGACCGATCAGGTGAACCCAGGGCCGGAATTGTCGCACGCATCGGACTTTCCGGCTCTGTGGCCCGTGACGACGCGATGGGACGACAACGACCACTACGGCCACGTCAACAACGTCACCTACTACGCGTATTTCGATACCGCCGTCAACGGTTGGTTGATGGAGACGACCGGACTCGATATCCGGACACTGCCGGCGATCGGTGTCGTCGCCGAAACCTCGTGCCGCTACCTGTCCGAGTTGAGCTTCCCGGATCGACTTCAGGTGGGCCTGGCCGTCGAGAGGCTGGGCACCCGAAGCATCGTGTACTCGCTCGGGTTGTTCCGCGAGGCCGGCGACGATGCGTTGGAGTTGGCGGCGAGGGGTCGATTCGTACACGTGTACGTCGATGGGGTCACCCGTAAGCCGGTGGCGATTCCGCCCGAAATCGAGAGCGCAGCGCGCACTTTGGTGATCGGGACCGCGTCGAGCTGACCGACTACAGGCCGATCTCGTCGGCCGTACGCAATGCCCTGGTGACTATGTCGTCGATGAGCGTCGTGGTCGGCCCGCCTGCCACGGCCCGGTTTCGCGAGTCGGCTTCCATCCGGCGCATGACGCCTTCGGCGATGATCGAGAGCTTCCACAGTGCCAACACCTGCCAGAATCCGACGTCGGAGACGTCGCGCCCGGTGTGCTGCGCATACGACTCGACAAGCTCGGCCCTGGTGGGAAAGCCCGGCAGAGTCGACGCCATGAACGGACCGGCGACCCCGTCGTCGGCTTGCGGCCAGTAGGCCAGCAGACCGCCGAGGTCCGCCAACGGATCTCCGAGTGTGCACAGTTCCCAGTCGACGACCGCCGCGACACGGCCGTCTTCGCGGGCCGTGATGACGTTGCTCAGGTGGAAGTCTCCGTGCACCAGGGCCACCTCGTGCTGCGGAGGAATCCCCGCTGCCAATCGAGTTGCCAGCGAATCGATACCGGGTACGTCGCGAGTGCGCGAGGATTGCCACTGATTCGTCCACCGGGCGAGTTGGCGAGCGGCGTACGGTTTGTGACTGGCAAGATCTGCCAGACCCGCGGAGTCGAGATCGACGCGGTGGATGTCGGACAGCGCCACCGTGAGGCCGAGTCCGATGCGGCGTCGGTGATCGGGGTCGAGTTGTTCGGCTGCCGCCACCGAGTCGACGACGATCCCGTCGACGAAACTCATCAGCACGAGCGGGACCTCGGACACCGAAGGATCCTCGGTGATCGCAATCATCTTCGGAACCGGCACCGCCGTGTTCTGCAGGCCGGACAGAATTCGGTGTTCGCGCACGACATCGTGTGCGGAGGCCAGCAGATGCCCCAGTGGTGGACGTCGAAGCACCCAGTTACTGCCACCGGCGTCGCGGACGGCGTAGGTGAGATTGGACTGACCGTTGCCGATCCGCTGAAAGGTGAGGGGCGAGGTTGCGCCTATCCCCAATCCTGCGATCCAGGTCGATACTGCGTCTTCGTCCAGTCCCACTGCGCCCATACAGAACCCTCACTTCGCCGCGCGACACCGTTGTCGCCTGCCGTCACCGGAATTCGACCGATAGTAGCGAAGCGGAACCTGCCCTGGTGCGAAAGACTCCGGGCTCGGGGCGTGTCAGCTGGCGCGCACGAACGCGGGGACCAGATCCGGTGCGGCAGGTACTGCGGCCGGCACCGCTGCGCCGCGCTTGACGGCGATTTCGTCCACTTCACCGATCAGCATTGCGACCAACGTCTCCGGTTCTGCCGCCCACACCGAGGAGATGTTGCGCACCTCGGCCGGAGCGAAGAGGCCGCTGTTGGTCAGTGCATCGATCCACTCGGCGACGGCCTCGGCGGTGGGCTCGGGCACCGTGGATCGATCGAGGGAGTCCGCCTCGAACTCGTTGCAAAAGAAGGCGCGGACCATGTCGAGCTGTCCCTGAGACATTGCGGTCATGTTCTTCTCCTTCGAGTGTCCGGCGTCCGTAGTTGTCGAATACCCCGTGGCTACGGGTTACGACGGGTAGCACGGTCCGTTTCCAGATCGTTATCGTTTGGGCTGTAACGGTCGAATGCGGGTTTCCGATGCGGCTGAAACTACGCCCTTCCGGTGGGTCTCGCCCAGGGTGAACTGGACTATGTGAGTATCGTCACACAGTTTTACCCATCCGATCAACGCTTTGCAACGAAGTCATAGTTCGCTTTACGAACTGCTGTGATGGGGAACAATGCGAGGACAAATGCCCAGCTGAGAGGGCCGAGGGCCGACCCGGGGTGCTGTTCGACACTCGGACATGAGCACCACCGAATCGAATCCACCCCGCTCCGTTCCAGGTCAGAGGATTGCTGCCACGCATGCAAACATGGTCGCGCACCTGAATATGGCGCTGAAACAAACTTCCAGAATTTGACGGCGCAGACTCTGCTCCTCGACAATTCACGGTTCCGCACACGCGACCCGGTGTGATCGAATCGTTACCAGAGCAATGATCAGCCGGTTCCCAAGTTCCTCACATCCGCCGTTCAGCAGGTTCTGGCACCGTGGCACCCATGTCACCACCGAGCCTGGACTCCGGACCGATTCGCGCGTCGACCGACGCAGAGACGACTGCGCTGCCGTCCAGCACCTCGAGCCGCAGACGCAGGCGAGCCGTCGTTGCGCGCTCGGCCGTGTCAGGTGCCTCTGCGGTCCTGCTGCCGATCTTCCTGATGTGGGCACCGCACATCGCAACCACGACGTCCTGGGAATCGACCCCGGCCGCGGCACTGGCCGCTCATCTGCTCGATGCGATCGATGTGACCGCGGTGTTGATCGCCGTAGCCGCGCTCGCCGTCGTGGCGCTGATACGCAAGCTGCCGTACGGAATCGGGGTGGTGATCGCCTGCACCGTCGGTGCCGTCGTCACCAGTGCGATCGCTCGCGAGATCATGGGAGCGTCGATGCCGTCCGCAGACCTTCCGAGCGGTCAACTCGTCGCCGTGGCCTCGCTGCTCGGAGCTGCATCCATGGTGGCGTCCGCGGCGTGGCGGCCCGTGATCCTCGGTCTGGGAACGGTCGCAACACTCGCGGTGGCGGCGGCCGCCCTGATCGCCGGATCCGCGTCCGTCACCGGGATCGTGAGCGCCGCATCGATCGTGTTCGTGTGGTGGCCGGCGTGCTCGATCGTCATGCTCTTCTCGCCCGATGCAGCTGCCCGTGAAGCCCGCAACCCGATCGACACGGCCGCTCTGGCCGTTCGACGCAAGACGGGGCGCTCCCGTTGACATCGGGAGCGCCCCATTCTGCGTTGCTACGAGGTCGTGACTAGAGAGCTTTGAGCTCCTCGGTCACCTCGGATACCGACTTCTTCGCGTCACCGAACAGCATCGAGGTGCCCTCGGCGAAGAACAGCGGGTTCTCGATGCCTGCGAAGCCCGAGGACATGGATCGCTTGAGGACGATGACCGACTTCGACTGATCCACGTTCAGGATCGGCATCCCGTGAATCGGGCTCGACGGGTCGTTGCGCGCCGCCGGATTGGTCACGTCGTTCGCGCCGATGACCAACGTGACGTCGGTACGGGCGAACTCGTCGTTGATGTCGTCCATCTCCTTCATCGCGTCGTAGGCGACGTCGGCTTCGGCAAGGAGCACGTTCATGTGCCCGGGCATGCGACCGGCGACGGGGTGAATGGCGTACTTGACCTCGACGCCCTTCGACTCCAGCAGCTTGGCCATGTCCTTGACCGCGTGCTGCGCCTGCGCGACGGCGAGGCCGTATCCGGGAACGACGATGACCTGGTTGGCGTACGCCATCTGGATGGCAGCGTCGGCTGCGGAGGTGGCCTTCGCCGTTCCGCCGCCTGCACCCGCAGGACCTGCAGCAGCGTCGCCCCCGCCGAATCCACCGGCGACGATCGCCGGAATGGAACGGTTCATGGCCTTGGCCATCAGGTTGGTCAGGATCGTGCCGGACGCGCCGACGATCATGCCGGCGACGATCATCGCAGTGTTGTTGAGCGCCAGGCCTGCGGCCGCCGCAGACAGACCGGTCAGAGCGTTGAGCAGCGAGATGACGACCGGCATGTCAGCGCCGCCGATGGGCAGCACCACCGTTAGACCGAGAATTCCGGCGAGAACGAGAACCGCCACGATCCACCACTGCGACACCCCGCCGCCCGGAGTGGCGTTGATGCCGATGACCACGGCGGCGGCCACAGCACCGATCAGCAGCAGAGCATTGAGCGGCTGCTGCAACTTTCCGATGGTGATGGGCGAGCCGGGCAGGGTCTCCTGCAGCTTGAGGAACGCGATCAGCGATCCCCAGAACGAGATCGACCCGATGATGGCCGCGAACAGCGACCCGATGACGATGTGGACCGTCGGCGATTCACCGTGCTTGAAGTTCGAGAATCCCGACGTGTCGAGGAATTCCGCCCACGCGATCAGCGCAACCGTTCCACCGCCGACGCCGTTGAACAGGGCCACCAACTGTGGCATCGCGGTCATCTTGACTCGGCGAGCAGGCGGGATACCGAGCGCGACGCCGACGACCAAGCCGACGACGATCAGAATCCAGTTTCCGGTATCGCGAATAGAGATCAACGTCGCCACGACGGCGAGGAACATGCCGACAGCGGCGATCTGGTTGCCGCGCACGGCTGTCTTCGGTCCGGTCAGACCCATCAGTCCGTAGATGAACATGCTAAAGGCGACGATGTAGAGAATGTTGACGAGATTGTCCATCAGGAGTCAGCACCCTTCGTGGCCTTGGCAGGAACGGGCTTGGACTTGAACATGCCGAGCATGCGGTCGGTGACCACGAATCCACCGATGACGTTGACCGTTCCGAACACGAGAGCGACGAACAGGATGACCTGCAGGCCGATGGACGGATCCTCGACCTTGCCGAGCACCACCAGGGCACCGAGCACGACGATGCCGTGGATGGCATTGGTTCCCGACATCAACGGGGTGTGCAAGGTGTTGGGCACCTTGGAGATCACCGCGAAGCCGACGAACCCGGACAGCACCAGGATCGCGATGTTCGCGAGCAGCGGGGTGTACATCAGTTCTCCTTCTCACGTGTCACGCAGGCGCCGGCGAGGACCTCGTCCGAGAAATCCGGAGCGAGCTTGCCGTCCACCAACATGAGTTCGAGCAATGCCGAGATGTTCTTCGAGTACAGCTCGCTGGCGTGCTCGGGCATCGAGGCCGGGAGGTTCAACGGGGAGCAGATGGTGACGTCGTGCTTGACGACGGTCTCGCCGGGCTCGGTGAGTTCACAGTTGCCACCGGTTTCCCCTGCGAGGTCGACCACGACGCTGCCCGGCTTCATGCCCTCGACGGCCGCGGCCGTGACCAATCGCGGGGCAGGGCGTCCGGGAACCAACGCGGTGGTGATGACCACGTCGAATCCCTTGATGGCCTCTTCGAGAGCCTTCTGCTGTTGCACCCGCTCGTCTTCGGTCAGCTCACGCGCGTATCCGCCCTCGCCAGCGGCGTCGATCCCCAGATCGAGCCACTGCGCGCCGACGGAGCGAACCTGATCCGCCACCTCCGGACGCACGTCGTATCCGGTGGGGCGGCCGCCGAGACGCTTCGCGGTGGCGAGCGCCTGCAGACCTGCCACGCCGACGCCCAGCACAAGCACGGTGGCGGGCTTGACGGTGCCCGCAGCGGTGGTGAGCATCGGGAAGAACCGGGTGGACTCCGACGCTGCCAACAGCACGGCCTTGTAGCCGGCGACGTTGGCCTGAGAGGACAGTGCGTCCATCACCTGCGCCCGTGAGATCCGCGGGATCGCCTCGACGGCGAAAGCCTGTACTCCGGCCGCCTTCAACGCCCCGATGCTGTTCTCCGCGTTGCGCGGTGCCAGAAATCCGATGAGCGTCGAACCCGACGTCAGCTTGGCGATCTCGGCATCGGACGGCGGCGCGACCTTCACCACGACGTCGGCCGACCATGGATCACCGATGGTCGCTCCGGCGGCGACGTACAGCTCGTCGGGAATCAGAGCGCCGAGACCAGCGCCGGACTCGACGACGATCTCGACGCCCTTGCCCGCCAGGGAGGCAACGATCTTGGGCACCAGGGCGACGCGACGTTCGCCCTCCCCCGATTCCCGAACCACACCGACGACAGTCGTGGATCCCGAACCCTTCTCAGTGCTCTGCGATGTATCCAAATCTCCGTCTTCCTGCGTTGAATGGTGTCCACGAATCGACCAACGGCTCCGAGCCTGCGACGAGCGGACGAAACCATGCGACAAGGCACAAGGTCCCTGATAGTAGCCAGAGGAGACAGACCGCGGGTAGCCCGGAACACAGTCCGATTCGTTCTGAATCGAGTCCGTTTCGACATTCCTCGGCCACGGGGAGCGCAATTGTGATGCGCACCATATGGGTCTATCGGTGATGAACGGACCCTACAGTGACAACCGTGGAACCTTGCATCTTCTGTGCCATCGTCGCGGGTGACGCTCCCGCGCACCGCGTGTTCGAGAACGAGCATGCCGTCGCGTTTCTCGACATCCGGCCGGTCACTCGCGGCCACCTGCTCGTCGTTCCGCGCGAGCACGCCACCGATCTGAACGCGACCCACCCGGACGCGGCCGCAGACGTGTTTCGCGTCGGGCACACGCTGGCGCGCGCGGTCCGGCACTCGGACCTGCGAGCCGACGGAGCCAATCTCGTGATCAACGACGGTAAGGCCGCATTTCAGACGGTCTTCCACCTGCATCTGCACGTGGTGCCTCGTTGGCACCGGGACCGCTTCCGGTTCGCGGCCGGCTTCGTGACACGTCGTCTGAGTGAGCCCGAGCGTGTTGCAGACGCCGTTCGTGTCGGGTTGGCCCGGCTCGATGGCGATCCGACAGCATGAAGCTGTTCCTGTCGTCGTATCGATTCGGTGGCCACTCCGAGGCTTTCGTCGACCTCACCGGCCCACCGTCCGATCTCGCCGTGATTGCGAACGCATCGGACGCGTGGCCGCGCGCCGCTCGCGAATCCTCGCTCACAAGCGAGTTCGTTCCGCTGCGGGCGCTCGGGTATCGGCCTGCCGAGCTGGATCTGCGCGAGTACGTGGGTCGGTCCGCTGCTCTCGAGCGCGCCCTCGACGACTTCGGCGCGGTGTGGGTGCGCGGGGGCAACACGTTCGTCCTGCGCGCTCAGCTCGCCCGCTCGGGCGCAGACGAGGTCATCGCCGAGCGTGTTCGGCGAGGATCGATCGTGTACGGCGGATACAGCGCGGGCGCGTGTGTTGCCGCACCGTCGTTGATCGGCGTCGAGGACGCGGACGACCCCGGCGAGGTTCGGCCCGCGACAGGTGTCGATCCGGTGTGGACCGGACTGGGCCTGGTCGGTTTCTCGATCGTCCCGCACCTGAATTCCGTTCTGGACGAGAACGATTCGGGGCATGCAACGATGCAGCGCCTGCGCAGGGACGGCATCGACTGCCGTGGGTTGACCGACGAACAGGCCATCGTCGTCGATGCGTCGGGAACGCGTGTGCTCGGTAGTTGACCGTCCTTCGGCCCGGGCGAGTCTTCAGCCCAGGCGAGCAAGTGGAGCGAGTCGGTCCAGCGAGGACCACGCCAGCGAGCACCGTCTGGCGGTCATTTCGTCCGCGTCGAGCACCAGCATGTCGAACAACTGGCGAGGGGCCTGATGCCACGAGTCGGCAATTTGCGCGATGGCTGCTCGATCGAAGAGCCCGGACTGTGTCAGCGCCTGAACCCACTCGTCGATCTCGCCTCGGTGAATGCGCTCGATGGTGTCGTATTCGATTCCGCCCCCGAGAAATTCGTACGAGAACATCGCGGCCACGTAGTTCCAGGAGTCACTTCCGGGATCGATCATGGTGCAGCCTCCTTGTCGACTCGCACCGCGTGGAGTGCGAGGTTCGCTGCGCTGGACGCTAGCGTGGCGAACTACAAATTTACGTGTCGACGACGCATCGATCTGGTAACGCCTGAGGCTGGTGTTACTGATGTGACTCACTTCGGTCAAACGCTCTCCCTCTCCCCGACAGGGTGGGTAAAGTCCGCGTTCGTGCGCACTCGAGCCGTTGCAGCCTTGATCGCTGCGGTCGCGTGCGGGCTGGTCGGATGCTCGAACACGCCGGCCACCGAGGCCGGTCCGGATACGTCCGAGACGGCCGACCGACCCATCACCGAAGAACTCTTCGTCGGTGAATGCGGCTCGATGGACGACGCAGAAGTGCAGGAACTCACGGCCGTATCCGACCTGACGGCGGTGTCCGAGAACGCCATTCGTTGCCGCTGGGAATCCGCGAGCGGCGCGTACGCGATGTTCACCTGGTACCGCGGCAGCCCCATCGACCGAGAGAGTTCCGTGGCCGAGGCCGTCGGTCGCACCATCGAGCGCATCGATGTGGACGGTCACCCTGGATTCACCGCCGCGGCGTCGGGAGCGTCGTGCGAGGCCGGAGTCGAGAACGGGGACGGCTTCGTGCACTGGTCCGTCAACTTCGTGGTCGACGGCCCCCGCGATTCCTGCGACGTCGTCGAGGATCTGGCCAGAACCACGATCTCGAAGGCGAAGTAGCCTGATGTCGACATTCCGCTCCGCCGATTCCACCCGCCGCGTCCTCGCCGCTGTCCTCGTCACTGCGGCCGTCGGTACCGGATGCACCACCACCGTGACCGGTACGGCCGTGCCCGCTCGATCCGGCGGCAGCGGACAGTTCGACAAGCTGCTCGGGGAGTGCATCGCCGTCCCTGATCCCACCATCGCCGAAACAGTGGGTGCCGACCTCGTCGAGCAGTACTTCTACGGTGCAGTGTGCATGTGGACCGGCATCGGCGGCGGCGGACTCATCGATGTGACTTTCGCCTGGTTCGAGAACGATGCACTCTCGCGCGAGCGAGACCTGGCCGATCGGCTCGGCTACGCGACCGAAGACGTCACCGTTGCCGGCACCACGGCGTTCCTGTCACGAC
The DNA here is from genome assembly GCF_002259095.1 of Rhodococcus sp. 05-2254-2. Taxonomy (NCBI): domain Bacteria; kingdom Bacillati; phylum Actinomycetota; class Actinomycetes; order Mycobacteriales; family Nocardiaceae; genus Rhodococcus; species Rhodococcus sp. 05-2254-2. Next base: position 23,353 of record NZ_NOZJ01000007.1, on the reverse strand, counting down.
GGCCGGACGATCCGTCGTCGTGCGGAATCAGCGCGGCGTACTCGGGTGTCATCACTTGGTGGGTGCAGTACCGAGGCGCCAGTCCGGCCGACCCGTGCGCCGCCGCCACCGAACTCGCAGAACTGACGCTGCAACGCAATCAGTGACCGAGCGCCGACCGGCCCCGACTCCACCGCACACGCGGCCGTGACACACTCGAGTGGCGACGGTCACAATTTCGATGTGAGGAGACCGAGATGTCGGTGACGACCGATACAGATGCCCGCCTGAGCGAGCTCGAATCCCTGCTGTCACCCGGCGCGGTGGTCACCGACCCGGACATCACCGAGGGCTACCGCCGCGACTGGGCGAAGGATCCCGACGCCGGCACCCCACTGGCCGTCGTGCGCGCACAGTCCACCGAGGACGTTCGCGCCGTCATGCGGTGGGCCACCGAGCACAACGTGGCGGTCGTCCCACGCGGCGCCGGATCGGGTTTGTCCGGTGGAGCCACCGCCGTGGACGGCGGAATCGTGCTCACCACCGAGTTGATGCGCGAGATCACCGTCGACCCGGTGACCCGCATCGCCGTCGTACAACCCGGGCTGCTCAACGTCGAGGTCAAGAAGGCCGTCGCAGAGCACGGCCTCTGGTACCCACCCGACCCGTCCTCGTTCGAGATGTGTTCCATCGGAGGCAATGCGGCCACCAATGCGGGCGGCCTGTGCTGTGTGAAGTACGGCGTCACCACCGATTACGTTCTCGGTCTCGAGGTCGTCCTGGCCGACGGTACCGCCGTCCGACTGGGTGGGCCACGCCTGAAAGACGTTGCGGGCCTGTCCCTTGCGAAGCTGTTCGTCGGCTCCGAGGGCACGCTGGGCATCATCACCGAGATCACTCTTCGACTGATCCCGGCGCAACCTCCCGCCAGTACGGTGGTCGCGTCGTTCGCGTCGGTACACGACGCGACCGCCGCAATTCTGGCCATCACCCGGAACTTGAGGCCGTCGATGCTCGAGTTCATGGACCGCGCGTCCATCGGTGCCGTCGAAGATGCCATGAACATGGGACTCGATCGCGAGGCGGCAGCGATGCTCATTGCTCGGTCCGACTCCCCCGGTGCCGACCGAGGTCGCGAGATCGAGATCATGGCGGCCGCGTGCACCGAGGCCGGCGCATCGGATGTCTTCACCACCGACGACCCCGACGAGGGTGAGGCCTTCGCTGCCGCACGGCGATTCGCCATTCCCGCGGTCGAGCGACTCGGCAGCCTGCTGCTCGAGGACGTCGGGGTTCCACTGCCCGCACTTCCGGCCCTCGTCGACGGAATCGCCGAGCTGTCCACGAAATACGACGTGCTGGTGGCGGTCATCGCCCACGCCGGCGACGGCAACACCCACCCCCTGATCGTCTTCGACCCCGAGGACGCCGACATGACACGGCGCGCCAACATCGCCTTCGGCGCGATCATGGATCTGGCAATTTCGTTGGGCGGCACCATCACCGGTGAACACGGTGTCGGTCGCCTCAAGAAGGCCTGGCTGCCCGATCAGGTCGGTGAGGACGTCATGGAGCTGACCCGCAGGATCAAGACTGCCCTCGATCCGGCGGGCATCCTCAACCCCGGTGCGGTGCTGTGATCACCCGTCGACGGTGAACCCGTCCGCGACCGTCAGCACCTCGTCGAGGATTTCCAGTCCCTGACGAATCTCGTCCTCCGAGGTCGTCAGCGGGGGCGCGATCTGCAGACGGTTACCTGCCACGAACGGCCACAACCCACGCGACTTTGCCGCGGCGGTCACCGTGCCCATGGCCGCCGCGTCCTTGCCCGACGCAGCGAACGGCACCAACGGTTCCCTGGTCTGGCCGTCCTTGACCAATTCGACGGCCCAGAAGAATCCCTTGCCGCGCACCTCGCCCACGCTCGGATGAGATTCGGCCAGCTTCGACAGGCCCGCCCCGAGTACGTCCTCCCCGACGTGACGCACGTGCGGAAGAATCTTGTCGCGCTCGAACACTCCGATGGATGCCACGCCGGCGGCGCACCCGAGCACGTGACCGGAGTAGGTCAACCCGCCGGGATAGGGCTTGTGATCGAACTGCGAGGCGATCTTCTCCGAGATGACCACCCCGCCCAGAGGCACGTACCCGGAGTTGACGCCCTTGGCGAACGTCATCAGATCCGGTGTCACATCCCAGGCCTGGCATGCGAACCATTCGCCGATTCGCCCGAACCCGACCATCACTTCGTCGGCGATGTAGACGATTCCGTACTTGTCGCACAGCGCCCGAACGCCGGCCAGATATCCGGGCGGCGGGATCAGCACACCGTTGGTGCCGATGACCGATTCGAGGATCAGTCCGGCGATGTTCTGCGCACCCTCGAGCACGATGACCTGTTCGAGGTGTGCCAGTGCTGCGGCCGTTTCGTCCTCGGGAGTCGTTGTCCCCCAGGGTGACCGGTAGGGATACGGCCCGAAGAACCGGACGACGTCGACGTTGGTGGGTTCGGTGCCCCAACGCCTCGGCTCACCGGTGAGACCGATCGCAACTCCGGTTCCACCGTGGTACGAGCGGTACGCGGCAAGCATCTTCGTGCGCCCGGTGTGCTGTCGGGCCAGCCGCACCGCGTGCTCGACGGCTTCTGCGCCACCGGTCGTGAAGAACACTCGATCGAGATCACCCGGCGCACGTTCGGCGATCAATGCCGCGAGTTCACTGCGTTTGTTGTTGGCCACGGTCGGAGAAATGGTCGTCAGAACCTGGGCCTGTTCGACGATGGCGGCAACGACGTCAGGGTGCTGATGCCCGAGGTTGACGTTGACCAACTGTGACGAGAAGTCCAGGTATCGCTTGCCCTTGTCGTCCCAGAACCACGATCCCTCCGCACCCTCGACGGTGATCGGATTCAGTTCGGCCTGCGCCGACCAGGAGTAGAACACGTGATCCATCTACTTGCCGCCTTCCTCCAGTGTGACCTCCATCGGAGCGTACGACTCTCCGGTCACATCCACACCGTCGGCCTTCAACAAATCCAAAGCCTCGGTGACGTACTCGTTGGTGTACGCCTCGGCGTCGGGGTCGGCCGTCAGCACCGTCGAGCCCTCGGCATTCCGGGTGGACTTCGCGATGTCGACCGTCTGCTGCCAGGCCGCCTCGTCGATCATTCCGATCCCGTCCGCGGACGGCCAGATCAGTTTGTTGACTTCGTTGACCTGCCACAGCTGATGACTCGCGCCGAGTGTCGAGCCCGCAGCGACGGTGATGTCGCGGCACGTCTCGACGTTGTCGCGGCAGAATATCCAGCCCTTCAACGATGCCGCCAAGAATTTGACGGTCTGCTCCCGGTACGCCTCGTCGGAGAGCTTGTCGGTATTGGCCCAGATCGCGTCCTGCAGCATCGCGACGCCGTCGTCGTTCCAGTTCAGCGACGTGAAATCGTCCTCCGTGTAGAGCGCACCGGTTGCGGGGTTCACGGTCTCGAGCAACTGGGCGTACTCGTTGTAGGACATCGCCTGGGCTGCGGCGATATCTCCGGACAGAAGGCCGTTCATGTCGAACTGCTGCTGCACCAACGTCACGTCGGAGGGACTGACCCCGGCCTTGGTCATACCGGCGAACAGCTCGAATTCGTTGCCGTATCCCCAGTTTCCGACGGTCTTGCCCTGGAGATCGGCCGGTGTGGCGATGTTCTGATCCTTGAACGAGACCTGCAATGTGCCCGACTTCTGATAGATCTGGGCCACGTCGGTGATGCCGGCTCCGGCCTCACGGGATGCGAGCGCCTTGGGTACCCACGCGACGGCGTAATCGGCCTGCCCCTGTGCGAGCACGGTTTGCGGAACGATATCCGTTCCACCGTCGAGGATTTCGACGTCCAGCCCCTGTTCCGCATAGAAACCCTGATCGACGGCGGCGAGGTAGCCCGCGAACTGGCCCTGTTTGAACCACTGCAGTTGCAGCTTGATCGTGGTGTTCCCGTCGGCCGCGGTGTCGGTGTCGGTCGTGGTGGTGCTGCAGGCCGAGGCGACCACCGCCAGAGCCATGACGACGGCGAGAAGGGGTCGGGGGGTTCGAGTGATGTTCATATCCATCTTTCCTGGGGACGACGCCGGGACACGAGTTTCTCGAGCAACAGAACAACCACGAAGAAGAGCAAACCGACTGCGATGGCACCCATCACGTAGGCCCACGCCCGGGGGTAGGCCGTGTTCGCCGCGGCGGAGGTGATCCGCGACCCCAAACCGTTCTGCAGTCCACCGAAGTACTCGCAGATGATGGCAGCAATGACAGCATTGGGAGCGGCAACCCGCAACCCGGTGAAGATGTGCGGAACGGCGGACGGGAGGCGAACGATTCGGGTGAACTGCCAACCGCCCACGGCATACGACGTCATCAGGTCGTGGTGCACGGCCGAGACCTGACGCAGTCCTTTTGCCGCACTGACGAATACCGGGAAGAACACGACGATGGTCACCACGAGTCGCCGCGGTAGGTCGGTGGTCGAGGAGAACATCGAGTTGAACACCGGCGCAAGAGCGACGATGGGAACGGCTGCGGCACCCGCCGCCAACGGGGTGAGCAGTTCGTCGACGATCCGCAGGCGAACCGCGGCCATTGCTGCGAGGAGACCCAGAACCGAACCTGCGATCAACCCCACGAGAGCGTTGGTTCCCGTTGCCAGACTTGCCGATCCGATGTTGCCGAGGTTGCGCACGAATTGCTCGGCGATGGCGCTCGGCGACGGCAGCAGGAACGACGGAACCCCCGCGACGACCGTGAGCAACTGCCACAGGGCGAGTGCCGTAGCACCGAACACCACCGGTGGCAGCCAGAGCTTCATCGCAGATCCGCACTGCGCACCGCACGGCCGTGCAATGCGTCACGAACCGCGGTGATGGACGCGAAGAACTCCGCCGATTCTCGTGGATCCCCGTTCGCATCGAAACTGTCGATCGTGAGTGTGTCGACGATCCGTCCCGGCCGAGGGGACATGACAACCACCCGATCGGACAGGTACACCGCTTCCGGAATCGAATGGGTCACGAACACCACTGCTGCGCTGGACTCCTCGGCGATGCGGAGTAGGTCGTTCTGCATCTTCTCGCGGGTCATCTCGTCCAGTGCCCCGAACGGTTCGTCCATCAACAACAGTCCCGGCGTTCGAGCCAGCGCCCGTGCGATCGCCACTCGTTGCTGCATCCCACCGGACAGCTCACTGGGAAATTTCTCTGCGAAATCGGTGAGTCCGACGAGGTCCAGCAACTCGCGAACCCGTTCTGCTCGCTGACGTTTGGGAACCTTGTGCAGTTCCAGCGGCAATGCGACATTCGATTGCACTGTGCGCCAATCGAGCAGCCCTGCCTGTTGAAAGGCGATGCCGTACTTCTGTTCGACGCGGGCTCGGCGAGCGGACAGGCCGAACACCGATACCGAACCGGACGTCGGTTGCTCGAGATCGGCCACGATGCGGAGCAACGTCGACTTACCGCACCCCGAAGGCCCGATCAGCGAGACGAATTCACCGGGGGCGATCGCGAGCGATACATCCTCCAGCGCAGTCACTCCCCCGTCGAACGTCTTCCCCACGCCCTCGACGAGTACCGCATGCTCGGTCATGACCGATCCTTTCGACCGGGCGAGCGGCCCGCATAACGGCCGAGCGCGACATCGAGCAGCGATACCAGTGCGGTCACCACCAACCCGAGCACCGCTGCGCCGAGAACAGCGGCGTACAGGCGGGACGCGTCTCCAGTTGCCTGCTGCGAGAACACGATGATCTGCCTACCGATACCGCCGGTCGTTCCGGTGGAGATTTCGGCGACCACGGCACCGATCACGGCTGCGGCTGCAGCCAGCCGCAGCGCCGGAATCAGATGCGGCACAGAGGCGGGCAGGCGAAGTCGAACGAGGGTGCTCCACCATCCGGCCGCGTAACTGTGCATCAGATCGAGTGCTGCCCGATCGGGTGCACGCAGGCCGCGCAGCATTCCCACCGCCACCGGGAAGAATGCGAGATACGACGCGATGACGGTGATGCTCATCCACGGCTGCCAGGCGTAACCGCCGATGGCGATCTTCCCGCCCCAGCCCGCGACGAGCGGTGCCAACGCGATCAGCGGAACCGTCTGCGAGACGATCACATACGGCAACACGGACCGCTCGACCCACACGAACCGTTGCATCGTCACGGCGAGCAACAGCCCGACCACCGTCCCCAGCGCGAACCCGAGTACGGCGAGCCCGAACGTGAACAGGCCACTGGACACGATCGCGGCACCGACACTGCGAGCACCGGCGACGTTCACCTCGGGCTCGGTCAGCGCCGCCAACACCGACCACACGTGCGGTAGTGCACCGTCGTCGGTGCGCGGCAGCACCCGCACTCCGGCGACACTCACCCCGTTCTCGGGGACGAGCACTTTCACCAGCTCCCAGACCGCCAGCAACGAGCCGACAGCCACCACTGCCATCACCGGACGCCGCACTCCTCGATTCGCACCGGCGGGAGTGGGTGCCACCACCGCAGCCCGATCGAGCAGACTCGTCACGACGTTGCCGTCACGCTCGGGCGGATCTGCGGAATGATGCTCTCTCCGTATGCCTCGAGTGTCGCGGCCTTGGCGTCGTGCTGCAGGTACACCGAGAACTGGTCGACGCCGAGTGTTTCCAGCTCTTTCAGCTTGGCGATGTGATCGGCCGGAGTGCCCAGTAAGCAGAACCTGTCGATCACTTCGTTCGGAACGAATTCTGCGTGCGAGTTTCCTGCTCGACCGTGCTCGTTGTAGTCGTACCCTGTGCGCGCTGCGATGTAGTCGGTGAGAGCCTGCGGAACACCACCGCCATCGCCGCCGTATCGCGAGACGATATCGGCGACGTGGTTGCCGACCATCCCGCCGAACCAACGACACTGATCTCGGGCGTGTTCGAGCCCTGCGTCGGTACCGTCGGTGACGTAGGCGGGAGCTGCAACGCAGATCGAGATCGAGTCCGGGTCGCGACCCGCTTGCTCGGCCGCAGCGCGGACCCGACCGATCGTCCAGGCCGCGATATCGGGATCGGCCAGCTGCAGAATGAACCCGTCCGCCACCTGTCCGGTGAGCTCGAGGGCTTTGGGCCCGTACGCCGCAACCCATACCTCGAGCCGGGACCGCTCCGCCCACGGGAACTGCACCGTCGTCTCACCGACCCGGGCGCTCCGACCGTTGGCCAGGCTTCGGATCACCTCTATCGATTCCCGCAGCGTTGCAAGGGTTGTCGGCTTGCCGCCGAGGGCACGGACCGCCGAATCACCGCGGCCGATGCCGCAGACGGTCCGATTGCCGAACATGTCGTTGAGCGTCGCGAACGTCGATGCCGTCACCGTCCAGTCACGGGTGGCGGGATTGGTGACCATCGGGCCGACGGTCACCCGTCTCGTCGCGGCCAGAATTTGGCTGTAGATGACGTACGGTTCCTGCCACAGCAGGTGCGAATCGAATGTCCACACGTGCGAGAAACCATGTGTCTCGGCCTGTCTGGCCAGGTCGACCACACGGGACGCCGGCGGATTGCACTGGAGCACTACCCCGATGTCCATGGCTCAGATCAGATTCTGAGACAGGTCGCGTCGGACGAATCGGCCGTGTCCCGCAGTGCCGGAATAGGATCCAGCGTCGACGATGATCCGGCCTCGCGAGATCACGGTATCGACGTGACCGTCGATCTCGAAACCTTCGTACGCCGAGTAGTCCATGTTCATGTGGTGGGTCTTGTCGACGCCGATGCTGGTGTGTCCGTTCGGGTCGTAGATCACGATGTCAGCGTCGGCGCCCGGGGTGATGACGCCTTTCCTCGGATACATCCCGAACATCCTGGCCGGAGTGGTGCAGCAGACGTCGACCCATTTCTCCAGCGTGATCCTGCCGCTCTTGACGCCCTGGAACATCAGATCGATGCGGTGTTCCACCGAACCGATCCCGTTGGGAATCTTGGAGAAATCGCCGATACCCATCTCCTTCTGGTCCTTCATACAGAACGGGCAGTGATCGGTACTGACGGTCGATACGTCACCGGTGCGGAGGTACCGCCACAACTCGTCCTGATGCCCCTCGGCTCGCGACCGCAGTGGCGTCGAGCAGACCCACTTGGCACCCTCGAAGCCCGGTGCACCAAGTTGTTCTTCGAGAGACAGATAGAGGTACTGAGGACACGTCTCGGCAAACACGTTCTGCCCGTTGCCACGGGCCTGCGCAATCTGTTCCAGGGCCTGCTTGGCCGAGACGTGTACGACGTAGAGCGGTGCGCCGGTGACGTGAGCGAGCATGATCGCTCGATGCGTCGCCTCCTCCTCGAGCTGCCACGGCCGTGACGTGCCGTGGAAGTACGGGGCCGTGTCTCCACGCGCGATCGATTGAGCAACGAGTACATCGATCGCGATGCCGTTCTCCGCGTGCATCATCAGCAGTGCACCCGTTTCGGCGGCGGACTGCATGGCGCGCAGGATCTTGCCGTCGTCGGAGTAGAACACACCCGGATAGGCCATGAAGAGTTTGAAGCTGGTGACGCCCTCGGATACCAACTCGCTCATGGCTTTCAGCGAATCGTCGGTGACATCGCCGATGATCTGATGGAAGCCGTAATCGACGGCGCATTGCCCCGCGGCCTTGTCGTGCCATTGCGCGAGAGTGTCCTGGACGCGCTGACCGGGTGTCTGAATCGCGAAGTCCACGATCGTCGTCGTGCCGCCCCAAGCGGCTGCGCGCGTTCCGGTTTCGAAGGTGTCGGAGGCGAACGTACCGCCGAACGGCATCTCCATGTGCGTGTGTCCGTCGACCCCACCGGGAATGACGTATTTGCCGGTCGCGTCGACGACGACGTCCGCCGAGGTCTTCAGGTCGGCGGCCAGGGAGACCGATCCTGGTGCCAGCACGGCCACGATGCTCTCACCGTCGATGAGCACATCCAATGCCTGTGCGCCGGTGGTGGATACCACGGTTCCGCCGTGCACGAAGGTGGTGGCCATCAGGGTTGCACCAGCGGTCCGTATGCGTCGGGCCTGCGGTCACGATAGAAGGCCCACCGGTCGCGTACCACCTTGAGCAGGTCCATGTCGAGGTCACGCACGATTATTTCGGGTTCCGTATCCGACGCCACTTCGCCGACGAATTTGCCTTCGGGGTCCACGAAATAGCTGGTCCCGTAGAAGTCGTCGTCACCGTATTCGGATTCGATTCCGACTCGATTGATCGCGCCCACGTAGTACTCGTTGGCGACGGCCGACGCGGGCTGTTCGAGCTTCCACAGATAGTTCGACAATCCACGCGAGGTGGCCGACGGATTGAAGACGATTTCGGCACCGGCAAGACCGAGCGCCCGCCAACCTTCCGGAAAATGCCTGTCGTAGCAGATGTAGACACCGATACGCCCGACCGCGGTGTCGAACACCGGCCACCCCAGATTGCCGGGGCGAAAGTAGAACTTCTCCCAGAATCCGTTCACGTGGGGGATGTGGTGTTTTCGATACTTGCCGAGATAGGTTCCGTCGGCGTCCACCACGGCAGCGGTGTTGTACAGAAGTCCGGGCTGTTCCTGCTCGTACACGGGCAGAATCATCACGATACCGAGTTCTTTGGCCAACGCGGCGAAACGGTCGACGGTAGGCCCAGGTACCGATTCGGCATATTCGTAGAATTTCGCGTCCTGCAATTGGCAGAAGTACGGACCGTAGAAAAGTTCTTGGAAGCAGACGACTTTCGCGCCCTGCTCGGCGGCGGACCGAGCAAACCCCTCGTGTGCCGCGATCATCGATTCTTTGTCACCGGTCCACTTGCTTTGGACCAGAGCAGCTCGAACTGTGGACATCATTGGCACTCCATCTCTCGCTGGCTTGCACCCTCGAGAATATTTTGCGCCGTGTTACGGGGTCGTTCGGCCGGTTTCGTATGTATTAATCGTCGGGACTGTTTTCACGAGTGTGGAAGGAGTGCGCGCACGGCGTCGATGGAGTCCGCGGTGGCGAGGTCCTTGTCGGGGCGATACCGCAGTACTCGCGCGAATCGCAGGGCCACGCCGCCCGGGTAGCGCGGGCTGACCTGCACACCGTCGAGTTCGATTTCGACGATCAGTTCGGGACGCAGGTACACCGTGTGCTCGTCGCGTTCGCGCTCGTGTTTCGGGAATTCCTCGGTCTGCCACTGCAACAGAACGTCGGTCAGGCCCTTGAAGGTCTTACCGACCATGATCGGCTCACCGCCGTCGGGATCGCGAGCTCCGAGATGCAGATTGGACAGGTAGCCGGTGCGGCGCCCGTATCCCCACTCGGCTCCGAGGACGACGAGGTCGAGCGTGTGTTCGGGTTTGACCTTCTGCCAGCTCTTTCCGCGGCGGCCCGCGGCGTACGGCGCACCGAGCGCTTTGAGCATGACCCCTTCGTGCCCGGCGTCGAGTGCAGCGTCGAAGTGGGCCGCTGCTGCGTCCGCATCGGGCCGAACGGCACTGGGAATTCGGTGCCCTGGCGCTACCCGGTCCAGTGCGGCCAGGCGCTGCTCCAGCGGGGCATCGAGCAGGTCCACGCCGTCGAGGTGCAGGCAGTCGAAGAAGTAGTGCTGCAGCAGCAGCTCGTGTGCACTCTCGGCACCGAACCGACTCATCGTTTCCTGGAACGGTCTCGGCCGTCCGCTGTCTTCGAGCGCGAGGGTCTCCCCGTCCAGGACCACCGAATCGCACGGCAGCTCGAGAACCAGTTCCACCAGCTCGGGCACACTTGCAGTGATGTCGCGCAGGGTTCGCGTGTAGATGCTCACGTCGGTTCCGGAGCGGTGCACCTGAATTCGCGCACCGTCGAGCTTGTATTCCACGGTGAGGTCGCCGGACAACTGTTCCCAGGCAGCGTGTAGAGACTCTGCGGGAGAGGCAAGCATCGGCCGGACCGGGCGACCGACCTCGAGCCGGAATGCATCCAACGCGTCGACGCCACCGCTGATGGCGGCAATGGCCGTCGCAGTCAAACGACCCGAGAGCATGAATGCGCGACGCACCGGTGCCTGCGGCAGGTTCGTGGCCGCGGCAACAGCGTCGACCATGATTCCTTCGAGCGCGCCCTGACGCAGCTCGCCGGTGACGAGCCGGATCAGAAACCGACGCTCCTCGGCTGTGCTGCGGGAGAACAGGTCGGTCAGTATCGCTACCCGCCGCGCAGCAGAACCGGCTCCCGACGTCGCCGCGACCGAAGATATCGCCTCGTCCACCTCGGCAACCGTCAGCGTCGAGTCGGCAGCGGCCGCCACGTCGAGATCGGCCAGGGTGCGCCAGCCGACTCCTATCCGCCCCTGCGGCAATTCTCCCGACAGCCACGACACAGCGGGCTCGATGTCGTCGGTCTCGGCCTCGGCGAGCAGGGCAGCGATCTGCCCGATCTTGATCTTGCGCGAACGCGTCGCCGACACTGCACGGGACGTTTCGACGATCCTCGACATCAACACACAACGAACATAACCGCCCCCACCGACAGACCCGCCTGATCAGGTCATTCCGCAGGCTCCACTCCCGCGCGCTGACTTCCAATTGTTACCGGTGTGACTCGAGCGACCACTGTTCTTGCTGTTACGTTCGATTCATGTCAGCCACGTCCGTGCGACAGAACGCGCAGGAGTGGAGCCTGCGGAACGACTCCGTTGCATGGATGACGTGTCAGCTGAACCCGAGAACGCGGTCGCCCCACGCCGCGCGCATGTCGCCGTCTGGGTCGTCGACGAGAGTGTCGGATGCATCGATCACCAGCGTCCAGCGCGTCTTCTCGGTGTACGGAGCCCAATGCTTGGACGCATCCAGCGCGGCGGGAACACCGTACCGCGCGAAAGCGAGCCAGCGTCTCTGCATCCGCGCGGACACCGCCATTGCGGGCTTTCGGCCACCGAGCCAGAAGGTGGGGTCTCGGTTGAGAGTTCCGAAATTGCCGAAGACGTACGGCAGCTCGGTCGCATGTCCCGCTCCCACCCGTGCGGCCTTGAGCATCGGCGTCGCATGATCGAATCGGTACATCCATGTCGGCGAATGCCTGCTGTGCGCGTCGGCGATCCACAGACTGGGCATGAGAAATCCTGCGTCCCGCGAAATAGCTTGTGCTCCAGCGGGTTTGTCTCGGTCCGGATACGCTGCCATGATTTCGGCGACACGATAGGCCGGCAGATCCGCGTGGTCGTGCGCGATGGCGCGGAACATCTCGGAGACGGTGTCCGAGGTGATCGGCATCAACGGAGACTTCATGAATCGGAAGATCGAGGGCTCGTCGTGGTTGGTGCCGATGATCAACGGGATCTTGTGCGAGAGCCCCTTCTGAAAGGCAGCCACGGGATAACGCGGAACGATATCGCCGTCGACGACCGGCGAAAGACCAAGTGTCCCAGGAACTGTCGTCGGGATCTCGTAACAGAGCGTGTCGCCGGCGGTGACCAGCCGGGTGAAATGCATGTCGAACAATTCGCCGATGTCTTCCCGGTCGACGCCCACCAACTCGAGGAATCTCGACGCCACCGCGGCTCCGCGGTCGGGGCCGTACACCGAGGTCGCAGGCGCGCTCTGCACGATCGCGCGCTGGAACAGCCCCTCGGCCTTGGGAGAAGTCATCAACGTGGTGACCGACGCTCCCCCGGAGGATTCACCGAACACCGTCACCTGATCGGGATCGCCGCCGAACGCAGAGATGCACTCGCGGACCCACTGCAGTGCGGCAATCTGATCTCGCAGCCCCAAATTGGTCTCGAACGTGTGCTCGTCGGTGGAGAACGAGGAAAGGTCGAGGAACCCGAACGGGCCCAGTCGGAAATTGATGGTCACCACCACCACGTCGCCGTTCTCGCTGAGGTTCCTCCCGTCGTAGACCCGCTGGGCGGACGATCCGAGCGAGTACGCACCGCCGTGGATCCAGACCAGCACCGGCCGCAGTTCCGCGCCGGGACGGGGAGCCCAGATGTTGAGCGTGAGACAGTCCTCGGAAATCGACAGCGACGGATCGATCGGCACCGGACTGTCGCGACCCTGCGGAGCCATCGCACCGAACTCGAGGCCGTCGAGCACCCCCGACCAGGGTTGCAACGGACGCGGCGCACGGAACCGGAGCTTGCCCACCGGAGGCGTCGCGTAGGGAATACCCCTCCAGGCCACGATCGGCGACGCATCGGCAGCGACCGGATAGCCGAGAACGTCGCCGTAGGGCGTGCTCACGAGCACGGTGGAATCGGACGCAGCGGAGTCAGACGCGGTGTCCATGGAACCTCCCCTTCGGTCGTTGCCCAACGTACCAACATCAACCATCCCCTCGGCGACGATACGCACAGCGTCGACGCCCGCGAGCGAAGGAACCGACGATGAAGACAATCGGATGTGCCGCAGTGGCAATCGTCGGGGCGTGCCTGCTCGGAGGCTGCGGCTCGAGCGGGGAAGGCAACGGTCCGATGGCGACCGTGATCACCGACCGCCCCACCCCGATCACCACGGCTCCCTCCGTCACCTCCGCCGCGCCGGCATCACCGTCCACCCCAACGACGACCACGCCGACGTCCACCACGGCGGCACCGACGAGTCCTGCTGCAGCCCAGGCAGAACCGCAGGATTACGCCGGTAAAGCACCCGGCTGGTACTACTTCACGAGCCCGAGCGGGAAATTCGAGTGCGGTATCGCCGTCCTCGAGTCCTCGATCGCCGGATGCCACGGGTCACTGCCTGATTCGGCACCCGAGGTTCCCGGCAGCGGGGCGTCGGGAACGGCGGTGAAACCCAACGCTGTGCAGCTGATTGCCGGGTCTGCGGCGAAGTTCGAGAGCTTGGGTGATCCCAAGTTCCACCGTTTCGACGGCACTGCGGCGGCCTTGCCGTACGGCGAAGTGCTCACAATCCCCGGAAGTGGCTCCACCAACGGCCTCCAGTGCAGCGTCGACGAGCAGACCGGGGTCACGTGCACCGATCAGGTCGGCCACGGTTTCACCGTCTCGGACGACGATTTCGACCTTCGTTGACGGTCTCGTTCGCGCGGCAAACAACCAGGCGTAATGTCCGGGGACGGTACGACAATCCCTGCCGTACGGTCTCCCCAGCGGCCGACGCCTGTGCGCGCGGCCGGAAGGTGCATCACTCATGAATCAGACCTCGGACCGCCACACAGCGAAGGTCATCGGCGTCAGCATCGCCGCTGCTGTGGGCGGATTCCTGTTCGGCTTCGACAGCTCGGTCATCAACGGCGCTGTCGACTCGATCGAAGATCACTTCCTCCTCGGTTCGTTCACCACAGGCTTCGTGGTCGCGATCGCGCTCATCGGGTGCGCAGTGGGTGCCTGGTTTGCCGGCAGCCTCGCAGACCGTTGGGGACGCAAGAAAGTCATGCTGCTGGGCTCGGCCCTGTTCGTCATTTCCTCGATCGGTTCGGGATTGGCCTTCAGCGTCCCCGACCTCATGCTCTGGCGCGTACTCGGTGGCCTCGGAATCGGCATCGCCTCGGTGATCGCCCCGGCCTACATCGCCGAGATCGCTCCGGCCAAATGGCGCGGATCCTTGGCCTCGCTCCAGCAATTGGCCATCACCATCGGCATTTTCGCCGCTCTACTGTCCGACGCTCTTCTCGCAGGCGCAGCCGACGGCGCGTCCAACGACCTGTGGTTCGGCATCGAGGCATGGCGCTGGATGTTCCTGGTCGGCGTGGTTCCCGCTCTCGTGTACGGGTTGCTTGCCACCCTCATCCCGGAGTCTCCGCGCTACCTCGTCGGTCAGCATCTCGACGAGGAAGCAGCCCGAGTCCTCGCCGAGATCACCGGGGAACTGCACCCGGACGAGCGCATCCACGAGATCAGGCTGACGCTGCGCAAGGAGTCGCGTTCGTCGTTCGCCGACATTCGCGGTCCGAAGTTCGGCCTGCAACCCATCGTCTGGGTGGGCATCACCATGGCTGTGCTGCAGCAGCTGGTCGGCATCAACGCGATCTTCTACTACTCGACGACGCTGTGGCGTTCTGTCGGATTCACCGAGGATCAGTCGTTCACCACCTCCGTCATCACCGCGGTGATCAACGTGGTCATGACATTCGTGGCGATCCTGTTCGTCGACCGTATCGGTAGGCGCAAGCTGCTGATGGGTGGCTCGATCGGCATGTTCGCCGGACTGGTGATGGCGTCGGTGGCGTTCTCGCAAGCAACCGGCAGCGGCGACGACGTCACCTTGCCCGCTCCGTGGGGTGCGATCGCCTTGGTCGGGGCCAATCTGTTCGTCATCTTCTTCGCCTCGACCTGGGGTCCGATCATGTGGGTCATGCTCGGTGAGATGTTCCCCAACCGCATGCGCGCCATGGCGCTCGGCATCGGTACCGCAGCCAACTGGATGGCCAACTTCGCTGTCACGCTTGCCTTCCCGCCGCTGACGTCGTCTGTGGGCCTGTGGGTGATCTACGCAGGATTCGCATTGTTCGCCGCGCTCTCGTTCTTCTTCGTCAAGGCCAAGATCCGGGAGACCAAGGGTATGGAGCTCGAAGACATGCTGGGGTGATGCCGGACCGCAGATACAGGGGCAACAGCAGCGCCATCGAGTGACCGGTGTTACTGTCACTGTCGTTCTGACACGGGGTGTGTCCGCCGATGCGGATGCTGAGATCAAACCCGCCGAACCTGATGCAGGTAATGCTGACGAAGGGATGTCAAGGCGATGACGCCTGTTGTATCTGCGGACCCGGTCCGCTTCACCGATCGACTGTGGGATGCGTCCGAGAACATTCGACGTGCGATCGACGACCTCGAATTTCTTCGGCTCCTCGGGGCGGGGACGCTTCCGCTCGACGCGTTCCGTCGGTATCTCGAACAGGACTCGCTCTATCTGGGCGGATACGTCAAATCGCTGTCACTGCTGGCAGCGCATGCACCGAACCCGGTCGTCGGCGCGTTCTGGGCGAGCGCCGCCGCGAGTGCGATGGACGAAGCCGCATCGCACGAAGCGATGCTGACCGGTGGAGCGCTGCCCCCGTCGACCCGGACGCCCGAGCCTTCACCTGCATGCCTGGGCTACACGTCCTACCTGACCGCGACGGCGGCGACCGAACCGTATCCTGTTGCGGCAGCAGCTGTTCTGCCGTGCTTCTGGATCTACGCCGACGTCGGCCGCTCACTCGCCAGGGCAGCGAAGGCGGTTCTCGATCGAGATCCCGAGCATCCGTACGCGCAGTGGGTGGCCGCGTACGACGCGCCGGAATTTCATGCCTTGGTCGACGCCGCCAGAACATTCGTCGATGACGCCGCAGCGGCCGCGACGCCGACGCAGCGCGAACAGATGATCGACGCCTTCTTCGTGGCATCGAGATACGAATTGATGTTCTGGGACAGCGCGTTACATCCCACCCCATGGCCCCTGGCCGAGAGTGCGGTGTACGCATGAGAGCCACTCGGATTCTCGCCGCATTGGCGGCGGCCGTCGTTGCCACGACCGGACTTGCGGGCTGCTCGGACTCGACGGACTCGAACACCATTCGGTTCGCCCTCGACTGGACGCCGAACACCAACCACACCGGCCTGTACGTAGCCCTGCAGGAGGGTTATTTCGCAGACGCAGGCCTGGACGTGGAGATCCTCCCGTACAACAACACCGCGGCAGATACTCTCGTCGATGCCGGAAACGCCGAGTTCGGAATCAGCACACAGAGTTCGGGCGTCTTCGCCACCTCCGCAGGCGCGCAGACCGTCTCGGTCCTCGCGCCGCTCCAACACTGGGCGACCGGTATCGGAGTTCGTGCAGACAGAGACGACATCCCGAGCCCGAAAGCACTCGACGGCAAGGTCTATGCCGGCTTCGGTGAGTCCGGCGAGCAGGCCGGCCTGCAACAGGTCATCAAGAACGACGGCGGCACAGGCGAATACGAGACCGTGGTACTGGGTACTTCGGCGTACGAGGCGGTCTACTCCGGTACCGCGGACTTCACCGTCTCCTACTTCGCGTGGGAAGGCATCGAGGCCGAGCACAGCGGAACTCCGATGAAGTACTTCGACTACACCGACTACGGATTTCCCGACGCCTACGCCATCACGATCAGCGGCAACGAACCGTGGCTCGACGCCCACCCGAACGAGGCGAGAAAGTTCGTGCAGGCACTGCAGCGCGGCTACCAGCTCGCTGCCGACGATCCGGACAAGGCAGCACAGGATCTGATCGACGCCAACCCGGGAACCTTCACCGACGAATCGCTCGTCTTCGAGAGCCAGGAGATGCTCGCCGCGAAGTACATGAAGGACTCCAACGGCGAGGTAGGACGACAGAGCCTCGACAAGTGGGCCGCGTACTCGAAATTCCTCTACGACAGCGATGTGCTGGCCGATCAGAACGGCGCACCTCTGACTGCGGAGCCGGACTGGTCGACCTACTTCACCAATGACTACCTCGGCGATCGATGAGTCGGTAGCCGCTGACCGGGGTTCCTACTCGTTCAGCGGTATCCGAGCCTCGCTGCGGTGGGCGTGGCCCGCGCTGACCGTCGTCGTCCTACTCATCGCCGCCTGGCAGATCTATGTCGAGATCAGCGGCATCCGACCGCAGGTGTTGCCGTCCCCCGGCCGCGTGGTGGTCCAGGGTTGGGCGCAGCGCGACGCGATCGCCGAGAACGCAGCGGCGACCCTGCAGGTGACCCTCGTCGGCTTCGCGGTCTCCCTCGCCCTGGCGTGGTTGCTGGCCATCGCGGTGGATTTCTCGCCGTGGCTGCGGCGCGCGTTCGTTCCCCTCTTCGTCGTATCGCAGACGCTCCCGATCATCGCGATCGCGCCGCTGCTGATCATCTGGTTCGGCTTCGGGCTGCTTCCGAAGATCCTGGTGATCGCACTGGCCACGTTCTTCCCGATGGCCATCGGGCTCATCGAGGGTTTCGCGGCGGCCGATCGAGACGCGCGATCGCTGCTGGCCAGCATGGGAGCATCGCGCTGGCAACAGTTTCGATACGTGCGGCTTCCGTCGGCGCTTCCGCGGTTCTTCACCTCTCTTCGCATCGGAATCACCTACGCTGTGGTCGGCGCGATCTTTGCCGAATATGCCGGAGCCAGTGGAGGGCTCGGCATCTACATGAGTCAACAGAAGAACTCGTTTCGTACCGATCTGGTTCTCGCCGCGGTTGCCGTGACGGCCGTGATCAGTGTGGTCCTGTTCGTCTCCACCTTTGTGGTGGAGCGGTTCGTCGCACCTTGGGCGCGCCACGGTTCGGTGGGTCTTCATGTCTGAACCCGACACCTTCATCGATGTTCGCGATCTCACCAAGTCGTTCGGCGAAAAGCCAGTGCTCGACGGCATTTCGTTCGGGGTGCAGCCTGGTGAGTTCGTATCGATCATCGGTCCCAGTGGCTCGGGCAAGAGCACTGTGTTCAACATGCTCGCCGGGCTCGACCGACCCGATTCCGGCACGGTTCGCGTACCGCCGTGCGCCTACATGCCGCAGAAGGATCTGCTGTTTCCGTGGCGTTCGGTGTTGGACAACACCACCCTCGGTCTCGAAGTGCAGGGCGTCGCCAAGAAGGAGGGGCGTGCGCGGGCACGCGAGCTGTTTCCGGTCTTCGGCCTGGACGGGTACGAGTCGGCCAGGCCGTTCGAGCTCTCCGGCGGTATGCGCCAGCGAGCAGCGCTGTTGCGCACGGTGGTTCAGGGTCGATCGGTACTGCTGCTCGACGAGCCCTTCGGGGCGCTGGACTCGTTGACGCGAAGCGACATGCAGGCCTGGTTGCAGCAGGTCTGGTCGGAGTTTCGATGGACGGTACTGATGATCACGCACGACATCCGTGAAGCGGTCTACCTCTCCGATCGCGTGGTCGTCCTCTCCCCCAGACCCGCCCACGTTCGACGCCAGGTCGAGGTGACGCTACCCCGCCCACGCGGGCTCGAGATCGTCACGACGCCGCAGTTCGCAGCGGTCGAGAAGCAGCTGATGGACGTTCTGCTCAGCGCGTCGACGCTCTGACCGACATCACGACGCCGACCTCGGGTGGTGTCGTTGCCTGGCCGTTCGAGCGGACTTCGCCAGGCTACTGGGCCCTCACCTGGCAGTTGTCCCACCCAATCGCACCGCGAGATCGTCGACGGCGGAGAACGCCGCCTCGAGATTGGCTTGCGCCTTGGGAATCTGCGGCGCGAGTGCCGGCACCCGCTCGGCGAGCGTCAAGTCGACCGGAACGAAGTGAACCTCCATTCCCAGCGCAACTCCGAGCACCTGACGCAGTTGTGCAGTGGTGTGATCGGCGGACGCGTTGTCCGTACCGGGGGTGTAGTCGTTTCCCCGACTGGTCACCACGACGACGGGCTTGCCGACGAGGGGTGCGGTGTCACTGTCGAACGGCACGGTGAGGCCCGGAACGTGTATGTAGTCGATCCATGCCTTCAGGGTCGATGGGATCGACCAGTTGTACATCGGCGCACCGATCAGCACCGCGTCCGCAGAGATCAATTCCTCGATCAGTTCGACCTGCAGCGCCTCGGCAGATGGCTCGACGGTTTCGTCTGCGGTTCGCAGATGAGGTGCCCAATGCAGCGCGGAGGTGGGCAGATGCGGCAGCGGACTCGTGTGCAGGTCTCGATGGATCACCGAGTGGTCCGTGCCGATCCCATGCCAGGCGTCAGAGAAGCGGGCCGTGACCCGCCGGCTGGTCGAGCGGACCGGGTCGGCGGACGAATCGAGGTGCAACAACTGCGGCACTGAACGCTCCTCACATGCTGGGTGCTTCGAGCCTATGCGTACCGCCGCGTTCGCTCGCTCCTATCCTGGACGAATGGACTTCCGATTCGTCATGCCTGCCCTCGACTCGCGATCGGCCACCTCGCTGGCGGCGGTCGTTCACGAGCGCACCGGGTCAGACGTCGACATCAGAATCGGCGGTTCGGAGGTCCGACTCGACGACGCGACACGCAGCGCGGTGTTGGAACTTCTCACCCAGCTCGCGACCGGCCGGGCGGTGGCCGTCGGTACCGTGGACGAGTTGCTGACCACCTCGCACGCTGCCGAGGTGCTCGGTGTTTCGGACACCTATGTCAGACGGTTGGCCGATGCGGGCGATCTACCGATCGAAATGCGCGGCACCCACAGGCGATTTCGGCTCGAAGACCTTCTGCGGCATCGTGATCGATTCCGGTGACGATGACGGTTGCCGTCACCCGGCCTCGCGCTCGAAGTGCTCGGACTGGACCGTCATGAGATCACGGAACGCCTGTCCGGCGGCCAGCCAGAGCTGTTCGGAGTCTATGTAGTCCACCCCTCGGACCTCGACGTCTCCAAGGTAAGCGCCGACGTCGACCGACAGCATTCCGATGACCGAAGAGACGTCGGCATCGAGATACGTGGATTGGGTGTTCTGCAGCTCGCGGAACTGAGCCGAGAAGAACTCGGCTGGGATCCTGCGATCGACGAACTGGGCGATGAGGAACAGGAAGCGGGACGCATGGGCGGAGCCCGTCCGGAAGGAATGTTCCATGGTGAAGACCTCTCCCCACGGTCGACAGCACCCCTCGCACTGTCGACCGTTGAGCTCGCTGGTACCCGAATTTCGATGATCGGACGAACTCTCGAACATCGATTCGACCCAGGGGCTAAAACAGGGAGCTCGTCCTACCAGGGCCAGATTAATCGGACCTTTCTCCGGTTTTGACCGGAAAAGGCGATTTGATGAGGAGTCACAACTACACAGTCCCGGGCTGTGGTTCTCTACTGAAACGATCCCAGCGGAGCACGATCCGGAGTGTCCAGTTGCCAGAACTCCCAACCGTCACGCTCTTCGACATCACCACTGATATGCGTTGCCACCGCACTGGCAGCGACGGAAGGATTGTCGAACCGTCGGCCTTCCATCGGTCCTGCGGTGATCTCGAGTCGCTGCGTTTCGGGATCGTAGCGTCCGCTCAGCCGATAGCCCTCGCAATCGGCGACCACGCGTACTCGGTTGTCGATCACTTCTTCTTCCAAGGCCGCCTTGGCCGACTTACGGGGTGCTTTCACCCGGGGAGTACGTACCCACGTCTGTTCGGGGCCGACATCGATCGTCGTGTCCAGCGTCGAGCTCAGACCAAGCAGGTCCCAACGCTCGCTGCCGTGCAGCACTCGGTCCACCGCGATTGCGTGGTGCCCGGTCCTGGTGCGCAGTGGCGAATCCTGGACCCAGAGGTCGACCTCTCCGCGAATGTCGGTGGCCATCTCTTCCGACGACACCATGTAGAAACGCGGCTCTTCGTTCGCGAGATCGACGAACACCCAGTACGAGGATCCGGTGTCGTCACTCTCGAGCGATTCGTCCTGCCTGCGGGCCTTCCAATCACCCGTCACCTTCGATCGAACTCGAACTATGCACGACGACGTGCCGTCCATCGACCAGACCTGCACGGGATTTCGACGCGACGTTGTCAGCCGCTCCGCACGTCCACCGCGCTGAGCGACGGTTCGAATGAATGCCTTGATTCCCCGGTCGGATGTGTCTTCCACGGATTGCCACCTTCAGCCTCGAGAGCGACCCGTACTTATGAAGAGCGGTGTTGCGACGGGTGGCGCTGGCACGACTCGGTTTCCCTCACCCTACTGCGTCGATGCCTGCTCGAGTAACCGCAGAACGCCCCACCGGAGGAGTGCCGGTTACCGTGGTGACACCGAAACTCGGCCAGGAGGTACCACCATGCCGGTCAAGATCACCCACGACACTGTTGACCACAGGTTCGAGATCCATGTCGATTCCGAGCTGGCAGGCTACTCGGAGTACCTCGAATCGGACGGATCGCGAACGTTTCATCACACCGTGACGCTTCCGCAGTTTCGCGGCCGAGGACTTGCCGCCGCCCTCACCGAATACGCGCTCGACGACACCAGCACGCAGGGTCTGCGCGTTGTCCCCGCGTGCTGGTTCGTTCGCGACTTCATCGCAGCCGCGGGCGATCGCTATTCACATCTGACCGTCCTCTGACCGTCAGCGACGGGACGACATCACCTCGAAGCTGATCTCGGATTCCGATTCGCAGTCCTTCGAGGCCATGTCCTCCGCAGCCTCACCGTCACATGAAATCTCTTCTGCAACAGTTGCTTCGGCAGCTCTCTCCGCCGCGACCCGACGACGTTCGTAGTTCTGCGCACCCCGCGCGACGCGTTGTCGATGTTCGTTCAGGATTTGTTCGTAGTGGTACATCTGTTCTCCTACAACAAGAGTGGACGCCGAGCACAGAGCATTGCTGTGCGGCGAAGTATTGGATCGATTGCTGCATATCGTCGGCAGGAACCGGCCGATTGTGCCGAAGGCTCACTCAGAGAGCATGATCGGCGACCATGGCAATCCGCGTGTAGACGAATCGACGGCGCACGGAATTCGCGTCTGCTGCCATTGTCCACCTCCACGGTCTCTGCGATGTGCCTGTGCCACGATCATGCACGGCTGCAGAGACGAACTCCACCGATTAAATTCAGCGAGTGACAACGAAGGAGTTGTTGTCCACCAATCCTCCTGGTGCAGCTGGTGATTCGCGTCGACTCTGCCCTCTCTGCGATGCCGTGAGACCCCGACAGTGACGACACATCGAACCGACACCCTGGACGCTGCCCGGAACTACTCGTTTCTGACGTTCGCTGAGTCGAGATGGTGATTGTGAGCCCGCAACCGCGCGCCGGCACCTGGGTTCTGGCCTCGCTCTCCGCAGACGCGCGCGCGTTCGTCAGGTGCGCGGGAAATGGTGACTGGTCGGGGCGCGATTCTGCGCGCGGATAGCGAACGCGCTCGCGTCTGCGCCGGAGTACACAGTCCGCTGTCGCGTCGTCTATCCGCACCCCAGTTCAGACACAGACCCCGACTGCCCCGCCCCCGCTCGCCGCAAGTGCGCGCGCGTTCGTCAGGTGCGCGGGATTTGGTGTCTGGTCGGGGCGCGATTGTGCGCGCGCGTTCGTCAGGTGCGCGGGATTTGGTGTCTGGTCGGGGCGCGATTGTGCGCGCGGATAGCGAACGCGCGCGCGTCTGCGCTCCTATGAGCGTCCGCGGTCGCGTCGTCTGTCGGCAACCGGGTCCAGGCCCGGACCGTAGCGGATGCGTGCGGATTCGTGGTCGCCGGTCGCGTCGTCTGCCCGCACTCCAGTTCAGACACAGACCCCGCTCGTCGCAAAGGCGCGCGCGTTCGTAAGAGCGTCCGCGGTCGCGTCGTCTGCCGGCTGACTAGTTCAGGCAGGCCGCACTCGTGGCGGGTGCGCGTTCGTCGTCGGGTGCGCGCGCGTTCGTGAGGTGTGCGCGCGTTCGTGAGGTGTGCGCGCGTTCGTGAGGTGTGCGTGTGGTGTGGGTGATGGGTGGTTTCGAAATGCAGAATGGCCCTCGACCGTGGTCGGGGGCCATTCTGGGATGTTGTGTTCGGCGGTGTCCTACTCTCCCACACCCTGTCGAGT
>NZ_NOZJ01000011.1:0-84609 GCF_002259095.1 Rhodococcus sp. 05-2254-2 | reverse complement strand
GAGGTTGTTGACGGTGGTCCAGCCGCCGCCGCGAGGGTTGGCGTGGTCGAAGGCCACGATGTGGTCGAGTTGGCAGCGTGCGGCGGGTCGGTGGCAGCCGGGGAATCGGCAGTGTTTGTCGCGGAGTCGGACGGCGGCGGTGGTGAGGGCGTCGGGTCGGTAGATCAGGTCTCGGTCGGTGAGTGGGTCGCGGGGTACTAATTTTCCGAGGGTGGGGTCGGCGGCGATCGCGGCTTCGAGCGCGGCGGCAAGGGTGGCGTTGCCGAGGTAGAGGCCTGAGGGTGTGTTGATGGTTCGGTTGTCCATCCGGATCGCCGAGCGTAGGTCGAGTGCTGTGATGTTGCGGGCGGGATGTCTGATGTCGTCCAGGTCGAGGGCAGAGCTGTGCCGTGTGCCCCGGCCGAGGGGTGTGTGGGTGCAGAACAGGGCTGCAGCGGAGGTCAGCGATTGCGGGCGTCGCTGGTTGTCGCGGCTGTCAGCTGTGGGTGGGGATGTGTCAGCGCTCGGACTCGATGGTCCGTCCTCCATTGCTGGTGAAGTTTCATCCGTCGGTGCCGCCGTGGCGGTATCGGACCGTTCGTGTTGTGTTGCAGCTGAACGTGTATCGGACGCAACGCTGGGTGCTGGCTCCGTAATCGGTGCAGGTGCTTGTGCTGCATCGGAGCCACGGCCGGGATTTGTTCCCAGGCCGGAGGCCGAGTCCGCTGCTGTCGCCGGTGCTGGCGCAGTGGCCGTTGCCGTCACGCTTGTCGGCGAGGGCGAGGTGGTCGTTGCCGTCGCGCTGGTCGGCGAAGAAGCTGGGGTGGGTGATGGTGCGGTGGTTGATTCGGTGTCGGGGGCAGTGCTTGCAGCGGATTTGTTCGCCGGTTCCGTTTCCGGTGCAGTGGTCGCATCGGTATCGGTGGAAGTGCCGCATCCGGTCTCGGAGTCCGTTGCCGATGTTGTGTCTGTGCGAGTCTCGGTCCTGCGTGCTGCCGAGCCGGTGCTCGCTGCTGATGCCGATGCCGCTGCCGTTGATGCTGCCGGGTCGGTGTTCGTCGGCGGATCCGTATCTTCTTCTGTTTTCGGCGTGGGGTTTTTCGGTGTTCGTTCCCATTCCCCGGTCTCTGGGTTCTGCACAGCGAGTCCGAGTTTCTCTGCGAGGGTCACTGCTTCGGTGAGCAGGATCTGCCAGTGACTGTTGCGTGCCAACTCTCGCGCGAGGTCGGGGTCGATGGATCCGTGCCCGGCGAGGTAGGCGGGGTTGGCGAGTAGTCCGATGAGGGTGGCGATGTCGACGGTGATCATCGTGAGCGGCACCCGTCGATCCGGCAACGCTGTGTCTTTCTTCGGGCAATCGGTGCGTTGGCACAGGCATGCCAGTCGGGGTTCGCCGTGCATCCGGGCCATGAATGCATCGCACAGGCGTTCTTTCTTCCCGCGCGGATCTTTCGGGCAGAGGGTATCGGCCATTTCTTCGAGGAGTTGCCATGCGGCGGCGGCTTCGGGTGCTGTCAACTCGGCTCGGATGCGGGCGAGTTCGCCGGCGGGACTGTAGGTGACGGTGCGGAATTTCTTCGCGAACTCCCGCAACGCGGCGGCTTCCTCGGGTGCGACGCGCAGCAGGATGTTCCAGATCGCCTGTTCGAGCGGGCCCGGGGACGATCTCCGCGCCGCCTCGACGACCTCGGCTTCGACGCGGGTGACGATGTCGTCGGAGAGGTTGTCGAGGATCCGGCATACCGTCCGCACGCGGGGGAGGTCGATATCGCCGGTTTCGAACGCTGCCCGTAGCAGCGGCATTCGGGTGTGCAGGGCGACGCCGACGGAGACGTACGCTTCGGCGACGGTCGCCGAGCAGCCCAACGCCACGGACATTTCGGTGCGTCCGTATCGGCTGTAATGCTTGTGTTCGGTGTCGCGGGTGATCCAGTCGCAGTGCACGCGGTAGCAGGCGGTGATCTTGCGGGCCGCCTGTCGATTCTCCTCGCGCGCGGCAGCGGTCAACGCCTCCAGCGACACGGTCGGTACAGCCCCCATTTTTTCACCCCCCGGTGAGCAGCATTTTAGAACGTGCGTTCGAACTGAAAGAAGACTATCGCGACCCACCGACAAGAACGGAAAGGCGGTTCGGGACAGCTGGCTTGCTGGTCAGAGGCGGTGATCATGCAGTCGGCGTTCCGCGAGCAACCCAGCGGACCGCTCCGCGGCTCCCAGAGGGATGTGCGGAGCGGTTCAGGAGGTCCGGTCACACCGTGTATGTAGGAGGAGCCGATTACCTCGACGAGTTCGTGTCGGGGTAATCGGCTCCGTAGACCGGATTTGTGCCTGCAACCGGGCGATCAGCTACCGAGGACGCAGAACTGGCCGCTGGTGAGGTTCAGTGCCAGTGACAGGGGGCCGACGCAATCGACGCCCTGAGCCTCGGAGGTAGCGCCGGATCCCCATCCGGCGACTGCGAGTGTTGTCTGTCCGGCGTCTGCCCACGAGTGAGCGATTCCGCCGCCGAGTGCCAGTGCGTACGCCGTCCCTGCATTCTTGCTCGCTCCGAGGGCGACGCCGTATCCGTTGGCGTAGGTGGTCGTCGAGCCCGGGCCGTCGTTGACGCTGACTGCGGTGCCGCTGTCGGCAGCACCTGCGGTGGCCCGTCCGGTTCCGTTCGAGGTTGCTCCGCAGCTCGCGGTGTCGTCGACCTGGATGTCGTTGGCCGAGGGCGGAGACACACAGTTGACGGGGGCCGCCGACGCAGTGGCCGTGCCCGACAGGGCTGCAACCGTCAATCCCGAGCCCATGGCGAATATTGCTGCGGTGCGGGCAATTCGACTACCGAACCGACTGGACGTGCGCGCGGAGGAGGAGTTGGAGGACGAGAGACGGGGGAGGGAAACAGAGAACAAAAGAAAGCTCCTTCACGAGCGAAACGGGCCGGTGCGGCACACGGTACCCCGCCCCGCGAGTCCATGGCAGCAAGCTGGTGAGGTTTGTGTAACGGTGCCGCTGGCGTCCGGGGATGAATCGTCGTAGAAGTCCGGTTCTCCGCACCCTGACTGCAGCGGTCGTGGTACCCGGATGCGCGTTCGTGTCGCTGTTGTGCTCCGCTTCCGATCCATCGAATATGCCTCCACCACTTGACTGTTCGGCTTCTCTGGCAGGGCCGGCGCTCGCGTACGAGGTGGCAGGCGGCTCCGCGCGGCAGCGGGCCCCGGCACCGATCGAATGCAAGGAAATCGTTACCGGACGGCTCTCGTTGGTTGCCGACGATCCGACCGCGGCCGCGTCGAATACTGCCGAACTCATCGAGGTGGAATCGGCGCAGTCGAGCCGACAGGGCGAGCGTGACAGTTCGGTGTCACAGAAGAACTACCTCGCGTACCGGATCGATTTGTCGACGCTCACAATCAGTTTCACCTCCGAGGCCGAAGATGCTGGCCGTCTGCGTCGATGGTCGAAGACCTGACCTCACGATCCGACGCGACAAGAGTTTCGCCCGCCGCCAACGCACCTTCGGTCAGTGCGCGCCCCGACAGTCAGGGCTTCGAACGCGCTCGAACGCTAACCCGTCAGACGCTGCCTTCGTATCCGTGCTGGCGCCATGCCTCGTACATCGTCACTGCTGCCGCGTTCGCCAGGTTCAACGATCGGCGGCCGGGAATCATCGGGATTCGCAGTCGATCGGTCACGTGCGGGTCGTCCAGAACGTCGTCGGGCAATCCGGTGGGTTCCGGTCCGAACAGGAGGACGTCACCGGGTTCGTATGCGACGTCGGCGTAGGACCGGGCCGCGTGTGCGGTGTAGGCGAACACGCGAGTCGGTGCCAGCGCGGCCCACGCCGTGGGCAGGTCATCGTGCACCGTCACCGACGCCAGGTCGTGGTAGTCCAAGCCTGCCCGCTTGAGCTTCGCCTCGGACATGTCGAAGCCGAGCGGACCCACCAGGTGCAGTTCGCAGCCGGTGCCGGCGACCAGGCGAATCGCGTTGCCGGTGTTCTGTGGGATGCGGGGCTCGAAGAACATGAGTCGAAACACCCGGTTCACTCTGCCATCTCGAGCCCGGGAAGTATGGGGCAGGTGGACGACGAACAGACGATCGGTGAGGACTTTTCCGACACGCGACTGGACGGGCAGGAGTGGACCGGTAGGCAGTTCGTTCGGTGCACCTTTCGCGATGCGGACATGAGCGGCGTCCGAACCGACTCGGTGGTGTTCACCGAATGCGACTTCACCGGCACGGACCTCACCGAATCGATTCACGCGAACTCCGCATTTCGATCGTGCACTTTCACTCGTACCAATCTGCAGCACAGCACTTTTCGCCATGCGACTCTGATGGGATCGATGTTCGTCGACAGTCGCATGCGTCCCGCGACGTACGACGAGGTCGACTTCACCCTCGCGTCATTGGGCAGGGCCGACCTTCGCGGTCTCGATCTGACGGGGTGCCGAATGCGGGAGGCCAACCTGGTATCCGCAGACTTCCGCAAGGCCACGGTGCGATCGGTCGATTTCACCGGTGCCCGCACCGTCGACGCGAAGTTCGACGAGGCAGATCTGCGCGGAGCCGTCGCCGACGCATCGCTGTGGGTCAGCGCGAGCGTGCGCAACGCGAAGATCGAGCTGATGCAGGCTGTCGCATATGCAGGAGCGCACGGGCTGGTAGTCGAGGGCTGACGGCGGTGATCGGACCGGTGCGCCGCTGCTGACGCAGAACCTGGAACAATGACCGGGTGACTGCAACGATTCTCGATGGCAAAGCGACCCGTGACGAGATATTCGTCGATCTCACCGCCCGCGTGGCAACGCTGCGTGAGAAGGGCATCACCCCAGGTCTGGCGACCGTGTTGGTGGGCGACGATCCGGGTTCGGCTGCGTACGTCCGGGGTAAGCACAACGACTGCGCCAAGGTAGGCATCACGTCGATTCGTCGCGACCTACCCGCGGACATCACCCAGGCAGATCTCGAGGCCGTGATCGACGAACTCAATGCCAACCCCGAATGCACCGGCTACATCGTCCAATTGCCGTTGCCGAAGCATCTCGACGAGAACGCTGCGCTCGAGCGAATCGATCCGGACAAGGACGCCGACGGTCTGCACCCGATCAACCTCGGCCGTCTGGTGCTGGGCAAGGACGCCGCACTGCCGTGTACACCTCGCGGGATCGTGCACCTGCTGCGCCGCTACGACGTTGCTCTCGACGGCGCGCACGCGGTGGTCATCGGCCGCGGCGTGACGGTCGGGCGACCCATCGGCCTGCTGCTCACGAGGCGTTCGGAGAACTCGACAGTTACTTTGTGCCACACCGGAACTCGTGATCTGGCCGCCGAGGTCTCACGTGCGGACATCGTCATCGCCGCTGCCGGAGTGCCCGGATTGATCACTGCGGACATGGTCAAGCCTGGTGCTGCTGTGCTCGATGTCGGGGTGACCCGCACCGAGGACGGATTGCGCGGTGATGTCGCCGACGGTGTCGCGGAGGTGGCAGGTTTCCTCTCGCCGAACCCCGGCGGTGTCGGTCCGCTGACGCGGGCCTTTCTGCTCACCAATGTCGTCGAGCGCGCCGAACGCGTCGCCGCCGAGAGCTGAGCGGACCGACGTGAACGATGCAGAGCACGAGCGAAGCGAGCCCGATCCGGGATTTCGTGCGGCAGTCGCGCGCAACCTACCGATCGTCGCAGTCTCGGTCGTCGTTCTCGCCGCGCTGATCCTGGTGCTGGCCGATCGCTGGCGGCGCGGCGCGTTCATCTTCGGATGCGCAGCGCTGCTGGCGGCCGTCCTGCGGCTGTGTCTGCCCGAAACACGTGTCGGCACACTGCAAGTGCGCAGTCGCGTGTTCGATGTGCTGGCGCTGGGTGGCGTCGGCGGAGCCATTGTCTTTCTGTCGCTGTCGATCGATCCGCTGGGAACCGACTGACCTCGGCGCAAGCACCCGGTGAACGAGTGCGGTGTCAGCGCCGACCGAGGCGGGCCAGCTCCATCGTCTCGGCGAGCAGCTTGGCCACCGAATCGGCCTCGGTGAGGAAGCCGTCGTGTCCGTCACGCGACTGGATCACTTCGAGTCCGCGGCACTGGGGGAGTTCGCGAGCGATCTCCTTCTGCAGTCGAAGCGGATACAAGCGGTCGGAGTCGACTCCGCCGACGATGGTCGGGACAGATGTGGACGCAAGTGCGTCGGCCACTCCGCCACGGCCACGGCCTACGTCGTGTCGGTTCATCGCTTCGCTGAGCAGGACGTACGTCGCCGCGTCGAACCGGTTGACGAGCTTGGCAGCCTGATGCTCGAGGTAGCTCTGCGCGGAGTACCTGCCACCGGCCCACGGGTCTTCGTCGTTCTGCGGTGAGTTTCCGAACCTGATGTCGAGTTCGCTCTCGGTCCGGTACGTCAGGTGCGCGATGCGCCGCGCGATGCCGAGTCCAGCCGACGGTGAGGTGCCGGTGTCGTGATAGTTGCCGCCGAGCCATCCTGGATCGGCCTTGATCGCGGCGATCTGTGTTGTCTGGGTGCCGATCTGGTCGGCAGTCGCCCTGGCACCGACCGCGAGGACCAACGCCGCCGCCACTCGGTCGGGATGGCCCACGATCCACTCGAGGGTGCGCATCCCGCCCATCGAGCCGCCGACGACGGCTGCGAACCGCTCGATTCCGAGGACGTCGGCCACGGCCGCCTCGGCAGCGACCTGATCGCGGATGGAGATGTCCGGGAAGCGAGACCCGTAGGGCGTGCCGTCGGGCGAGACGCTGCTCGGGCCCGTGGTCCCGCCGCACCCGCCGAGCACGTTCGTCGCCACGACGCACCACTCGTCGGTGTCGATGGGGCAGCCGGGACCGACCATTCCGTTCCACCACCCGGGCAGGGCGTGATCTGCGTCCGGCGGACCGGACACGTGCGA
The DNA here is from genome assembly GCF_002259095.1 of Rhodococcus sp. 05-2254-2. Classification (NCBI taxonomy): domain Bacteria; kingdom Bacillati; phylum Actinomycetota; class Actinomycetes; order Mycobacteriales; family Nocardiaceae; genus Rhodococcus; species Rhodococcus sp. 05-2254-2. The sequence goes on along the minus strand of NZ_NOZJ01000011.1, from coordinate 77,745 downwards.
GTCCCCGGTGAGGGCGTGTTCGACGAGCACGACGTTGCTGCGGTCGGTGGCGAGTTCACCCCACCGCTGCACCGCGACGGTCACCTGGGGGATTCGCTCGCCGTTCTCGAGATCGAGACCACCGATGTCGATGGTGCCCAACCGCCCGTCCGGAGACGGAAGAACCGCCTCCGGACGAACGCCTGTGTCGCAGCTGTTGCTCAAGATGCCGCCGCGCTGAATCCGACCTCGAGATCGGCGATGATGTCGTCGATCCCCTCGATGCCCACGGCGAGACGGACCAGGCCGGGAGTGACGCCCGATGCCAGCTGCTCCTCTGGAGTCAGCTGGGAATGCGTGGTGGATGCCGGGTGGATGACGAGTGAGCGCACGTCTCCGATGTTAGCGACGTGGCTGTGCAGAGTGAGAGCGTTGACGAACTTCTTGCCCGCGTCCACACCGCCCTTCAGCTCGAACGCGATGATCGCGCCCTGCCCCTTCGGCAACAATTCCTGCCCACGCTGGTACCACGGCGACGATTCGAGTCCGGCGTAGTTGATCGAGACGACGTCGTCGCGACCGGCGAGGAAGGCAGCGACCTTCTGCGCATTCGCCACATGCCGCTCGATCCGAAGGCTCAACGTCTCCAGACCCTGACTGATGAGGAAGGCGTTGAACGGCGAGACTGCAGCACCGATGTCACGCAGCAGTTGGACGCGTGCCTTCAATGCGAACGCGGGCGCGCCCAGATCGGCGAACACGACGCCGTGGTAGCTCGGATCCGCGGTGGTGAAGTTGGGATGACGGCCCTGCGTCCAATCGAAGGTGCCACCGTCGACGATGACGCCCGCGATGGCTGTTCCGTGTCCGCCGAGGTACTTCGTCGCCGAGTGCACCACGATGTCGGCACCGTGCTTCAACGGCTGCAGCAGGTACGGCGTCGCCACGGTGTTGTCCACGATCAGCGGGATGCCGTTCTCGTGGGCCACTGCCGAGATCCCCGGGATATCGAGGATGTCGTTCTTGGGGTTCGAGATCGACTCGCCGTAGAACGCCTTGGTCGACGGAGTGATCGCGGCACGCCACTGCTCGAGGTCGTCGGGATCGTCGACGAACGAGACGGTGATACCCAGCTTGGGGAGCGTGTAGTGGAACAGGTTGTACGTGCCGCCGTAGAGCCGCGGACTCGACACGATGTGGTCGCCCGCCTCGGCGAGGTTGAGAATCGCGAACGTCTCGGCGGCCTGCCCCGACGCGAGCAGCAATGCCGCGACGCCACCTTCGAGGGCCGCGATGCGCTGCTCGACGACATCCTGTGTCGGGTTGATGATCCGGGTGTAGATGTTGCCGGGCTCGGCCAGACCGAACAAGGCGGCGGCGTGATCGGTGTTGTCGAACGTGTACGAGGTGGTCTGGTAGATGGGCAACGCACGAGCCCTGGTGGTGCCGTCCGGTGTCTGACCCGAATGGATCTGCTTGGTCTCGAAGCTCCAGTCGGCTGCGGGATCGGTGAACGGATCCTCGGTGGGTACTCCGGTGGCGTCGACGACGTCGGGGGTGGAATCGGTCATGGCTGGTGATACTCCGTTTTATTGAGACGAGTGTGTCTGAGACGAATCGAATGTCGAATCGAGCTCGAGAAGTCGAGCGCTACGGGGCGTATCGGTACAGCAACACATGGAAGAACCTCCTGACAGGCTTCGGCCCCTGGGGACCGAAGGTTCAGTGGGTCCGCTTCCTGCGGACCCGCGCTTGTCGAAACGGCACTCGCGTGCCGTATCGGCCTGGTCGTTCACCCGGGGCACCCCACCGCGGTTGGAGGGTTGCCGGCCAGCAAGCCGGGGCTCGATGCTGGCACTCATGACCTGGCGAACATCGTAGCGGGTAACGGCCACCCCACCGGAACGAGGGCATGGCGTCCGATCGGGTCGAGCTCGAGCAGATGTTCGGGTGAGGACAATCACCGTGCATCTGCGCGAAACAATCTGCCCTCGGGAAGACAATTGACGGGAGCTACGTTGCCTTCTGGGTCGGACCCGGTGGGTCCCCGACCGCAGGCTCGAATTCCGGCCGCTTCCTCTGCCCCCGATTTGCACACGAAGGTTGTACTGCTGTGACTGTCACCGATTCCGCTCTTGCCCGAGTCAGCGCTGTGCGCGGCAAGGTGTCGAGTGGCCTGAGTGTCAGTCACCGACCGCACTCCACCCGCCGCAAGCTCGCGATGCTGGCACTGTCCATCGGCGGCTTCGGGATCGGCACCACGGAGTTCGCGTCGATGGGGCTGTTGCCGGACATCGCCACGACGATGGGGATCTCCGAGCCCTCGGCCGGCCACATGATCTCCGCGTATGCGCTCGGCGTCGTGGTCGGTGCGCCGACCATCGCAGCCCTGGCTGCTCGCGTTCCCCGGCGGATGTTGCTGCTGGCGCTGATGGTGGCCTTCACGCTCGGCAACCTCGGCACGGTGTTCGCGCCCAGCTTCAACGAACTCGTCGCCTCGCGCTTCGTCGCCGGCCTACCGCACGGTGCGTACTTCGGTGTCGCGGCCCTGGTGGCTGCTCACCTCGCCGAACCGGGCAAGCGAGCCAAGGCCGTCGCGATGGTGATGATGGGACTCTCGGTCGCGAACGTCGTCGGCGTCCCGGTGGCGACCTGGATCGGGCAGGCGTTGGGATGGCGCAGTGCATTCACGCTCGTTGCTGTCATCGGTGCCCTCACGGTCGCCGCGCTCGTCCTCTGGATGCCACGACTCGACGCGATGCCGACCACCAGCCCCATCACCGAGCTGGGCGCACTGCGCCGCAGCCAGGTATGGATGACCCTGTTCGTGGGCATCGTCGGATTCGGCGGCATGTTCGCGGTCTACACCTACATCGCGTCGACGCTGACCGACGTTGCCGGTCTCGCCCGCGCACTCGTTCCGGTCGCCCTGATGATCTACGGACTCGGAATGGTCGTCGGAAACTACGCCGGCGGCTGGCTCGCCGACAGGTACCAGCTCAAGGGCACCTTCGTCGGTTTGGCCGCTACTGCGGTAACTCTTGCGGTGTTCGTCGTGGCCGCACACAATCCGATCACCGCACTCCTGCTGGTGTTCCTCATCGGCGCGTCCGGCTCTTCTGTGGTCCCCGGTCTGCAGACGAGGTTGATGGACGTGGCCGAGGACGCTCAGACGCTCGCCGCATCGCTCAACCATGCCGCGTTCAACCTGGCCAACGCCATCGGAGCGGCAGTCGGTGGTGCCGTGATCGCCGCAGGATTCGGGTACACGGCACCCGCCGCCGTCGGCTCGGGCCTGGCGGTGGCCGGTCTCGGTGTACTGGCCACCGCCATGTGGATGGACAAGCGTTCCGCCGCGTAGGAACGCCCAGGATCAGCCGGTGATCGTTGCAGGCGTTCCACCGAGGGCCTCGTCCAGCGCCGGAGTCAGCCTGTCGATCACGTACGGCAGGCTGAGCACGCTGGTGAAGTAGATCGCGCCCGCCGTCACGCCGTCGGTGAACACGAGGGTGCCGTCCTGCACCGGCTCGAGTGCGCCGTACACCGCCTCCTTCTCCAGTTCCGTGCGGTCCCCGGGCTCCTCGGTTCCCCAGATCAACACGTCGGCGGCGTTCAGGACCGACAGATTCTCGAGCGGGATGCTCGCCTGCGCGCTGCCGTCGGCCGGAACGTAGGCGTCGATGTCGTCGGGAATGACGAAGCCCAATTCGGTGAGGAAGTCCGTGCTCAACCCGTCCTGGTACGCGATCGCCTTGCCCTCGTAGAACGCGTTCTGTAGGAAGATCGCCTTCTTGCCGGCGAATTCGGGGTGCGCGGCCGCGGCGTCGGCGAACTTCTGGTTCACGCCGTCGATCAAGGCGTCGACCTCGGTCTTCTTACCGAGTGCACGTCCGATCTTGTCGGCCTGAATGTCCCAGGGCTCGAAGTAGGCGGTGGCGGCGTCCGATTGGGCGAGCGTCGGCGCAATGTCACTGAGCGTGTCGTACGTGTCCGCTGTCAGTCCCGCATTGGTGGCGATGATCAGATCGGGCTCGAGTGCGGCGATCTTTTCGGTCTCGAATCCGTCGTCGTTCGAGAGCACCTCGGGCTCCGCGTCGCCCAACGCGGCCTGTGCCCAGGGCCAGGTGGCGAAGGGCTGATCGCCGTACCACTCCGTCACGCCGACGGGTATCACGCCGAGAGCCAACACTGTGTCCTGTTCGGTGTAGCCGGCCACCACTATGCGAGTGGGTTCTTCGGGCACGACGGTCTCACCGAACGCGTGCTCGATCGTGACGGGGAAGGCCGCCGAATCGGAGGACGCACCGGCCGTCGGCGACGCCTCGTCGGCGGAGGAGTTCGAGCATGCTGTCAGCAGTCCCGCGGTGGTCAGTGCAACTGCGCACACCGCCCAGGTCCGATGAAGTGGTCGGATGTGCATCGATACGCCTTTCGGAAGGGTTGGCTAACCGCAGGAAGGGTAGCCCACCCTAATGAAATTCTCGGCAGGTTCGTCTGCAGACGCGACGTGAAACGCCTGGCTCCAACCTTCACCGAACCTCCACATTTCCCGACGGGCTCCTCCACGTGCGCCCTCTAGGGTCAGTTCTCATGAGCCGCACAGTTCTCGTCGTCGACGACGAGCCCACGATCTCCGACGCCGTTGCCGCTCGGCTGCGCGGCGAAGGGTACGAGGTCGTCACTGCCGCCGACGGCCCGGCTGCCGTCGACGCGTGCGCCAGGATCGATCCCGACGTGGTGGTGCTCGATCTGATGCTGCCCGGGTTCGACGGGCTCGAGGTGTGCCGCCGTATCCAGGCGTCCCGCCCGGTCCCGGTGTTGATGTTGACGGCCAAGTCCGACGAGACGGACATGCTCGTCGGCCTGGGCGTCGGCGCGGACGACTACCTCGGGAAGCCGTTCAGTATGCGCGAGTTGGTCGCTCGCGTGCACGCCCTGGTTCGGCGTGCCGAGCGAGCGGTGGCCGCCGAACCGCAGGCGGTTCGAGTCGGTGACGTGCAGATCGATCACCGGGAACGGCGGGTGACCACTTCCTCCGGTGACATCCACTTGACCAGAACGGAATTCGACATCCTCGCCTATCTGGCTGCTCGGCCGCGCACTGCGGTCTCGCGGGAGACCCTGTTGTCCGAACTCTGGGGCTGGGACGATTCGGCCAGCAGCAGGACGGTCGATTCTCACGTGAAAGCGTTGCGGCGCAAGCTCGGTGGCGATCTCATCCGCACCGTGCACGGCGTCGGCTATGCCGTGGAGTCGCCGCGATGACGCGCATGCTGCCGCGTCCGTTGGATCCGTTGCGGTCGTTCAAGCTCAAGGTTTCGCTCGTCGTCGGTATCGTGCTGGTGCTCGCGAGCGTCGTCTTCTGGATCGGGGCGGGCTGGCAATTTCGCTACACCCTGCTCGCAGCTCTCGTCGTGTCATTGGCCGTGACACAGTTCGTCGCCCACGGGATGACGTCGCCGCTGCGCGAGATGACCTCGGCCGCCAAAGCGATGGCGCGAGGGGACTATTCGACACGAGTGCGAGCCACGTCGAGGGACGAGGTGGGTGAGCTCGCCACGGCGTTCAACACCATGGCGAGTGACCTGGAAGCTGCCGAGAAGTACCGCCGCGAACTGATCGGCAACGTCTCGCACGAGTTGAAGACGCCCATCGCTGCGCTGCGTGCCGTGCTCGAGAACATGGTCGACGGGGTGACCGACGCGAATCCCGCAACGCTGTCGGTGGCGCTGCGTCAAACCGAACGACTCGGAGATCTGGTCAGCGAACTGCTCGACCTGTCTCGGGTGGAGGGCGGTGTGCTCACCATTGCCCCGGAGGAGTTCGCGGTGCAGCAATTCCTCGAGGACGCGACCTCCGTTCACCGAGGACGAGTGTCGATCGTCGTCTCGCCCGGAGATTCGACGGTCGTGGCCGACCGATCTCGCATGACACAGGTGATCACCAACCTCGTCGACAACGCTGTGCGGCATTCCCCCCATTCGAGCACTGTGACGCTGCGGGCTCACCGAATCGGCGGAGCCTATGCATTCGACGTCGTAGACCAGGGGCCGGGCATCGCCCTCGCCGATCGCCATGCGGTGTTCGACCGATTCACCCGCGGCGGATCCACCGACGGCGGAACAGGTCTCGGCCTCGGCATCGCCCGCTGGGCCACCGAGCTGCACGGCGGAACCATCGAAGTTCTCGACACCGAATTCGGCTGCCACATCAGAGTGGCCATCCCCGAGCACTGACTTTCCCGATCCACCCGAACCGCGACTGCTCGTCTCCGGACTGCAGCCGCCGACCTTCCATGCCCGAAACACACAACAAGGAAGTGTTATGAGCACGATCGACATTCCGATTCAGCCGAGATCGAAGCACGTGCGCTCTGTCTGGGGGCCGCGCACCTGGCCGGTGCTGCGGTATTCGCAGCCCCCGCGCGCGGCACTCCTCGGGTCGGCTCTCGCCGGACTGGTCGGAGCAGCGACGTTGGTGGACAACACGTTCGGTGTACTGGTCACTGCCGTGGCCTTCGTCGTAGTCGTGCTCGCGGTCCGCCGCGGCAGGCTCTCGCGGTGGGAATGGGTCGGCGTGGCAGGAGCGCTGGCCTTGGCGAGCGTGTCGGCACTGCGCGCGGCCGAGTGGATCGTGACGATGTCGACGACGCTGGCCATCGTGGTCGCAGTGGTGGTGCTCTCCCGTGCCTGGACGTGGACGGGAATTGCACTCGGCGGTCTCCTGCCGGTGTTGCTGCCGGTGCGGGTTGCTCGGTGGATCCGACGCGGAGCCGGTTCGATCGACCTGGAGGGGCCGCGGCCGGTGCGGGCCGGCATGGTCGCCGTTGTCACGATCGCACTCGTCGCCGTGTTCGCAGCGTTGTTCGGTGCGGCCGACAAGCGCTTCTCGGATGCACTGGGCGCGGTGACGCCCGAGTTCGATGCCGTGTCCATCTTCGGACGCATTCTCGTCTTCGTGCTCACTGCAGCAGGTGCGCTCGCGGTCTGCTACGTCGCGCTGCATCCGCCTCGATTCGATCGCCTCGCTCCGTCGCCGCGTCGATCGGTGCAGTTGTGGGAGTGGATGATTCCGCTCGGGGCGGTGGTGGCGTTGTTCGTCGTGTTCGTCGGGTTCCAGGTTCCGACGCTGTTCGGCGGGCAGGGGCATGTGGCGATCACGGAGGGGCTGACCAATGCCGAGTACGCCCGGCAGGGCTTCTGGCAATTGCTGGCAGTGACGGTACTGACACTGTTCGTCATTGCGGTGACGGTCGCCAAGGCTCCGCGAAACCGCAGAGGAGATCGAATCGCATTGCGGGCGTTGCTCGGAGCGCTGTGCCTGCTGTCGTTGGTGATCGTTGCGTCGGCCCTGCATCGAATGTCGTTGTACGAGCAGCAGTACGGCTACACGACGCTCAGATTGTTCGTCACGGCCGTCGAGTGGTGGCTGGGATCGGTGTTCGTACTGCTTCTGATCTCGGGCGCGCGGATGTCGGGGCGCTGGCTACCGAGAGCCGTGGGCGTCGGTGCGGTTCTGACCGTGCTCACGCTGGCGGCTCTGAATCCGGATGCGTACATCGCACGGCACAACGTCGATCGCTTCGAGCAGACCGGACGCATCGATACGTCCTACGTCGGTGGGTTGTCGTCCGACGCCGACGCGGAGCTCGAGCGACTGCCCGACTACGTTCGTCCCTGCGTGCAAGCCCGAGGTCCGGTGTTCGTCGGGGATACCTGGCACCTGTGCACGGACCCTTCGGTATCTGTACCCTGAGCAACGACTCGGGTTCGGTGGCACACCAGGGAGGTGCGGGATGAGATACCAGCGCATGGTCGTCACCTCGCTGCTCCTCGTGACGCTGTACCTGACGATGCCGACCGCAACCGCAGACGTGGCCCTGATTCTCGTCGCGGCGCTGGCAACGCTGATGCTGCTCGCGCACCGTGTCGATGTTCCGGCACTGCTGCGCCTGCTGCCGAACGTCGGCCCCGCCGCAGAAGAACGCCATCTGCGAGGCTCTTTCCGGCGTCAACATCGCCCGGATGCTCCGGGCCGCCCACAGCCACGAGCACCCGGTGCACTGGTGGGGGCGCTGTAGCTCGACAGTTCCCCCACGCCTTCGCAATCCGTTGTCCGCGAGGCTGTCCCAAGGAACTCAAGATGCTCGATTCTCGAACCCTTCACCTGGCGATTCGACGCTACGCCGGGACGCTGGTCGGCGTCCTCGCCGTCCTGCTCGTCGTCTTCGCCGTCGTCGACGCACAACCCGCCGCACAGATAGCGATGTTCGGTGCGCTGGTCGCGGCGTCCCTGGTCGTCCTCGGTGCGCGGTGCGACCTCGCCGTGATCGCACCGCTGTCGTTGTGCGCCGCAGGCGCGGACGGGCGGCGGCTTCGGGGATCGTTCCGCAGGCAACAGCAACCCGATGCGCCCGGTCGCCCCATGCCCAGAGCACCCGGTTCGGTCCACGGACCGGACCGGTGGCTCCAGTTCTCCTGAGCCACTGCGAGATCCGGTCGAGACGCCAACCGACCGACTTCTCTCACAGTGAGGTGCTCCACCATGCTCGATGTCGTCTACTATCCCGTCTCCGCGGTGCTGTGGTTCTGGCACAGAGTCTTCGGGTCCGTGCTCGGCCCCGACAACGGCTTCGCCTGGGCGTTGGCCGTGATATTTCTGGTCTTCACGCTTCGTGCGGTGTTGATCAAGCCGTTCGTCAGTCAGATTCGTTCCCAGCTCGCGATGAAGAGGCTCCAACCACAGATCAAGGCCGTGCAGAAGAAGTACTCCGGGGACCGTGCTCGACAGGCAACCGAAATGCGGAAGTTGCAGCAGGAACACGGTTTCAACCCCGTGATGGGGTGCCTGCCCCTGCTGGCGCAGGGCCCGGTGTTCATCGGCCTGCTGCACGTGCTGCGCTCGTTCAACCGTACCGGCACCGGATTCGGTCATCTCGGTATGACGGCGCAGGAAAATGCGAACACCGCGAACTACGTCTTCAGCGCCGCCGATGTGCAGTCCTTTCTCGACGCGCGGCTGTTCGGTGCGCCGATCTCTGCTGCTATGAACAGCTCGCGCGAGGTTCTGGAGGCATTCGGCCCGTTCGGGGGAGTGCCGTCGGTGTTGAGCATCGCGCTCGTCGCGGTCCCGTTGATGATCGTCGCTGCGGTGGCCACGCATCTGAACTCGCGGGCGTCCGTCGCTCGGCAGGACGCAGCGGCGCTGGCAAACCCGCAGACCGCGATCATGAACAAGCTCGTGCTCTGGGTGTTCCCGGCAGGCGTGCTCGTCGGTGGGCCGGTACTTCCGGTTGCGGTGTTGCTGTACTGGGTGAGCAACAACATCTGGACCTACGCTCAGCAGCACCTCGTCTACCGACGCATCGATCGAGAACCGACTACCTCGCCGGAGGTGACATCGGCGGTCACCGCCCCCAAGCCCGGGGCCAAGCCGAGGCATCCTTAGCAACCTCGCCGGAGGTGCCGCCGACGGAAGGCGAGCAGCCGACTGTCGGTGGGCTCGGCTACCGTCGTCGGCGTGCCGATCACTGTTTCCACTGTCAACGTCAACGGAATTCGCGCAGCTGTTCGCAAGGGCATGCTGCCATGGCTCGAGGCCACCGATGCCGACGTCATCTGCCTGCAGGAAACCCGCGCCAACGACGGGGAACTGACCAAGGCGTTGGCCCCGGCCCTCGATGCGGGCTGGCACCTGGCCTCGGCCGAGCCGTCCGCGAAGGGACGCAACGGGGTAGCCCTGCTGTCGAAGGCGGCTCCCGATGCGATTCGCACCGGCATCGGTGCCGCCGAATTCGCCGATGTGGGTCGCTACATCGAAGGCGACTTCGGCGATGTCACCGTGGCGAGCCTGTATCTGCCGTCGGGCGAGGTGGGTACCGAACGCCAGGACGAGAAGGAACGCTTCATGGCGGCGTTCGCGAAGTATCTGGCCAAGACGGCCAAGGCCGCGAAGTCCGACGATCGGGACGTGGTGGTGTGCGGCGATTGGAACATCGCCCACACCGAGGCCGATCTCAAGGCATGGAAGACCAACCGCAAGAACTCCGGCTTCCTGCCCGAGGAACGCGAGTGGTTGGCGCGGTTGCTCGCCGAGAAGGCACCGTGGACCGACGTCGTACGGGCTCTGCACCCGGGCGTCGAAGGTCCGTACAGCTGGTGGTCCTACCGCGGCAAGGCCTTCGACAACGACGCCGGGTGGCGGATCGACTATCAGTTGGCCACGGGCGATCTGGCCGAGCGCGCCAAGGAAGCGATCACCGAGCGGGCCGAGGCGTACGACCAGCGATGGTCCGATCATGCTCCGGTGACAGTGCGCTACCGCTAGAGCGAGCCAGCGGAGTGACCCGTGTTGGCTAGGCAGGGAGTTGGCGTCGATGGGGTCGTGAAAAGATTGCCGTATGTCTTCCTCCGACTCCATCGACACTCCGCAAGGTCCGCGTCGGAGGGTGCTCTCCGGCATCCAACCGACTGCGGATTCGTTCCATCTCGGTAACTACCTGGGTGCGGTGCGGAACTGGGTGGAGTTGCAGGACGAGTTCGACGCGTTCTATTTCATTCCGGACCTACATGCGATCACCGTTCCGCAGGATCCCAAGGAGCTTCGCCGCCGCACCCGGGTGGCCGCGGCGCAGTTGCTCGCGGTAGGGATCGATCCGGAGAAGTCGACGCTGTTCGTGCAGAGTCAGGTGCCCGAGCATGCGCAGCTGGCGTGGGTTCTGAACTGCATCACCGGATTCGGCGAAGCAGCGAGGATGACGCAGTTCAAGGACAAGTCCGCCAAGCAGGGTCGCGATCACACCAGCGTCGGGCTGTTCACCTACCCGATTCTGCAGGCCGCGGACATTCTTCTCTATCGGCCGAATCTGGTGCCCGTGGGCGAGGATCAGCGGCAACACCTGGAGCTGACGCGCGATCTGGCGCAGCGTTTCAACACGCGATTCAAGAAGACGTTCGTCGTGCCCGATGCGCACATCATCAAGGGCACCGCGAAGATCTTCGATCTACAGGATCCCACCGCGAAGATGAGCAAGTCCTCGTCGAATCCGGCGGGCATCGTAAACATTCTCGACGATCCGAAGGTGTCGGCCAAGAAGATTCGGTCGGCAGTGACGGACAACGAACGCGACATCGTGTTCGATCCGGAGAACAAAGCGGGCGTCAGCAATCTATTGGTGATTCAGTCCGCGCTGTCGGGCGTGAGTATCGACGATCTCGTTGCCGGGTACGCGGGCAAGGGCTACGGCGACCTCAAATCCGACACCGCCGACGTTCTGACCGAGTTCGTCGTTCCGCTGCGGGAGCGGATGGACGGGTTCATGGCCGATGTGGCCGAACTCGACCGCATCCTCGCGTCCGGTGCGCATCGAGCCAGGGAAGTGGCGAGTCGAACGCTTGCTCAGGTGTACGACCGGGTGGGTTTCTTGCCGCCTGGCGCATAGCATTTTCGACACACCGGGTTTCGCTGTGCTGCGATGCGGCGACACCATCCGACAGCAGCCGACAACAGCGAGAAGGCGAGTGCCATGCCAGATTTCAAGGCGATCCTCGACGACCGGCGCAACCGGTGGCCGTGGCTCGATCACACTGTTGTCGCTGCGCAGCGGTACCAGGGTCAGAAGGGCGACTACTACGCGGCCGGCATGACGTACTTCAGTGTGCTGGCCCTGTTCCCGCTGCTGATGGTCGCATTCGCGATCGCCGGGTTCGTGCTGGTGAATCAGCCCGAGTGGCTTGCCGAGATACAGTCGCAGATTGCCGAGAACGTGCCGGGCAGCTTCGGCGAGACGATCAACTCGCTGATCCAGACGGCCATCGAGTCTCGGACGAGCGTCGGCATCATCGGTCTGCTCGGTGCGTTGTATGCGGGTCTCGGTTGGATCGCCAACCTGCGTGAAGCACTGACCGCCATGTGGGAGAGCCAGCACGAGCAGGGTGGTTTTCTGGCCACCAAGGCCAAGGATTTCGCCGCGCTGCTCGGGCTGGGGACCGCACTGGTGCTGTCGTTGGCGTTGTCGGCACTCGCCGGAGGTGGCCTGATGCGCAGCATTCTCGAGTGGGCCAATCTCGATTCCGTTCCGGGAGTGGGCGTCGCACTGCGCGTGTTCTCCGTTCTACTTGCGCTGGCGGGTACCTGGGCGTTGTTCACCTGGGTGATCTCGAGGCTGCCGCGCGAGCCGGTGTCGTGGCGCAGCGCAGCCAAAGGTGCGCTGCTCGCTGCCGTCGGATTCGAGATCTTCAAGCAGCTCGGTGCCCTTTACCTGGCTTCGGTGACGAGCGGTCCTGCGGGCGTGGTCTTCGGACCGATCATCGGTCTGCTGGTGTTCGTGTTCACGACGTCGCGTCTCGTGTTGTTCTCCACGTCGTTCGCCGCGACGACTCGAGAAAGCTTGGCCGAAGCCCACGTTCCGGCCCCGGAGCCGGCGGTGATCAACACGAGGGTCGAGGTCAGTGAGGGGCCGGGCGTCACGGGCGGTCTGGCTCTGGTGGGTGCCGGTGCCCTCGCAGCTCTCGGTTTCGCGGGACTGCGCAACCGGCGTCGCTGATCAGCGGTTGCGCGACAGACGCCGAGCGCCCCACAACAGCCCGATCACCACGATCGACCCGAGGACACCGATCGCGATGCGAACGACGGTGTCGCCCTGGGCCTGCATCTCGGACTGGCGGGAGCTCGAGCCCGACGCCGATGCGGGTGGCTGGGCAAGTGTCGGCGTGGCCTCGGGCGCGCGGGTGCTCGTCACCGCGGACGTCGATTGCGGCTCCACGAGCTCGCCGACGCCGCGGCTCGAACCGAGAGCGAACCCGTAGTCCAACAGGCGGGCCGCTTGCTCCCACGGCCGGATCGGCAGCACGTCTCCCTTCATGATCGTCACGACGAGACGTCGACCGCCCCGCTCTGCTCCTGCGACGAACGTCTGGCGCGCATCGTCGGTGTACCCGGTCTTGCCGCCGAGTGCGCCCTGGTAGTTGTAGAGCAACTGATTGTCGTTGGAGAGGGTGAACCCGGGCCGGTCCTGGTCGTCCGGGATCGTGGGATCCTTCGGGTAGCCGGGAAACTGAACCGTCTCGGTCGAAATCAGTTGCGCAAAAGTCGGATCACGCATGGCCGCGCGGTAGATCAACGCCAGATCGTAGGCAGAGCTCGCCATGCCGGGACCGTCGAGACCCGACGGCGTGGCGGTGCGCGTATCGAGCGCACCCAGTTCTGCGGCCTTGGCATTCATCTTGTCCACGGTGGCGGAGTCACCGCCCAGCTGCCTGGACAACGCATGCGCCGCATCGTTTCCCGATGCCATCACCAGTCCCTGCATCAATTGGAGATTGGTGTACACACCGTTCTCGCCGATGCCGACGGCACTGCCCTCTGCATCGGCGTCCTCCGCGGTCGCGGTGATCTGGGTATCCAGGTTCAGCTCGTCGAGGGCAACGAGTGCGAGCAGCACCTTGATCGTGCTCGCCGGCCGATGCCGCCCGTGCGGATCCTTGGCGACCAGAACGGAGCCCGAGTCCATGTCGGCCACCACGAACCCGGTGGCCGAGATGTCCGCGGGCAACGGGGGAGCCCCGTCCGGCAGTACCGCTCCACACTCGGCGAGCCGATCCCCGCCGACGGCCTCGGCGGGAATCGGGAGTGGTTGCGGGGCAGTGCTTCCAGGGGCAGGTACCTCGGACAGGTCGATCGCAGGGGGCGGTGATGCGGCGAAGGGGCAGCTGTCGGTGTCGGGCGTCGTGAACGGCGGTGTCGTCGTCACCACCGGTGGCTCGGCGGCAGGTTGTGCCAGAGCCGGTCCACAGCCGAAGCCGACGAGAATCATCGACACTGCCGACGCGGCCAACCACACTCGAATCCTTTTCATCGCGAATCACCATAGGCGCTCGGGGGTCGGTCGACGTGGCGACCCACCGGCGCGCGTCGCCCGAACGACCACTCCGATCCTCGTCCCGACATCGCCAGCGGCGACGACCGAATGCAGGCCCTCGCGCAGCGGCCCGCACCCGCCACCAGAATGAGAACTCGCTCATGTTGTCTTCCTTCGGTTCTCACGTTCGACAGCGATCGTTAGGTCATCACCGAAACGGTGGCCCACAGAACTCGAATCGAAGGAGCAGTCATGAGAATGCCGGCAAAGTTCATGATCGTCGGTGCAGCAGCCGTTGTCGTCACCCTCGGAAGCGTCGGCGCACTCGCGATCGCCGACGACGGCCCCGCCCAGCAGCGGCCGTCGTCGATCTCGGTGGAACAGCCTCTGTCGGTGGCAGATTCGGCCTCGAACCCGCCGGCAGCGCCCCAGCAGCCCGCAACGACCCGAATCTCGGACGACCGTTACGACGACGACTGGGACGACTGGGACGATCGCAACGACGACCTGGACGACCGTTATAACGACGACTGGGACGATCGCAACGATGACCTGGACGATCGCAACGACGACTGGCACGACCGCGACGATGACCGGGACGATCTGGACGATCGCAACGACGATAACGACGACGATCAGGACGACGACAACGACCGGGACGACTGAGACTCGAGCAGTGGCGTCGGCACCGGCCGACGCCATTCATGTCTCGGACAGTCGGTACCCCATTCCGCGGACGGTCTCGATTCGTGTGGCACCGAATTTCGCCCGGAGGTAGCGGACGTAGACGTCGACGACGTTGGAGCCCGGGTCGAAGTCGTAGCCCCACACCTGCGACAGGAGTTGCTCTCGCGAGAGGACCTGGCCCGGGTGGCGCATGAAGGTCTCGGCGAGGGCGAACTCACGGGCCGACAGGTCGACAGTGCGGTCTCCCGCCACAGCTCGTCGAGTACGCAGGTCCAGGGTGAGGTCGGCGACGGTGAGCTGAGTGGTGTCGACGGTTCTCTTGGTGCCCAGGCGAACTCGGATGCGCGCCAGCAGTTCCTCGAACCGGAACGGTTTGGCCATGTAGTCGTCGGCGCCGGTCTCGAGACCGGACACCACGTCGTGGACGCTGTCGCGGGCAGTCAACACGATCACCGGTATCTCGCATTGCTCTCCGCGCAGTCGCTGCAGTACCTCGAAGCCGTCCATGTTCGGCAGACCGATGTCGAGTACCACCAGATCGAAGTCACCGCTGCGGGCGTGTTCGTAAGCGGATCTACCGTCGGAGACGGTGGTCGTGCTGAAGCCGCTCGCTCGGAGCCCCTTCTGGACGAACGAGGCGATGCGGGGTTCGTCTTCGGCGATCAGGATGCGGGCCATGGTCGATCTTTCTGCGAGGGAACGGAATCGGTCAGTGGGATCGTGATGGTGAACGTGGCACCGTGCCCCGGTGCGCTGCCGACACTCACCCGTCCGCGGTGGGCCTGTGCGATGGCGGTGACGATGGACAACCCGAGCCCCGCGCCCTCGGTGCGTCTGGTTCCGTTGCGACCGCGGGCGAAGCGCTCGAAGATTCGTTCCTGCTCGTCGCGCGCGATTCCCGGGCCCGAGTCGGTGACCCAGAACCGGATGTCACCGTCGGACAGTTGGGATCCGATGCCGACACGACTGCCGGGCATCGTGTGGTGGGTTGCGTTGTCCGCCAACGCCAGCAGCGCCTGGGTCAGCCGTTGTGCGTCGAGCGGCGCGTGGACGGTCGCGCTGGCCTCGAGCACCCATTCCCGGTCGGCGAGGGAGGTCACCTTGTCGAACACGCTTCGGGTGAGCGCGTCGACATCGGTGACGACGGGGTTGACGAAGCTCGTCTGGTCGGCTCGGGTGAGCAGCAACAGGTCCGCGACGAGCCGGTTCATCCGATCGAGTTCGTCGTCGACGAGCGCGACGGTATCGCGCACGTCGACGGGGTCGTCGTGGTCGAGCACGTCGAGATGGCCGCGGACGATGGTGATGGGAGTGCGGAGTTCGTGGCCCGCGTCGTCGAGAAATCGGCGTTGACTGGCCGCGCCGGACTCGATCCGATCGAGCATCGAGTTCAGTGTGTCGATCAGGGCTCCGATGTCGTCGCCTCGACCCGTTGTTCTGGCGTCGGTGATTCGGCCGGACAGGTCGGTCTCGGTGATCGTTCTGGCGGTTGCGGTGATGTGTCTGATCGGCGACATGATGCGGCCCGCGACCAACCACGCCCCCACTGCCGCCAGCACCGAGGTGACGCCGCCGACGACGAGCATCAAGGTCGCGGTCTCGTCGGCGGAGGCGCGTTCCTGATCTGCGAAGTACGCGGCGACCACGACCCCGGTCACCGGGTCGCCCGCCAGCGAGACCGGCACCGCGAGGTACACCACTTCACCTGCGGCGCTCGAGTACGAACCCTCGACGGGCGCGGTGACGGTCCCGACTTCGGCGGTGAAGCCGTTGTCGTCGGACAGTCGCACCGGTGCCTGCTGCCTGCTCTGCACGGCGAACACGCCGTCCACGTAGCCCAGGAACTTCTCGTTGGGGCGGGCGAGGTTGTAGGTGATCACCACGCGGAGCACGTCGTTGATGTCGTCGAACGGTGCGCCGGTTCCGGGATCGACGCCTGCGTCGGTGAGGGTGGTGAACTCGGCGATCTCGGTGCGCAGCGATTCGCGCATGCGGTTGTCGGTGGCGCGGATCATGAGCAGCCAGGTGGTGACGGTGACGGCCGCCAGAGACGCCAACACCAGCAACAGGACCCACGAGAAGATGCGGCTCCTGGCGCTGGTCGGGCGTAGGGCAAGCAGTCGCGTCCGCATCACGTGGTCGGTCTTGCAGCAGGATCAGTCGTCGTCATCGTCATCCCAGTCGTCGTCGAAGTCATCGTCCCAGTCGGCAGGCGGCAGCGGCGGCGGGGGCACGAATCCGTCCGGTGCCACCGGCTGTGGCGCGGCGGTCGGCGCGGTGCTGGGCGCGGGCTCGCCCGGCTGTGGTGCACCGGGAACGGGTTGCGGAGTACCCGGGGCGGATTGCACGGGTGCGGCGGGTGCGACTATGGGTGCGGGCAACGGGGTCTGCTCGCCCGTCGATCGAGTCGTCAGCAATGCCACGACGAGCACGCCGAGCGTGAGCAGACCCAGGGCCGAGACGATGATGGTTCGCACACGGTCGAGTCTGACGACGGCGGATTGTGGCTACGTGAATCGGACATGAGAGTTCTCTCATGTCGTCCGAGGTCCCGTGCTGCTCCGAATACTTGTCGGCTGTTCGAGAGGAAATGCAATGAGGGTTCGGCAAAGGCGCGGACCGATCGCGGTCGGCGCGATCTGTGCGGTCGCGGCACTGACGGTCGCTGCCTGTTCGAGCACCGGTGGTGCTCCTCGATCGTCCGACGACGGAAGCAACGCGGGAGTGGCAAACACTCCGTCGGCGACGATCGCGATGATCACGCACGAGGTTCCCGGCGACACCTTCTGGGATCTGGTTCGAAAGGGTGCCGAGGCCGCCGCGGCCAAGGACAACATCGAACTGCGCTACTCCGCAGATCCCGAAGCGCCCAACCAGGCCAACCTCGTCCAGAGTGCGATCGACTCGAAGGTCGACGGTATCGCGGTCACGTTGGCCAAACCCGACGCGATGGCCCCCGCCGTCGAGGTAGCGACCGCCGCGGGCGTACCGGTCGTCGCGTTCAATTCCGGTTACGAGTCCTGGAAGGACATGGGAGTCCAGCAGTACTTCGGCCAGGACGAGACCATCGCCGGCGAGGCCGCGGGTGCGCGGCTCACCGATGACGGCGCCCGCAAGACTCTGTGCATCATCCAGGAGCAGGGGGCGGTCGCCCTCGAGGCTCGCTGTGCCGGCGTGACGCAGGGCTTCGGAGGCACCACCGAGATCCTGAACGTCAACAGCAAGGACATGCCGTCCGTCGAGTCGACCATCACTGCCAAGCTGCAGCAGGATCCGACCATCGACCACGTCATTGCCCTCGCCGCTCCGATCGCGCTGACTGCGGTGCAGTCGAAGAACAACGCGGGCAGCGACGCCACGATCGTCACGTTCGACACCAACGCCGCACTCGTCGACGCGATCGAGTCGGGCGACGTGGCGTGGGCCATCGATCAGCAGCCCTACCTGCAGGGTTACCTGGCCGTCGACTCGCTGTGGCTCTACCTCAACAACGGCAACACGATCGGCGGCGGAACCCCGGTGCTGACCGGGCCCGCGTTCATCGACTCGACCAACATCGACGCGGTCGCCGAGTACGCCCGCAACGGCACACGCTGAGTGCGTCGCTTCGGCGCGGAAGGAAGAGCATGTCCACACAGGCCGATCCGGCTCTGTCCGAACACACCGTGATCACCGATGAGCGGATCAAGAAACAGAAACCGTTGCAGCGGTTGCTGATTCGCCCGGAGATCGGTGCCCTGTTCGGTGCGGTCGCCATCTTCGTCTTCTTCTGCATCGTGGCACCACCGTTTCGATCACCCGAGGCTCTCGCGACCGTGCTGTACGCATCCTCGACCATCGGCATCATGGCGATCGGGGTCTCGCTGCTGATGATCGGCGGAGAATTCGACCTCTCCACCGGAGTCGCGGTGACGTTCTCGTCGATCATGGCCTCCACGCTGGCCTACAACCTGCACCTCAACGTGTGGACAGGCTCGGCGCTGGCGCTGGTACTGGCACTGGCGGTCGGTTTCCTCAACGGATACCTGGTGATGACGACCAAGATTCCGTCGTTTCTGATCACGTTGGCGTCGTTTCTGATGCTCACCGGCGTCAATCTCGCCGTCACCAAACTCGTCACCGGCCAGGTCGCCACTCCGTCCATCTCGGACATGGAGGGATTCGACTCGGCCAAGGCCTTCTTCTCGTCCTCGTTCTCGCTGCTGGGAGTCTCGGTCCGCATCACCGTCGTGTGGTGGATCGTGTTCACGCTCGCCGCGACCTGGGTGCTGATGAAGACCCGGGTCGGCAACTGGATCTTCGCCGTCGGCGGCAACCAGGAATCGGCGCGTGCCGTCGGCGTCCCGGTCACGAGGGTCAAGATCGGCCTGTTCATGTTCGTCGGCTTCTGCGCCTGGTTCGTCGGCATGCACCTGCTGTTCGCCTTCGACACCGTGCAGTCCGGTCAAGGCGTGGGCAACGAATTCCTCTACATCATCGCCGCCGTCATCGGCGGCTGCCTGCTCACCGGTGGATACGGTACGGCTGTCGGTGCGTTCATCGGTGCGTTCATCTTCGGCATGACCAATCAGGGCATCGTGTACGCAGGCTGGAACCCGGACTGGTTCAAGTTCTTCCTCGGCGCGATGCTGCTGTTCGCAGTGATCGCGAACAGCTCCTTCCGCAACTACGCGGCGAAAAGGTGACCATGACGTCTTCCGCGAACACGCCCCTGATCGAGCTCAAAGGCGTCGGTAAGAGCTACGGCAACATCATCGCGCTGCACGGGATAGACCTGCGTGTCGGTGCCGGTGAGGTCACCTGCGTGCTCGGTGACAACGGCGCAGGCAAGTCCACTCTGATCAAGATCATGTCCGGTCTGCATGGCCAGTCGGAGGGGGAACTGCTCGTCGACGGCAAGGCGACAACGTTCGGCTCGCCGAAGCAGGCCGTGGAACAGGGCATATCGACGGTCTATCAGGACCTCGCGGTCGTTTCCCTGATGCCGGTGTGGCGCAACTTCTTTCTCGGCCAGGAGCTGCGCAGGGGCAAGATTTTCAAGACCCTGGACACCCACGCCATGCGCGCGAGAACCATCGACGAACTGCGCAAGATGGGTATCGATCTGCCCGACGTCGATGCCCCCATCGGCTCACTGTCCGGCGGTCAACGTCAGTGCGTGGCGATCGCTCGCGCCATCTTCTTCGGTGCGCGAGTGCTCATTCTCGATGAGCCGACCGCCGCTCTCGGCGTCAAGCAATCCGGCATGGTTCTCCGATACATCTCCGCGGCCAGGGAGAAGGGCTTCGGCGTCGTGTTCATCACCCACAATCCTCACCACGCGTACATGGTCGGAGACCACTTCGTCCTCCTCGATCGCGGACGTCAGACGCTGGACTGCGCGCACGACGACATCTCCCTCGACGATCTCACCAAGGAAATGGCGGGCGGCGACGAACTGGAGACCCTCTCCGACGAACTGCGTCGCTGACCGGTCGGCGGCCGCGGGCCCATGCGTGAGAATCGCGCGTGGCGGGTAGAAGACCGATAGCGGTGCCCGATGGAGGTGCCAGACGAAGGAGCCGAACATGAGCGAGCACGAGCCCCTCGGACCACTGTCGCCGGACTATCTCGAATCCGATTTCTTCGGATATCAGAGCATGCTCGACGACGCCGAGATCGAGGTGGTCCTGCGTACCCGTCGGTTCCTGCAGGACGAGGTCGCGCCGAGGGCGAACGAATTCTGGGAGAAGGCCACCTCTCCGGTGCACCTGATGCCGAAGATCGCCGAACTCGAAATCGCCGGTCTCGGTTACGCATTCGAGGACCGCAAGGCCTCACGCAAGCTGCTCACCGGCTGGCTCGAAATGGAGTTCGCGCGGGTCGATCCGTCGACGGGAACGATGTTCAGCGTGCACAGTTCGCTGGCGATGAGCAGTATCTCGATTCTGGGCTCCGAGGAGCAGCGCGAACGGTGGTTGCCTGCCATGCGTCGAATGGAGAAGATCGGCGCGTTCGGCCTGTCCGAACCGCACGGTGGCTCCGATGTCGCAGGCGGGCTGGAGACCACTGCCCGCCTCGACGGTGATCACTGGATCCTCAACGGCAGCAAGCGGTGGATCGGCAATGCCACCTTCGCCGATCTGACCATCGTTTTCGCCAAGGACGAGGCCGACGGTGAGGTCAAGGGCTTCGTCGTGGAGCAAGGATTCGAAGGCTTCCGGGCCGAGAAGATCGAGGGCAAGTACTCGCTCCGCGCGGTGGAGAACGCCGACATCCATCTGGAGAACTGCCGAGTCCCGGTCGGCAACAAGCTTGCCAAGGCCAACTCGTTCGCCGACACTGCGAAGGTGCTTCGGCTGACGCGCGGGGGAGTGGCCTTTCAAGCCGTGGGCGTGATGATGGGCGCGTACGAGCGGGCCGTGGCGTATGCGCGCGAACGCGAACAGTTCGGATCTCCGATCGCCTCGTTCCAGCTGATCTCCGACCTGATCGCCCGCATGACGGCGAACATCACTGCCGCGCTCGGGATGGCGATTCGTGTCGCTCAGTTGCAGGACAACGGCGTCCACCAAGACGAGCATGCGGCGCTCGCAAAGACGTTCTGTACGACGCGGCTGCGCGAGACGGTGGGTTGGGCCCGAGAGATCCTGGGCGGCAACGGAATTCTGATCGAGCACGACGTCATCAGATTCTTCGCCGATGCCGAGGCCCTGTACTCCTACGAGGGAACCGCGCAGATCAACAATCTGATCGTTGGCCGCGGAGTGACCGGCTTCGGCGCGTTCGTCTGACGTAGAACGTCGAAAGGCCCCTTCGCGTGTGCGAAGGGGCCTTTCGACTGCGGGGGGAGTTGTCAGCGTGCGAAGAGCAACGCTCGCTTGACTTCCTGGATCGCCTTGGTCACCTGGATGCCGCGAGGGCATGCGTCGGTGCAGTTGAAGGTGGTGCGGCAACGCCACACACCCTCGACGTCGTTGAGGATGTCCAGACGCTCGGTTGCACCCTCGTCACGGCTGTCGAAGATGAACCGGTGTGCGTTGACGATGGCAGCCGGACCGAAGTAGCTGCCGTCGCTCCAGAACACGGGGCACGAGGTGGTGCAGCACGCGCACAGGATGCACTTGGTGGTGTCGTCGAAGCGGGCGCGGTCCGCAGCGGACTGGATCCGCTCTCGGGTCGGCTCGTTGCCGGTCGTCATCAGGAACGGCTTCACGGCGCGGAACGCGTCGAAGAAGGGTTCCATGTCGACGATGAGGTCCTTCTCCACCGGCAGACCCTTGATGGGCTCGATGGTGATGTTCAGCGTCTTCGACGAGTCCTTGGGGAGCATGTCGCGCATGAGCACCTTGCAGGCGAGACGGTTGACACCGTTGATCCGCATCGCGTCGCTGCCGCAGACACCGTGTGCGCACGAACGACGGAACGTCAGGGTGCCGTCCAGGTAGCCCTTCACGTACAGCAGCAGGTTGAGCAGACGGTCGGTGGCCAGTGTGGGGACCTGGAAGGTGTCCCAGCGCTGACCGTCACCGCTCTCGGGATTGAAGCGCGCGATCTTGAGGTTGACCATCACCGCGCCCTCGGGGACGGGTGGCAGATCGGACTCGTTGGACTTCTTGTCCAGGGTGGGTGCGCTCATGTCAGTACTTCCGCTCCATCGGCTCGTAGCGGGTTTGGATTACCGGCTTGTAATCCAAGCGGATCTCGGTGAGCAGACCTTCGCCCTCTTTGTAGGCCATGGTGTGCTTCATGTACTCGGCGTCGTTGCGCTCGGGGTAGTCCTCGCGAGCGTGTCCGCCGCGCGATTCCTTCCGGTTGAGTGCACCGACGACCGTGACCTCCGCCATTTCGAGCAGGAAGCCGAGTTCGATGGCCTCGAGCAGGTCGCTGTTGTAGCGCTTGCCCTTGTCCTCGACGGTGATCTTGTTGTATCGCTCCTTTAGGGCGCGGACGTCCTTGAGTGCCGTCTCGAGGCGCTCCTCGGTACGGAACACCGAGGCGTTGTTGTCCATCGACTGCTGCATCTCGGTACGGATGTCGGCTGCGCGCTCGTGTCCGTGGTCGGAGAGGATCAGCTCCAGCCAGTCCTGCACCATCTTCGCCGGCTCCTCGGGGAGCGGGGTGAAGTCGACCGAGTTCGCGTACTCGGCCGCCGCGATGCCGGCACGACGTCCGAAGACGTTGATGTCGAGCAGCGAGTTGGTGCCGAGACGGTTGGCTCCGTGCACGGAGACGCAGGCACATTCGCCGGCCGCGTAGAGGCCGGGGACGATGTCCTCGTTGTTGCGCAGAACCTCGCCGCGGATCTTCGTGGGGATGCCGCCCATGACGTAGTGGCACGTCGGGTAGACGGGCACCGGCTCCTTGACGGGGTCGACACCGAGGTACGTGCGAGAGAACTCCATGATGTCCGGGAGCTTCTCGTCCAGAACTTCCTCGGGGATGTGCGTGACGTCGATGTAGACGTAGTCCTTGTTCGGGCCGCCACCGCGTCCTTCGAGCACCTCGAGCACCATCGAGCGCGCGACGATGTCGCGGGGCGCGAGGTCCTTGATGGTCGGTGCGTAGCGCTCCATGAAGCGTTCACCCGACTCGTTGCGCAGGATTCCGCCCTCACCGCGCACGGCCTCGGAGATGAGGATGCCCAGGCCTGCGAGACCTGTCGGGTGGAACTGGTGGAATTCCATGTCTTCCAAGGGAAGGCCCTTGCGGAAGACGATGCTCATGCCGTCACCGGTGAGGGTGTGGGCATTGGAGGTGGTCTTGTAGATCCGGCCCGAGCCTCCGGTGGCGAAGATGATCGACTTCGCATGGAAGATATGCAGCTCACCGGTGGACAGCTCGTAGGCGATGATTCCGGTCGCGACGGGACCGTCGTCGGTCTCGGTCAGACACAGATCCAGTGCGTAGAACTCGTTGTAGAACTCGACGTCGTGCTTGACGCAGTTCTGGTAGAGCGTCTGCAGGATCATGTGGCCGGTGCGGTCGGCCGCGTAGCACGCACGACGCACGGGAGCTTTGCCGTGATCGCGGGTGTGGCCACCGAAGCGCCGCTGATCGATCTTGCCCTCGGGTGTCCGGTTGAAAGGAAGGCCCATCTTCTCGAGGTCGAGAACCGCGTCGATGGCTTCCTTGGCCATGATCTCCACCGCGTCCTGGTCGGCGAGGTAGTCGCCGCCCTTGACGGTGTCGAACGTGTGCCACTCCCAGTTGTCTTCCTCGACATTGGCCAGGGCGGCACACATGCCACCCTGAGCTGCGCCGGTGTGCGAGCGCGTGGGGTAGAGCTTGGTCAGTACGGCTGTGCGAGCACGGGGTCCGGCCTCGATCGCAGCACGCATACCGGCACCGCCTGCGCCGACGATCAGTACGTCGTAACGATGTTCCTGCATGTAAGCGTCAGTGTCCTTAGCTCGCCGTGATGTTGGGATCGAACGTGAAGATGACGTACGTGCCGACGCCCATGATGAGGATCATCGACAGCACCAGCAGCGTGGTCAGCCAGAATCGCGTCGAATCCTTGCGGGAGTAGTCCGCGATGATCGTGCGCAGGCCGTTGCCGCCGTGCAGCTGAGCGAGCCACAGCATCGTCAGGTCCCAGAACTGCCAGAACGGGCTGGCCCAACGACCGGCGACGAAAGCGAAGTTGATGCGGTGCACACCGTCGTCGAGCATCAGCATGATGAACATGTGGCCCAGGACGAGCACGACGAGTGCCAGGCCGGAGAAGCGCATGAACAGCCATGCGTAGAGCTCGAAGTTGCCCTTGCTCTGCCGCCGCGGCGAACGTGGGTTGGCCAAGCTGGCCGGACGGTCGTAGTTCGTGCCGAGGACTTTGGCCTCGGGACCCTGCGTCGACATCAGTGACCACCCGCCGTGAACATGTTGTAGAAGATTCGTCCCGCGCCGGGGATCATGACGACGAGCCAGATGACTGCGATCGCCCACAGCATCGGCTTCTGGTACTGCGGTCCCTTGGACCAGAAGTCGATCAGCATCACGCGGATGCCGTTCAACGCGTGGTACAGCACTGCCGCGACGAGGCCGATTTCCATCAGGCCGACGAGCGGGGTCTTGTAGGTCTCGATGATGGCGTCGTACGTCTCGGGGTTGACCCGAACCATCGCCGTGTCGAGAACGTGGACGAACAGAAAGAAAAAGACCAGAACGCCTGTGATGCGGTGCAGAACCCAGGACCACATGCCCGGGTCCCCGCGGTACAGAGACCGCTTGCGCTCCTTGACCGGAGCGACTTCCGTCGTGCTACTCATCGAGTGCAATGCCTCCAACGTCGTTGGTGGACGCATCGAGCCCCGGTGGCCGGTCTTGCCTGGCTCGATTTGTCGCGATTCGGCCCTAGTGCTGGTTGTACTAGCCGCTTACTGGAAACTGTAAACCCATTCGAAACACGGAACTAATTCGACTCGAGGTTCGTACGGTGCCGAAATGCGGTGTTAGGTTTGCCTTCCCAATTGATGAATGCTCATCGGACCGGATCTCTGCATCAATTCAGACACCGTGATTGGATGGTTCACCATGAACGAAATCGACTGGAAGACGTTGCGCGACAATGCTCATGAGGCAATGGGCCGTGCCTATGCCCCGTACTCGAACTTTCCGGTCGGTGCGGCGGCTCTGGTGGACGACAATCGGATAGTCACCGGGTGCAATGTGGAAAATGTCTCATACGGTTTGGGGCTCTGTGCGGAGTGCGGGTTGGTGTCCAACCTGCACTCGACCGGCGGCGGCAGACTCGTCGCCTTTTCCTGCTGCGATTCCAGGCGTGAAATTCTGATGCCGTGCGGGCGATGCCGACAGCTGCTGTACGAGTTCGGCGGCCCGGATCTGCTCGTCGACACCGTCTCGGGACCGGCTCGACTGGCAGAGTTGCTCCCTAATGCTTTCGGCCCCGACAACCTCGACGAAGGACGCGTGAACAACCATGCCTGACGCCGTATCCATCATCAGCGCCAAGCGAGACGGGCGCGTTCTCGACGACGAACAGATCGAATGGGTGATTGCGGAGTTCACCCGCGGATCCGTCGCGCCGGAACAGATGTCGGCTCTCGCGATGGCTGTTCTGTGGCGTGGATTGTCGCGTCGCGAGCTCGGTACGTGGACGAACGCGATGATCGCGTCGGGTACCCGAATGGACTTCTCGGCACTGCCGCTGCCCACCGTCGACAAGCACTCGACCGGTGGTGTCGGAGACAAGATCACGCTGCCGCTGGCTCCGCTCGTCGCCGCCTGCGGTGCGGCAGTGCCGCAGCTGTCGGGTCGAGGACTCGGACACACCGGCGGAACGCTCGACAAGCTCGAGTCCATCCCCGGCTGGCGAGCGGATCTGAGCGGTGAGGAGATGCATCGCATCCTGGCCGATCCGGCGATCGGTGCTGTCGTGTGCGCTGCCGGTGCCGATCTGGCTCCGGCCGACAAGAAGCTCTACGCACTGCGCGACGTGACGGGAACGGTCGAATCGATCCCGCTGATCGCTAGCTCGATCATGAGCAAGAAGATCGCGGAGGGCACCGGGGCGCTCGTGTTGGATGTCAAGGTCGGTGCCGGTGCGTTCATGAAGAACGTCGACGACGCACGTGAACTGGCCACAGCGATGGTCGAGCTCGGAACCGATGCGGGCGTGCGGACTCTGGCGGTGCTGACGGCGATGGACACCCCGCTCGGGCTCACCGCGGGCAACGCGCTCGAGGTGGAGGAGTCGGTCGAGGTTCTCGCCGGAGGTGGCCCGGCCGACATCGTCGAGCTGACGATCACGCTGGCGCGCACGATGCTCACCGCGGCCGGGATCGAGGGCATCGATTCGGCCGACAAGCTCGCCGACGGTTCGGCCATGGATCGGTGGCGAACGATGATCGCCGCGCAGGGCGGCGATCCCGATGCCGCACTACCTGTCGCCCGGGAGAGCCAGGACTTCACCGCCACCGCCGACGGCGTCGTCACCGGGTTGGACGCAATGGGCGTCGGGCTCGCGGCCTGGCGACTGGGCGCGGGCCGCGAGCGACAGGGTGAGCCGGTGCAGAGCGCTGCCGGTGTGCGGCTGCACGCCAAGCCCGGCGATCGGGTACGTGCTGGGGATCGACTGGCGACGCTGTACACCGACACCCCCGAGCGCTTCGAGTATGCGCAGCAGGCACTCGAATCCAGTTGGGAGATAGGGGCCACGGCCTCGCAGCCGAGGCCCCTGGTGATCGACCGCATCGGTCGGTGAGGAGCTCGGGCAGTAGCGAGCCCGGTCAGATCAGGTTGCCTGCCTCCGTCAGCACGCTGCGCAGGATCTGCTCCATCTCGTCGAACTCCTTCTGGCCGCAGATCAGCGGTGGTGCCAGCTGTACCACCGGGTCGCCGCGGTCGTCGGCGCGGCAGTACAGCCCGGCGTCGAACAGTGCGGTGGACAGGAAGCCGCGAAGGATGCGCTCTGCTTCGGCATCGCTGAACGTTTCCTTCGTGGCCTTGTCCTTGACCAACTCGATGCCGTAGAAGAATCCCTCGCCGCGCACGTCGCCGACGATCGGCAGGTCGTGCAGTTTCTCCAGCGTGGCACGGAACGCCGGTGCATTGTCTGCGACGTGCGCGTTGATGCCCTCGCGCTCGAAGATGTCGAGATTGGCCATGGCAACGGCGGCGGAGACGGGGTGGCCGCCGAAGGTGTATCCGTGCGCGAAGCTCGACGTGCCGTCGTCGAACGGCTCGAAGAGCTTGTCGGAGGCGATCATTGCGCCGATGGGGGAGTAGCCCGAGGTCAATCCCTTGGCGCAGGTGATGATGTCCGGTACGTAGCCGAAGTCGTTGCACGCGAACATCGATCCGATCCGGCCGAACGCACAGATCACCTCGTCCGAAACCAGGAGTACGTCGTAGCGGTCGCAGATTTCACGGACGCGCTCGAAGTATCCGGGCGGGGGAGGAAAGCAACCCCCGGCATTCTGAACCGGTTCGAGGAACACCGCGGCCACCGAATCGGGGCCCTCGAATTCGATTGCCTCGGCAATCCGGTCCGCGGCCCAGATTCCGAATGCTTTCGGATCTGTGTCCAGGGGAGCGGGGGCGCGGTAGATGTTGGTGTTCGGCACTCGGAACGCGCCCGGCGTCAGCGGCTCGAACGGTTCCTTGAGCGCGGGGATTCCGGTGATGGCCAGCGCACCCTGCGGGGTGCCGTGGTAGGCGATCGCTCGCGAGATCACCTTGTGCTTACCGGGCTTGCCGACTTTCTTGAAGTACTGCTTGGCCAACTTCCACGCGCTCTCGACGGCCTCGCCGCCACCGGTGGTGAAGAAGACCCGGTTCAGGTCGCCCGGGGCGTAACCGGCGAGCCGCTCGGCAAGTTCGATGGCCGGTTCGGTGACGTACGACCACAGTGGGAAGAACGCCAGTTCTTTGGCCTGCTTGGCTGCGGCCTCGGCCAGTTCTTCACGGCCGTGTCCCACCTGGACCACGAACAGCCCCGACAGACCGTCGATGTAGCTCTTTCCGTTGGAATCCCAGATGGTCGAGCCTTCCCCGCGGGTGATGATCGGGGGAGTGACCCCTGCGCCGTGGCGGGTGAAGTGGCCCCACAGGTGCTTGGCTGCGGAAGCATCGAGTTCGGCTGTCGTTCGTGTCATCGTGTTCCCCAATTGTATTGCTGCTTGACGAGTTTGAGATAGACCAGGGTTTCGGTGCTGGTGACGCCGTCGAGACTTCTGATCTGCTTGTTCAGGATCTGCAGGAGTTGTTCGTCGTCCTCGCACACCACTTCCACGACGACGTCGAACGACCCTGCGGTGAGGACGACGTAGTCGATCGCATCGATCGCCGACAGTTCCTCGGACAGTGCGTAACTGTCGCCGGTGCACTTGATGCCGATCATGGCCTGCCGCTTGAATCCGACCTGCACCGGATCGGTCACCGCGACGATCTGCATGACGCCGGAGTCCGTCAGGCGCTGAACTCGTTGACGGACAGCCGCTTCCGAGAGTCCTACGGCTTTGCCGATGGCGGCGTACGAGCGACGCCCGTCCTCTTGGAGTTGCTCGATGATCGCCTTGGAGACGTCGTCGAGTGCGATGGGCGGTTGCTCGGGCATGGCTCGATCTTGTCACTGTCGTGGCCGTGAACACAACCCGTCCACGATGAAAAGCGTGTCAATTTTCGATTCAAACGACAGAATCAGTTGTCGAAAGGCTCGAAACAGAGAGAATCAGTGGGTTCGACGGTACTCTGCAGGCATGGCGAACATTCCTGGTTGTTGGATCGACGGACGCGCGGTCGACGGTGGCGGTGATCGGTACGAGGTCGACGATCCCGCGACCGGAGCTGTCGTTGCCGACGTCGGTTTGGCCACTGCCGGGGATGTCGATTCGGCTCTCGCGCATGCTCGATCGGCTTTTCCGTCATGGTCCACCGCCACCCCCGCGCACCGCAGCGCCGTGTTGATGGAACTGGCGCGTCTCGTTACGGCCGACACGGAGAACTTCGTGTCCGAGGAAGTGGCGCAGACCGGCAAATCGACAAGGCTGGCAACAGAATTCGACGTTCCTGGCAGCATCGACAACATCGAGTTCTTCGCCGGAGCGGCGCGGCACCTGGACGGCAAGGCTGCTGCGGAGTACTCGGGTGAGCACACCTCCGCCATCCGCCGGGACGCCGTCGGAGTGGTCGGGTCGATCACTCCGTGGAACTATCCGCTGCAGATGGCGGTGTGGAAAGCGATACCGGCGTTGGCGGCCGGGTGTTCCATCGTGCTCAAGCCCAGTGAACTCACGCCGCTGACCACCCTGCGGCTGGCGCGCTTGGCCACCGAGGCAGGCGTGCCCGACGGGGTGTTCAACGTCGTCACCGGAACCGGAGTGGACGCCGGAGTCGCGCTGTCCTCCCATGCCGGACTGGACCTGATGACGTTCACCGGCTCCACTCCCGTCGGCAGGCGCGTGATGGCGCAAGCCGCCGCGCACGGCACGCGGGTGCAGCTCGAGCTCGGCGGCAAGGCACCGCTGGTGGTGTTCGACGACGCCGACCTCGACGCAGCCATTCACGGTGCCGTCGCGGGATCGTTGATCAACGGCGGCCAGGACTGCACGGCGGCCACCCGCGCCATAGTCGCCGAATCCCTGTACGAGGACTTCGTCGCCGGAGTCGCCGAGTTGATGGGGCGCGTCGTCGTGGGAGACCCGAGGGATCCGGCAACCGACATGGGATCGTTGATCTCCGTCGCGCACCGAGATCGGGTGGCTGCGATGGTGGACCGGGCCCGCGACGCGGGTGCCAGGGTGGTGACCGGAGGCCGTGTCCCCGAGGGGCGAGGCGCGTTCTACCCGCCCACCCTGATCGCCGATGTCGGTGAGCAGGACGAGATCTATCGCGACGAGGTGTTCGGTCCGGTGCTCACGGTGTCCACGCATCACGGGGACGACGACGCGATCCGACGCGCCAACGACACCGAGTTCGGACTCGCCGCCTCGGCGTGGACCCGCGACCTGTACCGCGCGGGCCGAGCGACGCGGGAGATCGCCGCCGGCTGTGTATGGATCAACGACCACATCCCGATCATCAGCGAGATGCCACACGGCGGATTCGGGGCCTCGGGTTTCGGCAAGGACATGTCCAGTTACTCGCTCGACGAGTACCTCACCGTCAAGCACGTCATGACCGACATCACCGGTGTGGCCCGAAAGCCCTGGCACCGAACGGTCTTCGCGTCCGTCGACGCTGCAACGCAGGGAGATGCCCGATGAACGCACCGTGGGCAACCACCCCCACCGACCGCGGCGTGACCATGGTGGCCGGCGCGGCACCGGAGTCCTACTGGCTCGATCGTCCCGAACGCCCGGCACCACGGACTCGGCACACCGGTTCGACTGCAGCGGATCTGGTGATCGTCGGCGGCGGATTCACCGGACTGTGGGCGGCTCTGCATGCGGCAGAGGAGAACCCGAACCGATCGATCGTGCTGCTCGAAGGCGACCGCATCGCCGAGGGCGCAACGGGACGCAACGGCGGCTTCTGTGCGGCCAGCCTGACGCACGGACTGGGCAACGGACTCGACCGCTACGCCGACGAACTACCGGAACTGCTGCGGATGGGCACCGAGACGCTCGACGCGATCTGCGCGACTGCGGACAGGTACGGGATCGACGCCGACATCGAACGCACCGGCGAGCTCGACATCGCCAATTTCGACTGGCAGGTGGACGACCTGCGGGAGCTCGGCGACGAGGGGAGGCGACTGGCGCAGCCGATGGAATACCTCGACGCCGCTGCCGTGCAGTCCAGGATCACCTCACCGATGGCGCGCGGTGCACTGTTCGACCCCGATGTCGCGATGATCGACCCCGCCAAACTCGCCTGGGGCCTGGCCGACGCGGCCGAGTCGCTCGGCGTTCGCATTCACGAGAACACTTGGGCGCTGTCGATCGGCAAGTCCGGCACAGGTATTCGAGTCAAGACGGGCTACGGCACCATCGAGGCCGGCAAGGTGCTGCTGGCCACCTCGGCATCGAAATCGTTGCGTCGCAAACTCCGTCACTGGATCGTCCCGGTGTGGGACTACGTGATCATGACCGAACCACTGACGTCGGCCCAGCTCGCCGACATCGGCTGGTCCGGCCGCGAAGGATTGGCCGACTCCGGCAACAGATTTCACTACTTCCGGTTGACGGCCGACAACCGCATCCTGTTCGGCGGGTGGGACGCGCACTACTTCTACGGTGGCGACACCGACCCACGCCGAACCCAACATCCCGAAGAGTTCGCTTTGCTCGCCGAACACCTGCTGCAGATGTTCCCGAGCCTCGAGGGAATCCGCGCCACCCACGCCTGGGGCGGATCGATCGACACGTGCTCGCGGTTCAGCGCCTTCTGGGATCTCGGCATGAACGGACGGGTGGCCTCGGTCGCCGGGTTCACCGGCCTGGGCGTCGGTGCGTCGCACTTCGGTGCCCGCACCGCCCTCGATCTGCTCGACGGCAAGGACACCGAACGAACACGCCTGAAGATGGTGCGCAGCATGCCGTTGCCGTTCCCACCCGAGCCCCTCAAGTCGATCGGGATCAACATCACCCGCGCGGCATTCGCCCGAGCCGATCGCAACGGCGGTAAACGAGGACTGTGGCTCAAGGGCATGGACGCGCTGGGTCTGGGCTTCGACAGTTAGAGCGGCTGCGCCGCACGTGCACGGAAACTCGACCTCTGCTACGAGCTTCTGCTCACGTGCGGCGAAGCCGCTCTACTCGTGCGGAACGACGATCACCGGCACCGGGGCGGCACGCAGAATCTTCGCCGCACTCGAACCGAGGAACACCCGCTTGGGAGTGGCCAATCGACTCGAGCCGAGGAACAGCACATCGCCCGGCTTCCAATCGAGGTTGCCCATCGCCTCGGCCAGCGTCGAACCGTCGGCGACGATCGACTCCAGGCCGTCGATATCGGGGAGCGTGCGCACCGCGTGGTCGAGATTGTCCTGCGCGGCAGCGACCTGTCGTCGCCGCGTATCCAGTGAGGTCTCGTCACTCGGGGCCCCGGTCGGCTCGAGCGAGACCAGCGAGACCAAGCGCACCGGCACGTGCGCCGCACTGGCAATGGTGATCGCGAACGGCAACGGATTCGGGGCAGAGGCCCGGGTGGGGACGGCGACGGTGAGGTCGGTGATCGGTGCGTTCGAGAGCCGGTAGCCCCGAGGTGCGAGTGCCAGCGGCACCTCCGACGCATGCAGGAGCTGGCCGGCAACCGAACCGACGGAATGCCGATTCAGCAAGCCGTCGCCGGCTCCGCCCACGACGATCATGTCCGCATCGGTCTGCACCGCGAAGTCGATCAGGGCACGGGCGAAGGACTCGTGCGAGAGCACGTGCGTGGTCACCTCGATGCCCGACGGCACCTGGGCGGCCGCGTCGGCCACCCAGCCCTCGGCCTTGGCCGCGAGAACTTTTCGATACGGTCCACTGCCTTCCATGACCGGTTCGTCCACGGCCATGACCAGCACGATGTCGATGGACGCGTCGAGGGCGCGGGCGAGGGCGGTGGCCAGGGCTACGCCGTCGTCGCCGCTGGGAGTGGCGAGATAGCCGACGGTGATCTTCATGAATGGGGTGTCCTTCTCTACTGGTAAGTGTCCGGAACCTTGACTTCGGTGGACGCGGTGAGTGTCTTGCCCTGGAAGAAGTCCTTGTTGCCCACGAAGCACAGCAGCATGAGCGGAATTCCGAGTACCAGCATGCCGACGCCGAGGACGAACACACCGCCGATCGGACCGTAGACGGTGTAACCGTAGTCGGGCTTGATCATGTCGACCGCGCTCTGCACGAACGCCCACGTCATCGACAGCCCGCCGAGGAGAGGAAAGATCCCGCGCATGAACAGGTTTCGGACGGACGAGAACAGTGTGCGACGGAAGTACCAGGCGCACGCGTACGCGGTGATGCCGTAGTAGAACGCGACCGCGAGCCCGAGTGATGCCACCGAATCCTGCAGCGCGTTGGCGCTGACGAAAGTGAGCACCAGATAGAACATCAGCGCCGCGGCACCCATCACGAGCGTGCCGAAGCCGGGCGTCATGTACTTGGGGTGCACGCTGGCGAACCGCTTGGGGATCGCTTCGTACACGGCCATCGACAATGTTCCGCGGGCCGTGGGCAGAATGGTCGTCTGCGTGGAGGACAGTGCCGAGATGGAGACGGTCAGCAGTAGCAGCGACGCGACGATCGAACCCGCGACCGGATCGCCGAGAATGGTGAGCACATCGTCGACGTTGTCCGGGTTGTTCAGGCCGATGCCGGTGTCGCCGAACCCGGCGAACGACTGCACGGCGTAGCCGACGAGCACGTAGGTGGCCACGAGAATGAGCGTGGTGATCACCGCGGCGCGTCCCGGAGTCTTCTCCGAATCCTTCGTTTCCTCGCCGACGGCAAGGCAGGCGTCCCATCCCCAATAGATGAAGATGCACAGGATGATGGCCTGGGCCGCGTCGGACATCGTCACTCCGGTGGGAACCAACCAGCTCCACTGGGGCGTGATGGCTTGCGGTCCCGCGGTCCCGGTACCCACCTTGACCAGAGCAGTCACCGACACTCCGATGAGCACCCCGAACTGCACGACCAGCAACACGTTCTGCATGCGTTCGCTGATGAGGATGCCGCGAAAGCTGACATAGGTCATCGAGACGATGAAGAACGAACCGAGGGCGACCTTGGCCGCGGTCGACTCCGCCAACCCGGACAGTCCCAGGAACTCGAACAGATAGATGGCAGCGATCTCGGCGACGTTGGCCAGCACGATGATCGCCGAGACGGCCAGCCCCCACCCGGCCATCCAACCGACCCAGGGCCCGAATGCCTTGGTACCCCAGGTGAACGACGTGCCGCAGTCCGGTGTGTCACGCCCGAGTTCGCGGTAGGCGAAGGCGGTGAGCAGCATCGGAACGAAGGCGATGAGGAACATCGAGGGCGCTTTGTCGCCGACGGCCAGAACCACGTAACCGAGGGTCGCGGCGAGGCTGTAGGCCGGGGCCACCGCCGACAAGCCGATGACGATGTTGCCGACCAGCCCGAGAGCGCCGGTGTTGAGTCCTTTACCCGGAAGGGTGTTCGGCGGTTCCACAGTGGACATAGATCTCTCCGAGGTTCGAGACGACCGAGGACGTCGGAGGGGACCCGACAGAATCGGCCGCGCGTGTGTGCTGAACACTACGATTTCCGTCGCAGATCCGCTGTGTATCGACGGAATTGTTTTCATTGGAGTAACAATGCAACGAAATAGGTCGCAGAAGCGGCGAAGTTCGGGGGAATCCGCGGACTCGCCGAGTGGTGATGACAGACGCGCGTGCGTGCGAGCCGCACGCTACCGTCGTCACATGAGCACCGCGGAGAACACTCAGTCCTCGATCGGTGGCAGTGCGCCACTCGATCTCGCGTCGATCAGGACGGCTCCCAAGGCGTTGCTGCACGATCACCTCGACGGCGGACTCCGCCCGCAGACCGTGTTGGAACTGGCCGACGAATGCGGGTACGACGATCTTCCCGCCACCGACGGCGAAGCGTTGGGCGAGTGGTTCCGCGACGCGGCGGACAGCGGCTCGCTCGTGCGGTACCTCGAGACGTTCGCGCACACCGTTGCCGTGATGCAGACTCCCGAAGGACTGTTCCGGGTGGCGCGCGAATGCGCCGAGGATCTGGCCGACGACGGCGTCGTGTACGCCGAGGTGCGCTTCGCGCCGGAACAGCACCTCGAGCGCGGACTGACTCTCGACGAGGTCGTCACCCACACGCTCGCCGGCTTCGAGGCAGGGATCTCCGCGGCCAAGGTGCGCGGTAAGAACATCACGATCGGCACCTTGCTCACCGCGATGCGGCACGCGGCGCGTTCGCGGGAAATCGCCGAACTGACGGTCCGGTTCCGTGACCGCGGCGTCGTGGGCTTCGACATCGCCGGTGCCGAAGCGGGCTTCCCTCCCAGTCGCCACCTCGACGCCTTCGAATACATGCGAGCGAGCAACGCGCACTTCACCATTCACGCGGGAGAAGCGTTCGGTCTGCCGTCGATCCAGGAAGCAGTGGCGTTCTGCGGCACCGACAGGCTCGGTCACGGGGTTCGGATCACCGACGACATCACCACCGACGCCGACGGCACACCCGAGCTCGGCCTGCTCGCCGCCTACGTCCGCGACACACGGATGCCCCTGGAACTGTGCCCGAGCTCGAACGTCCAAACCGGTGCCGTCGAGTCGTTGGCGACCCACCCGTTCGATCTGCTTGCCCGATTGCGATTCCGGGTCACCGTCAACACCGACAACCGCTTGATGAGCGATACGTCGATGAGTCGAGAGATGGTCAAGCTCGTCGAGACCTTCGGCTACGGCTGGAGCGATCTCGAGCGATTCACCATCAACGCGATGAAGTCGGCGTTCCTGCCGTTCGACGAGCGGCTGGCGCTGATCGACGACGTCATCAAGCCGGGTTACGCGGTGCTGATCGGCTGATCGACCAGACCCGGGGGCCGGCTACTTCTTGCGCAGTCGGCTCTCGAACTCGCGCTCGAGGGCGCGCCACGCTTCGGCCTCGACGTCGAACGGTGCGCTCGGCGCGAGCCGGTCGGGACTGGGCTCGAGGGCGTACGAGACGTACCAACCCAGTGGCGTGGACGTGGCGAGTGCTTCGTCGACGGAAGCGTCTCCGGCGAAATCTGCGGCGTCGGTGAACAATTCGACGGCCAGATCCAACTGGTCGACGTCCACCGCGGTGGGCCCTTCGGCGAGATCGTCGGCCAGGCCGGGCAGGACGTACACGTTGTCGTCGGTGATCTCGATGTCGAGGGAGCCGTCGATGGCGGCGGTCTGAACATCGGAGTAGGTGCTGACCTGTGCCAGATCGTGATCGTGATCGTCGGCCAGGTAGCGGGCCAACGAACGCTCGGAACCGAAGACGCTGATGGCACCGCCGCGACCGAGGAACACCGGCTTGTCGCCGAGGTAGCACCGCAGGGTGTAGAGCGTGTCGTCCGAGGTGATGATGCGAATCGGGTCGATGCCGACGGTGGTCCAGAAGGTATCTTCGGCCGCGGCTGCGGCGATCGGATCGCGATCCACCTCGGCGGAGTCGTCGTCTTCGTCGTCGTCGTCCGAATCGGAGTCGATGTCGTCCGTGACGTCATCGGCGTCGACGGCGTTCTCGGCGGCTGCGGTGATCTCGGCTTCGGCGACGGCAACGGCAGCGGAGTCGACATCGGGGGAGGTGACGATGGAGTCGACCGCGTCGAGCACGTCGTCCCAGTGCTTGGCGACCGCTGCACCGATGCGGTCCCACAGTTCACTGCCCTCACGACCGAGGAAGTTCTCGACGCCTCCGCCGACTGCCCCGACGAAAGGGTTGGATCCGAAAAAGCTTGTGACAGCTCGCAGTTCGCAGACATCGCCGATGGAGGAGACGATGTCGAAGGTGGCCTGCAGTTCGGCGAGAACGTCGGCGTCGGGATCGGAGGCCACCAACTCCGGCACGGCGACCAGATCGAAGCGGTGCAGATCGTCGGGCTCGAGTTCGTGTGCGGCGAGTGCGGAGACCACCTTCCACGACGGATGGTCGACGAGGTCGTTGTCGTCGTCGGATCTGACGAATGCCGCGAGCTCTGCGACGGTCGAGAATCCGTACAGGTCTTCCTCGTGTCCGAGGAATGCCTCCCACTCGTCGTCGCCTTCTCGCCACTCCGGTGCCCACAGTGTCGAGAAGTCACCGGCGGTGAGACCGAGTTCGATCGGGATGATGTCTCCAGCCATGGCGCGAAGCCTATCTCAGGAGTCTGTGAACGAACCCTGCAGACTTTGCAGGATCGCCTCGCGCTGGTCGAGCGCCGCACGTGCAGCGTCGGCAGCGACGACGGTGATCGTCGACGCGAGTGCATGAGCGGCAACCGATCCGAGGTTCTCGGCGAGTTCGAGCTCGACCAGGGCGCCGGACCCATCGACGACGACGGTCACCAGATCGTCCGGCGAGGTGAGTCGAATTCTGATGCGGTCCAGTCGCTCGTGCGTTTCGCGAAGTGCGTCCAGCCGGTGCTGGGCGCTGCCGACCAGAGCGTCGAGTTCGGTGGTGTGGGCGTGGGTCATACCTGCTTCAACCAACTCGTGGGTGCGGAGTCCTCTGCGAGATGCTCGTTCGCTTCGGCGGCGACTCGGGCACGGGTGGGCAGACCGAGACGATTCAGAACCTCGGTGGGAACGCCGTCCTCGGCGAGGAGGGTGCGTCGCTGAGCTCGTGCGGCCGCACTCGCCCGTACACAGTGCTCGAGAATCGTCGACGCCAAAGCGCCTCCGCCGTAGCGCAGTTCGCGTTCGTCGATCGCGATCCCGATCGGCAGTCCGTGTTCGGTGGCGCGGACCGTCACCGATCCCGATCGTGTTCCCGATACGGCGCTGACGACGGTGATGTCCGAGTCCGTCACTGGCCCGCCCTTCATTCGGTCGGACGGTAGAAGCCCTTGAAGCCCATACCGCTGTTGGTCGTTCTGATCGGCCCCACCTGCACCGGGTCGCCTGCCTCGACGAGCTGACCGTTGCCGATCACCATGGCCACGTGTCCGTCCCAGACGGCGAGGTCACCGGGCATCACCTCACCCGGTGCCACGGCGGAGCCGATGTCCTGTTCCTGTGCCAGACGCGGAATCTCGACGCCCTGCTGTGCGTACGCCCACTGGGTCAATCCGCTGCAGTCGAGTCCGCTGCCCGGCGTGGTGCCGCCCCACGCGTAGGGCACGCCCTGTTGGGTCAGTGCGCTACGGACGGCACCTGCGGCTTCGGCGTTGGGTGCGGTGACGGTACTGCCGTCCGGTAGCCGGATCTCGACTCCCCGGCCGGTGCTGTCTGGGGTTCGGTAGGGATCGGTGCCCGGATTGCCCAGGTAGTTATGGGCACCGCCGCCACCGACACCGCTGCTCGGTGACTCGGCTCCGGCGGCGGGGGAGGAGACGGACTGCGCGAACGTCTTCGCCAGCTTCTCGCCTGCTTCGATCACCTGTGATGTCGCGGGCGAGGTCATGAGATTCGAGGGTGAGCCGGGGGACGATGTCGGTCCGCCGCCGACGGGGCCGGGAACTGTCGGGGGAGCGGCCAGTTCGCCGACTTTCGCGGTGTGGACGGCCAACTCGCCCCGCACGCGCGCCACGACCACGAGCGCTCGTTCGAGGTGTTCGATGGCCGCCGTGATCAGCATGGTCTGCCCCGGCGGGGTGGCGATGATCGGTCCGGCCGACAGTGCGATTCCCACGAACGAGTGCACGATCGACTGCAGTTCGAGAAAGCCTCGATTGGTGTCGCGGCAGGCCTGGTCGACCACGGCAGCGATGTCGTCGGCGTGGTCGGCGAGGGCAAGTGCGCTCGTATGAGCGTTCTCGGCGTACCGAATGGCCGCGTCGGCGGCGTCACCGTTCCAGTTCGCCGCGAGCTCGGTGATCGCGACCCTGCCGATTCCCTGGGCCGCCTCGATCGCTGCCGAGGACACGCGCAGTACGTCGGCCGGACCGCCGGTGGGGAGCGCCCCGTTGCCGAAGGCTCCGAGCAGATCGACGATGGGACGGGCCAGCAGATCGATCATCGGCGCTTACCGCTCGTCCTGTGCGATACCGGCGGCCGAGGCCGCGGTGGTATCAGCGGCCGAGGCCGCAACGGTTGCGCCGGTTCCGGCATCGGTGAGGGCGTACGACACCGCGGATGCGGTGGCCGCGGAACCGATGCTCGCCACCGTGCTCGCCAGGCGCACGACGGCGTCGGTGTGCGCCAGATGGGTGCCGGTGACCGCACCGAGAAACTCCTGTCCGATCAGACCGAAGACCGGAGCCAGCACCGCGGGGCCGCACGCGGCGGCGGCAGCACTTGCCGCGGCGATCTGCTCGGCCATGGTCGACGCCACCGCACCGTACGCGAGGACCCCCTCGGTTTCGACGACGAGCTCGGCCATCAGTGCCCCCTGAGAATGCGATCGATTCACGGTCGCCGAGTGCGACGCCCAATTGGTTCGACGCGGGTACGTGCCATTCGGTTCCCCCGAGTTGCCGTTCGCGTCCTGCCGCCCAGGTCCTATCCTTGTCGGCATGGAAACACACGTGGTCGATCACCCACTGGCCGCAGCCCTGCTCACCACGATGCGGGACGAGCGCAGCGACAATGCCACGTTCCGGTCGGCTCTGCGTCAGCTCACTCACATGCTGGTCTACGAGGCCACTCGCGACGCTGCGATCGACACCTTCGAGGTACGCACGCCCGTCGCGGTCACCGAGGGCACCAGGCTGGCGCGACCGCCGTTGCTGGTCCCGGTTCTGCGCGCAGGCCTCGGCATGGTCGAGAAGGCCAGCAGCCTCATCCCGCAGTCCCGCGTCGGTTTCGTCGGAATGGCCCGTGACGAGGAAACCCATCAGCCCGTCCCGTACATGGAATCCCTGCCGGACGACCTGTCGCAGACGCCCGTCTACGTGCTGGACCCGATGCTCGCCACCGGCGGATCCATGGTCCACACGATCGAACTGCTCGTCGGCCGCGGTGCGGCGGACGTCACCGCCATCTGCGTCGTGGCCGCTCCCGAAGGAGTTGCCGCGCTCGAAGCCTCGGGACTGCCGGTGCGACTGGTGGCAGCGAGCATCGACGACGGCCTCAACGACAACGCCTTCATCGTTCCCGGCCTCGGTGACGCGGGCGATCGTCAGTTCGGTCCGCGCTGACTCCCTCTGTCGCAGGTCGATTGGTTCTCGGCGTCTCCTGGCCATCGGAGGCGTCACCTACACCGCGACCGAGATTGCGGGTGCTCGATGTCGACACCGAGCAGATCGAGTTCCACGAACTGGTCGGCCGCAGGCTCGGTTTCCGTGCGCCGGGTGCTTCGACCGATCGGTACTGCACCGGGCGCATGGCATTTCGGGCCGACGGCCCGCCGCGCTACGTGCCGTGCCCCGGTCGGGAGCGGGCCGTCGCGTCGGGACAGTGCGCGACGTGCGCCGACAAGGACAGCTTTCGATTCGTGCACACCGTGCATCGCAGCGGATTCGTCTCACGTGATCTGGAAAAGCATGTGATGCAACCGCATTGGCTGTATCTTGCGGCGTTCGCAAACGGCACCTTCAAGATCGGGACGGCGGCGGACACGCGCAAATGGGGTCGGCTCGCCGAGCAGGGTGCCATCTGCGCGCGGTACGTCGCCCATGCCGACGACGGAAAGGCCGTCCGGGTGGCCGAGGACCTCGTGACCGAATCGATGGGGCTACGGCAGGCCGTGCGGTCCGCGGCGAAAGCCGCCTCGCTGTGTCTGCCGATCGGCGTGGACAGGCTCGAGGCCGCCGTCGCCGTCCGGGCCCAGCAGGTCCGCGAGATGCTGACCGAGGCCGGCGTCGCCGGCTGCACCCCGATCGACGAACCATGGGCACCGCCCGCAGGCCGGGAGGCGTTGAGCGAGAACGTCAGCCGCGTCGCCTACCCCGCGGATGTCGCAACCGGTTCCCACGGACTCGAGATCAGGACATGCGTCGGGCAGGCGGTGATCGCGACCGTCGACGACGAGACCTACGTCGTGGATCTTGCGCCGTTG
This sequence comes from Rhodococcus sp. 05-2254-2, assembly GCF_002259095.1. Lineage (NCBI taxonomy): Bacteria > Bacillati > Actinomycetota > Actinomycetes > Mycobacteriales > Nocardiaceae > Rhodococcus > Rhodococcus sp. 05-2254-2. The sequence continues at coordinate 37,194 of NZ_NOZJ01000011.1, read as the reverse complement.
AAGGGTCGGCGAATCGAACTCGGGGCCTTCACGTCCGATCTGCCTGCGGTGCAGTCGGCGCTGTTCTGACGTTCGGGTCGTCGACGCCTAGAGGTGCTGGGCGAAGTCGGTCAGTTCGGCCAGGATCTCGGCTGCTGCCGCCCGCGCTCTCGGTAGGTCCTCGGGGGCGTCGACGTGCTCGATCACTTCGAGGTAGGCCTTGAGCTTGGGTTCGGTGCCGGAGGGCCGCACGATCACCCGCAGCCCCGACCCGCTGATCTCGACTGCGTCGGTGCGTAATTCGTCGTCGCGCTGGGCGTAGTCCAGAACGGTGACCGTCCGGCCGGACAGTTCCGTCGGCGGTGCGCTGCGCAACCGGTGCATCATGTTCCCGATGTCGGCGAGGTCCGCGACCCGCCGCGAGACCTGCGCGCCCAGGTGAACCCCGAACTCGACCGCGAGGTCGTCGAGTACGTCGAGCAGGGTGCGACGATCCTGCTTCAGGCCGGCGGCCAGATCTGCGAGCACCACCGCGGCCGAGATACCGTCCTTGTCGCGCACCACGTTCGGATCCACACAGTGCCCGATGGCCTCCTCGTAGGCGTACACCAGGCCCTCGCCCGCGCGGACGAGCCATTTGAATCCGGTCAGGGTGCGGGCATAGCGAGCGCCGCGCGCCGGAGCGAGCGCCGAGAGCAGTTGCGACGAGACGATCGTGTTGGCCACCAGCGAGTCGGCGGGCGCATCGGCGAGGAGATGGTTCGCGAGCAGAGCCCCGGTCTCGTCGCCGGTCAGCATGCGCCACCCGCTGTCCGTCGGCACCCCGACCGCACAGCGATCGGCGTCGGGGTCGAGGGCGATCGCGATATCGGCGTCGATGTCCGCCGCCAGCGCGAGCACGGCGTCGGCCGCTCCTGGCTCCTCGGGGTTGGGAAACGTGACGGTCGGAAACGCTGGATCGGGCTCGAACTGCTCCTCGACCACCCGGATGTCGCGGAACCCCGCGCCCCGCAGTGCTGCCGTCGCAAGTTCACCGCCGACACCGTGCAGGGGAGTCAATGCGATGCGGATGTCGCGACCCCTCGAACGTGGCAGTGCGACAACGGAATCGAGATACCGAGAAGCGATGTCGGAGCCGCCGGGCTGGACTATCGCGCGCGGAATCTCGATCGCGTCGGGAGTGGCCTCGATGAGCGCTTCGATCTGGGCGTCGCTCGGCGGGATCAGTTGCGAGCCGCCGCGGAGATACACCTTGTACCCGTTGTCCGCAGCGGGATTGTGCGACGCGGTGATCTGCACGCCGAGCTCGGCATCGAGTGCCCGCACCGCGAAGGCGACGACGGGGGTCGGCAGCGGCCGAGGCAGCATCACCACCGAAAAGCCTCGAGCGGAGAAGGTTTCGGCGGCCGCGAAGGCGAACTGTTCGGAGCCGTTCCTGGCGTCGCGACCGACCACGACGGTGGACCCACCCAGACCGTTCTCGACCAACCAGGCTGCGATGCCGGCCGAGGTTTTCGTCACCACCGCCACGTTCATCCCGTTCGGTCCCGCGCGCACCGGGCCACGAAGACCTGCGGTACCGAACGTCAGCGGTCCGCTGAACCTGTCGGCGAGTTCGGCATCGGGCAGGCCGCCGAGTTCTTCGCGAGCAGCGGGGTCGGGATCGCCTGCGATCCATCGTTGTACACGCTCGGTGAGATTCTCGGTCACAGGCGGGAGACCAACTCGTGCAACAGCGATCCCATGCGGGCAGCGGACTCCTTGCCTGCGGCGAGTACTTCGGTGTGATTCAGGTGCTCACCGGTCATTCCGGCGGCGAGATTGGTCACCAGCGAGATGCCCAGGACGCGTGCGCCTTTCGCTCGCGCGGCGATCGTCTCGTGCACGGTCGACATCCCCACGAGGTCCGCACCGAGTGTGCGCAGCATTCTGATCTCGGCGGGCGTCTCGTAGTGCGGACCGGGCAGGCCGGCGTAGACGCCGTCCTCGAGCGACGGATCGATGTCGGCCGCAAGGGCCCGAAGTTCGGGGGAGTACGCGTCGACCAGATCGACGAACTCCGCCCCGACGAGGGGTGAACGAGCCGTCAGATTGAGGTGGTCCGAGATCAGCACGGGCTGTCCGACGCTCATGCCGTCCCGGATACCGCCTGCAGCGTTGGTCAGCACGACGGTCGTGGCACCTGCCGCGATCGCGGTTCGCACCGGATGCACGACGCGTCGCAGGTCGTGCCCCTCGTAGGCATGCGTGCGTCCCTGCAGCAGCAGTGTGTGGGTGCCGCCGACGTCCACCGAGGTGATGGTGCCGGAGTGGCCCGACGCCGACGGTGGCGCGAACCCGGGCAGGTCGGCCATGCGCACGGTCGCGGTGGGGGAGCCGAAGACGTCGGCTGCCGCCTGCCATCCGGAACCGAGAACGATGGCCACGGTGTGGGTGTCGACTCCGGTTGCTGCGGCGAGTGCGTCGGCGGCGGTGCGCGCGGCACCCTCGGGATCGGTCACGGGGTCGGTCGCATGTGCGTCGGTGGTTGCCACGATGAACAACAGTAGGAGATCGACGCAACGGATGTGCGACCGGCGGAAGTTACTGTTGGGTAGTATCCGCTGCATGCCTTATCTCGAACGCGACGGTGACGTCCACATCCTGTTCCTCGGTGCCCAGAACGGGGCGGACAATCCCGAGAATCGGTTCCATCCGGACTGGATCGACGCCACCCACGCGTTGCTCGACGAGGTCGAGGCCTCGACCGGTCCGGCGGCGCTGGTCACCACGTCGGCGGGCAAGTTCTACAGCAACGGCCTCGACACCGACTGGCTGTTCGCCAACCTGGACAAGATCACCTGGTATCTCGACCGCGTACACACTCTCTACACCCGGTTGCTCGCTTTTCCGATGGCCACCGTCGCTGCTGTGCAGGGCCACGCCTTCGGCGCAGGCGCGATGTTCGCCACCTCCCACGACTTCCGCATCCAACGCCTCGATCGCGGCTTCTACTGCCTGCCCGAGGTGAACCTGAACATGCCGTTCACCGTCGGAATGTCTGCTCTGATCAACTCCCGGCTGCCCAAGCAGACCGCCGTCGAGGCGATGACGACCGGTCGCCGGTACGGCGGTGCCGACGCCGTGGTTGCCGGAATCGTCGAGGCGACGGCAGCGGAGGAGTCGCTGGTGTCCGACGCGGTCGCGAAGGCCGCCGCACTGACGAGCACCCGGGGTGCCAACCTGGCCGGCATCAAGGCTCGCATGCACGTGGATCTGCTCGCCGCGCTGAACACCGCGACCGACGACAGCAACTTCAGCTTCGGGAAGTAGTCACTCGGCACAGCTGTTCCGACAGTCGGTCGCGCTAGTGACACACTGTCTCTCGTGATCGACGAATCGAACAGTGCCGACGTGGGTGAGGCGATGGACCGCGCCCTGGCCGACGCCACCGACGAAGTGGTTGCGCTCTCGCACTCGATCCACGCGGAGCCGGAGCTGGCGTTCGCCGAGCATCGCAGCGTCGCCAAGATCCTCGACACGCTCCGGGCCCACGATTTCGAGATCGAGACGGCCGTCGCAGGTATCGACACCGCGTTCACCGCGTCGTTCGGCAGCGGCGATCTGGTGATCGGGATCTGTGCGGAGTACGACGCTCTGCCCGAGATCGGTCATGCGTGCGGGCACAACATCATCGCGGCCTCGGCTGTGGGTGCTGCGCTTGCGCTCGGTCCGGTCGCCGACGCGCTCGGGATCACCGTGCGAGTGCTCGGTACCCCGGCCGAGGAGACCGGCGGCGGTAAGGTCTTGATGCTCGAGCGAGGAGTGTTCGACGGCGTCGGCGCGGCGTTGATGGTCCATCCCGGTCCCTTCGACATCGTGGGTGCGACCTCGCTGGCGCTGGCGGACATCGCGGTCAAGTTCACCGGCCGTGCCGCGCACGCGTCGGCTGCTCCCGAGTGGGGAATCAACGCAGGCGACGCGGTGACCATCAGTCAGGTGGCACTCGGGCTCCTGCGCCAGCATCTGTCGCCGGGTCAGCAGCTCCACGGCATCGTCAGCGACGGGGGTGTGGCACCGAACATCGTGCCCGGCCATGCCGAGCTGCTCTACTACCTGCGCGCGAACACCACCGAATCGCTGCACGCTCTGACGGCGAAGACGTACGCGTGTTTCGAGGCGGGAGCAATCGCCACCGGGTGCACTCACGAGATCCGCACGGTGTCGCCGACCTATGCGGCGTTGACGCCGGATTCGTGGCTGGCTGCGGCTTTTCGGCAGGAGATCGAAGCATTGGGCCGGTCGCCCTTGGCTCCGGATTTGGAAGGATTTCGCCCGTTGGGCAGCACAGACATGGGAAACGTGACGAATGTTCTACCCGGTATTCATCCCGTCGTCGGCCTCGATGCGGGAGGAGCGGTGACCCATCAGCCGGAGTTCGCCGCCGCGTGTGTCACCGAGTCGGCCGATCGAGCGTTGCTCGACGGAGCTCTCGGTCTCGCCAGAACTGCTGCGCGCGCCGCAGCCGATCCCGGTACTCGCGCCCGTCTGCTCGACGGCGTGACCGCTCGCTCGGCGGCGCAGTCGTGAGTACCCGCGAGGACGCGATCGATCGGTGGATTCACGCGCACACGGCAGATCTCTCGCTGTGGCGGCGGCACATTCACGCGAATCCGGAACTTGCTCGACGCGAATTCGGCACCACCGCGTTCGTGATGGAGCATCTCGAAGCGGCGGGTCTGTCGCCCAAGCCGCTCCCCGGTGGAACGGGGTTGATCTGCGACATCGGGCCCGACGGTCCGCGGGTGGCGTTGCGGGCGGACATGGACGCCCTGCCGCTGCAGGAGAACACCGGCGCGGTGTACTCGTCGACCGTGCCGGGGGTGTCGCACGCCTGCGGGCACGACGCACACACCACGGTGCTGCTCGCGACCGGATTGGCGCTGGCGTCACTGCCGGACCTGCAGTACGGGGTGCGCCTGATCTTTCAGCCCGCCGAGGAGGTCATGCCGGGCGGTGCGCTCGACGCGGTGGCCGCGGGAGCGCTCGACGGTGTCACCAAGATCTTTGCGCTGCACTGTGATCCGCGGCTCGAGGTGGGGCAGGTCGGCGTGCGCCTCGGTGCGATAACCTCTGCGGCCGACACCGTCGAGCTGCGGCTGGATTCGCCCGGCGGACACACCTCTCGGCCGCACCTGACCACCGATCTGATCTACGCACTGGGCACCGTCATCACCGGCCTGCCCGGAATGCTGAGTAGGCGCGTCGACCCGCGGACCAGCACGGTCATGGTGTGGGGAGCGGTGGTCGCGGGCCAGGCCCCCAACGCCATACCGCAGACCGGCATGCTGACCGGCACCGTCCGCACCGGCGACCACGAGACCTGGGCGTTGCTCGAACCGCTGGTCCGCGAGATCGTCACCGGATTGCTCGCACCGACCGGTGTCCGCTTCGAGCTGCACTACCGTCGCGGCGTGCCTCCCGTGGTCAACGATCCGGCGTCCACGCACACGTTCGAGAAGGCGATCGAGAGGGTCGGACCCGACGCGTTGGCCGATACCGCGCAGTCCGGCGGCGGCGAGGATTTCTCGTGGTACCTCGAACGAGTGCCGGGCGCGATGGCTCGACTCGGCGTATGGCCGGGTACCGGGCCACAACTCGACATCCACCAGCCCACCTTCGATCTCGACGAACGAGCACTCGCCGTGGGCGTGAAGGTGATGACCGGAATCGCGCTGGATCCGAACTAGAGACAGGAGACGAGATGGCGTTCGAGGTGTCGCCGATCGGGATCGTCAGATCCGAACGCGCCGAGGTGGTGGACGACAATTGGGGATCCGTCGAATCCGTCATCGACCTCCACGACAGTGTGCTCGACGCCGACTCGACCCTCGGTCTCGCGGAATTCTCCCACCTCGAAGTGGTCTACGGCTTCCACCTGTGCGATCCGGCCGCGACGACCACCGGCTCGCGGCACCCCCGCGGTGACACGACGCTTCCTCGGGTGGGTGTCCTCGCTCAACGGGTCAAGGACCGGCCCAATCATCTCGGAGTGTCGCGTTGCGAGATCGTCGACGTGGACGGACTGCGCATCCGAGTCCGAGGTCTCGACGCGATCGACGGCTCACCGGTCCTCGACGTGAAACCGTTCCTGCAGTCCATGGTTCCGGAACGTGCGGACGTGACCGAGCCGGCCTGGGTGGCGTCGGTGATGAAGAACTACTTCTGATCCGTCCCTCGAACTACGAGGCGGTACCGGGACCGACGTTGCGGCTGTTGCGGGTACGTAGGTCTCGCACGTATTCGGCTGGGGCACCGGCGATTTCGGCTGCCTCGGCCATGACTCCGAGGTAGCGTGCCGACGGTAGGCCGCCCTCGTAGGCGTCGAGCACGTACATCCAGGCGAGCACCGGCTCCCGGCCGGTCTCGATGCGCAACCGGATCTTCCGGTGAATACCGAGTTCCGAGCCCTCCCAGCGATCCAGGCTCTCCTCGTCCTCCTCGGACACGTCGTAGAGCACGACGAAGACCTGGGAGTCGGGATCCTCCACGACCGTGGCCAGCGCGCCTTCCCAACCGATGTCGCCACCGCCGAAGGTCAACCGCCATCCGTGCAGCCACCCGGTTCCCGACAGGGGCGAGTGAGGGCATCGCTGCAACATCTGCTCCGGATGCATGTTGGATCCGTAGGCGGCATAAATTGGCACGTCGGCCAGCCTAAACCGTATCGGTGCACACTGACGCCTCGTGGTCGTGTTTCGGTGCGTCGCCGCAGGTCCGCCCTCCTACGGGGCAAGGCAAGCCAGCCCTACCGACGCGCGAGGGCGCCCTCTGGAATACCGTTGACGCGACACAGCGAGAGATTTCGAGCATGCGAGAAGAGGATCAATGACCCGGATTGTGATCATCGGTGGTGGTCCGGCAGGGTACGAAGCAGCGTTGGTTGCCGCACAGTACGGCGGAGAGGTGACGCTCGTCGATTCCGACGGTATCGGCGGTGCCTGCGTTCTCTGGGACTGCGTGCCGTCGAAGACGTTCATCGCCTCGACCGGCATTCGCACCGAGATGCGTCGAGCCAGCGACCTCGGTATCTCCCTCGATCCGTCGCAGGCGGCCGTCGCGCTGCCGAAGATTCACGACCGTGTGAAGAGCCTCGCGCAGGCGCAGTCCTCCGACATCGCCCACCGCGTCACCTCCGTCGGCGTGGAGCTGCTGGCCGGACGCGCCGAGATGATCGACTCCCACGTCGGGATGGCCTCGCACCAGATCAAGGCGGTGCTCGCCGACGGCGAGGAGCGCATCCTCGACGCCGATGTCGTGCTCATCGCGACCGGTGCCCGTCCCCGCGTGGTCAAGGGAGCCGAGCCCGACGGCGAACGCATCCTCAACTGGCGTCAGCTCTACGATCTCGAGTCCCTCCCCGAGCACCTGGTGGTTGTCGGATCCGGTGTGACCGGTGCCGAGTTCGTCTCGGCCTACACCGAGATGGGCGTCAAGGTCACCGCGGTCTCGAGCCGCGACCGCGTCCTTCCGCACGAGGACGAGGACGCCGCGTTGGTGCTCGAGGACGCGTTCAACGAGCGCGGCGTCACCCTCGTCAAGCACGCCCGCGCCGATTCGGTCGTTCGCACCGACGACGGCGTTCTGGTCACGCTGTCGGACGGCCGCACCGTCGAGGGCAGCCACGCGCTGATGACCGTCGGATCGGTACCCAACACGTCCGGTCTCGGACTCGAGAAGGTGGGCATCGAACTCGACAAGGGCGGATACCTGCGGGTGGATCGCGTCTCGCGGACCGCCGTCGCGGGCATCTATGCAGCCGGTGACTGCACCGGTCTGCTGCCGCTGGCCTCGGTTGCGGCGATGCAGGGACGCATTGCGATGTATCACGCACTAGGACAGGCCGTCAGCCCGATCAAGCTCAAGACCGTCGCCTCGGCGGTGTTCACGCGGCCGGAGATCGCGTCGGTCGGCGTCGCGCAGTCCAAGATCGACGCCGGCGACGTACCGGCGCGCGTCGTGATGCTGCCGTTGACAACGAATCCCCGGGCGAAGATGAGTGGGCTCAAGCGTGGTTTCGTGAAGATCTTCTGCCGCCCGGCGACCGGCGTCGTCATCGGTGGTGTCGTGGTCGCCCCGAGTGCGTCGGAGCTGATTCTGCCCATCGCGATGGCGGTACAGAACAACCTCTCGGTCAACGACCTGGCGAACACGTTCTCGGTGTACCCGTCGCTGTCCGGTTCGGTCATCGAGGCCGCGCGTCAGCTGATGGCGCACGACGATCTGGACTGATCTCATCATGTGAGAATTGCGTTTCATATTTCGGTAGCACGTGAGACAGTCGAAGGAGCGGACACACCCGTCCGCTCCTTCTTCGACTCAGCGGATCCGCGGGCCGTCTCCCCATTCCTGCTGCCCCGGAGCCTCTCTCATGTCCACCACGTACCGTCCCGCCGGCCTGGCCGCCCGCACCGACTCGCTCACCAGCTCGGCCATCCGTGACCTCCTCGCTCTGACGGCACGCGACGATGTGATCAGCCTCGCCGGAGGTCTACCGGCCACCGATCTGATACCGATCGACCGCATCGCCGCAGCAGCAGAGGCTGCGCTTCGTCGCCCCGACGCGGTGCAGTATTGCGAGACATCCGGCCACCGCACTCTGCGTAGCGTCGTTGCAGCCAGGGAATCGCTCACGCGCGGGGGAATGCCCGTTCCGGTCGAGTCCGTCATCGTGACGCACGGTTCGCAACAGGCCCTGACGTTGCTCGCGCAGGCTCTGATCGACCCCGGTGCTGTCGTCGTGGTCGACGAGCCCGCGTACACCGGTGCGCTGCAGGTGTTCTCGATCGCCGAAGCGCGCATCGAGTCCATTCCCATCACCGAGACCGGAATGGACACCGACGAACTCGAACGCAGACTGGCGGCGGGGCTGCGTCCCGCGGTGGTCCACACCGTCGCGAACTTCCACAATCCGCGGGGAGTCACGATGAGCGAGCAGCGTCGACGCCACCTCGCGGCGCTCGCGGATCGTTACGGGTTCTGGGTCATCGAGGACGACCCGTACGGTGAGATATGTTTCGACACAACGGAATCCGATATCTGCGCTCCGCCGCTGCCGATCGCGTGTCACAGCGATCGCGTCATTCGACTCTCCAGTGCGTCGAAGATCCTCGCTCCGACGCTCCGTGTCGGCTGGTTCGTCGCCCCGCCCAGCATCTGTGCGGCGGTGGAACTGCTCAAGCAGGGCGCGGATCTGTGTGGATCCTCGTTGACGCAGCTGATGGCAGCGGAGATGCTCGCCGACACCGCGTGGCTCGATGCGCATTTGGTCGTTCTGCGGCGCGAGTACGGCTCTCGCGCAACGGCATCGACGAATGCTCTCGTCGCCGAGTTCGGTGATCGGCTCACCGTCTCGCGCCCCGAGGGTGGCATGTTCGCCTGGGCCACCTTCCGGGACGGAACCGACACCGGTGAGTTGCTCGACGCGGCGCTCGATCACGGAGTTGCCTTCGTGCCGGGCACGGCGTTTGCTTCGGATGCGCAGTACCGTCACTCGCTGCGGTTGAGCTTCGCCGGATCGACCCCGGCCGTGCTGGCAGAGGCAGTGCGACGATTGGGTGCCGCGCACTCGGCGTCGATGCGAGTGCGCTGACCCGATTGCCCCGACCCGACTGCTTCGACCGGACTGTTTCGACCACGGCAGGTTCTGCGCCTCGAGGACCTGGGGCGGTAGCCTGACGTGCAAGCAATGCGGGGATTTTCGATGGAGAGGGAGCGTTCGAGATGAGCAACCGATCGAATACGAAGTTCCTCGGACCCGACCAGCGGGTGGAGGCGTGGGACCAGCTCGGAACCGAGCAGTTCGACGTGGTGGTGATCGGCGGTGGCGTCGTCGGCTCCGGTGCGGCCCTCGACGCGGCGACGCGCGGACTGAAGGTGGCGCTGGTCGAGGCGCGGGATTACGCGTCGGGAACGTCGTCTCGCTCGTCCAAGATGTTCCACGGCGGGCTTCGATACCTCGAGCAGCTCGAGTTCGGGCTGGTCCGTGAGGCCCTGCACGAACGCGAACTTTCCCTGTCCACGCTCGCACCGCACTTGGTCAAGCCGCTGAAGTTCCTCTTCCCGCTCACTCACCGGTTGTGGGAGCGTCCGTACATCGCCGCGGGTATTTTTCTGTACGACCGGATGGGTGGGGCCAAATCGGTGCCGCAGCAGAAGCACCTGACTCGATCCGGTGCGCTGCGGATGTCGCCCGGGATCAAACGCAAGTCGTTGATCGGCGGGATCAGGTACTACGACACCGTCGTCGACGACGCCCGGCACACCATGACCGTCGCCAGGACGGCCGCTCATTACGGCGCAGTGGTGCGGACCTCCACCCAGGTCGTCGGCTTCCTGCGTGAGGCCGACCGGGTTTCCGGTGTGCGCGTGCGTGATTCGGAGACCGGTGCCACCACCGAGGTGCGCGCACACGTGGTGATCAACGCCACCGGCGTGTGGACCGACGAGATTCAGTCGCTGTCCAACATGCGCGGCCGGTTCCGGGTACGCGCCTCGAAGGGCGTGCACATCGTGGTGCCGCGCGATCGAATCGTCAGCGAGGCCGCGATCATTCTGCGTACCGAGAAGTCGGTGCTGTTCATCATTCCGTGGGGTGCGCACTGGATCATCGGTACCACCGACACCGACTGGAATCTCGATCTGGCGCACCCGGCCGCCACCAAAGCCGACATCGACTACATCCTGGGCGAGGTCAACGGCGTGCTCGTCACGCCGCTCACCCACGCGGACATCGACGGTGTGTACGCGGGCCTGCGGCCACTGCTGGCAGGCGAGAGCGACGAGACCTCCAAGCTCTCTCGCGAGCACGCGGTCGCTCGGGTGGCCCCGGGACTCATCGCCATCGCCGGCGGCAAGTACACGACCTACCGAGTGATGGCCGAGGACGCCGTCGATCTGGCGGCCGAGGACATCCCGGTGCGGGTGGCGTCCTCGATCACCGAGAAGGTGCCCCTCGTCGGTGCCGACGGTTACTTCGCCCTGGTCAATCAGGCACCGCATCTGGGTGAGATGTACAAGCTGCATCCACATCGGGTGACGCATCTGCTCGATCGGTACGGTTCGTTGATCGACGAGGTGCTGGCGATGGCCGACGGCAAACCCGAACTGCTGCAACCACTCACCGATGCGCCGGCCTACCTTCAGGTGGAGGTGGTGTACGCCGCAGCAGCCGAGGGCGCACTGCATCTCGAGGACGTGCTGTCGCGTCGTACCAGGATTTCCATCGAGTACTCCCATCGCGGGATGAACTGTGCGGGTCAGGTTGCGGCGTTGATCGCACCTGTCCTGGGTTGGGACGAGGCCACGGTGGACCGTGAGGTCGAGACCTACCGCGCCCGGGTGGAAGCCGAGATCGAGTCACAGCGCCAGCCCGACGACGCCTCGGCGGACGCTCTGCGAGTCGTCGCTCCCGAGGCCCGCCAGGAAATCCTCGAACCCGTTCGCACGATCTAGCGCAGTCGAACCAGCGTCCGGGGCGCGCGAGCAGCTGTCGCGCCGGACACGGCCATGATCAGCAGGGTGAGTATCGCAAGTGTCAACATACGATCCATGGTGATCGGCGAAGCTGTGAACAGGCTTGGCCGCACCTGACAGGGAGCTTTCAGGTTTCATCCCGTCTTTGCTCGACAGGGCGCGAGGACGGCGCGAGCTGCGCCCGGAGATACGCTCTCTCGACCGGCGATGGGTCGAGAGCAAGCGCAGCCGTTCGTGCGTTCTCGGCCTCTTCCATGCGGTCCAGGCGATCGAGCATCACAGCTCGACAGGCATGCCACAGGTAGTGGCTGCCGAGAGAATCGATGGCGTCGAGTGCGTCGAGCCCGGCGGCAGGACCCTGGCTTTCCCCTACGGCGACACCGCGGTTCAGTGCCACGATCGGGGTGTTCTCCACAACCACGAGCGCGTCGTACAACATGACGATTCGTGACCAATCGGTGTCGGCGTAGGTCGCTGCAGTGGAGTGACATGCTGCGATGGCTGCCTGGATGGTGTAGCGGCTGGGCCGAGAGTCGTTGCGACGCAGTGCACTGTCCATCAACCGAGCACCCTCCTCGATAGCCTCTCGATTCCACCGAGATCTGTCCTGATCCTCCAGCCTGGCGAGGCCGCCCGATTCATCGGTCCTGGTCGCCCGGCGCGAGTCCGTGAACAGCATGAGGGCCAGAAGCCCCTGGAGTGACGGCTCGTCCGGCATCAGGTCGATCAGCAAGCGGACCAACCGAAGTGCCTCGTCGCACAGCTGCGGCCGCACCAGCGTCTCGCCCCCGAGATGGCCGGCGGTGAACATCAGATACACCGTGGTGGCCACAGCGTCGAGTCGTTGCGGTAACTCTGCCGAATCCGGTACTCGATACGGAATGTTGGCAGCTGCGATCTTCTTCTTCGCGCGTGTGAGGCGTTTGGCCATGGTGGCCTCGGGCACGAGCATCAATCGGGCGATGTCGGACGTGGCGAGCCCGCAGAGCGTGCGCAGGCTCAGTGCCACCTGGGCGTCGACGGAGAGCGTCGGATGACAGCAGGTGAAGACCAACCGCAACAGATCGTCGGCGATCGCGGACTCGTCGCTCTCGCTCCAATTCTGCTTCAGCACGGCGAGATCCGCCGCCTCTCGTTCCTTCGTGGTGCGCCCGGCCTCGCGTCTGATGATGTCGAGTGCCTTGTTTCGAGCCACGGTCGTGAGCCAGGCGCGCGGATTGTCGGGGACACCCGATCGAGGCCAGTGAGCGAGTGCGGTCACCACAGCCTCGGAGACTGCGTCCTCGGCGACGGCAAGGCTGCCGGTGGTGCGCACGAGGGTCGCCAGCACTCGGCGACCCTCGTCACGGACCACGGCCGCCAGGTGCTCGGCCGGTGTGCTCACTGAGCCATCGGGATGATCGGCCGTACTTCGATTGCTCCGTTCCATGCCGCTGGGATCTGTGCGGCCAGTGCGATCGCGGCATCGAGGTCCTGTGCCTCGAGGAGGAAGAACCCCGCGAGTACCTCTTTTGCTTCGGCGAACGGACCGTCCGTTGTCAGGACGTCACCTCCCTTCCCGCCCGACACGCGCACGGTGGTGGCGGTCGAGGTGGGGTGAAGGACCGCTCCGCCGATGATCGCGGGTCCGGCCGCGGCACTGAATGCACCGTATTCGGCCATCTCGTCCGCGACCTCGGGCGAGGTCCAGTCGGCGTCATGGGTGTAGACGATGGCTGCGTACGTGGTCATGAGGTCTCCTTGGAATCGTCGTGGTCGGCGCCGTTCGTCGACCTACACACGAAGGACGAACGAGGTTCGTCGAAAAGGACACCACGGACCGGACGATCTCGCCAGACCTCAGTTCTGGCAGTGCGGGCAGTGGTAGATCTGCCGTTCCTCGAGTGGGTTGTCTCCGATCAGGCCGAATTCGATGGTGGTTCCGCAGCGTCGGCATGGCTTGTTCTCCCGGCCGTACACCCAGAAGTGTCGGCCCGGGCGTCGATCCCCGGTAGTGACGCGTTGGTTTCGATCCTTGTTGGCCATGATCAATCGATAGGACAGGTCGATCGTCTTCTTCAGGTCACCGGCGTCGCCGACCGGTGTACGCGGGTCTATGCCACGCAGGAAGCAGATCTCGTTTCGATAGACGTTGCCGAGCCCTGCGATGTTGCGCTGATCGAGCAGAGCGAGTCCGACGGGACGAGCCGGATCCGACTCCAGATTGGTCAGGGCGGTTTTCGGGTCCCAGTCGGGACCCAGTAGATCCGGTCCGAGATAGCCGACAACCTCGTCCTCGTCCTCGACGATGTCGAGCACTCCGAGTTCGAACCCGATGGCCTGCGCGTCGGCGGTGTTCAGGATGATCCGTGCCTGGAACGCGGGGCGACGCCAGCGAGCGCCGGGTGCGTAGACGTGCCAGGTGCCCTCCATCTTCAGATGCGAATGAATGACGTAGCCGCCGACTCTGATCAGCAGGTGCTTACCGCGTGAGGCGACGGAATCGACGGTCTCTCCGGTGAAGTCGACTGTGGCGTAACGGGGTACGCGAATGTCGCAGGTCGTCAGTCGCTGGCCTTCCAGCGCTGCCCGCAGAGTGTTCGCAGCGCGCCAGACGGTATCGCCCTCGGGCATCGGTGTCCTTTCTCGTTCCTGGGGAGTGTTGCGGTGCTTCAGCGACGCAGACGAAGGCCGCGTGGCGTCGCCGAGAAACCGGCCTCGGTCAGGGTCTTGGCGAAGTCGGTGCCGTGAATATCGTGACCGTTGATCCGCTCGACGAGTAGCTTGTCGACTCCGCCGCGGCGAACGGTGGCCGCCAATGCGGTTGCTGCAGCGCCGATGTCCTCGGTGTTCTCACCGAACGTCAGCACCGACTTTCCGCCGCGTTCGACGAACATCGTCAACTCGCCCCGGACGAGGACCACCAGTGCACCGGCCTTGCGACCCGGCCGATGCTTCGTCGTCTCGTCCGGCTTGTCTCCGACACCGGCCTCGCCGATGCCTGCTTTCGGCCAGGGCAGTGCTCCGCCGTAGGGGTTGGCCGGATCGCACGACGCGAGCACGACGGCGGTGGCGTTCTTCTTCGGTTCGTCGTAGCTGCGCAACCGGTCCACCACATCGGAGGTGGAGAACTGCGCTCCGCCGAGGGAATCGACGAAGTAGCCGCGACGGCAGCGACCGGAATCCTCGAATCCGGTGAGCACCTTGTACATCGTGGCGAATCCGCCGGGCACGCCCTCGTTCATCACCGAGCCGCGGGTCACCACGCCGTAGCGTTCGAGCAGTACATCGGCGGTCGCATGGGCGCGGACGGTCAGGTCGGGTTCGAGCTCGGGCAACCTCGACCATCGTCCACCCGCGGTAGGAGGTCCGGTGCGGGTGGGCAGGGACGGCCGCTCGAACTGCCGGTACGAGCGCAACCGCGGTGTGCGACGCGGTGCTCGATGGCTCGGGGCCGAGCGGGTGGTCGTGGAGTTCAACAGCGCGCGCAGCGGGGCGAATGTGTCGTTGCTCAGACGGCCCGCCCACACCAGCTCCCACAGGGCGGCCTGAAGTGCGGTGTCATCGATACTGCCGACGGTGTCGGAGAGTTGGCGGAAGAAGTACGCGCCGCCGCCCGCAACGGCGTCCTGAATGCGAATCTGCAACTCCGACAGGTCGGATTCGGCAGCGGGCACGAGAGTCAGCGGAGCGGTGTCGGCCATGTGCAGGCTCACCCAGCCGTCCTTCGAGGAGATCGCGCCGTGTCCTGACCACAACACCTCTCCGGTGGAGGTCAGTTCGTCGAGCATCGCCGGACTGTAGTCCGTCACCCGCGACGAGAGCACGAGTGATTCCCAGGCCGATGCCGGAACAGGAACGCCCGCAAGCTGTTCGATGACGGTTGCGACGCCGTCGATTCCGCTCAGGCGTCGGCTGTCCACGTGCTGCCACGCCGGCAGGAAGCGGCCGAGGGTGGCGGTGGAGACGGGTTCGATCTCCTGCCGGGCCGCAGCGAGCGACCGGCGCCGCAAACGTCGCAGGACCTCGGCCTCGCACCATTCGCTGCCGGTGGCTCCGGGCCGAAATTCGCCCTCGACGACGCGCTTGTCGACGGCGAGTCTGCGCAGGACGTCGCGTACCACGGCGGTGCCCACCCCGAAGCGCGCCGCCGCGTCGTCGAGGGTGAACGGTCCGTGGGTTCGGGCGTACCGGCTGATCAGGTCGACCAGCGGGTCGTCGACGGGTTCGATGAAGGCGGACGGAGTTCCGATGGGGAGCGGGACGCCCAGTGCGTCGCGCAGCCGAGCGGCGTCTTCGATCGCCGTCCACCAGTTCTTGCCGGCGAACGAGACCTCCATCGCCCGCTTGGCGTCGGCGAGTTCGGTGAGCCACTGCGGGTATTCGTCGCCGTCGGTTCGAAGGCCGACTTCCTCGACGGTCAGCGGACCGAGCAGTCGCAGCAGGTCCGCGACGCCTTCGATGTCCTTGGCGTGGCGGTCCTCGGGGAGGCGCTGTAGCTCGAGTTCGGTGGTGGTGATGACGCTGTCGTCGAGCAGCTCTCTCAGTTCGACGCGTCCGAGCAGCTCGGCGAGGAGCGCCGAGTCGAGTGACAGTGCGGCGGCTCGGCGTTCGGCCAACGGGCTGTCGCCCTCGTACATGAATGCGCCGACGTAGTTGAACAGCAGCGAGTTGGCGAACGGGGACGGTGACGGCGTCTCGACGTCGACGATTCTGATCTGGCGTCGGCCGATTCTGGCCAGGATGTCCTCGAGGGCGGGGAGGTCGTACACGTCTTGCAGGCACTCGCGGACGGTCTCGAGCAGGATCGGGAACGTCGGGTACTTGCGTGCCACGTCGAGCAGTTGAGCCGAACGCTGGCGCTGCTGCCACAGCGGCGCTCGCTTGCCCGGGTTGCGGCGGGGGAGAAGCAGTGCGCGAGCGGCACATTCGCGGAATCTCGATGCGAACAGAGCCGACCCGCCGACCTGCTCGGTGACGATGTCGGCGATCTCGTCGCGCTCTAAGACGAACAGTTCTGCGCCCGGCGGCTGGTCGTCGGTGTCCGGAAGCCGGACGATGATGCCGTCGTCGGATGCGGTGGGCGCGGCGTCGATGCCGTATCGCTCGATCAGCCTCGCGCCGACTGCGAGTGCCCACGGCGCGTGCACCTGCTGACCGTAGGTGGAATGCAGCACGAGCCGCCAGTCACCGAGTTCGTCGCGGAACCGCTCGACGATCATCGTCTTGTCGGTGGGGAGCTGGCCGGTGGCCTCGAGTTGCTCGTCGAGCAATGCGATGAGGTTGTTGACCGCGTTGGCGTCGAGACCGTCGGAGCTCAGCCGGTCGGCCAAGTTGCTGCGATCGGTGGTGCTGCGCAGGAACTCGCCCAGGGCCTGGCCCAGTTCGGCCGGCCGGCCCAGGCCGTCGCCGTGCCAGAAGGGGAGCCGGCCGGGTTGGCCGTACGCCGGGCTGACGAGCACCCGATCGTGGGTGATCTCCTCGATGCGCCAGCTGGTGGCACCGAGAGCGAACACGTCACCCACTCGCGATTCGTAGACCATCTCCTCGTCGAGTTCGCCTACCCTGGACTGCTTTTCGCCCACCATGTAGACGGTGAACAGGCCGCGGTCGGGGATGGTGCCACCGGAGGTGACGGCCAGCCGTTGCGAGCCGGGACGGCCGGTGAGAGTGTTCGCGTCGCGGTCCCACACCAGCCGCGGCCGCAGTTCCGCGAACTCGTCCGAGGGGTAACGACCCGAGAGCAGGTCGAGAGTCGACTCGTATGCCGAACGGGGCAGCGTGGCGAAACTGCCTGTGCGACGGACGGAATCGAACCAGTCCTCGGCGTCGATCGGTTCGAGGGCGCAGGCCGCCACCGTCTGCTGCGCCAGCACGTCGAGTGGATTGGCGGGAACGAACAACGCCTCGATCTTGCCCGACGTCATGCGTTCGACGGTGACGGCGCAGTGGATCAGGTCGGTCCGGTGCTTGGGGAACAACACGCCCTTGGAGATCTCGCCGACCTGGTGACCTGCGCGTCCGACGCGTTGCAATCCACTCGCCACGGATGGTGGCGCTTCGACCTGGACGACCAGATCGACTGCGCCCATGTCGATTCCGAGTTCGAGGCTGCTGGTGGCGACGACGCAGCGCAGCCTGCCGGTCTTGAGATCGTCTTCGATCAGCGCGCGCTGATCCTTGCTGACACTGCCGTGGTGGGCTCGGGCCAGCAACGGATCGGCACCGTGGTTCACGTCGGTGGGAGTGCCGACCTGCGAGGGCGGTTTGTGCTCGGTGTCGACGCCGTCGCCGATCCGTTCGGCGTACACCTCGTTTAGCCGCGCAGTGAGCCGCTCTGCGAGCCGTCGAGAATTGGCGAAGACGATGCACGATTTGTGCTCGAGGATGAGATCGACCATCTTCTCCTCGACGTGGGGCCAGATGGATCCCTGCGCCGGGGGAGCGGCCGAGGTGTCCGCATTCGGGTCGGTGACGCCCAGTTCGGTCATGTCCTCGACCGGCACCTGGACCGTCAGATCGAACGTCTTCGGTGCAGGTGGAGCGACGATCTCGATGGGAGCGGCACCGGCCAGGAATCGGCCGACCTCCTCGTGGGGTCGCACCGTCGCGGACAGGCCGATGCGTTGAGCCGGCTTGTCCAGCATCGCGTCGAGCCGTTCGAGAGACACCGCGAGGTGTGCGCCACGTTTGGTGCCTGCGACGGCGTGTACCTCGTCGACGATGACGGTGTCGACCTCGGCGAGGATGTCTCGCGCGGCCGAGGTGAGCATGAGGAACAGCGACTCCGGGGTGGTGATCAGGATGTCCGGCGGAGTCTTGATCATGTTCCTGCGGTCGGCGGCGCTGGTGTCGCCGGATCGCACACCGACCGAGATCTCCGGTGGGTTCAGGCCGAGGCGCTTGGCGGTCTGGGTGATGCCGACGAGGGGAGCGCGCAGGTTGCGCTCGACGTCGACGGCAAGGGCCTTGAGCGGCGAGATGTAGAGGACTTTGGTCTTGCGGGTGCTGTCCGCACCCAGCTGCGCAAGCTCGTCCAGGGCCCACAGGAAGGCCGAGAGCGTCTTGCCCGAACCCGTCGGAGCAACCACGAGGGTGTGCGAACCACTCGAGATGGACGACCACGCGCCCAACTGCGCGGACGTCGGAGCGGGAAAAGCGCCGGTGAACCATTCCCGGGTCGGCCGCGACAACTTCTGCATCACCGACAGCTCGCCCGCTCCGTCGGTGCCCGTACTCTGCCTGGCCATCCCATCATCATGCCCCCGGGCACCGACAGATAACCCTCACGCCGTTCCCCGAGCGTGCGGCGGTGTCGATTCGAGCGATTCGGGTACACCACCCCCCATGACCGACGACCAAGAGATCATGCAGAAGATTTCCGCGAAACTCGACGCTCTGCTCGGCAGCAAGACCAACGGCCTGCAGAACGAGGTGCCTCCGGGCGCGAGCATCCAGTCCGACGAGGACGATGCCGAGCACGGGCCACTCGGCCGCGACTACCACCTGGCGAGCAAATACGCGCAGGCTCTCGCCATCAACGAGCCCCAGGTCATCGACCGCGAGGAATTCGATCGACTGGTCGCCGAGTACGGCTGACCAGTACCGCTGCGCGACACCGGCCCCGGCCCGCCTACGTGGGTCGGGGCTTCGTCGTGTTCGCAGCAGCCGTGGCGCGGAGCCCGGCACCGGATCTACAGTCGACGGGGTGACCGAACGCAAGAAACCAGGAGTCACGTTCGAGTCCTGGGTGGACAAGCAGATTCGCGAGGCGCAGGACAACGGTGCGTTCGAGGGCCTGGAGGGCACCGGCAAGCCGATCCCGGTCGGCGATCCCGGCGACGAGCTGTGGTGGGTGCGGGGCTACCTGAAACGGGAGAACCTGCCCGCCGACGCCTTGCTGCCCACTGCATTGCAGCTGCGCAAGGAGATCGAGCGGCTGCCGTCGACATTGATCGGCATTCGGCGCGAGGATTCGGCACGAGAGGTGTTGGACGAGTTGAACGCTCGCATCGTCGACTGGATTCGGTTCCCGACGCCGCCGATCGTGCCGCTCGGCCCGGTGGACGTCGAGAACTGGATGCAGAGCTGGCGGATCAACCGCGCCGAGGTCGACCGACTGGCCCGCGAGCATGCGGCGCAGTCGCCCGCGACACCCACGAATGCGGCGGTTTCGGAGGCACCGTCCTGGTGGACGCGACTACGTACGAGGCTCGCCCGGGGGCGTTGAGCCCGAGCGCCTAGTTCTCTTCGTCTCGTAGCTCCTCGTTGAGCTTGTCCTCACCGCGATTGCGGAAGAACTTGAATCCCGGAATGCCGATGACCGCGCGCCGAACGTCCTTGGTGACTCCGAGGAGTTCGTGAATCTCGGGGGACACCGTGTCGAGGGTGGCGAGAATGGGAAGCAGCGCTTCCATGTGATCGAGGAGTCCGGGGAGCTGATCGACCATCGCGATCGCGGCGTCGACTTCCTCCTCGGACAGGTTGTCGACGAACTTGCGGGCCATGGGCTCGGACTTCTTGGCGATGGGATCGAACAACTCGATCAGCTCCAGCGCGGTGTGTGAGGCGACCGACGCCGACGCGACCACCTCGTCCGCGGCCCCGGTTGTCCGCTGCACGCTGGCGACCACGGCGTCGGCGGAGTCGATCACGTGATCGATACGTGTCATCAACATCTCAATGCGCGTCAGCAGTGCTTCGATTCGGCCGGGCAGGGTAAGCGCGAAAGCGGTCGTGGTGAGCATCCAGCCCGCACCGGCCCGAGCGACCGCGACTCCTCGCCGGAGCACAGTTTCGGTACCGAGGGGATCGGGGAGCACCACACCTGCCAAGACCAGAGCCATAGGAGCGACAATGCCACACCGACACAACGCCCCGAGTGCCGTTAGCCTCGAAGCATGAGAGCTCTCGTCACCGGTGCCAGCGGGTACATCGGGTCGCGGTTGGTGGCAGCTCTGCTGGCCGACGAGTTCGAGGTCGTCGTCGGCTCCCGAACGCCGGACAACCTGCGGACCTTCGACTTCTTCGACTCCGTCACCGCAGTCTCGCTCGATGTCACCGACGAGCAGTCCTGCGCTGCCGCGTTCGCGCAGTCCGGCGACATCGACGTGGCCTATTACCTCGTGCATGCCATCGGCGAGTCCGATTACCGCGCGCAGGACCGGCGGTCTGCCGAGCAGTTCGCCGCGGCGGCGGCGCGGGCGGGAGTACACCGAATCGTCTACCTCGGTGGTTTCGTACCCGATGACGACCAGCTGTCGGAGCACCTCGCGAGCCGGGCGGACGTCGGCGAGGCTCTGACGGTGGACGGCGTCGAGCTGGTCTGGCTCAGAGCGGCCATCGTCCTGGGTGCAGGTTCGACGTCGTACGAGATGTTGCGCTACCTCGCCGACCGCTTGCCGGTGCTGCCGCTGCCGAGTTGGCTCGCCGAGCCCGTGCAGCCCATTGCCGTGGACGACGTTCTGCACTATCTGCTCGCAAGCGCCGACACCGATGCAGTCCCAGCGGGTTCCTACGACATCGGTGGGCCGGATGTGGTGCCGTATCGAGATCTGGTGTTCGCGTACGTCGAAGCTGCCGGCCTCCAGCGCATCGGCGTTCCGGTGCCGCTGGTGCCGACCTCGCTCGCAGGCAAGGTCATCGGAAAGATCATTCCGGTTCCCGCGGGACTCGCCGAAGACCTCGTCGGGTCGCTGCACAACACGATGACGACGTCGGAGAGTCGGATTCGTGAACTCGTGCCGGACCCTCCCCGAGGTCTCATCACGATTGCCGACGCCATGGCCCGTAGTGTGCGGGGAATGGTCGGTGACCCTCCCGGTGTGTGTGCGCTGAAGGATCCGCTTCGGCTCGCGCGCACCGACGCGGCCTGGAGCGGCGGTGACGCTCTGGGGATCAGACGTCGCGGTGTCGCGGCATCCTCGGACCGCACCTGGGGGTTGATCGAAGCCCTCGGCGGGCGTCGACTGCTGTACGCCAAGCCCGTCGCGGCAGCGGTACGCACCAATCTCGACGTGATAGCCGACGTGAATCGACGCGCGAGGTCGGCCGTACGCCGACTGACCGATACCGAGGAGGCGTAATGGGAACGTGGTCCACGACCGCGCTCAACGTGATGAAGTCCGCTCTGGTCGATCCAGTCGAGCGCGATCACCGACAGTCCGACGCAGCGTTTCGCAAGCGCCGAATCGTCGTGATGATCACCTTGGTGATCGGCGCGACGGTGCTGTACTTCTCGCTCAAGACGGAGCCGGGTGACCCGACGTTCTATGCGCTGACGCTGGTGCTTGCCGCAGTCTGGACGATCGGTGGATTTGCGTCCGGACCACTGCACCTGGGCCGTATCCAGGTCGGCGGGTCGATCAGACGGCCGATCGTCACCCCCATCCTGATCGGACTCGCCGTGGGCGGAGTCTTCTTGCTCGGCGGACTCGTGGTTCGGCAGATTCCGCCGCTGGCCGACTTCACCGAGAACGTGCTCGCACACGCCCGGGTGGGGTCACTGGTTCTGATCGTCTTCATCGCGCTGCTCAACGGCGTCGCCGAGGAGATCTTCTTCCGGGGAGCCCTGTACTCGGCCATCGGGGTCAAGCATCCGGTCATCATCTCCACCGTCATCTACGCGATTGCCACCCTCGCATCCGGCAATCCGATGCTGGGCTTCGCGGCTGTCCTACTCGGTTACGTGATGGGTCTGCAGAGGCGTGCGTCCGGTGGCATCCTGGCTCCGATTCTCACGCACGTCAGTTGGTCGGCGGTCATGGTCCTCGCCCTACCCCCTCTGTTCCTGTGAAAAAGAGGCACAAGCACCGATTCGACCAGCAGAAACGGATGTGGCCGCTGATTCGTCTCGGATCTGGGCTACATTGCGCAGGTGAGTGAAAATCTCGATCGCGTCGATCGCTTGATCATCGACGAGCTTGTCTCCGACGGACGCGCTACTTTGGCGACGTTGGCGGAAAAGGCTTCCCTGTCCGTCTCGGCCGTTCAATCGAGGGTTCGACGGCTCGAGTCCAGGCGCGTCATCCGTGGATACACGGCCCAGGTCGATCCGGAGGCCCTCGGCCGTCCGCTGTCGGCATTCGTTGCCATCACTCCGATCGATCCGGCCCAACCGGACGATGCCCCCGCCAGGTTGAAGCATCTGTCGGCCATCGAGTCGTGTCACTCGGTTGCCGGTGAGGAAAGCTACGTTCTGCTGGTGCGAGTCGAATCGCCGAGGGCGCTCGAACGCTTGCTGCAGGAGATCCGGGCAACCGCCAACGTGCAGACGCGCAGCACGATCATTCTGCAGACGTTCTACGACCGCTGACCGCCCGCCAGACGCGGTCCGACGACATGGGTAGGTCGTACAGTCGGGCACCGACGGCGTCGCGAATGGCGTTGGCCAAAGCCGGTGCCACGGGGTTGTACGGAGACTCGCTCATCGACTTCGCGCCGAACGGGCCCAGCCGGTCGTAGGTGTCGGCGAACAAGACCTCCGTGCGAGGAATGTCCGCGAACTGCGGAACGTGGTAGCTACGAATCGAATCGGTGGTGACCAGACCGGCACCGTCGGTGCGGATCTCCTCGTACAGTGCGCTACCGATCGCCTGTGCGACGCCGCCCTCGACCTGACCACGGCACTGTTGCGGGTTCATCACGGTTCCGGCGTCCGCGCTCTGCACCGACTGCAGTATTTTCACGGTGCCGGTGTCCTCGTGCACCGCCACTCGGAACGCGTGCACGTTGAACGCGAGCGAACGCGGCAGCCCGCCACTGTTGCCTGCGGTGACGAGGGTGCCTCCCGCCATCGCCAGAATGTCGTCGAGGGTGACGAAGCGATCTCCGCAGCGCACGCCCTCCGGTCCGAGTGTGCAGTCCGAATTTCGGTGTCCGGTCGCGGTGGCGGCCAGATCCAGGATCCGAGCCGACATCGCGCGAACCGCCGCATAGAGGGCCTTGCCTGCCACCACGGTGCCCGCCGAACCGAATGCGCCCGTGTCGTAGGTGACCGAGTCGGTGTCGGATTGATCGACTCCGATGCGGTCGACGGACGTGCCCAGTTCGCTCGCCGCGATCTGAGTGTGGACGGTGGTGGTTCCGTTGCCGAATTCCGCAGTCCCGACGCGTATCTCGTACCGCCCCTCGGGTAGCAGTGCCACCGAGGTCTCGGCGCGGTGGCCGCGCGGGGGAATGGTCGCGATCATGGCCACCGCCATTCCTTCGCCCACCTTCCAGCCCGCCGGTGCGTGCTCGCCGTTGCCTCGTCGCAGAGCGGCTTCGGCAAGGTCGATGCACTGATCGAGGCCGTAGCTGCCGAACTGCAGGTCGTCTTCCTCGTGGTGGGCGGCGACGATGTCGTCGCCGGGGACGATCACGTTGCGTCTGCGAAACTCGAACGGATCGACGTCGATCTCTCGCGCCAGATCGTCCATCGCCGATTCGATCGCGAACATCACCTGTCCCAAACCGTAGCCTCGGAAAGCTCCGGACGGGATGTTGTTGGTGTACACGGTCTTTGCGTCGACCCGTTTGTTGGCGCACCGGTAGATCGCCACCGACTCGCCGCAGCCGTGGAACATCACACCGGCACTGTGGTTCCCGTAGGCACCGGCGTCGGTGAGAACGTCGATCGCCAGGGCGGTCAGCGTGCCGTCGGCGCTCGCGGCGGCCGTGACATCGACGCGGAACGGATGGCGGCACGGTGCCACGGTGAACTCGTCCGTGCGCGTGAACTCGAACTGCACCGGCCGACCGGTACGCAGTACCGCCAGTGCCACCACGTCCTCGGTGAGCAACTCCTGCTTGCCGCCGAATCCGCCGCCGACGCGCGCGGTGAACACGCGAACACGATCGCGTGCCAAACCGAAGATCTCGCAGATCTCGTCGCGCACCAGAAAGGGAACCTGAGTGCTGGTGCGCAGATTCAGTTTTCCGGTCTCGTCCAACCAGCCGATGGTGCCGTGGGTTTCCAGGTGCACGTGCTGAATCCGCTGAGTGGTCCAGCGGCCGGTGACCACCGCCGCCGCGTCGCGAACGGCAGCGTCGACGTCCCCGGTACTGCCGTGCAGCTCGGCCACCAGATTGCGAGACGGATCCGCGATTCGCGCCGTGGAGTCCTTGTCGCCGTGGATCTTCGGCGCATCGGCTGCGAGCGAGGACTCCGGATCGAACACTGCCGGCAGCACGTCGTACTCGACGACAAGAGCGCGGCACCCTTCTTCGGCCGCCGCAACCGATTCTGCGACCACGATCGCCACTCGCTGGCCGATGAAGCGCACGACGGTATCGAGCACATGGGTGTCGTCCGGATCGTCGACGCGGCGGTCGTGGCGGGCCGTCGAGAATGCCGTCGCCGGACTGTCTTTCGCAGTCAGAATCAGGTGCACCCCCGGCACCTGCTCTGCCGCGGTGGTATCGACGGAGACGATCCGGGCATGCGCGTGTGGACTTCCGAGAACACTGGCGTGCAGCAACCCGGCAGGGGTGTGGTCGAGTGTGTAGGGCTCGGTTCCGGTGACGATGCGCGTGCTGGCGGGTGCCGCGAGCGACCGTCCACACGCCGGACCGTCGACGGACTTCTCGGTGTTGACCACACCGCAGACGGCGTCGGACACGGCGCGATACCCGGTGCAGCGACACAGGTTTCCCTTCAGCCGTTCAGGAAGCTCGTCCAGATCTTCCTCGGTCAGCGTCGAGGCGGTGACGACCATTCCTGCAGTGCAGAATCCGCACTGAAAACCGGCGGCTTCGACGAATCGGCTCTGCATCGGATGGAGGTCGTCCGGTGTACCGAGTCCCGCGACGGTGGTGACGGACCGGTCGGCAGCACGAAACGCGGGGAAGATGCACGAGTGCACCGGTTCGCCGTCGACGAGGACCGAGCATGCGCCGCAGTCGCCTGCGTCGCACCCTTTCTTCACCTCGAAGTGGTCGTGTTCACGGAGCAGGGTGCGCAGGCACTGACCGGGCCGCGGAGTGACATCGGTCGGCACACCGTTGATGTCTACGATCATGACAACTCCTCGCGAATCTGCTGCGCTGCAGTGCAACTGATGTGTCGACGCCAGTCCGGAGCCCCGTGGGGGTCGTCGTACCAGTGCTGGGGACCGATGGTGGCGGCGAGCGCGTCGTCGAGTTCGCCCGCCGTCGGCAGGCCGGGGAAACGCAGAACGAACGGACGGACGGTCGACGCGCTGACGGTCAGAACGAATTCGCCGTCGTCGTCGACCCGCCCGATCACCACGGCGGCCGATCGCCCGAGCGGTGACAGTGCGAGCTTGCGCATCGCCGTTCTGGACTGGAGCGCGTGCAGCGGGATATCGATGCTGCGCAGCACGTCTCCCGGTCGAAGGGCGTTTTCGTGCGGGCCCGTGACCAGATCCGCGATCGCGATGCGGTAGTCGTGATCGGGCCCATCACCCGACCACACCTGCCCGACACCGTCGAGAGCGGCGGTCAACGAGATCATTGCTCCGGCAGGCAGGGCCAGCGCGATGTTGCCGCCGACGGTGGCGGTCTTCCAGATCTTGAACGAGGCCAACAATGCTGCTGCGCAGCGGGGGAACAATGCGGTGGCCGGCCAACGAGAGGAGTAGCGCGCCAAAGTCTCGATGGTGCAGGTGGCAGCGATCTCGAGCCCGGTCTCGGTGACGGTCAACGGCTCCCAGCCCAAGGCGGTGACATCGACGAGGGTGGCCAGGTGGTCCTGCTTCTCGGAGAACAGCCAGGTACCGCCGGCAAGGACAGCGGTGTCCGTGCGTCCGGGCGGAAGGTCCGCGCGGGAGCCGGGAAGCAGAATGTCGTCGACAGTGCCGAGATCCATGGCCTTCGTTCACCTCGTTCTCGCCGGCAGATCCACCACGCCGGCAGATCGACCACCCGATGTGTCATCTCGAACTGTAGTGAGTATCTGTTACCGATCTTCGGTCGTCCGGCGATACGCCCGAAACTCGGAGGAAACAACCCACACATACTGTTTTTCCTACAAGCTCAGCTGTTTCGAGCACGCTCAGCCAGGGCCGGGGGGAGGAACAGCAGTGCAGGTCAAGGACTTGCTCGACGCCACGCAGCTCGGCATTCGATTGCTCACCTCCGATACCGACGCCCTCGGCCGCACGCTGCGTTGGACCTACACGACCGATCTGCCCGATCCGTCGCGCTACATCGCGGGCGGCGAGCTGGTCATCACCGGTCTCGTATGGCATCGAACGCCCGCGGACAGTGAGATGTTCGTCAGGGCCGTCGCCGAATCGGGGGCCTCGGCACTGGCGGCCGGTGAAGGGTTGCTCGGCCACGTTCCACCCGACCTGATCGACGCATGCGAGCGGCACGGACTACCCCTGCTCGCGGTACCCGAGACCGTCTCGTTCGGCGAGGTGACGGAGTTTCTCGTCGGCCGTGTCACCGGAGATCGCATAGCCTCGCTGAACACCTCGCTCGTCCGGCAACGCCAGCTGCTCACCGCGATCGCAGACGGCAGAGCGCTCGACGAGTTGGCGCTGCACACCTCCAGGGAAACCGGGATGGCGTGTCTGATCTTCACGGCGACCGGACGCCGGCTGGTGGCCGAGGTCTCGGCGTTCTCCGATGCCGACGTCGATACTCTGACGCACGCTGCGCTGTCCTCCGAAAGGCTGCCCACCACAACCACTCTCAGTGACGGAGGTGTGTACAGCATCTTCGGTGTCGGGCCTGCGCTCGCGCAGCGGACCACGCGATGGTTCCTTGCGGTGGCGGGAGACATGGCGAGGTTCCCACCCGCCATCGCCGATGCGTTCGGCCAGCTCGCGGCCATCGCCGCGCTCGATCGTGCTCGACGCGAGGAGGGGCGACTGGTCCGACGCGAAATCGCCGACCAGGCAGTGGCGTTGATCGAGGCCGACAGCACCAGACCCGAAGCCCTGACGCGGCTGCGTCAGGCAGGCGTCGACCCCGACCGCTCGCTGGTCGTCGTCAGAGTCGTTCACAGCGGACGGATCGACCTGCGCGAGATGCTGCGTACGGTTCTCAGCGACACACTCACCTCCTTCGGTGGAGGATGCGTCGGGTGCAGCACGCACGGCGACATCGTCGCTGTCGTGAACACCGACGATCCTGATTTCACACAGACACTGCGAACCCGATTGACTCGCTTGGGCTCCGGCATCGGGCACAGCCGTCTGCTCGTGGGGGTCAGCTCCGAGGCAACCGGCATCACCATCGACGGCGCGCTGCGATCGGCCCGGCACGCACTCGAAGTCAGCAGACAAGGGTCAAGCCCGGTGACCGTCACCGCGGGTGCGCAACTGACCTCGGCGGTGTCGATGCTCTCGGCTCTGCCGGACGACGTGCGTCGGTCGTTCGTCGAACACGTACTCGCTCCACTGCTCGACTACGACCGGCGCACCGATGCCGGACTCACCGACACCCTCCGCGAATTCCTGGCGACCGGTGGATCGTGGAACCGGACGGCCGAGTCGTTGCACGTCCACCTCAACACCGTCCGGTACCGAATCAAGCGAGTGGAGGAGTTGCTGGGCCGGGATCTTAATTCCACCTCGGACCGGCTCGATGTCTACCTCGCGCTTCAATCCATCCCTCCTTCGTCGGCCACCGGGGCCGCATAGGATCGAGGAATGACTGGCTTCACCGGAATACCCTTCGCTGCCCTGGACTTCTACGAGGACCTCGAAGCCGACAACAGCAAGCTCTGGTGGAGCGAGCACAAGGAGGTCTACGACAGTGCGGTCAAGGGGCCGATGACAGCATTGCTCGCGACCCTCGAACCGGAATTCGGCAGCGCCAAGGTGTTTCGCCCCTACTGCGATGTCCGTTTCTCGAAGGACAAGACCCCGTACAAGACCCATCAGGGTGGATTCGTCGCTCGTGGGGACAGTCTGGGCTTCTACGTCCAGATCGACCCCGCGGGCTTGTTCGTCGCAGGTGGCTTCTACAACTCCTCGACCGAGGGTGTTGCCCGCTACCGCCGCACCGTCGACGACGACGTCCGCGGTGCCGAGCTCGAGCGAATTCTGGCGACACTGACCAAAGCCGGATACGAGATCGGCGGCGACAAGCTCAAGACCAAGCCCCGGGGATACGAGCTGGACCACCCGCGCATCGACCTGTTGCGCCACAAGTCACTCACCGCGGGTAAGCATTTCGGCTCACCCGCGTGGCTGGAGACACCCAAGGCCGCCACGAAGGTGCGCGATGCCTGGCGAGCTCTGACCCCGTTGGTGGAGTGGACTGCGGCGCTGCACACGTGAGCTCAGGGCTCTATCCGACGACAGAGTATGTCCGCCAGGCACTTCCGGCGTCCGGGGCATCCTCGCGCTCGACGGTTGCCTGAATCAGACCGTACGGCCGATCGTCCGCGTTGAACACCTCGAGATTGTTCTCGATGCCGAACCTGCCCAGGTCGTAGACGAAGTGATGCTTGTTCGGCGCAGACATCGTGATCTCTGCGATGAACGGATATTTCTCCAGCACCGCCTCGCCCATGGCGTACAGAGTCTGCTGGAGGGCCAGCGACTGCAGATTGGCGAACCGCTCGATCATCGCCGCCTTCACACCCGCGTACACGGCGTCCCACTCGACGTCGGTGGTGGTGTATCGCCATTGCGCGGTCAGCGATGTCGCCATCACCCGGTCGGTGGTGGGTTCGAGAATCGTCAGGTCATCTTCGAGGAATCCGTGGAATTCCGAGCCCGTGGACTTGAGAATCACCATCTCCTTGAAGCCGCTGATCACCCACGTCTGCTGCGCGTCGCCCTTGCCCTCGACGGTCACCGCCGACGTGCGGATCTCCTCACCCTTGCGGGTCCACGTGTGATCGTGCTCGACGCCGTCGATCACCGCGCGAGCCCAGGCGTACTCCTCGAGTTCGATGCGGGCCCCTTCGACGGGTTCCACATCGTCGACGAAGTGCCGAGCGAGATCGAGGCCGTAGCTCTCCAGATGCAGCAACCCCTTGGTCTTCGCGTACGCGTACGCGGTCTGCTTCTGGGTGTCGGTGGGAAGCACGTTGGACTGATCTCCCACCAGATGCGCGGGCGAGAAGTCGCCGCGCAGGGCGCTCGACACGTTGATGTCGTGGATCTCGTGCCGGGGAGAGTCGCGATAGATCCGCACCACGCGGTTCTCCGCCTTGCCGTACTGATTGGATCCGAGGACGATCTTTCCGGTCAGGTCGGTCATGTCAGCTCCCGCGATAGGTCGAATAAGCAAAGGGGGACAACAGCAATGGGACGTGATAGTGGGCATCGGGATCGGTGACGGTGAACGAGATCGACACCTCGGGATAGAAGCTCGGTGTCGATGTCGCCTCGAAATAATCGCCGGTGTCGAACGAAAGGCGATACACGCCCGGATCGATCGGCCCCGGCACCACCTCGCCGATTCGGCCGTCGCCATCGGTGGTGGCGGTGGAGATCTCGCCCTTCTCGGGATGGAACAACCGCGCCCGCATCCCCACCGCAGGTGTCCCCGAGGTGGCGTCGAGGACGTGGGTCGACAGCCCCGTCACTGCTCTGGTCCCAGCATGCGCCCGAGGCGAATTCGGTTGATCTTGGCCAGTTCCACGCGGAGCACCCGTCTTTCGGTTTCGGCATCGTTGTCGAGCCTCTCCTCGAGGATAGCGAGCAGGTCATCCGCGGACCTGCCCGTGGCGCACACCAGATACACATGGCCGAACTTGTCCTCGTACACACGGTTTCCTGCCGCCAACTTCTCGCGTACCTCGGTACCCGCCGTCGTCACCGCGGCCTGCTCACGTTTCGAGGACGGGTTGTCGGCCTTGCCGCCGATGCGTGGATGACCGTCGAGTGCATGGTCGATCTCGGCCTCGGGTAGTTCGGCAAGTACTCGATCCGCCCTGTCCAACAGCAGATCTCGACTGTCGAAGGGGCGACCCTGGGCGACTCGACGGGCCCAGATCGACGATGCGCAGCACTCGTAGAGTGCATGCATCGCTTGCCGATCACTGAGCCGATTGAACCCGTCGAGCCCTATCCATTCGTGCAGCACATCTCGCTCGCTATCTGAAGTCGTTGATGCGACCGAACCGCGCGGCCGCGATCGGGTTGGCGTCGGCCACGAGGTCGTCGAACCGGTAGTTCGCGATCTTGGCGATCTCGATCATCGCGAACGACCGCTCCGCCGACGGTGCGTTCTCGACGCGTGACCACCCGTTGGCCAGAACTCGATCGTAACGCTCCGTCTCCCGTGCACAGATCACCAGAGGGAAGCCGAAGTGTTCGCGGTATTCGGCGGCGAGTTGGACGATGTTGTCGTGCTCGTCCTCCTCCAGGTTGGACAAGCCGACGTGGTCCGCTGCGTTGAGGGTGCCGGTGGCGTCCTCGCTACCGAGATCGGGATAGCTGTTGATCAGCTCGATCTGTTCCTCGGTGGTGCCGGCCAACAATGCCTCCTGGAACGCCTCGCGCAACCCGTGCGCATCGGCGAAAGGCCGCTGCTGGTACGCGCGTTCGACCACCCACGGAGTGCCCTGCACCAAGCCGCCGAACGTGGCAGCGAAGTCCTCGGCGGACATCTCGTTGACCGTGTCGAGGGTGATGCCCTTACCCGGACCACCGGCGACGGCCTGCCCGCGATTGCCGATGTGGAAGAACAAGACGTTGAGCACGATTGCCGAGACCGCACCGAGAACGATGCCACTGCCGAACAACATTTCCAGCCAATCGGGCACACCCTCGGACACCGTCGGTTGAATGGTCACGAGCATCGCGAGACCGAGACTTGTGGCGACGATGATCAGGTTGCGGTGATCGGTGAAGTCCACCTTCGACAGAGTCTGGATTCCGACCACGGCGACGGTCGCGAACAGGGCGAGCGCGGCTCCGCCGAGCACCGGCGGCGGGATCGATGCCACGACGGCTGCCGTCTTGGGCAGCAGACCCAGCAGAATCATGATGCCGCCTGCCGTGGCCACCACCCAACGGCTGCGCACACCGGTCAGGCGCACCAGGCCGACGTTCTCCGAGAAGGCCGTGTACGGGAACGAGTTGAACGTGCCGCCGATGACGGTGGCCACGCCGTCCGCGCGCAGTGTCGCTGCGATGTCGTCCTTCTTGATGCGCTTGCCGACGATCTCACCCGTCGCGTACACACTGCCGGTGGTTTCGACGGCGATGATGAGCATGACCACGATCATCGAAATGATCGCGACGACACTGAATTTGGGCACGCCGAACAGGAAGGGCTGTGTGAAACCGACCCACGACGCCTCCGAGGTGCCGTCGAAGTTCATGTCTCCCAGAGCGAACGCCACGGCGCTACCGATCACCAGGCCCAGAAGCACAGCGATGGTCGCCATGAAACCCTTGAAGAATCGTTGGATCAGCACGATGATCAGCAGGGTGCCGATCGCGTATGCCATCCACCGTCCGTTGGACGGATCCTGTTCGTGGGTAGCAGGATTGGTCACAGCGTCGTTGACCGCCACCGGCAGCAACGCCACACCGATGATCGTGATGACGGTACCGGTGACCACCGGTGGGAAGAATCGCAGCAGCCTACTGAAGTACGGAGCCATGAAGAACGTGACGAGACCGGCGACGATGACGGCGCCGTAGACGTACAGCAACCCCTCGGTGCCGCCGCCGTTCGCCATCGCGATCGCGATCACCGGAGAGACGCCGGCGAACGTCACGCCCTGCAGGAGCGGCAGGCGGACACCGATCTTCCAGAATCCGACCGATTGGATGATCGATGCGATGCCGCAGGTGAACAGATCTGCGTTGATCAGGTGGATCAACTGTTCGTTGGTCAGTCCGATCGCGCTGCCGATGATGATCGGCACCAAGACGGCGCCTGCATAGAACGCGACGACATGTTGGAACCCGTAAGCAGCAAGTTTCGGAACGGGGAGCACTTCGTCGACAGGATGGACACGTTTGCGTGTGGTGGGCTTGACGGACATGGGTGGGCACCTCGCGGAAGCAACAGGGCAGGATTCCTGCGACGCTGCAGGAGAAGTGCACTAAGAATCAGTCATCACGCCTATCCTCGCTAGTCGAGCGAGCACAAACTTCGGGACGTACTCGACGTGGACGTTGTGCGAACATCCAAGACTTCACCCGAGAGTGAAAGGAACGATCGTGTCGGACCTTGCCGTCGGAGTGGTACTGGCCGCCGGTGCCGGAACGCGATACGGATCGCCCAAAGTGCTCGCCCACGACGGGCTGTGGCTCAGGACTGCGGTGCAGGCATTGCGCGACGGCGGCTGTGATCGCGTGGTCGTGGTGCTGGGAGCGGCGGATGCGCCCGTGCCCGACGGTGTGATCGCTGTTTATGCACCCCAGTGGGAACAAGGAATGAGCGCGTCGTTCGAGGCCGGTCTGACCGCAGCGTCGGACGCGGACTACGCGGTGGTGCATGTGGTCGATACGCCGGACGTCGGACCCGAGGTGGTGCAAGCAGTACTCGCTGCAGCGCGGGAAACCGGTCTCGCAAGAGCCGTGTTCGACGGCCGTCCCGGACATCCGGTCGTCCTGGCGCGACGACACGTCGACGCAGCCGTGGCATCGGCCTCGGGAGACGCCGGTGCACGCGACTTCCTGCGGGGAAGAGACGACGTGATCGCCGTCGAATGTTCGCAATGGGCAACGGGAATCGACCACGACTATCGGTGAGCGGACGCCCAGTCTGCATGTTCGGCCGAGTCGGCCTCGTCATCGACTACGAGGATCGGGGCCAGTAGAAGCGTCCCCGCGGGGACGCTCGAATCCGCGGATCTCGGCGGCAACGGCCTCGATCATGCCGTCGAATTGATGGCCACCGGTCGACAACTCGATCGCTCTCGCCGACGGGAGAGCGGTCGAGTTCGACGCCAGGTGAGAAATGGGAACCACGTCGTCGTCCCGGCAGTGGACGAGCGTCAGGTCGGTCTCGGGCTCCTGGGTGGTGAACGCGTAGTCCGTGACATCCCACCCATGCGGAGTCCAGTCCGGCATCGCCAACAGAGTGGCTCTCAGGGGTCGCTCCCGGCGATGTTCTGCCAAGACCCTGACGAGGATCGATGCGCCGAAGGAATGCGCAATGACCGCATCATCCGATCCGAGCCGGTCCAGGTGCTGCCGAACCGGCGCGGCCCAGTCCTCGAAACCCATGGCAGTGTCGGACAGTTCGGGCATGCACAGATCGAGGTGCAAAGCCTGTGCAAGTCCGTTGGCCAGCGGTGCGTCGTCGAAAAATCCGCCGGCACCGTGAACGAACAGAAGTCGACCGACCATAGTGGGTTCCTCTCCTCGGCAATGCTGTCACCGAAGAAGACCGAATCGCGGCCGTGAATTCACCGGTTGACTCGGATTCGGGGTCCGTGCGAGCATCGTCCTCAGCGTCGCGTGTCGATGACGGACTGCGTCAGGCATGGAGGCGTCGTACTGCCCAGGAGGCAGCGCATGTCCATTTCGTTCGATCACACCATCATCGTTGCAAAGAACAGTGCCGCATCGGCCGAATTCTTTTGCACCCTGTTCGCTTTACCCGAGGCCCCGTCATGGGGGCCGTTCGTCAACGTACAGCTCACCGACGGCACTCTCGTTCAATTCGCCGAGCCCCCCTTCGATGATATTCAGTTCCAGCACTACGCATTTCGGGTGAGCGACGATCTGTTCGACGCGGCCTACGCCAGGCTGGTCGACCAGGGCGTCGAACACTGGGCCGACCCCCGGATGACCGAACCCGGCACCGTCAACACCGACCACGGGGGCCGCGGAGTGTATTTCCGCGACCCGACCGGGCACTTCTTCGAGATGCTGACGCACTCGTACCTGCCGACACCGGGTGAGCCGGTACCGTAGCCACTGTGGCCGAGCAACAGCATGTTTCGATGACGAGGGCCGCCTACGACACCGTTGCCGAGAGCTACGCCGAACTTGTTCGCGACGAACTCGACGGCCGACATCTCGAGCACGGATTGTTGGCGACGTTCGCAGCCCGGGTGCCGAGTGGGCACGTTCTGGAGGTGGGGTGTGGTTCCGGCCGTATCACCGAGCAGCTGCACCGCCTCGGCCTCGACGTAGCGGGGATGGATCTGTCGCCCAATATGATCGAGGTCGCTCGGCGCGAACATCCGCACCTGCGATTCGATGTCGGGTCGATGGAGGCGTTGGACGCGGGTGACAGCTCTCTGGCGGGGATCGTTGCCTGGTACTCGATCATCCACACGCCTCCGCACCAATTGTCGAAGATCTTTGCCGAATTGCATCGGGTGCTGATGCCGGAAGGTCTGCTGCTGTTGGCATTTCAAGCAGGCAACGAGCGGGTGCGACTCGAGCAGGCGTACGGACACTCGGTCTCGTACGACGCATACCGACTCGACCCCGACATGGTCGCAGGCATGCTCGTCGAGGCGAACTTCGAGGTGGACGTCCGCGTGCATCGAGCTCCGATGGGATACGAGTCGACATCGCAGGCATTTCTGTTGGCCCGCGAACGAACATCGTGATGTTTCGAGACCGGTAGGAGTTGCCCGATGCATGCACCCCGTCCACGCGTTCTCTTCGTCACCGACCTGGCGTATCTGTCGAAGGGCCGACGCTACTGCGACGAAGACATCTTTCTGTCGTCGCAGCTCCGCGAGTGGTTCGACATTGCGCTCTGTCACCCGCTCGATGCGCTTGCGCTGATGGACGGCTTCGATGTGGTCGTCATCCGGAACTCCGGGCCTGTGCTGGGGTACCAGGATGCTTTCGACATGTTTGCTCGCCATGCGCGCGAGAACGGCACGAAGGTTTTCACCCAGCTGACCGGTAAAGGCGACCAGAGAGGCAAGCAGTACCTGGTCGATCTTTTCGCAGATGGTTTTCCGGTCATACCTACCGTCGACGACCCGCGGAACGTCTCGCGCTTACCCGAGGTGAATACCTATGTGGTGAAACCGAAATGGGGTGCCGACTCGATCGGCATGCGTCATTCCGGGCGCGCCGAATTATCGCAAGTAGAGCCGGGCAGCCTGATTCAGCCGCGAATCGATTTCGTGTACGAAGTGTCGTTCTACTTCATCGGCCGCACAGTTCGATACGCCTTGTACGCTCCTGACCCCGACCGACGTTGGGACCTGGAGCCGTACTCGACTACTGCTCAGGACCGAGAGTTCGCGCAACGATTCGTCGATTGGAACGACATCGACCACGGAATCACTCGGGTGGACGCATGCCGCACCGTCGACGGAACGCTGCTGTTGGTCGAGCTCGAAGACCTGAACCCGTACCTCTCACTCGACCGGCTGACCGAGTCGGCGCGTCGAGAGTTCGTGAACCACATGGCGGAGGCGATCGTAGCGCTGTGTGCCCAGCCGTAGAGGGCGATATCAGTCGGGCACAGCACGCTGGACGCAGCTATTCTTCGACCGCGACCACATCGTTCGATGGGCATGGAACACCTACCGGTCGACTACCGAGCGAGTGCAGCAACTGAGTGTGCGCCGCCCGGAGCTGACGATTGTTCGCTTCCGTTCGCACCGGGACGTGGACGCGTGGATTGCGCACCAGCTGATTCCTGTGACCCGATAGCTGTTGTCAGCAGCCCAATTGCGTTGCGAGAGAATCGATCGAGTCGACGCTGTGATTCCAGTCGGATTCCGCGGCGAGGTCGGTGGTCTGACGCGGCCCGTGTTCGAGGGGACGAGCGACGAATGCCGTTGCGAAGCCGCAGTCGGCAGCGGCAGCGAGATCACTGTTGTGTGCGGCGACCATCATGCACTCGCTCGGCTCGAGACCCAGAATGTCCGCGGTGCGTAGATAGGCGTCGGGCATGGGCTTGTACGCACGCACCGGTTCTGCTCCGAGGATTGCGTCCCATGGCAGTCCGGCATTCTTGGCCATATCGAGCAGCAGCGAGATGTTGCCGTTGGAGAGCGGCGCGATGATGAACTCGGTGCGTAGTCGGGTGAGCCCAGAAACCGAATCCGGCCACGGATCCAATCGATGCCACGCGTGATTCAAGGATGCGACATCACTGTCGTCTAGCTGAACTTCGAACTCCGACAACACGACTCGAAGTGACTCGAGATGAAGTACATCGAGCCGGGTGAACGGGCGGTTGCCCGACCGAACCTGTTCCATCGCCGGCTGATACAGGCTGCGCCAGCGGTCGGCGAACGCATGACTGTCGATGTCGGGACCACACAGCGACTCGACCTCGCGGGCCACGCTGGTACGCCAATCGACCACTGTGCCGAACACATCGAACAGAAGCGCCTTCAACGATCTCTCTTCTTTTTCTTCGGACTCTTCGAGTGACCGCCCGCCGACAGCAGCGCACCCGCCAATGGGATGAGAAGGAAGAACAGCCACTTCTGATCGAAGTCGGTGAGGAAGAACAATGCCAGTGAACCGAAGATCACCAGGGGCATCACCACTGCGCGCCAATCGATTCCGGCACCGCCCTCGGTCGGTGCCGGAGATTTCCCGAGCTGGGCGGGAGTGTGCGACGTCGACGCAGCGGGGAGATCGACGAAGACTTTGTCGATCTCCCCACGCGTCGTCGCCGAAGCAACGACGGCGCTGCGCTCGTCGAATTCGGGCACAGTCAGCCGACCCTCACTGAAGTGCAGACTCAGTGCCTCGAGGGCCTTCTCCCGATCAGCCGTACCGATTCGGATCTCTGGAAGCTCGGACATCGCTACGTCATTTGATCTCTGCGAGGACGGTGCCTTGGGTGATGGCGTCGCCTGCGGTGACGGTCAGGCCGGTGATGGTGCCTGCTTTGTGGGCGTTGACGGGGTTTTCC
>NZ_NOZJ01000020.1:0-85128 GCF_002259095.1 Rhodococcus sp. 05-2254-2 | reverse complement strand
GCGCAACGACTTCACCGCACGCGGGGAGAACAAGCGCGAAGAACTCGCCGCATTCCTCGAAGACCTCGAGCGGCAGGCCACCAAGTTCGAGGAGATGCGTGATCGGTCCCTCGCCCGCGAACGCGCGAAGGCCGAAGCACGCGCGTCCTAGTGCCTGCGGCGAAGCCGCTGTTCAGGTCGAGTCGGTTGCTCGGTATCGGTGTACCGGCCTTCCGGCGCGGCCGTATTCGAGTCGGACCGTGAGGACCCCCGTAGAGGCATAGTGCTCCAGGTATCGCCGCGCGCTCACCCGCGAGAGACCGGCGAGGTCTGCGCATTCACTGGCCGATACCTCGCCGCCCTCGCGAACTGTCCGTAGCACCAGCGACCCGGTTTCCTGGCTCAGCCCCTTCGGCAGGCTCGGGCCCGCGGACGGACTCGGTGCCCCGAACAGCGAGTCGATCACCGACTGGCTCATGCCTTTCGAGCTCGACAGCGCACGAGCTCGTCGGCGGAAGTTTCCGAGTTTTTCCAGTAGCTGTGGGTACTCGAACGGTTTCACCAGATAGTCGGCGGCTCCACCGTGCAGCGCACGGCGCACGGTGTCCAGCTCTCGGGCTGCGGTGACGACGACGACTGCCACGCCGTTACCTTCGCTGCGCAGACGTTGCAGCGCGTCGAGACCCGAGCGGTCCGGGAGGTGGACGTCGAGCAGCACCAGATCGGGTGCAAGCGTGCGGACTGCAGCGACCGCATCTGCCGCGGTGTGAACCACGCCGACGGTGCGAAAACCAGGGGTGGCATCGACGAATCGTCGGTGTATGTCTGCAACCATGAAATCGTCGTCGACGACGAGGACCTCGTAGGTGCGGTCCGATTCACTCATCTGTCCCGTCACTTCCGACGCCTGCCACGCGCGCGTTCCCGTGTCGCGGTGATTCGTGGTCGTACGGAATACGCACGGTGAATCGTGCACCGCCGGTTCCCGGAGCATCGTCGACCTCGGCGGTGCCACCATGCTGGGTGCTGACGATCCGGACGAGCGCGAGTCCGATGCCTCGCCCTCCGGGTGTCTCCGTCTTCGATGTGACGCCGCGCGAGAAGATTTCGGCGCGCATGCTGTCGGGAACACCTGGTCCGGAATCGGCGACCTGCATCTCGATGCCGTCGGAATCATCGATGTCGACCACGACGCGGGCACCCGTGCTTCCGGTCGACGCATCCACGGCGTTGTCGATCAGGTTGCCGAGCACGGTGATGATGTCGGTGGCGAGCATGGGATCCAAGGTCTGCAGCCGAGAGGTCGGATTCAGTTCCAGCGCAACACCGGTCTCGGCAGCCAACGATGTCTTCGCGATCAACAATGCCGCGACGGCCGGGTCGGAGATACTTCGGGTGACGGCGTCACTGATTTCTGCTCGACGGCGTGTCAGTGCACCGACGAAGTCCGTCACTGCGTCGTGGTCGCCGAGTTGAGTCAGACCCGAAATGGTGTG
This sequence comes from Rhodococcus sp. 05-2254-2, assembly GCF_002259095.1. Classification (NCBI taxonomy): domain Bacteria; kingdom Bacillati; phylum Actinomycetota; class Actinomycetes; order Mycobacteriales; family Nocardiaceae; genus Rhodococcus; species Rhodococcus sp. 05-2254-2. The sequence continues at coordinate 83,653 of NZ_NOZJ01000020.1, read as the reverse complement.
CAACTGGTTGGCGAATTCATGAGTCTGCGCACGCAATGTGTCGGTGACCGACTTGTGGGAGGACAGCTGACTCTGCAGCCGAGCCAGCTCGGTGCTGTCACGCATGGTGGTGACCGTACCGATACGTCGGCCCCTGCTCGAGGCCGACCGCCGACTGAGCACCAGCATTCTCGTCGCCGTCGGGAGCACCACATCGCCGCTGTCCTGAGCGTCGATCAGGTACCGGCGGACAACTGGATCCAAGGGAACCTCGTGAATACTGTGGCCGATCACCGTGGCTGCACCGGAAGCATGCTCGGTCAGGCCGAGGAGTTCGGCGGCGCTGTCGTTGAGGACCGTGATCACACCCTCGGTGTTGACTGCAATCACACCCTCACCGATGCTGTGCAGCAACGCTTCTCGATGATCAGCGAGACTGGCGATCTCCTCGACCTCCAGCCCGCGTGTGTGGGTCTTGATACGCCGAGAGAGCAGCAAGGAACCGATGAGCCCGAGGACTGCTCCGAGTCCGAGATACAACAGCAGCGGTGCCCCGGCATCGGCGACGAGGCGCCAGGTGGACGGGTACGTCGAGCTGACGGCAACAACGGCCAGAACCTCGCCTGTCGGCGCGAGAACCGGGACGTGACCCGAGATCGATTCTTGTCCGTCGACCCGGACATCGCCGGTCCAGGCCCGTCCGTCCTCGGCATCACTCGCACCGAGTTCCCCGGCGATCCCGACGCGATCCGGAACGGAGGAAGCGACGATCAGGGATCTGCCCACGTCGGTCGCGTCCAACACGACGACGTCGGCGACGGATGCCCCGGACAGGTCGACGGCCCGGTCCACCTCCGGTGCCAAGACCTTGTCTGCTTCGACGGATGCAACCTGTTCGCGGACAACAGGAGTCGAGGCGAGGTTCTCGGCAACGGCGAGGAGGCGTCCGCCCTGGGTGTCGCGGAATTCCACACCGGCCTGGTGCACCGAGACGCCTGCTACCGCGACCAGGACCACGGCGACGACGACCAGCTGCAACAGCAGAACCTGGCCTGCCAGGCTGCGCGGTGCCGGTCGTCGTCGCATGTGCCTCATGATGCCTGCAGCCCCCTCCGACCGTGTCGAGTACGGAGTCAGATCGACGCCAGGACGTACACGACCGACGACAAGGCGAACCCGACGAGCGAGATCAGGGTCTTGATGACACTCCACGTCTTGAACGTGGTCGGGACGTCCATACCCAGAAGCTTGCCGATGAGCCAGAAGCTGGCGTCGTTGACGTGGGGGAAGATCGACGACCCTGCAGCGAGGGCGAGGATCATCGCGACCGTCTGAACCGGATTCAGCCCCGCTGCCATGATCGAAGCACCGAGGAGCCCGGCCGACGTGGTGATGGCCACGGTGGCAGTGCCGAGGGCGATGCGCAGGATGGCTGCGACGGCGAAGGTGGAGACGATGAGCGGAAGACCCAGGTCGCGAAGCGTCTCGGCGAGGGCGTCACCGATGCCGCTGGCGAGCAACACCGCGCCGAACATCCCGCCGGCCCCGGTGATGAGTACGACGGGAGCGATCGGCTTGAGCGCGTTGTCGAGCAGATCCTCCACGAATGTGGCCGTGCGGCCGCGACGAAGTGCGAGCACATAGATCGAGACCATGACCGTGATGAGCAGGGCGACGGGTGTGGATCCGATGACCTGCGGGACGGTGACCAGCGGCGAGTTCTCGTCGAGGCTGCCGGTTCTGGCCGCTGTTGTGAGCGCCGTGTTGGCGAAGATGAGCAGCAGCGGGAGCATGAGCAGCGCGATGATCACACCCGGCTTGGGAGGGTTCTCCACCGTCTCCACCTGCGGGCCACCGCTGAGCAGATCCGGCACCGGGAGATAGATCCGCTTGCCGATGAAGGTGCCGTACAGATGCCCGGCGATGAACCAGGTGGGCACTGCCACGAGGATGCCGATCAGGATCGTCAGTCCGACGTCGCCGCCCAACAGGATGGTCGATGCGACGGCACCTGGGTGCGGCGGCAGAAACACGTGCATGGTCGACAGTGCCGCTGCAGCGGGCAGGGCGTACAGCAGGACGCTTCCGCCGAGCCGGCGAGCCACGCCGAAGATGATGGGGAGCATCACCATGAATGCGGCGTCGAAGAAGATCGGGAACCCGAACAGCAGCGACGCGACTCCCAGCGCGAACGGGGCGCGCTTGTCGCCGAACTTTCGGACGAGCGCACTGGACAGCGCCTGTGCTCCGCCGCTGATCTCGGCGAGCCGGCCGAACATGGCACCCAATCCCACGAGAAGTGCAACTTCACCGAGGGTGGTACCGAATCCGTCGATCAGTACGTCCTGGATCTCCGAGATCGGAATGCGCGCAGCGAAAGCCGTTCCGAGAGAGACGATCACAAGTGCCAGAAGCGGATGTACCTTCAGCTTGATGATCATCAGCAGTAGTACCGCGATGGCGATGCCGGCGATCGACAGCAGCGCCGTTGTGGAAAGGGTTTGGACCCAGTCGTCCACGAGATGTCCTTCCGTGATTCGATCAGCGCACGGCGAAGCCTCGCAGTGCACTGTTGGACGCCGACCTCGATCGGCAGTTCGGGGTGGTTGTTACCGGGTGATGCCGAATTCGGCCAAGGTGGTTCTTACTCGAATATCTTCTGCCGCAATGAATTCCGAGAAATCATCCCCAGTGAGGAACGAGTCGGTCCATCCGCGCAGAGGCATCGCGGCCTGCCATTCGTCCGTGTCGCGCATACGGGTCAGCGCGTCGACCAAGCCGTTCCGGGCCGAGTCCGAAATGCCGGGTGGAGCTACGAATCCGCGCCAATTGGTGAATTCGAGCGGGATACCGGACTCGGTGAGTGTCGGGGCGTCGTACGCGGCGGTGATACCGCGGGACCGTGCCTCGGGTGCCTTCGATACTGCGAGGATGCGAAGCGAACCACTGTCGACTTGATCGATGTACTCACCCGCTCCTGCCACGCCCACGTCCACAGTGCCGTCGAGTACTGCCGCGAGGAGATCGCCGGCACCGTCGAACGTCACCAGGTTCAGGGCCTCGGTGTCGATGTCGGCTGCACGGGCCAACTCCACGGTGAACAGGTGATCGGGCCCGCCCAACGCAGAGCCCACGCCGACGACCACCTGCTGCGGTCCGCGACGCCAGGCGTCGAGGAAGCCATTCAACGACGGCATCGGAGAGCCCGATCGAACGACGAGAGCTTCCGGTTCGTCCACCAGCCGTGCAAGTGCGGTGGCGTCCGACAGTCCCCAAGGTGCCTCGGCCACCTGCGCGACTCCGACAACACCCACCCCGACCATGCCGATCAACGCACTGTTGCCTGCCTCACGAACGAGCCTGGCCAGCGCGACGGAACCGCCACCGCCGATGACGTTGAACTTCTCGATGGGCCCGGTCAGGCCGTGCTTCTCGAGAATGCGCGACGCGGTTCTGGCAGTCACGTCGTAACCGCCGCCCGGAGTGTTGGGGATGAGCATCCGTAGATCCGACGGAGTCGTCGACCGACCGAAACCGGTACAACCGGCCGAGAATGCCATCGGCAACGTCGCCAGACACGCCAGCGCGCGCCGTCGCGTCATCGAGCTCGGTGGATTCGTCATCGTGCGTTCATCTTGACCCACGGCCGTGACCGCCGTCACCCATAGGTAACCAATGATCACAAAGTTCTTTGTGGTCCTGCGGTGCTTCGGCGTTGCCGCATACTGGGGTGTGAACGAATTCTGGGACCGCATTTCCGCGGTGAGTCCTGATCCGCCGGTGTGGATCGTCCAAGTTGCCGCGCTGGCCGCTCTTGTCATCGTGGTACTGCCGCAGACCTGGCGCATCGCCCGCAACGTCGTGACCATCGCGCACGAGGGTGCGCACCTGTTCGTTGCGCTGATCACCGGCCGACAGCTGATGGGCCTGCGACTGCACTCCGACACCTCGGGCGTCGCTATCTCGAAGGGCAAGCCCACCGGCCTCGGCGTCATCGCGATGACCTTCGCCGGCTACGTGGGGCCGTCGCTGCTCGGTCTCGGCGCCGCGTTCGTGCTCGGAACCCAGCATGCAGTCGCGGTGTTGTGGATCGGCGTCGTGTCGATTGCGTTGATGCTGTTGATGATTCGCAACATCTACGGGCTGCTCTCACTCGTCGTCGTCGGCGCTGCCCTGTTCGTCGTGTCCTGGTGGGGCACCGGAGAGCAACAGGTCGCGGCGGCGTACTTCATCACGTTCTTCCTGCTGATCGCCGGTCCGCGTCCCGTTCTCGAACTGCAGAAATCACGCAGCGCAGGACGGGCCAGGGACTCCGACGCCGATCAGCTGGCTCGGTTGACCTTCCTCCCCGGCATCGTCTGGGTCGGCCTGTTCCTGCTCGTCACCGTCGGCTCACTGGCGTTGGGGGCGTGGCGAATTCTGATGCCGGTGCAGTGACGGGAAGCCGGGTGGTCCTACCGGTCTACGAATTGTCGGTCAACATCCTCACCAGTCGGGCCACCCGATCTGCGCGGGTCTGCTCGCGCGCCGCGTTGTCGATCGGCATCAACAATTGGCGCCGTTCGCTCGCGCGCTTGCGCTCCCAGGCCGCTGTGCACTGTGCGTTCTCCATCGCCTCCTCGAGGTCTTTCGGAACCGGCACCAGATCGGGGTCGGCCGGCTCGAACTCGCACGACAACAGATCACCGATGTGGACGCCCAATCGGCGCTGAAGGCCCGCACCGACATAGACGAAGGACCCGGGCATCACATCTGCATCAGCCTTGTTCAGTCCCAAGTTGAGGCTGAGGCCGTCGATCGAACCGTCGATCCGGCGCGTCGGCCATCGCTTCGCAGCCTCGACCAATTCTGCCGGGACTCGGACGATGGCATACGTGTTCTTGCCCCACGTCAACGGTTCGAGCACTCCGTCGAATCGAATGCGATCACTCACGATTACCTCGCATCGTAGACACACCGCTGAGGGAAAATTCGCCCACGATCGCAGCATAAACGAACGATCTTTGCGGAACGGAGACTCGCATCGAACCCCCACGCAGATCGAGACCCGTTAGGTTCGAGTCGTGAACCTCACCGAAGTATGGGCGGCATACTTGGCAACGCTCCGTGACCGTGCGCCCGTCACCGCCGCCTCGATTCGACCCCCACGGACATCGGATGAGCGAGAGTCTGCGGAACGTGCGACGACCCCGTGGACGGACGAGTTGCGCGAGTTCTACGGACTGCACGACGGGCAGCACGAAACCTACGGCGAGGAGTACGTGCCGGTCGGCTCCGTGCTGCCGGACTTCACTCTCTGCTCGCTCGACCGAGCTGTGGATCGGCACCGGTTCAGTCTCGAAAATCTGCATCCGATCGACGATCTGGGTGAGGACTGGCCGGCCGAAGTGCTTGCTCAGGAGGCAGGTGAGACGGCCGAGATGTTCGTCCCGGCATATGTTCCGATCGCCGAAGACGGTTCAGGCAGCACACTTTACGTCGACACGCGCCCGGGTGCTCGGCAAGGCTGTATCCGCAGTTTCTCGTACGATTCCGCAGACCAAGGCGCGCCCTGGTTCGACTCCCTGACCGAGTACATCGCAGCGGTGCACCGCAGCGTCGAGACCGGATCGGCGATCTACGACGACGTGACGCCCACGTTCGTGGAGGGCGTGCTCCATTGGCGTGACCCCGCGCTATCGGAGGGATCGATGGCATACGCGGCTACTCTGCCAGTCGTGCGAGTGCCATTCCCGCTCATCGATTTTCGCCCATCGCAGCTCTCGGCCGACGACGACCTGATCGATCTCGACCATGTCCGCCGCATCGTCATCGAGACTGCTCGGAGGCTGCATCCGTCGGCCGTTGTGGAGGACGCCCGAGCGTTATATCGGCAGGTGCCGCGTGTGCGCGGTGCCAACATGAACTGGTGGGTGTCGATGGATGGATCGGAGGTGGTCTACACCGCGATCGTCACCGGAGAAGATCACGACGTCATCGTCCTGGAGCTTCCATCCGGGGGATGCGTCTTCGAAGTGGACGAGTGAGTCGAGCGTTGGACTGGTCCCGACGAACGAAGGGATACGCATGGCCGTCATGGACGACGCACCGAGAGTGCATGCCCAGACACGTGCGCAGTGGCGGACGTGGCTGTCCGCCCATCACGGAACTGCGGAATCGGCGTGGCTGGTGTCGTGGAAGAAGGCCACTGGAAAACCGGCGATCAGCTACGACGACGCCGTCGCGGAAGCGCTCGCGGTGGGGTGGGTGGACAGTCGACCCCGCAAGCTGGACGACGAGCGAACCATGTTGTATTTCTCGCCCCGCAAACCCACGAGCGCGTGGTCCCGTCCGAACACGATCCGTATCGAGACCCTCCGTGAAGCAGGCCTGATGCTTCCCGCAGGGGAGCGGGCCGTCGAGGCTGCCGTGGCCAACGGAGCATGGACCGTTCTCGACGAGGTCGAGGATCTGATCGTTCCCGAGGACCTGGCCGCCGCCTTCGCCGAACACGTTGATGCGGAGAGCAATTGGAGCCAGTTTCCGCCGTCCGCGCGTCGCGGGATTCTGGAGTGGATCGTGACCGCCAAGCGGCCCGAGACCCGAGCCTCTCGAGTGCACGAGACGGCTCGGCTCGCTTCGATCGGCGAGCGCGCAGCTCGATGGCAACCCAGGCGGGACCGACAGCCGGGGTAGCCGGCCGTCACGAGCGAAGCGATCCTCGAAAGATGATGTCCAGCAATCGGCGTCGCGCCTCGGTAGGCGATAGCTGTTCCTGCAGCACGTGAGAGGTCATCGAGGTGATCCCCGCGATGACAAGCCCGGCCAGCATCTCGACGTCCACATCGGCCCGAAGACGTCCTTGCCTGCCCAGAACCGACAGCAGCCCGTGTACATCTGCGCGGAACCGTTCGATGTGTCCGGTGACGGCCTGCGGCGGCGATCCCAGTGCGGCCGTCGTGAGCAGGGCCCTCGTCGGAGATTCGACGAAATAGTTCAACTGCAGGTCGATGTAGTCACCCAGCACCGTCATCGGATCCGACCCTGCGCCCCGGTCCAACACGTCCTGAAGCCGCGCCTCGACGCGCACCACTTCCTGCTCGACCCAGGCTTCCAGAATCCGAGGCACGTCCGGAAAGTAGCTGTACAGAGTAGGTCGGGACACCTTCGCACGCGCGGCTACCGCGGACATCGTCATGCGCCCGGTCCCCTGCTGGCCGGCCAATTCGATCGCGGCGAGCATGATCCGTTGGCGAGCGGACAGCTCGTCGTCCGTCTTCACAGCGCTCTCCCCACCACTCCTTGTCAGCAGCCTTACAACCTGTAAGGCTAACGGTCATGCCACGCACTCCGCACCCGGCCGTCGCGACCGAGCATCCTCTGTCTCCGGACAGGCTGAGGCGACTCCGCATCTGGAACCTCTCGCTGTCCGCGCTGCACGCTGTTCAGGCCATCGCGGTGCTCGTCATCGCATCCGACTTCGCCATCGATGTGACCACCGCCTACCCCGCGGGACCGCCGGGAACGGTGGTCCCGCAAGCGCAGGAAGCGTTCGCGGTTCCCATCGGTATCGCGGTCGCCGTCTTCCTCGCACTGGCGGCGGTGGATCACTTCGTCACCGGGGTTCCACTACGAAAGTCGTACGAACGCACCCTCTCTCGCGGTATCAACCCGTTTCGATGGCTCGAGTACAGCGTCAGCGCCACGATCATGGTGGTCCTCATCGCGCTGTATGCCGGCATCACGCAGATCAGCGCGCTGATCGCGATCGTGGGTGCCAACGTCGCGATGATCCTGTTCGGCTGGCTCCAGGAGCGCTTCAACCAACCTGGACAGCGACCGGACCTCACCGCGTTCTGGTTCGGCTGTGTCGCCGGTGCCGCACCCTGGGTAGCGATCACCGTGAACCTCGTCGGGGCTTCGGAGGTACCCGGGTTCGTCTACGGAATCTTCTTCTCGCTGTTCGTCTTCTTCATGAGCTTCGCGGCCAACCAATGGCTGCAGTACCGAAGGATCGGGCCGTGGAAGGACTACGCATTCGGCGAGTTCGTCTACCTCGTACTCAGCCTCGCCGCGAAATCTGCTCTGGCCTGGCAGATCGTTGCCGGGTCGCTCGCATGATCGGACGCGGAAGGTCACACCCGGGGTCCTTCGACGACGACGTGGTTCTCATCACCGGCGCGACGTCGGGCATCGGTGCCGGACTCGCCACCCGGTTCCACGCTCGTGGGGCCCACGTCGTCGTCACCGGTCGCGACAGCGTGCGCCTGAGTGCGATGGCCGCGGAGCACCCCGGCATGACGCCGATCGTCATGGACGTCTGCGACCCGGAATCCGTGGGCCGCGCGATAGCGGAGATCGCCGCGTCGATTCCGCATCTGACGACCCTGATCAACAATGCCGGAGTCCAACGCCCACTGGACTTCTCGGCGCAGGAGCAGCCGGCGAGTGCCGAGATCGCCACCAATTTCACCGGCCTCGTCAACGTCACCTCGGCAGCGCTGCCCCTCCTGCGCCGTGCTCCTCGCGCGAGGGTGGTGCACGTGGGCTCCGGCCTCGGCTTCGTTCCGCTCACCGGCGCTCCCGTGTACTCCGCGACCAAGGCAGCCGTGCATTCGTTCACCGTCAGTCTTCGGCATCAACTGCGCCGAACCACCGTTCAGGTCGTCGAACTCGTCCCGCCGGTAGTCGACACACCGTTGCACCGCAGCATGGACAGCGCGCCGCCGATGGCGATGCCGTTGGAGAAGTTCCTCGACAAGACGATGGCCGGACTCGACAGTGGCCGCGACGAGATAGCCATCGGACTGGGCCGAGTGTCGATCCTCGGGTCGAGGCTTGCCCCTTCGATCTTGCTCGGACTCGTCAATCGAGGCAGTCCACCCCGCTAGAACACCACCCACAGCAGCGATGCCAGGGCGAAGATCGCCAGTCCCAGTGTCGTTTCCATGACGGTCCAGGTCTTGAGGGTCGTCTTCTCGTCCATGCCGAAGAAGCGGCTGACGAGCCAGAAGCCGGAGTCGTTGACGTGGGAGAGCACGGTGGCTCCGGCGGCCAGGGCGAACACCAACAGCGCGATCTTGAAGTTGCTCAGATCCAATTCGGCCACCTGCACCGAGATCAGTCCGGCGGTCGTGGTGAGAGCGACGGTGGCCGAACCCTGGGCGACGCGTAGCGCGGTGGCGATCAGGAAGGCCTGCAGCAGGATCGGCAGTCCGAGGCCGGACAGCGAGGAGGTGAGCGACTGCCCGATGCCGCTGGCCCGGAGCACGCCACCGAACATGCCGCCGGCACCGGTGATCAGGATGATCGAGCAGATGGGCCCGAGCGCCTGATCCATGTACTTGGCACCGTCGGCCACCGGGAAGCGTCCCGGCGCGAGGATGAACAGAGCCAGCAGCAGCGTGATGAGCAGCGCGATCGGTGTCTGACCGATGAGCGTCAGCGCTGCGGCCCAGGTCTCGTCTCCGGTCAGCACACCCGACGTGGTCAGTGTGTTGACGACGGTGTTGAGAGAGATCAACACCAGAGGCGTCAGCAGAATGAACAGCACCGCACCGAACTTCGGAGCCGGATCGCGCAGCGCGGCCATTTCCTTGTCGTGCTCCTCGGAGTTGGCAGCGCCGTCGGAGAAGAGATCTGCAGGCAAGGTGTGGAACCGCTTGCCGAGCTGGGTACCGACGAGGTACGAGCCGACGAACCAGGAGACGACGGCAACGGGAACGCCGACGAGCAGTACCGATCCGATGTCGCCGCCGAGGAGTTCGGTGGCAGCGACCGGACCGGGGTGCGGGGGAACGATGGCGTGCATCGCGGCAAATGCGCCTGCGGTCGGGAGGGCATACAGCAGCACCGATCCGCCGAAACGTTTGGCGACGGTGAAGATGATCGGCAGGAAGACGACGAGGCCCGCGTCGAAGAAGATGGGGAAGCCGAAGATGAGTGCGGCGACACCGAGCGCCAGAGGTGCGCGTTTGGCCCCGAATCGGTTGATCAGGGTATCGGCCAATACCTGTGCGCCACCGGTGATTTCGAGCAGTCTGCCGACCATCACGCCGAGGGCGACGAGCAGCGCCACCGAGCCGAGCGTGGAACTGAAGCCCGAGAGCAGGGCCGACGGCACGTCCGCCAGTGGGATTCCGGCCGCGACGGCGGTGACCGCGCTGACCAGGACCAGGGAGACGAAGGCGTGCAGTTTCACCTTCATGATGAGGAAAAGCAGGATTGCAACGGCTGCGGCGGCGATCAGCAGCAGAGCTGTCGTTCCGTATGCCGGTTCGATCGGATCCATCGGTATACCTCGTTCGCTCGGCTCGAATTTTGACCATAACGGACACTCGGGACGTCGCGTGGGGTTACGAGCGCTGGTTGTGAGTCGGCTTCGGACGGGTGGAGTACCGTGCGGGTATGAGTGATGGGGATCACGTACTGGGTGGGGACGGCTCCGAAGAACCGACGAAGGAGCAGCTGCGCGAGCAAGCGCAGCGGTACGCCGCGGCTGCGCGTCTGAAGATGAAAGAGCGTCGGGAGAAGTCGTCCGGGGGCCTCGGAGCGGTGGTTGCCGAACGCGCAGGCGGCTGGGACCTCGATGATCAGAACACCGTGGCAATGGACCGGCAGCAACGACTCTGGAACGGGGTGATGGACCGCTACTTCCGGATGGAGATCGACGGTTGGGAGACCATTCCGGAGTCGCCGGTGCTGGTGGTCGGCGTGCACTCGGGTGCGCCGTTCGTCTGGGACGCGTGGACCGTCGGCGCTCAGTGGTGGCGGCACTTCGGTGAGAAACGCATCCTGCACGGAACCGCGCACGATGCCTTGATGGCGTTCCCGTTGATCGGAAAAGTCTTTCGATCCATGGGGGTGCTTCCCGCGGCACCGGACTCGATGTCGACGGCACTGGCCGAGGGCCGGGACGTCATCGTGTGGCCTGGCGGTGAGGTCGATTCGTTGCGGCCCTGGAGCAAACGGGACGAGGCCACTCTCGGTGGTCGAACCGGCTTCATCAAGCTCGCCATTCGGATGGGTGTGCCCATCGTGCCGGTGGCGACGGTGGGTGGGGCCGACGCGATGCCGGTGCTCATTCGCGGTGACAAGCTGTCGAAAGCGTTGAAGCTGGACAAGATTGCGCGGTTGAAGGTGTTCCCGATCGCGATCTCGCTGCCGTGGATCATTGCGCCCGCCGCGCTTCCGCAGATTCCGTTGCCCGCGAAGATTCGCACTCGATTCATGCCGCCGGTCGAACTGGACCACGATCCGGCTCGATGCGAGGACGAGGCGTACGTCGACGCCAAGTACGACGAGGTCCGCGCGAGCATTCAGTCCGGGATGGACGCCCTCGCCCGCAAACGGAAGTTCCCCGTCTTCGGCTGATCGACCGCCGCACTGGCATCGCGGACCGAAGCTGACCGCGATCGTTTCTACCGTCTCCGTCGTAGGGATTTCACCGCTACGACGAGGGGCGTCACAGATGATCGAAACTTCGGGATTGACCAAGACTTTTCAGCAAGGCAAGAAGACCGTCGAGGCGGTACGCGGCATCGATCTGACGATCGGTGAGGGAGAGCTGGTGGCTCTGCTCGGCCCCAACGGGGCAGGCAAGTCGACCACTCTGCGGATGCTGACCACGTTGCTGGCACCGACGTCGGGATCGGCCCGCATCGCCGGATTCGACGTGGGCAAAGACCGGGATCGAGTCCGCCGCAGCCTGGGCTACGTGGGTCAGGGCAACGGTGCGGGCCACAATCAGCGCGTCCGGGACGAGCTGGTGGTGCAAGGGCAGTGCTACGGCATGACGCGTCGCCGATCAGGCAGTCGCGCAGACGAATTGATCGAGGCACTCGAACTCGGCGAGCTCGCGACTCGTACCGTGTCGACGCTGTCCGGCGGGCAGCGTCGACGACTCGACATCGCACTGGGTCTGGTGCATCGGCCGCCGTTGCTGTTTCTCGACGAACCGACCACCGGCATGGACCCGCAGAGCCGGGCGAACCTGTGGGACCACATTCTGCGGCTGAGGCGAGAGATGGGCACCACCATCGTGCTCACCACGCACTATCTCGACGAGGCCGATTCGATGGCCGAGCGGGTGATCGTCGTCGATCGCGGCACCGTCATCGCCGACGACACCGCCACCGCACTGAAATCGGAACTGGCAGGTGATCTGATCGTCCTCACCGTGTCCGACGCGTCGGCGCTGGCTGCGCTTCTCGGTGGTGTAGCCGGTGTCAGGGACGTGACGGTGGCGGGTTCGCGTCTGAACATCCGGGTCGAGCGGGCCGAGGTGGTTCTTCCGGATCTCCTTCGGCTGAGCGAGTCTCATGGGATCACGGTGCACACGGCAGATACGACGCGACCGACCCTCGACGACGTGTTCCTCGGCCTCACCGGGCGCAGTCTCCGTGAGAGCGCCGCGACGGGTTCCGCATCCCTCGAAAACGCAAGCACAGCAGGAGAACTCCGATGAGCGTTCTGTCGGGAAGTACGTTGGTGATGGGCCGCGAACTGCGGCCGATGCTCCGCGATCCGTTCACGGTGATCTTCAGTCTCATCCAACCGTTGATCCTGCTCGCACTGTTCGGCCCACTGCTCACCGAGGTGCCCGGCCTCGGGGACGGAAGCGTCTGGGACTGGTTCGTTCCGGGGGTCCTCGCGATGATCACCATTTTCGGAACCTCCATGACGGGCTCGAATTTGTTGGCGGAGTTGCAGCAGGGTTCGCACGAACGAATGTTGGTGACCCCGTTGCCGCGATCGGCGCTGCTCGTCGGGCGCGCGTTCAAGGAGATGGTGCCGCTGGCTGCTCAGGCCGTCTTGATCATCCTGGTCGCGTTGCCACTCGGCCTGTCCGTGAATCCGATCGGTGCGGTCGTGGGCATCGTGCTGCTGGGCGTGTTCGGTGTCGGGCTCGGCGCACTGTCCTACACGCTGGCTTTGGCTGTGCGCGGACAGGATTGGGTGTTCTGGTCGATACAGCAGACTCTGATGTTCCCACTGCTCATCCTGTCGGGCACGATGCTGCCGCTCACCACTGCCCCGGGATGGATGCAGTTCCTGGTGAACATCAACCCGCTCGGGTACCTGGTCGATGCCGAACGTGCACTGTTCGCGGGAGACTTCACGAGTTCGACGGTGACGGCCGGTGTTGTCGCGGCCGTGGCTACCGCTGCGGTCGGACTTACCGTCGGTATCCGGGCTATGGGTTCCTCGCGGGTGTGAGGCTAAGCTCGGCTCATGGATCGGCCTGCGGTAATTCTCGAAAACGATGTGACCGTGTACGACTTCTATCTGCGCCATCAGCAGAATCGTCAGGTCGCGAGGTTGGCTTATGCGACCCTGGCCAGGCGATTCCGCCCGAGGGTGTCGTATCCCGACGGTGCCCGTGAGGAGTTGCGTCGTCTCGTCTACGACAACACGCGTCTGCTCATCGCGGTCAATCATCTGACCGAGAACGATCCGTACACCCTCGCAGCGGCGGCATGGGCGTCGCCGCTGCGTCCGGTCATCGGTCGCACCCGGGTGCTGGCCAAGGACGAGCTGTTCCAGGAACCCAAGCAGCGCAAGCGAATCGACATGATGGGCGGTATCCCCGTCTTCCGCGGCAAGAATCACGGCATGCGGGCCGTCAGCGCCGCGGGCAACCGCATGATGGACGTCAGTGCCGAGCGGATGAAGCGAGGCGACGATCTGGCGGTGTTCCCCGAGGGAACCTGCAATCTCGAGGATCCGACGACGGTGCAGCACGTCGGCAGCGGCATCGGCCACATCGCGATGCGGGCGCGCAAACTCGGGGTCGAGCCGGTGCTGATCTGTATCGGTCTGAGCTACGGTCCCGGTGCGCCGAAGGTGAAGCAGGCCAGCGTCTACATCGACACGCCCATCACCGATTTGCCCGAGACGCCGATCGACATCACCCGGGTGGTGGCAGAGGGAATGCAGAAGGCACTCGACGGAGCGGTGGCTGCGTACTGATCGCATTGTCGGTGTTGATAGAAACAGAGGACAGTTATCGAGTTCGGCGTCGTAAGGGAGATATTCGTGAGTGATCAGATCAAGACGGCCATTGTCACCGGTAGTGCGCGAGGAATCGGTGCTGCGGTAGCCAAGCGGCTGGCCAAGGACGGTTTCGGAGTTGCCGTGGTCGACCTCGACGAGGCCGCGTGCAGCGACACCGTCGGAGCGATTCAGTCGGCAGGCGGGCAGGCAGTGGCCATCGGTGCCAACGTTGCCGACGAGGAATCGGTGCAGACCGCCGTCGATCGCATTGCAAGCGAATTCGGTGCGCCGACCGTACTGATCAACAACGCGGGCATCACTCGCGACAACCTGCTGTTCAAGATGACGGTGCAGGACTGGGATTCCGTTCTCGGCGTACACCTGCGCGGATCGTTCCTGATGACTCGCGCGGTCCAGAAGCACATGATCGACGCCAAGTGGGGACGCATCGTCAACCTGTCGAGCACGTCTGCCCTCGGCAACCGCGGACAGGCCAACTACTCCGCAGCCAAGGCCGGCATGCAGGGCTTCACCAAGACCCTGGCCATCGAACTCGGCAAGTTCGGCGTCACCGCCAACGCCATCGCCCCGGGATTCATCGAGACGGAGATGACGGCAGCCACCGCAGAACGCGTCGGGATGCCGTTCGAGGACTTCAAAGCCGCTGCTGCGTCGCAGATTCCGGTCAATCGCGTCGGACATCCCGATGACATCGCGCACCTGGCGTCGTTCTTCGTCAGCGAGGGTGCCGGCTTCATCTCGGGTCAGGTCGTCTACGCCGCCGGTGGGCCGAAGGACTGACCTCTCCTGAACGCGTGAATGGACCATTCACCAGCCCAGACGGGTGTGAATGGTCCATTCACTCAATACGGGTGACGATCTACGGCGTCGGCATACCACCGTTGACGTTCAGTGTGTCGCCGGTGACGTAACCCGATTCGGCCGACGACAGATAGACGTACGCACCGGCGATCTCGGCGGGCTGTCCTGCGCGTCCGAGCGGTGTTTCCTTGCCGAATTCCGGCAGTGCCGAAGTCGGCTGGCCGCCGGCTGCCTGCAGCGGTGTCCAGAACGGTCCCGGCGCAACGACATTGACGCGGATTCCCTTCGGTGCCAACTGCTGTGCGAGGGCCTTGCTGATGGTGTTGATGGCCATCTTCGTGGTCGCGTAGTCCACCAGTCCGGGTGACGGTGTGTATGCCTGGATCGAGCTGGTGTTGACGATGGTCGAGCCGGCGGGCATGTGCGGCACCGCTTCCTGGATGATCCAGAACAGTGCGTAGACGTTGGTTTTGAACGTCTGATCGAATTGCTCGGACGTCAGGTCGGCCAGATCTTCGACGAACTGCTGCTTACCTGCGACGTTGATCAGCAGGTCGAGGCCACCGAGCTCGTCGACGGCAGTGCGCACGATGCCGCGCGCGGCCTGCTCGTCGGTGAGATCTGCCGGTGCCAGGACTGCGGTGCGGCCGGCGTCGCGGATCAACTGCGCAACCTCCTGCGCGTCCTTCTCTTCTGCGGGTAGGTAATTGAGAACCACGTCGGCGCCCTCGCGTGCGATGGCAATGGCTGCTGCTCGTCCGATTCCGGAATCGGCCCCGGTGATCAAGGCCTTGCGGCCGGTGAGGCGTCCGGATCCGCGGTATGTCTGCTCACCGTGGTCGGCGAGGGGCTGAAGATCTGCGGCCAGGCCGGGCGGATCCTGGTGCTGCTCCGGGAAGCCGTCCTGGCGGTACTGCGTGACGGGGTTGGTGAAGGTGTACTGATCGCTCACTGTGGAATCGTCTCCGAATACGGTCAAATGCGTGAAGAACCTCTGCTTGATTCCGTGTATTTCACGCATGCCCCGAAGCGGTCGGCCACAAACTGTGACCGACCGGACCGCTCTGCGAAAAACTCAGGGCAGTATCGCGTCGACGTAGCCGCCGTCGACTCGTAGAGCGCCACCGGTGGTCGCAGAGGCCTGCTCGGAGCTCAGGTAGACGATCATGTTGCCGATCTCCCTCGGCTCGATCAAACGTCCGATGAGCGATTGTGGTCTGTGCTCCTTCATGAATTGCGCCTGCGCCTCGTCCCAGGGGAGGTCGTCGCCGACGAGTTCGCCGACGAACTTCTCGACGCCCTCGGTGTGGGTGGGGCCCACGATCACGGAATTGACCGTAACGCCGTTTCCTGCAGCAGCTTTCGCGAATCCACGGGTCACTGCGAGCAGGGCGGTCTTCGTCATTCCGTAGTGGATCATCTCCTCGGGAATCACGACTGCGGAATCGCTGCAGATATTCTGGATTCGGCCCCAGCCCGCCTCGGTCATCGCCGGCAGATACGTGCGGATCAGCCGGATTGCCGAGAGCACATTCACCTCGAAATAGCGTCGCCATTCGTCGTCGTCGATGTCGAGAGCGGGTTTTGCTCCGAAGATGCCGAGGTTGTTCACCAGAATGTCGACCACCGGCACCTTGGCGAGCAATGTCTCGACCCCGTCGGCCGTCGCGAGATCGGCAGCAACGACGATCACCCGCGCACCCGGCACTGCCGTCAGCAACTGTTCCTCGGCCGAATCCAGCGCCGACTCGCTGCGGCCGTTGAGGACCACGCGCGCACCGGCGCGGGCCAATTCGGTGGCAATCGCGAATCCGATGCCCTGACTGGAGCCGGAAATCAAAGCGGTGCGGCCGTCGAGATCGATGTTCATGGAGCCTCCCAGAGTTGCGGAACGGCTCCAGTGTGCGCCTCCCTGACGGATGAATGTGGCATTCAGCTTCTCCAAGAAGCTGAATGCCACATTGATCCAAAAGGGGGCGGGGGACTACTACGAATACGAGTAGAAACCCTTACCGGTTTTGCGACCCAGCATCCCGGCGTCCACCATGCGCTGCAGCAGCGGCGGCGGCGCATAGTGCGGTTCGCGGAACTCCGCGTACAGCGACTCGGCGACCGCGAGGGTGACGTCGAGGCCGACGGTGTCGGTCAGACGCAACGGGCCCATGGGGTGGGCGCAACCGTTGACCATGCCCTCGTCGATGTCCTCGGCGCTGGCGAAGCCGGACTCGAGCATGCGGATGGCCGAGACCATGTACGGGATGAGCAGTGCGTTGACGATGAATCCGGCGCGATCCCCGGCGCGAATCGTCTTCTTGCCCAGCGTGTTTCCGGCGTAGTCCGTCACCGCTGCGACGGTTTCCTCGCTGGTGAGCAGGCTGACGACGATCTCCACCAACGGCAGTACCGGCACCGGGTTGAAGAAGTGCACGCCGACGACCTTGTCGGGACGCTTGGTCGCGTTGGCCATCTTGATGACCGGGATCGACGAGGTGTTCGTGGCCAGGATTCCCTCGGGCTTGACGATGGAATCGAGCTTGCCGAACAGGTCCAGCTTGAGCGACTCGATCTCCGGTGCTGCCTCCACCACGAGATCGCGGTCCGCGAAGTCGTTGATATCGAGCGTCAACGCGATTGCAGCACGGGCCTTCTCGGCCGCGTCGGCTTCGATGCGACCGGACTTCACGGCACGAGCGAAGGACTTGTCGAGGCGGGCCTCTGCGGCGTCGGCCGTCGCCTGGCTCGTCTCCAGGATCAGTACGGAACTGCCGGAGCGAGCACACATTTCGGCGATGCCGGCACCCATGGTGCCGCCGCCGATGACACCTACCAGGTTGATGTCGCTCATTTGAGCAGCGCCCGCGACATGACGACACGCTGAATCTGGTTGGTGCCCTCGTAGATCTGGGTGATCTTGGCGTCGCGCATCATGCGCTCGACCGGGAAGTCGGTGGTGTAGCCGGCACCGCCGAAGAGCTGCACGGCGTCGGTGGTGACCTCCATGGCCACGTCCGAGGCGAAGCACTTGGCAGCCGCGGAGATGAACCCGAGGTTCTTCTCGCCGCGCTCGGCGCGGGCTGCGGAGCTGTAGACCATCAGGCGGGCGGCTTCGACCTTCATCGCCATGTCGGCGAGCATGAACTGCACTGCCTGGAAGCTCGAGATCGAGGTGCCGAACTGCTTGCGGTCCTTGGTGTATGCGATGGCCGCGTCGAGGGCACCCTGTGCCAGGCCGACGGCCTGTGCGCCGATGGTGGGGCGCGTGTGGTCGAGTGTTTCCAGCGCGGTCTTGAAGCCGGTACCGGGCTCGCCGATGATGCGATCGCCGGGAATCTTGCAGTTCTCGAAGTAGAGCTCGGCGGTGGGCGAACCCTTGAT
Organism: Rhodococcus sp. 05-2254-2; assembly: GCF_002259095.1. Taxonomy (NCBI): domain Bacteria; kingdom Bacillati; phylum Actinomycetota; class Actinomycetes; order Mycobacteriales; family Nocardiaceae; genus Rhodococcus; species Rhodococcus sp. 05-2254-2. Next base: position 65,503 of record NZ_NOZJ01000020.1, on the reverse strand, counting down.
GCCGAGCTTCTTCTCCTTGGGGCCGACGACGAATCCCTCGTCGTCCTTGTGCACGATGAACGAGGAAATGCCGTTGGCGCCCTTGTCGGGATCGGTCACGGCCATGACGGTGTACCAATCGGACTTGCCGCCGTTGGTGATCCAACACTTGGAGCCGTTGAGGATCCAGTCGTCTCCATCGGCCTTGGCGCGGGTGCGCATGCTCGCCGCGTCGGATCCCGCTTCGCGCTCGGACAAGGCGTACGACGCCATCGCGCCACCGGCGAGGGACGGCAGGACCTGCTTCTTGAGTTCCTCGGAGCCCTTGAGGATCAGGCCCATCGTGCCGAGCTTGTTGACCGCGGGGATCAGCGAGGACGAGCCGCAGACGCGTGCGACCTCTTCGATGACGATGCAGGCAGCGACGGAATCGGCACCCTGGCCGTCGTATTCCTCGGGAACGTGAATGGCGTTGAAGCCGGAAGCGTTGAGCGCTTTGAGTGCTTCCTCGGGGAAGCGGGAGTCCTCGTCGACCTCTTTGGCGTACGGAGCGATCTCCTTCTCCGAGAGCGCCCGAATGGCTGCGCGCAGTTCGTTGTGCTCGTCGGGCGATTGGTACAGATCGAAGTCGGGATTTCCGGCCATGTCGGCCACGCTCCTCGGTGTGTCGGGGGTGGCACTGCCCACGGAGGGCACTCAGTGCCAAGGATTGCCCCAGTGTACGTCCGAATTCCGACCTGTTCAAGACCGGGTCTCCGGCATCCGGCACTCAGTGCCATCGCGTCGGGTGGCTCAGGTGCTTGTGTGATCGGCCAACGCGTCGACGACTTTGCTGACGGACGTGCCCCGGGGGAACGACGCGACGACGATCTCACCGAAGAACTGCGCGCGCACCTGCGCGAGTGCCGAACGCAGATCCTCCACGGACGTCGGGAGGCCGTCGCGGATCATCCGACGAAGGATGTAGTTGTGCGTCGCGGTCACCGTGGCGGAGAACTGCAGGATCTCGAGGTGCGGGTGATCGGGCAGAACACGCTGCAGATAGTCGACGAAGAGTCTGTCGTAGCGAAACACGGTGACGATTTCTCGATCGCGCAGCGCGGGGATCTTGTGCACCACCTGGTAGCGCAAGCGCGACATGTCCTGCCAGTCGGAAAACCGCTCGTACACCAGCTGCGCGGCATCGCACACGGCCCGCCAGGGATCGCCCTCGTTCGCTTCCAGGAACGCGCCGGCCTGCTCGAGCAGAATTTCGTGATCGGCGAAGACGACGTCTTCCTTGGCGCGGAACTGACGAAAGAATGTCCGACGCGAGATGCCGGCGGCACCGGCGATGTCGTCCACCGTCGTCGACTCGTAGCCCTTGACGGAGAACAGGTCGAGGGCCGCCGTGGCCACGGTGAGCCTGAAGTCGGTGGATTCTTCGGGGTCTCCGCGCATGGGAGTGAAGGTAGCCGAGTTTCGGGACGGGCAGGGAGGTCGTCCACTTCGGTCTGTTGATTGCTAGTGTTCGCAATTAGCCTGCTGCGCGGTGGCGGGTGCCACGGGAGGACTTCATGGCCACGGATTCGAGCCGGCCGCTCTACAGAATGAAAGCCGATTTCTTCAAGACGTTGGCGCATCCCGTCCGTATTCGCGTGCTGGAGTTGCTGAGCGAGCGCGAGCACGCCGTGTCCGAGATGCTGCCGGAAATCGGCATCGAGCCGGCCAATCTGTCTCAGCAATTGTCCATCCTGCGGCGCGCCGGTCTCATCGAAGGCACTCGGGAAGGCCTGTCGGTGTCCTACACGTTGACGTCGCCGAAGGTGGCCGACCTGTTGGTCGTTGCGCGGGAAATACTCACGGGAGTGGTGGCCAACCAGGCCGAGCTACTGGAAGGCGAGTCCGGAGCGCGCACCTGACTCGACGGCCCGTGATGGTCTGACTCACGTCTTGTGTTCACCTGGTTCATTACTTGCTAAACTTAGCAAGTAGCTACATCAGGATCGATGAGTTCTCAGAAAGCGTCACATGTCCGAACCGACGAAACCTTCCCGCAGGACCGACGCCCTCAGTGCTGTGACAGCGCTGCTGCCCAGGTGGAGCGAGTGGAAACCGGCCTTCCGCGCACCCGGCGCGGATCTGCTGGCCGGGCTGATCGTGGCACTGGTCGCGTTGCCTCTGGCGCTCGGCTTCGGCGTCAGCACCGGGCTGGGTGCGGCGGCGGGCCTGACCACGGCGATCATCGCGGGAGTCGTCGCCGCGGTATTCGGCGGATCGAGATTTCAGGTGTCCGGGCCGACCGGTGCCATGACGGTGGTGCTCGTGCCGATCGTCGCCGAGTACGGGCCGACCGGAGTGCTCGCCGTCGGGCTGATGGCCGGAATCATTCTGCTGGCGCTCGCCGGTGCAGGCGTCGGTCGAGCCGTCCGGTACATGCCGGCACCCGTCATCGAGGGGTTCACCGCAGGCATCGCCGTTGTCATTGCGCTGCAACAGGTTCCGTCGGCCCTGGGTATCACCGACGCCGAGGGCGAGAAGGTGTGGCAGTCCGCGTTCGACGCGGTGCGCTCGTTCGTCTCGAATGCGAGCGTTCTGACGCCCACCGTGGCCGTCACGGTCGCGATCGTCATGCTGGTCGGCGGCCGCGTGGCTCCGAAAATCCCGTTCTCCCTGGTTGCGGTCGCCGGAGCAACGGTGGTTACTCAGTTGTTCGACCTCGACATCGCCCGCATCGGCACCATTCCGTCGTCGTTGTCCGCCCCGAGCCTGAGCTTCTTCCACCTCGGTGACGTGACGGCGTTGTTGGCACCGGCGTTCGCCGTCGCTGCGCTGGCTGCACTGGAATCGCTGCTGTCCGCGACCGCGGCGGACTCGATGGGCGTCGGCCCGCGGCACAATCCCGATCGTGAGCTGTTCGGGCAGGGACTGGCCAACATCGCCGCGCCGTTGTTCGGCGGGATCCCCGCCACCGGTGCCATCGCCCGTACTGCCGTCAACGTTCGGTCCGGAGCGCGCACCAGGCTCGCCGCGCTCACCCATGCGGTGATCCTCGCCGCGATCATGTACTCCGCCGCGGGCTTGGTGGCCGACATTCCGCTCGCCGCTCTGGCCGGGGTGCTCCTGGCGACAACGGTGCGCATGGTCGAAACAGCCTCCATCCGAGCAATTTCCCGCGCCGGTCGCGGCGACACCGTGGTGATGGCGTCGACTTTTCTCGTCACGGTTCTGTTCGATTTGGTGACGGCTGTGGCGGTCGGCGTCGGGTTCGCTGCGGTGCTGGCACTGCGCGCAGTCGCGCGATCGGCCACGGTCGAGAAGGTACCGCTCGATGCACTCGACGCGGTCTCGAAGGAAGAAGAAGGCCTGCTGCGCGAACACATCGTCGCCTACCGGATCGACGGTGCACTGTTCTTCGGAGCTGCGCACAGCTTCCTGCTCGAGCTCGCCGACGTGTCGGACGTGAAAGTGGTGATCCTGCGCATGTCGCGAGTGACCACCATCGATGCCACCGGAGCTCTGGTCCTCAAGGACACGATCACCGAACTCGAACATCGCCACATCACCGTCCTCATCTCCGCAGCCAAACCCGAACACCTGCGTCCGCTGACGGCGCTGGGCGTGTTCACCACCAAGGACGACGAAGCGCGCCGTGTTTTCGAGACAACGCCGCAGGCCATCGCCTACGCGCGCACGTTGGTGACCGAGGCAACCGCGCCTCGCGGGTAGGGTCGTAGATCACACTTGCGTAGGAAAGGACCCGCTCACCGTGGCTCTCGTTGCCGGAATCGACTCCTCCACCCAATCGTGCAAAGTCTTCGTTCGTGACGCCGAGTCGGGGGACTTGGTCCGCCAGGGGCGAGCAGCGCATCCCGACGGCACCGAGATCGACCCGCAGCGCTGGAAAGATGCGCTCGACGAGGCGATCGCTGCCGCAGGCGGACTCGACGACGTGGACGCGGTGTCGGTGGGCGCGCAGCAGCACGGCATGGTCTGCCTCGACGACAACGGATCCGTGGTCCGTAAAGCTTTGCTGTGGAACGACACTCGATCGGCGCAGGCCGCGACGGACTTGGTGTCCGAGTTGGGCGAAAAGGAAGGCACCGACGGCGGGCAGGCCTGGGCCGACGCCGTCGGAGTGGTTCCGTTGGCTTCGATCACGGTCGCCAAGCTGCGATGGCTCGCCGACCACGAACCCGAGAATGCCGATCGCACTGCGGCGGTGTGCCTTCCGCACGATTGGCTGAGCTGGCAGCTCGGCGGGGCATCGGGGCTCGACGCTCTGGCCACCGATCGAGGCGACGCCAGTGGCACCGGATACTTCTCCGCGGCCACTGACGAATATCGAACGGATTTGCTGCAGTTCGGTTTTCGGGGTCGTAACCCACTGTTGCCCCGCGTGGCCGCACCCAGCGAGGCGATAGGCCGCACGTCGGGTGGGGCACTGATCGGCCCGGGTACCGGCGATAATGCCGCGGCAGCGCTTGCCCTCGATGCGCAGCCCGGTGATGTGGTGGTCTCGATCGGCACGTCGGGTGTCGTATCTGCCGTGACCTCGGTTGCGGCCGCGGACGGTTCGGGTCTGGTCGCCGGATTCGCCGACGCCACCGGCCGTCAACTGCCGTTGGTGTGCACGCTCAACGCTGCTCGCGTCCTCGATGCGACGGCGCGGATGCTGGGCGTCGATCACGACGAGTTGTCGCGGTTGGCGCTGTCGACGACGAGCGACGGTGTGGTGATGGTGCCGTACTTCGAGGGCGAGCGCACCCCCAATCGTCCCGATGCATCCGGTGCGATTCACGGCCTGCGACTGAACAATTCGACACCGGGCCACCTCGCGCGAGCGGCCGTAGAGGGACTGCTGTGCGGTTTGGCCGACGGTATCGACCATCTGCGTTCGCAGGGGGTCGAGACGAAGCGGGTGCTGCTCATCGGCGGCGGTGCGAAGTCCGCTGCATTGCGCGAGTTGGCCCCGGCCATTCTCGGCGTCCCGGTGATCGTGCCCGAGCCGGGTGAATACGTCGCCGACGGTGCCGCGCGCCAGGCGGCGTGGACACTGGCCGGGACCAGCGAGCCGCCGACCTGGGCGCAGGCCGCGTCGAAGACATACGAGGCCGACCCGACCCCGGCGGTACGGGAGCGCTACGCGCAGGTGAGCGGAAACTCGTAGCAGGGGTCGAGTTTCCGTGCACGTGCGGCGCAGCCGCTCAGGGAATCAGACGCGCATCTCGGTAGCGCTGGATCACCGAGGCGATGGCATCCGGGGTGGATCGGAAGCCGAGGAACCCGGCCTTCTTCGACTTGTTCATGTCGGTCAGGCATTCCATGTCGCGGCCGAGGTCGCCGTCGGTGTGCCACCACGACGCGAGGCGTGAGACATCGCTTTCGACCAGATCGTGCTTCTCGGCGATGCGCTTCCACGTTGCGGCCGCGTCGGACATGCGGGGTTCGAGTGGACGCGGCTCGCTGTCGTAGCCCTCGGGCTCGACGCCGAAGTGCGCGGCGAACTGCGGCCACAGCCAGCGCCAGCGGAAGACGTCACCGTTGGCGATGTTGAACGCCTCGTTGTGTGCGTTGTCGTCGGTTGCGGCCCACACCATCTGCTCGGCGAGCAGGTCCGCGTCGGTGAGGTCGGTGAGGCCGTTCCACTGTGTCTCGGAACCGGGGAAGACGAACTTCTCGCCGAGCTCCTTGCAGATCGCTGCGTACACGGACAGCGTCAACATCATGTTCATCGCGTTGCCGACCGCGAATCCGGAGATGGTGTGCGCGCGGTGCACACTCCAACCGAATCCGAACTTCTCGGCACCGGCGAACAATTCGTCTTCCTGCGCGTAGTAGAAGTTGGGAGTGTCGAGGCGATCCTCGGTCTCGTGGAACGGCGTCTCGGCCATCACTGCCTCACCGTAGGCATCGAACGGTCCGAGGTAGTGCTTGAGGCCGGTCATCAACGCGACGTGCTTCACCGAGTCGAGGGGGCCGAGCACGTTCAGCACGTTGCGTAGGGTCGCCGAGTTGACCTCGATGTTCTCCTGCTCGGAGTCCTTCTTCATCCATGCGGTGAAGAACACGACCTCGGGGCGGACGTCGTTCAGCGCCTCCTCGAGCGAGGCCGGGTCGAGCAGGTCGGCGGCCACACCGATGACGCCGTCGACCGGAGTGCTGCCACTACGGCTGAGTCCGTACGTGTCCCAGCCTGCGTCGAGAGCAACGCGGCACAAGGCTTGTCCGGAGATGCCGGTGGCACCGACGATCAATGCGCGGGTGTTGTTCGTAGTCATGGACACCGACTACCCGATCGACGCGTTCCGACACGAGATGGCGATTCAACTCACCATTTCGTGAGTTAGGCGAACGCCGACACCTGCTGGACAACCAGCACGAGTGCACCGACGGCGGAGACGGTGATCGCGACGATGCGCAGCCGTCGACGATCGAGGACTTTGTTGACCACCCGGGAGAGCAGGAATCCCAGAATCGTCGCCGGGGCCAGCAACACGAACAGCGTTGCCGTATGGGCATCCACCGCGCCGGCGACCGCGAGTACCGCCAGCGAGATCAGCGAGCCGACGAGGAAGAAGCAGCTCATGGTGCTGCGCAGTTCGGCTCCGGTGTTGCGTTGCCACACCAGTGCCATCGGGGGTCCGCCAATCGAGGTGGCCGTTCCCAGAATTCCCGACGCGGCCCCGGCCATCACCAGATTTCGTCTGTGCGGCAACGGGACCCAACCGAACGACGTCAGTGCGACGCCGCCCAGCACCACCAGCGCGAGCAGGATGGCCAGTCCGCGCTCGGGTAGCAGCACGAGCAGTAGTGCGCCCACCACCGAACCGGGGAGCCGACCAGCGAGCGCCCACCCTGCACCCGAGAGGTCGAGGGCGGTGCGATCGCGAACCAACACGAGCACACTGACGACCACGGCCAGCATGATGAGCGTCGCCGGGATCAGGCCGGGGTCCACGATCGCCACGATGGGCGCGGCGAGCATGCCCATCCCGAATCCGATGGACGCCTGCATCGCCGATGCGAAGAAGATGGCCAGCGCGACGACGACGAATCCGGTGATGCTCAGGTGTGTCGCCATCACGTCCCAGCGGCGACGAGGCCGAGATTGCCTGCGACAAGGGGATAGTGACATTCGGCGATGTGATCGGCCTCGTCCGCGTCGAGCGCAACCGGGGGTGCCTCACTGGCACACAGGTCGGTTGCCTTCCAGCAGCGCGTGCGGAACCGACATCCCGACGGCGGATTCAGCGGCGACGGTACCTCGCCCTTCAGCAGGATCTTCGTCCCGCGATTCGACGCGTCGAGAGTGGGTGCGGCCGACATCAATGCTGCGGTGTACGGGTGGGCAGGACGCTCGAATACTGACTCGGTGGCTCCGGATTCGACGATGCGCCCCAGGTACATCACCGCGACTCGGTCGGCGACGTGTCGCACCACCGACAGATCGTGCGAGATGAACACGTAGGAGATGCCGAGTTGCTTCTGTAGATCGTTGAGCAGGTTGAGCACCTGCGCCTGTACCGAGAGATCGAGTGCCGAGACCGGCTCGTCGCAGATGATCACGTCGGGGTTCAGCGCCAGCGCCCGCGCGATGCCGAGGCGTTGGCGTTGACCGCCGGAGAACTCCTGCGGGAAGCGGTTCTCGTCGCTCGGGCGCAGGCCCACCAGGTGCAGCAGTTCGCGGACCCGTGCGGAGCGATCGCGGCGAGTCCTGTACAGGCCCTTGTGGGTTCGCCACGGCTCGCCGATGATGTCGCCTGCAGTCATGCGTGAGTTCAGGGAACCGTACGGGTCCTGGAACACCATTTGCACGCGTCGACGCCACGCGAGGAGTTCCTTGCCGCGCAGCGCGAACGGATCGATGCCGTCGAAGGCGACCGTGCCCGAGTCGGGTCGTTCGAGCATCATCAGGGTGCGCGCGAGAGTGGATTTGCCGCAACCGGATTCGCCCACCAGCCCCAGGGTCTCACCGCGTCGCAGATCCAGGTCGATGGCGTCGAGGGCACGGAGTTTGCCTCGGCCGACGTCGAAGGTCTTGTTCAGGCCGCGCACGGTCAACAGTTGCTCAGGCATGGCTGGTTACCTCGTTCGGGAAGTGGCAGGCCGACATTCGGCCGGTGCCGACGGATTCGAGCGGCGGGCGAGCACTGATGCAGATGTCGCGGGCGAGGGGGCAGCGGGCCTGGTAAACACACCCGTCGGGGATGGAATGCAGGTCCGGTGGCGTGCCGCCGATCGACTTGAGATCCTCACCGCGGACGGCGTGGACGGGCACCGAGTCGAGCAGTCCCTTCGTGTACGGATGGCGTGGTTCACCGAACACCTCGGACACCGGTCCGGTCTCGACCACGTTGCCCGCGTACATGATGGCGACCCGATCGGCCTCCTCGGCCACCAGGGCGAGGTCGTGGGTGATCAGGACGACGGCCATGTCGTGTTCGGTGCGCAATTCCTTGAGCAGAGCCATGATCTGGGCCTGGACCGTCACGTCGAGGGCGGTGGTGGGTTCGTCGGCCAGCAGTACCGACGGACTCAGGGCCACGGCCATGGCGATCAGCAGGCGTTGGCGCATGCCACCGGAGAATTGGTGTGGGTACGAGTCCGCGCGTGATTCGGGCTCGGGAATTCCCACTCGGGTCATCAGCGCGATGGCTTCCGCGCGTGCTTGCTTGGCGGACATACCCCGGTGGATCCGAAACGGTTCGGCCAGTTGGGTTCCGACGGTGTAGACGGGATTGAGGGCCGTCAGCGCGTCCTGGAAGACGATGGCCAGTTCTGTGGCGGCGATGGTGCGCCGCACTTTGGTCTTGGCGGTGACCAGGTCCACCTCACCCATCTCCACCGAGCCGCCGGTGATGTCGGCGATCGGCTCGAGCAATCCGACGATGGCCTGTGCCGTCATGGACTTGCCGCAACCGGATTCGCCGAGCAGAGCCAGGGTTTCACCGCGCCGGGCGGTGAAGGTGACGTTGTCGACGGCGCGAATGACACCCGACGGCGTCCGCAGATCGACGGTCAGTCCGCGAACGTCGAGGGCGATGCTGCCGGTGTCGGGTCGCTGGTGTGCGGTTGCCGGTGCGCTCATGAGATGACCTTTCGTACGGGGAGCAGGCGAGAGCGCTTGGAGCGGGGGACGTTGAGTCGCCAACGCTGCGCCGGGTCGGTGGCGATGCGCGCCCAGGCAGCGAGCACAGTGGCCGAGACGGTCGTCAGCACGATGGCCAGACCGGGGAAGAACGAGAGCCACCAGGCGGTCTGCAGGTAGGTGCGGCCCTGCGAGACCATCAGTCCCCACGAGACGTCCGGTGGCTGAATGCCGATGCCCAGGAAGCTCAACGACGATTCGGCGAGAATGACGAAGCAGAAGTCCAGGGTGGCGACGGTCAGCAGGGTCGGCAGCAGAATCGGGGCCACATGCCGGCGGATCACCGATCCGCTCTTCGCGCCGAAGGTGCGGGCGGCGTCGACGAACAACCGACTCTGCAGCTCGGCGGACTCGGCGCGGGCGGTACGTAGGTAGATCGGAATGCGCGTAACAGTGAGGACCAGAACGATGTTCGCGGCACTGGGCGAGAAGACGTAGAGCACCACGACGGCCATCAGCAGGGACGGGAAGCTGAGGATGACGTCGGCGACGCGCATGGCCGCGGTCTCACGCCAGCCGCGATGGAAGCCGGCCCACATCCCGATGAACGAGCCGATGATCGCCGAGAGGATCACGGCCGGAACGGCCACCGAGAGTGTGGTTCTGCTGGCCACGATCAGCCGGGCCAGCATGCTGCGTCCCAGCGGATCCGTGCCGAGGATGTTCATCCACCCGGTGTCGAGGGTGAACGGCGGCAGATTCGAGCGGTCGAGATCCTGATCGGTGGCGGCGTCACCGACCAGCATCGGGCCGAAGATCGCGGTGAGGAAGACCAGTACCAGGATCGCGGCGGCGACGGTGGCGACCCGGTCGCGCAGCAGCAGCTTCCACAGCGGGGCCGACGCCTTGCGGGCTTCCACCGGAACCGACGGTGGAACATCCTCGGGCTCGGATGTTTTCGGTGCTTCGAAGTCGAGTGACATGTTCCTACCTAGACCTTCACCTTGTCGCGAACCCGGGCGTCGAGCAGTGCGTAGCAGGCATCGATGACGATGTTGAGCACGAATATGCTCACCGCCGTCAACAACACGGCCGCCTGCAGAACAGCGAAATCGCGCTGCAGGATGGCGTCGATCATCAACTTTCCGATGCCGGGCCAGCCGAAGATGGCCTCGACGACCACCGCGCCGTTGACGAGCCCGACCATCAGGTCGCCGGCAACCGTGAGCGCCGGTGCAGCGGCGTTGCGTAGAGCGTGGTGGGTGACGACTCGAAGATCGCCTGCGCCTTTGCTTCTCGCGAGGCGAACGTACGGTGCCGACAGCGCCGAGACCATCGCGCCGCGCACCACCTGGGTCAGTACGCCGAGAGGGCGAATGAGCAGGGTGGCGATCGGCAGCACCCAGGAGAGCATTCCGCTGTCCACGCCCGAGGTGGGCAGCCAGCCGAACAGGATGGCGAAGACGTAGACACCCATGATGGCGAACCAGAAATCGGGGATGGACGCGGCCGTCATCGACAGCAGGCTCGAGATGCGATCGGCCAGCGAATTCGGTCGGTAGGCAGCCCAGCATCCGATGATCACAGCGCCGAGGATGGCGAGGAACATCGTCGCGAACGCCAGCTGCAGCGTCGCGGGGAACGCGCGCAGTGCCATCGCCGACGCGTCCTCGCCGGTGCGCAGCGACTGCCCGAAGTCGAGTTGCACGACGCCCTTGAAGTAGTCCATCAGTTGCGTCAGGACCGGCTGGTCGAAGCCGTTGGTGGCGCGGAACGCCTCGCGTTGGGCCTGGGTTGCAGACTCGGGCAGGTACAGGCTGGTGGGGTCGCCGGTGAGCCGAGCGAGGAAGAACACGCCCAGCAGAACGACGAACAGCGGGATCAGGCTGGTGTAGATCCGTCGGCGCAGGAATCTGAACATGTCAGGGCCTCTCGGTGTCGGCGCGGGTCATGGCGGCGAGGTGCATTTCGTCGACCGTGGCCGAGTTGGGGGTGTAATCGACCGAGGATGCCTTGGCGAGCACCCCGTTCATGTGCGCGATGTAGGCCATCTGCATGATGTCCTTCGGTTCGTCGGCGAACACCTGCGCGTACGCGGCCTGCCTGTCCTCGCCGGTGAGAGCCCCTGCGGCAGCGATCTTCCGGTCGAATTCTGCTGTGCCGTAGGCACTCTGGAATCCGTCACTGGTGAAGTACTGATCGACGGTGAACGCGGAGTCGCCGGCTTGATTGCCGTGCTGAATCACCAGCAGATACGGGCCGACGTCGGGGAACGGCCGCTCCTGGTACTCGGCGGTGCCTGCGGCGTCCATCATTTCGATCGTGACGTTCATGCCGATCTTGGACAGTGAGTTCTGGATGACCTCCACCGTTTCGTTGATCTTCGGGAACTGCCCGGTGCGTCCGATCAGGCGGATCTCGGTATCGACGGGCACGCCATCGGCCCGGGCCTCGTCGATCAGTGTGCGGGCCTGGTCCATGTCGTAGGGCCACGGTGTCAAGTCCTCGTTGAAGCCGACGACACCCTCGGAGATCAATTGTTCTGCAGGGGAACCGAGTCCACGGAACAGTGCCTTGACGATGCCCTCGCGATTGATGGCGTAGTTGATCGCCTGGCGTACGCGCATGTCGTCCAGGGGCGGTTGCATGGCCTGGATGCGCAGCGCTGTGGTTTCGTTGTTGGGGTACGCGACTCCCAGATCGCCTGCGCCGTCCTCCGGTCCGACCGAGGTGGCGATCTCGGCCTCACCGTTGGTGACCATCGATGCGCGGACGCTGCCCTCGCTGCGCCACTGGTACTCGGCCCTGGCGTACTCGGGCTTCGGGCCCCAGTAGGTTTCGTTGCGCACCAGCGAGAGCTTCTGACCGTAGTCCCACCGCTCGATCGCGAACGGTCCCGTTCCGATGGGTTCGCGTACCCGCTCGGTGTAGCTCGAGGTGCGGGGCACCATCTCCACGAACGAGAGCCGAAGCGGCAGAATGGGATCGGGCTCGGGCGACTGCACGGTCAGCGTCATCGGGTCGACTGCGGTGACCACCAGGTTCGCGTCGCCGAACACGTACCCCTCGACGTTGCAGCCCAGTTCGGAATTGACGGTGCGATCGATCGAGAACGCGGCGTCCTCGGCCTCGAACGGACTGCCGTCGCTGAACGTCACGCCGGGGTGGATGGTGAACGTCCATTCGGTGTCGGAGGTCTGCTCCCAGGAGTCAGCGAGCTTGGGCTCGAGATCGCCGGTGCTGGGGTTGCGTTCCATGAGTGGCTCGGTGATGTTCGAGCGCGTCACCACACCCACCGACGTGAGCGAGACGTCGCAGGCTTCGAGGGTCGGCGGCTCCTGCGGCAGAACGATGCGAAGAGTATCTGCGCGGGCGGCTCCGCCGTTGTTGGAGTTGGCGACGGTGCATCCGCTCGCGACAAGTGAAAGTGACAGCGCGCCAACGGCTATTGCGGCGACACGGTGGGTCCGTCCCTGCTGCACGAAGAGTGCAGGGCTCATGGTGGCCTCCAGTGGGAAAAAGGATCCGCGTCTGCAAGTCGCAGCCGAATCTGTGACGGTAGACACACGGTATGAGCGGGTCATCTCCACCGTCAACCGGACGAAATCGACTTTTCGTCCAGTTCTGTGGGTCACAGCGACGGCTTGACTGCGGTCCGAGTCACAGCATTGCTGGACTGACCAGGCAAGATGCATGACGACCCCGGCGGAGCTGCATCGGCGACGCGTCGTTCATGCCGTTTGGGTATCGGTCCATGTTATTTCCGTGTTGGACAGGTATTCGAAGGGCGGCATACTGTACAGGAAACGCGCACGCTCCACCATCTCGCGAGGAGAACCATGGTCACCGTCAGCTCGCAGAAAACCTCTGTGTCTCAATCCGATTCGCAACGAGGCGGTCGAGTTCTCCGAGTGGGACCGCTGAAGCCGTCGTTGATGGACACCCTGGTTACCGAGTACGACGCGCTGGAACTGCCCGAGGGCGACGATCGCGACGAGTTCCTGTCCGAGCACGGTGCGTCGATCTCTGCGGTGGTCACCTCCGGCCGCACCGGCGTCGATGCTGCGTTGATGGAACGGTTGCCGCAGCTCGGAGCCGTTGTGAACTTCGGCGTCGGCTACGACACCACCGACGTCGACGCGGCAGCCGAACGCGGCGTCGTCGTCAGCAACACCCCCGACGTGTTGACGGACTGTGTGGCCGACCTCGCCGTCGGTCTGGTGATCGACACCGTGCGCGGCCTGTCCTCGGCCGAGCGATTCGTGCGCGCCGGCCGCTGGCCCACCGAGGGCAACACGCCACTGACGCGTCAGGTCACCGGCAAGCGTGTCGGAATCATCGGCCTCGGCCGCATCGGCTCGGCAATTGCCGATCGGCTCAACGGGTTTCGCTGCGAGATCTCGTACCACAATCGCAACGAGATCGACGGTTCGCCCTACGTTTACGCTGCCGGCCCGACAGCGCTCGCCGAGAACGTCGACATATTGATCATCGCCGCGTCCGGCGGTTCGGGTACTGCGCATCTGGTCGATCGCGCAGTGCTCGAAGCTCTGGGACCGCAGGGATATCTGATCAACGTGGCCCGCGGAAGCGTCGTCGACGAGGAGGCGCTCATCGAGTTGCTCGGTGCGGGGAAGCTCGCCGGAGCGGGCCTGGACGTCTTCGCGCACGAACCGGACGTGCCCGACGCCCTGTTGGCGATGGACAACGTGGTGCTGCTGCCGCACGTGGGCAGCGCAACGGTGGAGACGCGGGCTGCGATGGAAGCGCTCACGCTCGAGAACCTCGATCGCTTTCTGGCCGACGGCACCCTCGTCACCCCGGTGACGCAGTGACCGTCGTCGTCGGCTACTCGCCGACCACCGAGGGAAAAGGCGCGCTGCCCTTCGCTTTTCGCGAGGCACACATGCGTGGTACGGACCTGATCGTCGTCGCCGAGGACAGCAGTGCATCCGATGCCGACTTCGGTGCGGCCGTCGAATCTGCCCGCGAGGAGGCGTCGGCCATCGGGGTGGCGGCGAAAATTCACGACAACGAAGCGGGCCGCTCGCATGCCGACAATCTGATCGACCTGTCGTTCGACGAACAGACGCAACTGGTCGTCATCGGCATCAGGCGTCGATCACCCGTCGGAAAGTTGTTCATGGGCAGCATCTCTCAGCGCGTTCTCCTCGAGGCCCACTGCCCGGTGACGGCCGTCAAGCCGCCGGTGGGGACGCCGCGATAGCCATCACGACCATTCCCGCGTCGGCAGCACATCGGTCATGAAGCGGTGCAGTGCCGGGTTGTCGTTGTCCACTCGCCAGGCGGCGTCCAACTCGACGGGGCGTTCCTTGACCGTCCGAACCGGCCGGAACACAACACCTTCCGGCCGCATGGTCGACGCGGACTCCGGTACCAGTGCCAATCCGATTCCGGAACGAACGAGCACCAGCATCGTGTGCACCTGGGTCACGTACTGCACGTAGCGCGGAGACACCCCGACGATGGTGAAGGTACTGATCAGCAGTTCGTGGAAGTACCGCGCGTCGACCGGTGAATACATGATGATCGGCTGCTCGTCGAAGTCCTCCACCGACAGTTCGCTCTTCTCGGCCAGCGGATGAGTGTCGGGCATCGCCGCGATCAACGACTCGTGCAGCACCGGCCGCGACGCGATGCCCGGACGCTTGAGCGGTGGCCTGGCCAACCCGAGATCGATATCGCCGACGGCCAAGGATTCCATCTGCACCGCCGAGACCATTTCGCGTAGAACGAGTTTCACGTCGGGTAACTTCTCGCGTGCGGCGTCGAGCAGCTGCGGTAGCACCGCATGCGCCGATGCGCCGGTGAATCCGACGACGACGGTCCCCAGGTCTCCGGTGGGGACACGTCGCACAGTGAGGAGGGCGCCCTCGGCGAGGTCGAGGATGCGTCGGGCCTCGGGAAGGAATGCCAATCCCGCGGCCGTCAGGGTCACCGATCGGCTGGTGCGGTCGATCAGCTGCACGCCGACTTCGCTTTCGAGCTGTTGGATCTGCCTGCTCAGGGGCGGCTGCGTCATGTGCAGTCGCTCGGCAGCGCGGCCGAAGTGCAGTTCCTCGGCCACGGCGATGAAGCAGGACAACCTGTTGAGCGAGAACATCGATTCATTCCTTGCATCGCGCTGGCGGTTTCGGCGTGCCTTGTCACATCAATCTAGCGGAGAGCCGACAGCGGCGACGAGTAGCAACCTTCCCTCCGGTAAGAGTAGAGTCGCCCGCGCAGGACGTCCCCTGCACTCATCGAATGGAGCCGTCGTGTCTCGAGCTGCCCAGGTGCCTGCCACCGCCGTCGAAGACGTCTCGGTGCTGGGTGCATTGCGATCGCCGAAGCGGCTGAAGACCGAAGTGCTCGCAGGCCTGGTCGTGGCGCTGGCGTTGATTCCGGAAGCCATTTCGTTCTCGATCATCGCCGGCGTGGATCCGCGCGTCGGGCTGTTCGCGTCGTTCACGATGGCCGTCACCATCTCCATCGTCGGCGGCCGGCCGGCGATGATCTCCGCGGCCACCGGAGCGATTGCGCTGGTCGTCGCTCCCTTGGCGCGCGAGTACGGTCTCGACTATCTGATCGCAGCAGTGATTCTCGGCGGAGTGCTGCAGGTCGTGCTCAGCGTTCTCGGTGTCGCGAAGTTGATGCGATTCATTCCGCGCAGCGTCATGGTCGGATTCGTCAACGCGCTGGCGATCCTGATCTTCAGCTCCCAGGTGCCGTACCTGATCGGGGTGCCGTGGTTGGTCTACCCGATGGTCGCCGTGGGCCTGCTCATCATGTTCTTCCTGCCCAAGCTGACGACCATCGTGCCGGCACCGCTGATCGCGATCGTGATACTCACCGGCGTCACACTCGTCTTCGCGTTGGCGGTTCCGGATGTGGGCGACGAGGGCGAACTGCCGTCCTCGCTGCCGTCGTTCCTGATTCCGGACGTGCCGTTCACGTTCGACACACTGTCGATCATCGCGCCGTTCGCACTTGCGATCGCGCTCGTCGGCCTGCTGGAGTCTCTGATGACGGCCAAGCTCGTTGACGACATCACCGATTCGCATTCCGACAAGACCCGCGAGGGTTGGGGCCAGGGCGTGGCGAATCTGGTCACCGGATTCACCGGCGGTATGGGGGGCTGCGCGATGATCGGCCAGACCATGATCAACGTCAAGGTCTCCGGTGCGCGTACGCGGATCTCGACATTCTTGGCCGGAGTCTTCCTGCTGATCCTGGTCGTCGTCCTCGGCGACATCGTCGCGCTCATTCCGATGGCCGCACTAGTCGCGGTGATGATCATGGTCTCCATCGGCACTTTCGACTGGCACAGCATTCATCCGAAGACGTTGCGGCGCATGCCCAAGAGCGAGACCCTGGTCATGGTGGCCACGGTTGCGGTCACCGTCGTCACCCACAACCTCGCCTACGGCGTGTTGGTCGGTGTGGTCACCGCGATGGTGCTGTTCGCCCGACGGGTGGCCCACCTGACCGAGGTCGTCGATGTGGCTCATCCCGACGAGGACACCCGGGTCTACGCGGTGAAGGGTGAGTTGTTCTTCGCGTCGAGCAACGATCTGATCTATCAGTTCGACTACGTGGGAGATCCGAAGAACGTCGTCATCGACATGTCGGAGTCGCACATCTGGGACGCGTCGACCGTCGCGACCCTCGATGCCATCACCACCAAGTACGCAGCGAAGGGCAAGACGGTCGAGATCGTCGGCCTGAACGCGCCGTCGATCGAGCGGCACGAGCGCCTCAGTGGAAACCTCGGTGCCGAACACTGACTAGGGTGGGCGGTCGAGGAGAGGCGGCACATGGCAGACGACGGCATGCACATGCAGATCGGGCAGGTAGCTCAGAGAACCGAGCTGTCCATCCGTACGGTGCGTCACTACGACGACGTCGGCCTGGTCACGCCCTCTGCTCGGACCGTCGGCGGCTTCCGGCTGTACACCGAGTCCGATGTCGAACGCCTGCTCGTCATCCGTCGGATGAAGCCTCTGGACTTCACGCTGGCCGAGATGAAGCAGCTACTCGAATCCCTCGACGTTCTGGGCGATGCGAACGCGACCGACGACGATCGGTCGTCGGCCGCGGCTTTCGTGCGTGAATGCCACGCCAAGGCAGAGGAAAGCTGCCGCACGTTGCGGCGGCAGCTCGCCTACGCCGAGGAACTGACCGAGGTGCTGTCGACTCGCGGGGCACCAGCCCGGAGCGAGTAGGTTCGGCTCTAGCGGCCGAAGCTACTGCATCCAGGTCGAACCGGAATTCCCGCGAGGCGGTCGTCCAACCACGCGAATGCACCGGGAGCTCCACTGCCGGCAACGATGCTGTGCTCACCCAGGTATTCCTCGAGGCGGACGTCGGCTCCGCGTGAACACCACTTGTCGAACACGGCCTCGGGACCTTCCTTCGGAATCCAGAACTCCTGCTGTCCGTGATATAGGAACACCGGTGCCGTCGGGGTTCCGCCGTCTCCCAATCGATTCTGATCGGCAACTGCGAGCGCCAGCGGCGAATCGAACGCATCGGGAGTGATGGACAGTGACTCGATGCGGATCGGAGCAACGATTCCGAACGGTGCAATCCCGACGATGCACAGGTCCTTCGACGCCTGTGCGAGCCGCCACCCGTCGTCGTTGTAGAGCGACAGCATCTCCGGGTACTCGCGCGCAACGCCCATCGCTGCCGCGAGGAACACCGCCGACGCTGCGTTGCCGTTCATGGACTGACGTAGCAGCGCGAAGTCGGTGGGCGTTCCGCCGAACGCTGCGCCGACGATGTTCAGTTCGGGGGCGTAGGCCGGAGCCTCCTGCACGGCCCAGCCCGATGCGATCGCCCCACCCGAGTAGCCCGTAATACCCAGGGGCGCAGTCGGATCGAGGCCGAGCGCGGCGGTCGTGACCGCGCCGCGCAGACCGTCGAGTACGGCGTGCGCCGCCATCGGTCCGACGGCGTACGCATGGCGTGGCCCCTGATGGTCGGTGACTACGACGGCGTAGCCCCGCGCCAGAAGCAGCTGCACGGGCGCCAATTCCGGAGCGATGCCCCGTTGCATGGTCCACGATGGCTCACACGTGGCGCCGAGCGAATCGATGGCCATGTTGTAGGCAACAACAGGGCGCGGACCCGGCGAGGTCCAGGGTGCGGTCGGGACGATGACGCTGGTGACGATGGCAGCGGGGCGGTCCTTCGCGTCGGTCGAGGCGACCAGCAGTTGGGTGGTGGTGACCGGGGTGACGAGTGGTCCGGCGGTGACGCTGCGGGTCCGCAGAACTGTTCCGGGAGCGGCTGTTTCGTATCCGGGCGGCGGAACGACCCACGGATCGTCGAGCGGTGTCGCGGCGATCGATTCGGCGGTTCGCGGTGGATTCTGGAAATCGCCGAGTGGATCGGCACCCGCCGACCATTGCCCGCCCGACACCACCAACGAAACCGCAGCGACCGCCGCTGCACACCGACGGCCGAACTTCGCGTACTTCCCCATCTGAGACCCCCCGGTCCAAGTTCCGGATCGTTACCGGAGCTTTCCAAACGACTCTAGGGGCCGGAACCATCTACAGGGGCCGAACGCACTATTTTCTCGGATCGAACCATGATGAATTGCTTCGGCGTCACGTCACCTCGCCACTCACACGAGACGCTTCAGCCGTCGACGACCACCGGGACGATGAGGGGCTGACGGCCAAGGGTCTGCTTGGCCCACCGCGCCGATTCCTGCACGATGCGCTTCTCGATGTGCTCGCGTGAGGCGACGTTCCCGTCGCTCTCGCGGGTCAGAGTCTTGCCGATCGCCTTGGCGAGTGAGTCGAAAGCGTTGGCCTCGTGGGCGAATCCGCGTCCGATGAAGTCGACGTCGTCGACCAGCAGGCCGGTGTCGGGGTCCACGATCGCGATGACCGTCAGCACGCCCTCGTTCGCGAGCAGGCGACGTTCGGCCAGCGAATCCTCCGTCACACCGCCGACGGCACTGCCGTCGACGTAGATCAGTTCGATGGGGACGGAGCCGGTGATCTGCGCGACGCCGTCGAACAGATCGATGACGCTTCCGTTCTCGGCGATCAACACTCGATCGCGGGGAACGCCGGTCCTGATCGCGAGATCGGCGTTGGCGCGCAGATGCCGCGACTCACCGTGTACGGGAAGCACATTGGCGGGTTCGAGGATGTTGTAGCAGTAGACGAGCTCGCCTGCGCTGGCGTGACCGGAGACGTGCACCTTCGCATTTCCCTTGTGCACCACGCGTGCACCCTTGTCGACGAGACCGTTGATGACGCGGTAGATCGCGTTCTCGTTTCCGGGAATGAGGCTGCTCGCCATCAGCACGGTGTCGCCGTCGCCGACCTTGATCTGATGCTCACCCGACGCCATCCGCGACAGCGCGGCGAGAGGCTCGCCTTGCGATCCGGTGCAGATCAGCGTGATCTTGTTCGCCGGAAGACGGTTGAGCTTCGGTAGATCGACGACGAGCCCGTCGGGCACATCGAGGTAATTCAGATCGGTTGCAATCTTCATGTTGCGCACCATCGATCGGCCCACGAACGCAACCTTGCGGCCCTGCGCATGCGCGGCGTCGAGTACCTGTTGAATGCGGTGCACGTGACTGGCGAAGCTCGACACGATCACGCGCCCCGTCGTTTCGCGGAACACCTTCTCGATGGCCGGGACCAGATCGCGTTCGGAGACCATGAACCCGGGAACTTCGGCGTTGGTGGAGTCGACGAGAAGCAGATCGAGCCCTTCCTCGCCGAGGCGTGCGAAGCTACGGAGATCGGTGATCCGGCCGTCCAGCGGGAACTGGTCCATCTTGAAGTCGCCGGTGTGCAGCACAAGCCCGGCGTCGGTGCGAATGGCGATGGCGAGACCGTCGGGAATCGAGTGGTTGACGGCGATGAACTCGAGCTCGAACGGGCCTTCCTGACGGGTTTGCCCCGCCTCGACCTCGATCAGCTTTGTCGATACCTTGAACTCCTCGAACTTGGCAGCGAGGAAGTGCAGCGTCAGCCGCGACGAGATGACGGGGATGTCGCCGCGCTCGCGCAGCAGGTACGGGACGCCACCGATGTGATCCTCGTGTCCGTGGGTGAGGACGATCGCAACGACGTCGTCGAGACGATCGCGGATGCAACTCCAGTCGGGGAGGATGACGTCGACGCCGGGCTGGTGCTCTTCGGGGAACAGGACGCCGCAGTCGACGATCAGCAGTTTTCCGTCGTATTCGAAGACCGTCATGTTCCGACCGATCTCGCCGAGACCGCCGGTCGCGATCACGCGAAGGTGCCCTGCCTGGAGCGCGGAGGAGGATCGCTTTCTCGGTGCGGCGGGGGATCTGCGGTTCCGTGGTGATCTCGACATGCCTCTTACGCTACGGGGGGCCTCCGACCTGGTGTCGACCCCGGTCCGAAGACTGTCGATTTGCGTCAACTCTACTGTTGCGTAAGAGTAGGGATCAGTTTCCCGACTGTTTCTCCCCCACCTGATGTGTGCGGGACGCGTGAGATGCCCATCGGGCTCCACGAACAAAGCCTTCGGGCGCAGCGATGCGCCCACCCATGGACGAGAGCGGCCGTTGGTCGGCACGTGAAGTCCATCGATCACGAATGGAGAGATATGAGCGACTCCGCCGAGCGGATTCCTACCGTCATGGGTGCCCTGCGGTCCCCCCGAATGCTCAAAACCGAGGTGCTGGCCGGCCTGGTTGTCGCGTTGGCGCTGATCCCCGAGGCCATCGCGTTCTCGATCATTGCCGGCGTCGATCCGCGAGTGGGCCTGTTCGCGTCCTTCACGATGGCCGTGTCCATCGCGTTCCTGGGCGGTCGCCCCGCGATGATCTCCGCGGCCACCGGAGCGATTGCCCTGGTCATCGCCCCGGTCGCCAAGCAGTACGGCCTCGACTACTTCATCGCCACCGTCATCCTCGCCGGCGTCCTCCAGGTGGTTCTCGGGGTCCTCGGCGTTGCCAAGCTGATGCGCTTCATTCCTCGCAGCGTCATGGTGGGCTTCGTCAACGCACTGGCAATTCTGATCTTCACCTCGCAGTTTCCGTCGCTCATCGGCGTTCCGTGGCTGGTGTACCCGCTGGTGGCCGTCGGTCTGCTGATCATGTTCCTGCTCCCCAAGGTCACCTCCGTCGTTCCCGCACCTCTGGTCGCCATCGTGCTGCTGACCGTTGCCACGGTGGTGTTCGCGCTGAACGTCCCCAACGTCGGCGGTGAAGGCGAGCTGCCGTCGAGCCTGCCCGCACTGCTGTTTCCCGACGTTCCCCTGAACCTCGAAACCCTGAGCATCATCGCTCCGTACGCGTTGGCCATGGCCATCGTCGGGCTGCTCGAGTCGTTGCTCACCGCCAAGCTCGTCGACGACGTCACCGACACGCACTCGAACAAGACCCGCGAGAGCTGGGGCCAGGGCGCAGCCAACGTCATCACCGGCTTCTTCGGCGGCATGGGTGGTTGCGCGATGGTCGGCCAGACGATGATCAACGTCAAGGCCTCGGGTGCCCGGACGCGCATCTCGACGTTCCTCGCCGGTGTGTTTCTGCTGATTCTCGTGGTCGGGCTCGGCGATATCGTGGCGTTGATTCCGATGGCCGCGCTGGCGGCCGTCATGATCATGGTCGCGATCGGCACGATGGATTGGTACAGCATTCAACCGAAGACGTTGCGGCGCATGCCCAGGAGTGAAACAGCAGTCATGCTGGCAACCGTGGTCGTCACCGTCGCCACCCACAACCTGGCCTACGGAGTCGTGGTGGGAGTGGTCACCGCGATGGTGCTGTTCGCCCGACGGGTCGCTCACCTGACCGAGGTCGTCGATGTGGCTCATCCCGACGAGGACACTCGCGTGTATGCGGTGAAGGGTGAGTTGTTCTTCGCGTCGAGCAACGATCTGATCTATCAGTTCGACTACGTGGGAGATCCGAAGAACGTCGTCATCGATATGTCCGAGTCGCACATCTGGGACGCGTCGACCGTGGCGACCCTCGATGCCATCACCTCGAAGTACGAGGCGAAGGGCAAACATGTCCGGATCATCGGACTGAACGCCGCATCTGCCGAACGGCACGTTCGATTGAGTGGGCAGCTGTCCGGCGGGCACTGACGCAGCAAGTCCGGTTCCGAAACCATTGCGGACTCGCGCGTCATCACTTTAAAGTGATGACGCGCGTCATCGGATCGCGTTTCGTGCGGGAGGGGTTCGTCAGCATGCATGTTCACACCGCGGTGATCATCGGCAGCGGTTTCGGTGGCCAGTGCGCCGCGAAAGCACTGCTCGATCGGGGAATCGACGACCTCGTGATTCTCGAAAGGCGTCCCTTCCTCGGTGGCACGTGGAAGCAGAACCGCTACCCGGGTGCA
This sequence comes from Rhodococcus sp. 05-2254-2, assembly GCF_002259095.1. Lineage (NCBI taxonomy): Bacteria > Bacillati > Actinomycetota > Actinomycetes > Mycobacteriales > Nocardiaceae > Rhodococcus > Rhodococcus sp. 05-2254-2. The sequence continues at coordinate 43,093 of NZ_NOZJ01000020.1, read as the reverse complement.
GCCGTCGATGTGCAGAGTCCGCTCTACTCGATTGCGTCGGAGCCGTTCGAGTGGACGCGGATGTTCGCCGAACGTGAGGAACTCGATCGGTACACCCAGCACGTGCTCGATTCCAACGGGTTGCCTGCTCGAACACATGCGAACACGGATGTGCAGAAGATCGAATGGGTCGGTGATCACTGGGCAATTTCCACCTCGCGCGGCGAGTATGCGGCGAAGTTCGTGGTCAATGCCTCGGGACCCCTCAGCACTCCCGTCGTGCCACCGTTCCCTGGCCGAGAGAAGTTTCAGGGCAAGCAGTTTCACACGAACGACTGGGACACCGAGTACGGCCACGCCGGCAAGCGGGTGGCCATCGTCGGCAGCGGTGCCAGTGCCGCACAGGTGATTCCTGCGATCCAACCCGACGTGGAACAGCTGCACGTTTTCCAGCGCACCCCGCACTGGGTGATGCCCCGTCACGATCGCGAATTCACGCCGTGGCAGCGCAGGTTGCTGAAGTTGGAACCGATCCGCAGGCTGGTCCGCGCGGGGATCTACTGGAGTCTCGAAACTCGCATCATCGGCTTCAAGTACTCGCGGACTATGTTGAAGGCGGTGGCGCAGCGAACTGCGTTGAAACACATCGAGTCTCAGGTGCCGGATTCCGAGCTTCGAGCGAAGGTCACCCCTGACTACGTCATCGGGTGCAAGAGGGTTCTGCTGTCCAACACGCTCTATCCCGCGCTGGGGCAGGCGAACGTCACCCTGCACGACAAGAACGACGGCATCTCGGAAATCACCGAGACCGGAATTGTCACCACCACAGGCGAACACGTCGATGTCGATCTTCTGGTGTGGTCCACCGGATACGACGCCACCGACGGCGTCATCTCGTACCCGGTGATCGGACGTGACGGCCGAGCCCTGTCCGACGTCTGGGATCCCTACCCACGTGCCTACCTCGGTACCACGATTCCTGGATTCCCCAACCTGTTCGTCGTCACCGGGCCGAACACCGGAATCGGCCACACCTCTGCGATCTTCCTCATCGAGGCGCAGATGGAGTACATCGTGCGGGCCGTCGACGCCGTCCGGCAGGTGGGTGCGACGGCCATCGAGGTCACCGCAGCTGCCGAGCAGGAATACACCGACACGATTCATCGCGAGATGGAGGGCACAGTCTGGAAGGACGGTGGCTGCCACAGCTGGTACCAGTCCAAATCCGGACACGTCGTGGCCATGTTCCCCGGGTTCAGCTTCACATTCCGCCGGTGGGCCAAGCGTTTTCGGCCCGAGGCCCATCACATCCACCGGTCGTCCACCGAGGCGACGACGAAGGACGAGGTATCGGCATGAGCAAGCACACCGGCCAGGTCGCGCTGATCACCGGCGCGGCAGGCGGAATCGGTTCCGCCGTTGCCACTGCGCTGCATCGACGCGGTGCCTCGATCGTTCTGGTCGATATGAAGTCCACCGATCTCGAATCGGTGGCGGCGAAGCTGGGTAACCAGCGCGTGGCGATCGCGTACGCCGACGTCACGGTGCGCGAGCAGCTCGACGCAGCCGTCGCAACCGCGATCGACACTTTCGGCACGCTCGACATGGTGATGGCCAACGCCGGAATCTCCAGCGGTGCGAAGGCATCGACCGTTCGCTCCGTGGACGACGGAGTCTTCGAGCGGGTCATCGGCGTCAACCTGATCGGCGTGTGGAACACGGTGCGGGCCGCTCTGCCGCACATCGTCGAGTCCGGGGGCTACGTGCTGCTCACCTCGTCCACGTACGCGTACCTCAACGGCCTGGCGAATGCGCCGTACGCGGCTTCGAAGGCGGCGGTCGAGCAGCTCGGTCGTGCTTTGCGGGCGGAACTTGCGGGCACGAAAGCGACTGCTGGAGTGCTGTATCCGGGATGGGTGGCGACGCCGATCGCCGAGGTCGCATTCGGCGGCGACGACGTGGCGACGGCCATGATCGACCGGGCTTTTCCCTCGCCCCTGCTCCGTCCGATCACGCCGGACAAGCTCGCGCGCGTGGCCGTTCGAGGTATCGAACGGCGGGCTGCGCGTATCGCCGTCCCCGGTCGCTGGATCCCGATCTCGATACTGCGCGGCATCGTGAACCCGATCATGGACGCCGCGATGGAACGGGACGCCGAATTGATCCGTCTGACTGCCGAATTGGATGCCCGACGGTCATGAGCACGGTGTCCGAAGCCGCAGGTCGCGCCTACGGCGGTGAGAGCGCGGCCGACCGCGACGATCGCAGGCGGCGGCAGCTGCTCGACGCCGGGCTACGGGTGTTCGGCAGCGTCGGATACCGCGCCGCGACGGTCCGCGGACTGTGCCGCGAGGCCAAGATCGCCGATCGAGACTTCTATCGGCACTTCGACAAGACCGAGGACTTGCTGCTCGCTGTCTACGCCGAATGCATTGCACGCCTCACCGATTCGGTATCCGACGCAATCGTGCAGGTGGATCGGGACGGTGATCTCAGGGATGTTGCGAAGCAGTTGCTCGACCCCTTCTTCCAGGTCATCGAAGATCCGCACCTGGCCCGAGTGGTGTGGATGGAGGTGCTCGGGGTCAGCCCCCGCGTCGAGCAGACGTACCTGACGGTGATGCAGCAATTCGGAACACTGCTGCTCGGCTACCTTCGTACGTTCGCGGGCGAGGTTCCCTCGGGCCCCGATCTGGATGTCGACCTGCTCGCCACCGCGGCCATCGGCGGCATCAGCCACACCGCGATGACCTGGTATCAGAGTGGCTACGCCGCAGACCGACGCATCGTCGTCGCGACCATCGCGACCATGCTCGCCAACATCGTCGCGCCCCTCGCTGCGGAATCAGTGCGCCACTAGCCCTGGCTCACCGGCACAACCCTTTTCAGGAATGCGAGTTGTTCCTCGATGATGGTCGGGAACAGTGGCTGCACGTAGGGGTCGAAGTGCCCACCCTTGTGGATGTGCACGGTGGCGTCGGGAATCCTGCGCGCGACCTTCTGGCACACCGCCGCCGGCGTGATGGCGTCCTCCGACATGATCTGTACCAGTACCGGACAGGTGATCTTCGACGCGGTTCTACCGGGCGAGTACAGCCCGATGCGTAGAAGGATCCGTGCTGCAACGGTTTCGGGGTAGGCACCGGATTCGAGCCCGGACTCGGCGAGAAGTTTGTCGCGGCCGGGCGCGGCGTCGGGCGTGGCCATCACAGCGACATCACCGGGGTAGCCGACGGATTCGACGTACCGGGGGGATTTCCCGCGCACTGCGCGGATCTGGTCGATCACTGCCGATGGGGCGAGCTTCATGGTGCGCCGAAGTCCGGTGGCGCGCACGGCAGCGATGCCGTCGACGTGCGGAACCTGAGCGATGACAGCGGCGAAATTCTCTCCGGCACCTGCCCTGGTGAGCACGTGTCCGCCGGCGAAGGAGGTGCCCCAACCGACGATGCGAGCGGAGTCCACACCGTCGAGAGTCCTGGCGTAGGCGACGGCGTTGGTCCAGTCGACGAGTTGCTTGCCGATGTCCAGGAGCTGCCGCGGCTGGCCGTCGCTGTCGCCGAAGTGGCGGTAGTCGAAGACGAGAACCGTGTAGCCGGCGCGGGCGAAGATCTCCGCGTAGGCGAAGAGGCGAATGGCACGCGGGGTGCCGAATCCGTGGGCCATCACCACGGCCGGTGTGTCGGCGGTGGCTCCGGTCGGCCGATACACCGCAGCGGCGCAGCGCACTCCCTCGGAGTCGAACCATTCGTCGGTGCGGGTGTATCCGGCCTGGTCGTCGGCGCTCATGTGGTGGTCCTTCGTCTGGTCCTTGATCGGCATTCAAGAAGCTAGCACTGTCTTGAATGCCGATCAAGATAGGATGTCGAGATGCCGCGCAACCGTCGACCCGTCGATCGCGCCGAGAAGCGCTCCGAGATCGTGAGCGCCGCTCGGTCGCTGTTCGTCGACGACGGCTACGAGCACACGCCGATGGGGCGGATCGCGACTGCGGCCGGAGTGACCACCAATACGATCTACTGGTATTTCGGTGACAAGGACGAGCTACTCGTCGGGGTGCTGGACGAGATTCACACCGATGCGCTTGCTCGGTTCGCCGCGCTCACCGGGCTCTCGGTGAACGAGCAGGTCCTCTGGGTGGTGGAGGAGCTCGAGAAGTATCACCGGCTGGTCGACACAGTGCACTCCCGCACCTCGGTATCCTCGTGTCTCGACAAATGGCACAACAATTTTCACTCGTTGTGGGAGCAGTGGATCGCCGCCGAGCTACGCCGCGAGGAGGTCGGTGAAGCCGAGATCGAACCGACGACTCGCATGATCGTCTTCGTCGTCGAGGCCATGTTGACGCACCCGCAGGACGAGTCGTCGAAGCGGGCGATCATCGATCTGCTCTTCCGCAAGGTCGGCGTCTGACGGTTGTCGGATCGCTGGAACGTCAGTCGTGGATGGTCGTTCGGTTTCGGCCCAGTTTCTTCGACTCGTACAGCGCTCGGTCGGCGCGCTCGAGGGTCGCGCGGGCGGTCTCTCCGTCCTGTCGACAAGCCACCCCTACCGAGATCGTCAGGTCCGCGGGCAACTCCGTCCGCACTCGATCGATGGCGGTGCGCAGCTCGGCACCCGTGCCGGTGATGCACAGTACGGTGAATTCGTCGCCGCCCGAGCGGCTCAGCAGATGCTGCGGCGGGAGGAAGTTGCGTAGTGCATCCGACACGGTGACGAGTGCGTGATCGCCTGCCGCGTGCCCGAAGTCGTCGTTGATCACCTTGAAGTGATCGATGTCCACCACGGCGACGGCGTCGATCTTTCCGCTCGCGACCGTTCCCGGCCGAGCGTCCAGCTCTCTGGTCAATCGCCGCCGATTCGCGAGTCGGGTCAGATCGTCGATCTCGGAGGTCGATGCCACGCTCTGGACCCAGGCCGCAGAGATCGCGATTGCCACGACAACGAGCTCGGCGTTGACCACCAGAACGGGGTGCAGGTCTCCCACCGCGATGCCCAGGTACGCAATGTAGCTCGCGTTGAGAACCGTTGTACGCCAGGCGATACGGGCGGGCAGGACGATGAACGCCGGCGTCACCAACAGTAGCTGGAGAAAGATCCCGGACAACGCCGCGATCTCGCCGCCCGCAGCGGTGCAGAACAAGGCGATACTCGTCAGGCCCGACAGATGCATCAACAGGTACAGCCGCCGGGAAAGTACCGGAGCTGCGGCAATCATGTACACGCCCAGTGCGCACCACAGCACAGCCAGCGCACACAGGACCGCGGCGGCCCGGGGGGACGCCGCGACGACGATGACGACACCGACCAACCCGCTGACGAGGCAATTGACCCCGGACGTCCGCGCTACCGAGGCAGGGGAGTACTGCCAGCCACTGTTCACACCACTAGCCTCTCGCACGGTCCCCACGACCTGCTGCGAGTTTAGCCCCCTACCAGCGTGGGCACGTGTTCTCGAAGCTCGGATCGATGCTCTGCATGTAGCCGGTGTCGTCGCGGTCGCGGATACCGCAGTCGAGGTACTGCTGATGCAGCGCTGCGAGGGCGGCCTCGTCTATCTCGATGCCCAACCCCGGCCCGGTGGGCACGGCCACCGCACCGTCGACGAAGTTCAACACCCCGGGTACGACGACGTCCTCGTTCTTCCACGGCCAGTGCGTATCGCAGGCGTAGGTCAGATTGGGCGTCGCCGCGGCCAGGTGCACCATGGCGGCCAGACTGATGCCGAGGTGGCTGTTCGAGTGCATCGACAGACCCAGCTCGAAGGTCTCGCAGATTCCGGCGAGCAACCTCGATCGTTGCAGGCCGCCCCAGTAATGATGGTCGGACAACACCACCTGCACCGAATCCTTCACCACCGCGGGCCGTAGATGATCGAACGCGACGACGCACATGTTGGTCGCGAGTGGCATCTTCGCCTCCCGCGCGACCTCGGCCATCCCGTCGAGTCCTGGTGTCGGGTCCTCGAGATACTCGACGATGCCGTCGAGCTCGGCGGCAACGCGGATGGAGGTGTCGACCGTCCACGCCGCGTTGGGGTCCAGCCGGAGCGGAAGCTCGGGGAATGCCTCCCGCAGCGCCTTGATACCGGCGATCTCCTCGTCGGGCGGGAAGACGCCGCCCTTGACCTTGATGGCCTCGAAGCCGTACTCGCCGATCATCTTTCGAGCCTGCCGAACCAGGCCTTCCGGATCGATCGCCTCGCCCCATTCGTCGGGCTGCTGCCCGGGATGCGCAGCCCACTTGTAGAACAGGTACGCGCTGAACGGAACCGAATCGCGCACCTTGCCGCCGAGCAGATCCGACACCGGTCGTTGCAGTACTTTTCCCTGGACGTCCAGGCAGGCGATCTCGAAGGGTGAGAACACACGGTCGGTGGTGCTGGCCGTGGTGATCATTCCGGCGACGCCGTCACCACCGGTGATCGACAGGGTTCCGAGTACGGAGTCGACGGCGTCACGAATCGCGTTGAGTGCGAACACGTCCAGGCCGGTGATGGCCTGGGCCGCCGCGTCGAGACGAGCCAGGTGTGCGGTGTCGGCATAGGTCTCACCGAGTCCGACGATTCCTGCATCGGTATCGAGTTGGATGATGGCGCGCAGTGCGTACGGCTGATGTACACCGACGGTGTTGAGCAACGGAGGGTCGACGAACGCGATCGGGGTGATCCGAGCGCCGGTGATCAGAATCGGATCCTGCATCAGTGCACCGCGAGCTCGTCCGCCAGCACGGCCCGGCCGGCGGCTACGATCGCGGTCAGTTCTTCGAGGTGCGGTGCACTGATGTCCACCAGTGGCGGGCGCACGGGGCCTGCCTCGATGCCCTCCATCGTCACGCCTGCCTTGATGAGAGAGACGGCGTAGCCGGGAACCTTGTCGCGTAGGCGAACCAGCGGGTGGAAGAACTCGCGCAGCAGTGCGGCTGTGAGCTTCTCGTTTCCGCTGTCGAGGGATCGGTAGAACGCCAGCGCAAGCTCGGGCGCGAAGGCGAACGTCGCCGAGGAGTACAGCGTGACACCGATGGCGCGGTAGGCCTGCTGCGAGACCTCGGCGGTGGGCAGGCCGTTGAAGAACTGGAAGGGCTTGCCCGACGGCTCGAGGGCATCCAGCACTGCCCGAACGATGCGGCCGACCTGATCGAGATCGCCTGTACCGTCCTTGAATCCGACGACGGTGGGGAGCTGCGCCACCTCGACGGCCGAGTCCTCGGTGAAGCGAGCGTTACCGCGGTTGTAAACGATCAGTGGCAGATCCGAGGCACCGGCAACGGCCTCGGTGTAGTTGACCAACCCGGCCTGCGGCATCGTCACCAGATAGGGCGGGAGCAACAGGATTCCGTCGGCTCCGTTGGTCTTCGCGCTCGCGGCGAATGCTTTTGCCTGGGCGACGGATCCGCCTGCACCGGCGTAGACGGGGACGCGGCCGGCAACGACGTCGACCGCGGTGCGCACGATCTTGCCGAACTCCTCGCTTTCGAGGGCATGGAATTCGCCCGTGCCGCACGCGATGAACACTCCACCGGGTCCCGCATCGACACCCTTCGCGATGTGCGCGGCCAGCAGGTCGTAATCGACCTCACCGGTGGCAGTGAACGGGGTGACGGGGAAGAACAGGACTCCGTCGAGCATGGTGGTCTCCTCGAGAACTAGGTGGGGGTGAGTCAGTCTTGGGTGAGCTGGCCGTCGATGCGGCGAAAGATGCCCTCTGGGTTGCCATCGGCAATTGGATTGGGCAGCAGAGATTTCGGCACGTCCTGGTAGGAAACAGGACGCAGGAAGCGCTCGATGGCGAGAGATCCGACCGAGGTGGTGCGGGAATTGGAAGTGGCGGGGAAGGGGCCGCCGTGGACCATTGCGTGGCCTACCTCGACGCCGGTGGGCCATCCGTCGAACAGGATGCGACCGGCCTTGAGTTCGAGCACCGAGAGGAGTTTGCCTGCCTCGGTGTGATCGGACTCGTCGGCATGGACAGTGGCGGTCAGCTGCCCTTCGAGGAGCGCGGCGACGTCGCGAACCTGCTGTGCATCGGTGCAGCGAACGATGAGGCTCGACGCGCCGAACACCTCGGCCTGTGCTGCATCGGAGGTGAGGAACGTATCGGCGTCGGTGGTGAACAGCGCTGCGCGGCAGGCGTTCGGGGCCTGTGCGTCTGTACCCCTGGCGAGCTCGGTCACGACTTCGCTCAAAGTGTCGACACCCTCGGCGTAGCTCGCGGCGATGTTCGGGGTCAGCATCGTGGTGGGTGTGGACTCCTGCACAGCGGCAGTGGCCGCCTCGGTGAAGGTCTGCAGGCCCGGGCCGTCGACGGCGATGACGAGACCGGGGTTGGTGCAGAACTGGCCCGAGCCCATGGTGAGCGATGCGACGAAGGCGCGGCCGAGTTCGGCTCCGCGGGTGGCGAGTGCGCCGTCGAGGACGAAGACGGGGTTGATGGAACTCATCTCGGCGTACACCGGGATGGGCTCGCGGCGACCGGCCGCCGCGGCAACGAGAGCCGTTCCGCCCGCGCGTGATCCGGTGAATCCGACGGCCTTGATGCGAGGGTCGGTCACCAAAGCGGTACCGAGTCCGCGGCCGGAGCCGAACAACAGTGAGAACGTTCCAGAGGGCATTCCGGTGGAGGACACCGCGTCGGCGATTGCGCGGCCGACCAACTCGGACGTTCCCGGGTGGGCGTCGTGTGCTTTGACCACCACAGGGCATCCGGCTGCGAGGGCGGACGCGGTGTCGCCGCCGGCGACGGAGAAGGCGAGCGGGAAGTTGCTGGCACCGAACACTGCTACCGGTCCCAGGGGAATCTGTCGCTGGCGGATGTCGGCGCGGGGGAGGGGCGCGCGGTCGGGCTGGGCCGGATCGATACGGGCTCCGTTCCAACTGCCCTCGCGCAGAACGGAAGCGAACAGACGCAGTTGTCCGGTGGTGCGGCCGACCTCGCCGGTGATGCGGGCCAGCGGAAGTCCTGATTCTGCGACGGTGCGCTCGATCAGGGTGTCGCCGAGCGCCGCGATGTTGTCTGCGATGGTCTCGAGGAACTGCGCGCGGGTCTCCGAGGACGTGGCCCGGTAGTCGGCGAAGGCGTCGGCCGCTGCAACACAGGCCTTCTCGACGTCGTTGTTGTCTCCGTGCCCGTAGGCGGGTTCGAGATCTCTGCCGGTGCTGGGGTCGATTCCGTGAATCTGCACGCCGGCACCTAATACCGGGACGCCGGCGATGATCATCCGGCCGGTGAGAGTGGTGGACTGTGTCGTCGACGCTGTCATGGGGTGACTCCTAGGGCTGTGATGCGGTGCGTGCACTGACGCCGAGGCGTGACCTGGCTCATAGCTCACCACGGTAGAAGGGCGATCGATACATGTCCAAGTCTAAAAAAGTCGCATTCGATCCACTCTCGGTATCGATCGCGCTGCCAGGTGTGATGGGCTCCCGTTGTGCCTACCGATGCCACTACTGCATCGGTCGATGCGCAGATGGTCTTGGACATGAATCGATCGGGAGTCCTAGTGTCGTCTGTGAGCCGAGTCACCCATGGCGTATGAGAGAGGTCGGACATGAACGTCCACACGAGCACCCCCGTCGTCACCGAGATGCGCGTCATTCCCATTGCCGGTCACGACGACATGCTGCTGAACCTCAGCGGAGCGCACGCCCCGTACTTCACCCGCAATCTGGTGGTGCTCACCGATTCGGATGGGCGCATCGGTGTCGGTGAAGTGCCCGGCGGAGAGGCGATCCGGCAGACTCTCGAGGATGCACGGGTACTCGTCGAGGGCCAGGGCATCGGTCGGTACAACGCCGTGCTGGCCGAGATGCGCCGCACGTTCGCGGATCGTGATGCCGGGGGCCGAGGCGCGCAGACCTTCGATCTGCGGATCGCGATTCACGCTGTGACCGCGGTGGAATCGGCGTTACTGGATCTACTCGGCCAGCATCTCGGCGTCAGCGTCGCCGCGTTGTTGGGAGACGGTCAGCAGCGTGACAAGGTCCAGGCTCTGGGCTACCTGTTCTTCGTCGCCGATCGCACCAAGACCGACCTCGCCTACCGTGGTGCAGCCGACGAGGCTGCTGGGGCCGACGACTGGATGCGCATCAGGCACGAGGAGGCCATGGATCCCGAGTCGATCGTGCGCCTCGCCGAGGCGGCGCAGGCCCGATACGGATTCCAGGACTTCAAGCTCAAGGGTGGTGCGCTGCCCGCCGCCGAGGAGGCCGCTGCGGTGCGCGCATTGGCCGAGCGATTCCCCGAGGCTCGAATCACGTTGGATCCCAACGGCGGTTGGTTGCTGAAGGACGCGATCGAGACGTGTCGTGGCCTGCGGGATGTCCTGGCCTACGCCGAAGATCCCGTCGGACCGGAGGGCGGATTCTCCGGTCGAGAAGTGATGACCGAATTCAAGCGCGCCACCGGGTTGCAGACCGCGACCAACATGATCGCCACCGACTGGCGCGAGATGGGCCACACCATCCGATCCGGTGCCGTGGACATCCCGTTGGCCGACCCGCACTTCTGGACGATGGCCGGTTCTGTCCGCGTAGCGCAGCTGTGCGATGCGTGGGGTCTGACGTGGGGTTCGCACTCCAACAACCACTTCGACGTGTCACTGGCCATGTTCACCCACGTCGCCGCGGCCGCTCCAGGAACGATCACGGCCATCGACACGCACTGGATCTGGCAGGACGGACAGCGAGTGACCAAGGAGCCGTTCACGATCGAGGACGGCTACCTCACCGTGCCCGACAAGCCGGGTCTGGGTGTCGAGCTCGACTTCGAGCAGATCGATGCGGCGCACGAGCTGTACGAGAAGGAAGGTCTCGGTTCCCGCGACGACTCCATCGGTATGCAGTACCTGATCGAGGGATGGGCGTTCGACAGCAAGCGGCCGGCCCTGGTGCGATGAGTTCCGGTGCGCGGATGAAGATCGTTGTCGGTGACCGTAATGTGCTGCCGCATCGGGAGCAGTTCGAGGCGGGCCTGCCCGCCGATGCCGAGGTGGTCTGGTGCATCCCGTTCGACGAAAACCGCATCATCGACGAGCTTGCCGATGCCGACGTCTACGTCGGTGGCAAGTTCAGCGCGGCCATGGGTGCCGCTGCGCCGAATCTGCGTATGGTGCACGTCGCAGGCGCGGGAACGGACAATGTCGATCGTTCCCGCTTGGGTCCCGATGTGCAGGTGTGCAACACGTTTCACCACGAGCAGTCGATTGCCGAGTATGTCGTTGCTGCGACCGTGATGCTGCGACGTAAGTTTCTGCAACAGGATCGGGCGCTGCGCGCGGGCCGGTTCGCGACCGCTGTCTACGATCCGAGCATCGCGCAACCGTTGTCGCTGAGCGGTGCTCGCATCGGATTTGTCGGCTTCGGGCATATCGGTCGAAAAACGTGGCAGTTGTTTCGGGCGTACGGGGCAACCGGTGCTGCGGTCACCGGCAGCGGACGAGCTCCGGACGAGGGCCTCGAATGGGTGGCTGATGCAAGGGATCTGACGAGGCTCGCCGATTTCGCGGATGTTCTCGTGGTCTCCGCACCGTTGAACGAGCACACTCGCGGGATGATCGGTGCCGAGGAACTTCGGAGGCTGGGTGAGGACGGGATACTCGTCAACGTCGGCCGTGGGCCCTTGGTGCAGGAACAACCACTGTTCGACGCACTGTCTCGCAACGAGATCGCCGCAGCTGCCATCGATGTCTGGTACCGCTACCCGGGGCCGGACGGGGTGGGCGAACCGAGTTCTCTGCCGTTCCGTGAACTCGACAACGTGCTGATGACTCCCCACTCGTCGGGCGTCACGCACCACACGTTCGTGGGCCGAGTCGCCGATATCGCGTCGAACGTCGATGCTTTGGCGGCATCGTTGAGCCGGTAAAAGGTGTTGGACGTGCATAGTTCGCCGAAATAGGCTGGGAAGCAACATAATCGACGAACTCAGGAGTTGCACGATGACCATCGCAACGGAAAAGCCCACCAGTGGCCTCGCCGCACCGGACGCCGCAGTCAGGGCCCTGGCCGCCGGGGCTGCAAGCCTCGACCGCATCGTCGAGGTGACATTGTCCTCGATCGTGTTGCCGCTGAAGAATCCGATCAGCGATGCCAAGGTGCTCACGGGTCGGCAGAAGGCGATGACCGAGGTGGTGTTCCTGTTCGCGGAGATTCGCACCGAATAGGGCCATGAGGGAATCGGTTTCGGTTATTCCAAGCGTGCGGGCGGCCCCGCCCAGTTTGCGCATGCCCAGGAGATTGCTCCGGTCCTCATCGGTGAGGACCCTAACGACATCGGCAAGATCTGGAACAAGCTGGTGTGGGCCGGAGCCTCGGTGGGGCGCAGTGGTGTGGCGACGCAGGCGATTGCCGCGATCGACATCGCGCTGTGGGATCTCAAAGCCAAGCGTGCGGGGTTGCCGCTGGCCAAGCTGATCGGCTCGGCGCGCGATTCGGTGCAGACGTACAACACCTCGGGTGGTTTTCTGCACACTCCCATCGAGGAGGTCATGGAGAACGCCGCCATCTCACTGGCCAACGGCATCGGCGGCATCAAACTGAAGGTGGGACAGCCGTATTGGCGTACCGATATCGCCCGCGTCACGGCGGTCCGCGAATTTCTCGGTGACGATGTCCCGCTGATGGTGGACGCCAATCAGCAGTGGGATCGGCCGACCGCTCAGCGCATGGGCCGCATTCTGGAGCAGTTCGATCTGGTCTGGATCGAGGAACCCCTCGACGCCTACGACGCCGAAGGGCACGCCCAGCTCGCTCGCAGCCTGGATACCTCGATCGCGACGGGAGAGATGCTGGCAAGCGTCGGTGAGCACGTCCGCCTCATCGAGGCCGGCTCGGTCGACATCCTGCAACCCGACGCTCCTCGAATCGGCGGAATCACGCAGTTCCTGAAGTTGGCCACGCTGGCAGAGCATCACGATCTGCAACTCGCCCCGCACTTCGCCATGGAGATCCATCTGCACCTCGCGGCGGTGTATCCCCTGCAGACGTGGGTGGAGCACTTCGACTGGTTGGACCCACTGTTCGACGAGCATCTCGAGACGCGAGACGGGCGCATGCATCTCTCCGCGCGCCCGGGACTGGGCTTCACGTTGAGCGAACAGGGACGTGCGTGGACCGTGGCAAAAGTAGTGGTGCGCTGACGCGGGAGCGCTGACGCGCAGGTGCGCGGGAGTGGAGCCCGCGGAATGACCCAGGTGCACGGGAGTGGAGCCCGCGGAATGACCCAGGTGCACGGAAACTCGACCTCTGCTAAGAGTTTTCGTGCACGTGCCGCGAAGCGGCTCTTCCACTCACATGGCGCGAAGCGGAGCGTACTGTTTCTCGGGTGACAGACGCTCACCAGGCATCGCGATGGTCCGCGATCTTCAGGCCGACGCCGGTTCGGGTCATGGCCACAGGGTTCGCGCTCGCCATCGCGATAGGTGCGGGCGTGCTGTCGCTGCCGGCGGCGACCGTGCCCGGCAGCGAGACCGGGTTTCTGCAGGCGTTGTTCACGTCCACCTCCGCCGTCAGTCTGACCGGCCTGATCGTGGTGGACACTCCGGTGTACTGGTCGGGATTCGGGCAGGGCGTGATCCTTGCCCTGATTCAGATCGGCGGATTCGGGATCATGACGATCGCGTCCCTGGTCGGTCTGGTCCTGGCCGATCGAATAGGTCTGCGCGGCAGGCTCAACGCGGCCGCGGAGGTGCGCACCTCGGGGCTGGGTGATGTCCGAAGCGTCGTCATCGGCGTGTTCCGCACCAGTCTGATCATCGAGAGCGTCGTGGCGACAGCCCTCGCGGCGCGCTTCTTTCTCGGATACGACGAGCCTCTCGGTCGTGCACTGTGGCTGGGGACCTTTCATGCGGTCTCCGCGTTCAACAATGCCGGCTTCGCGTTGTTCAGCGACAACATGATCGGGTTCGCCACCGATCCGTGGATCTGCATCCCACTGTTGATCGCGGTCGTGTTGGGCGGCATCGGATTTCCGGTTCTCTTCGAGATCGCCCGTCGAGTTCGGTCCCGAGCCAGGGGCGGTCGATCGCCCCACCGCTGGTCGCTGCACACACGACTGACGCTGACCGTCACCGGAGTTCTGTTGGTACTCGGACCGACAGTGGTGATGCTCTTCGAGTGGTCCAGAACGCTGGGAGGATTCGGCTTCTGGGACAAGATGCTCGTCGCGACGTTCCAGGGAATCATGCCCCGAACCGCAGGGTTCAACAGTGTCGATTACGCGGATGTCGACAACGCGACCCTGCTGGTCACCGACGTCCTGATGTTCATCGGTGGTGGCAGCGGCGGAACCGCAGGCGGCATCAAGGTCACCACGTTCGCACTGCTGCTGTTCGTCATCCTGGCCGAGATCCGAGGTGACCGCGAGGTGACGGTGTTCGATCGTCGGATCGACGCGCGCGTGCAACGTCAGGCGTTGACCGTGGCACTGATCGGCGTCGCGTTGGTCATGCTCCCGGTCGTCGCGTTGCTGGCGGGCACGGACTTCGACCTCGACGTCCTGCTGTTCGAGGTCGTTTCGGCCTTCGCCACCGTCGGTCTGTCGACCGGTATCACCGCACAGTTGCCCGGGTGGGGACAGATGATCCTGATCGTGCTGATGTACCTGGGCCGCATCGGTTCCATCACTCTGGTCAGCGCCCTCGCCGCCCGCGACCGCGGTCGGCGCTACACGCTCCCCACGGAAAGGCCGTTCATTGGCTAGGAAACCGTCCTCCGACGTCGTCGTCGTCCTCGGCCTCGGCCGCTTCGGCAAGTCGCTGGCGCTGGAATTGATGGGCCAGGGCGTCGAGGTCCTCGGCATCGACACCGACGAGGCTGTGGTGCAACGTGTCTCGGACCGGCTCACGCATGCGGCCGTGGCCGACACCACCGACGAGGAGTCGTTGCGCCAACTGTCGGTTCACGAGTACGACCGCGCAGTGGTGGGCATCGGATCCGATCTCGAGGCAAGTCTGTTGACCGCGTCCGCGCTGATCAACCTGTCGGTGTCCAACATCTGGGCCAAGGCGATCAGCAACGCGCACGCCAAGATTCTCACCCAGATCGGCGTGCACCATGTGGTGCGGCCCGAGCACGACATGGGTAAGCGCGTCGCCCACCTGGTGCGCGGTCGGATGATGGACTACATCGAATTCGACGACGGTTTCGCCATGATCAAGACCTCTCCGCCCGCCTCCATCATCGGAAAGAAGCTGGGGGAAAGCGGGATACGCACCAAACACCGTGTCACCGTCGTCGCGGTCAAGCGTCAGGGCGAAGGATTCACCTACGCCACGGCCGACACGGTGATCGGTGCAGGCGATACCGTCATCGTCTCCGGTCAGGTTCGAGACGCCGAACGTTTCAGTGAGTCGACCTGAGCGATTCCAGCGTCTCGCGTGCTCCCCGCTCCTGCAGAGACGACAGTTGTTTCGTGTATTCGGCCACGAACCGCTCGTTGTCGATCAGATCCCCGAACACTGCGCGGTTGGCGATGAATGCCGTGGGGTTCTCGCGCTGACTCTGCGCGATCGGCACCAGTGAATCCTTGAGTTGGTCGACGATCTCGATGGGCTCGCCGGACTCGTCCACGGCCTCGGCGTAGCGAGCCCAACTGGCCACCACCGCGGTGGAGCGGGTGATCTGACCGCCGGTCTCGAGGTTCTTGCGGATGACGGGCAAGAGCCACTTGGGAATTCGGTCCGAGGACTCGGCGCACAGGCGAGCGACGGTATCGCGGATCTCGGGGTTGGAGAACCGCTCGATCAACGTCTTCTTGTAGTCGGTCAGATCGATGCCGGGGACCGGCTGCAGCGTCGGGGTTGCCTCCTCGTCCATGTAGGCGAGCAGAAAATCGGCGAACAGCGAATCCTGGCACACCTCGTGGACGAGTCGATAGCCACTGAGGTAGCCGAAGTACGCGAGCGCCTGGTGGCTGGCATTGAGCAACCGCAGCTTCATCAGCTCGTAGGGGGTGACGTCCTCGACCACCTGCACGCCCACCTCTTCCAGCGGTGGACGGCCGAGGGTGAAGTTGTCCTCGAGCACCCACTGCGTGAACGGCTCGCCCGCAACGGGCCACTGATCGTCGATGGCGTACCGCAGCGAAAGTTGCTCGGTCACCTCCGGTGTCGTGACCGGCGTGATGCGATCGACCATCGAATTGGGGAACGCGCCTTCGGCTTGGATCCAGTCGGCCAACGCCGGATCCTTCAGGCGCGCGAACGCGGTGAACGTCGACTGCGCCATGTGTCCGTTGCCCTCGATGTTGTCGCAGGACATGATGGTGAACGGTGCCATGCCGCGGTCCTTGCGCCGAGCCAACGCTTCGATGACGAGCCCGAATGTCGTTGCAGGAACAGCGCCGTCGGCGAGGTCGGCGACGATGGCCGGATTGTCGGCGTCGAACTCGCCCGTCGTCGCGGAGAAGTTGTAGCCACCCTCGGTGATGGTGAGCGAGACGATCTTCGTCGTGTCTGCTGCCATCTTCTCGATCACGGCCTCGGCGTCGTCCGGTGCGAAGAGATACTCGACGATGGAACCGATGACGCGGGTGTCCCACGTACCGTCGGAATGCTTGAGCGCCAACGTGTACAGGCAGTCCTGTGCCTGCATGACGTCGTTCATTCGCCGGTCGCCGGGCAGTACGCCTACGCCGCAGATTCCCCAGTCCAGCGCCTGCCCCTGCTGCAACAGACGGTCGACGTACATCGCCTGGTGGGCGCGATGGAAGCCGCCGACACCGAAATGCACGATGCCGACCGTCACCTCGGATCGGTCGTACGTCGGAACCGCGACGTCCTCGATGAAGTCGGCGAGGTTCTGCGAGTTCAACTTCATGCGTCGTTCTCCTTCGAAAGTCCTGGAATCACTACGGCTTTGATGCTTCCGGGTTGCCTGTCCGCGTTCAATGCATCCTCGACGCCATCGAGCCCGAATCGCGCCGTCACCATCGCGTCGAGATCCACCATGCCCGACGCCACCAGCGCGCGTGCGATCGGCCATGTGTTGGCGTAGCGAAAGACGCCGGTGAGCAGCAATTCTCGGTTCTGGATCAGCGAGATCGGCAGCGGATAATCTGATCCACCCATGCCGACGAGGACGACCGTGCCTGCGGGCCGGACCGCGTGGATGCCGTCGATCACGGCTCGGGCCGCACCGGACGCGTCGATGAACGCATCGACCGTCAGGGAGCGCACGTCCTCGACGGCGGGGTCGAGCACGCGAGTCGCGCCGAACCTCTGCGCGTTGGCCCGGCGGGAAGCGTCGATGTCGGTGACGACCACCTCGGTGGCACCGAATGCGCGAGCGACCTGCGCGGTGACGAGCCCGACGGGCCCCGCTCCCGCGATGAGCACGCTCGAGCCCGCGGAGATCCGTGCTTTCTGGGCCGACGCGATGCCCACCGACAGCGGCTCGAAGAGCGCAGCAGCCTCGTCGGAGATGTCGTCGGGGACGTCGTGGGCGAAGGTCGATTGGATCGACACGTACTCCGCGAGCGCCCCGTCGATGGGCGGCGTCGCGAAGAACTCCATGGCCGGGCACAGGTTGTAGCGGCCTGCTCGGGACTGGGCGCTGGTGGGATCGGGGCGCTGCGGCTCGATGGACACGCGCTGCCCGACGCGGGCGTCGGAGACGTCGTTTCCCACGGCCACGATGACGCCCGCGGCCTCGTGTCCGAGGACCAGGGGGCCGTCGACCACGTACTCGCCGATGCGCCCCTCCCGGTAGTAGTGCGCGTCGGAACCGCACACCCCGACCGCCGTGACCTGTACGAGGACCTGATCGGGCGCGGGGGTGGGGACGGGCCGTTCTTCGAGTCGTATCTCCTGTGCTGCGGTGAGGACGCTGGCCTGCATGGACTGTGGCACGGGTCGCCCGCCGTCGGGGGGTGTTGTGTAGATCACACCTTAATGTTAGCTTAGTGAGCAGATGAACACGAGCTGAGCATCTGCTCATAACTTGGGAGGCGAAATGGATGGATCGTCATCCGGTCCAGCGGGGTCGAAGTCTCCGCGGTCCGGAGAGGATCTGCGCCTGGCTCTGCGCGCCGCAACCATGTACCACCTCGAAGGCGCGACTCAGGCCGAGATCGCCGTGAAGCTCGGTGTCTCACGCCCCACGGCAGGGCGGTTGGTTGCACGCGCTCGCACCCAGGGACTGGTGACCATCGAGATCAACGTTCCCGACGACCTGCAGGGCACCGTGCACGCCGACATCGAGCGTGAACTCGAAGCGCAGTTCGGGCTGACCGAGGTGCTCGTCGTCTCGGACGTCATCGACGGCACGGACGCCGGCTACGGTTCCCTCGGCCGGGCAGCGGCGACGCTGCTCTCTCGTCGGCTCCAGGACAAGGATGTGCTGGGCTTCACCTGGGGACCCGAGACGGTGGCGGTCGCCAGCTCGCTCAAGACCAGGTCCACCAAATGTGCTGCGGTGGTGCAACTCGACGGTTCCATCACCTCGGCCGACTACCAGACCGGCGTCGAGTACACACTCGGACGGTGCGCTGCGTACCTGCAGGCGACACCCATCAGGCTCAATGCGCCGCTGTACGCCGATCAGGCGACTGTCGTTGCGTTGGAGCAGGACTCCGTGATCTCTCGCGCACTCAAAGCCGGGACCGATGCCGATGTGATGATGTACGGCATCGGTCCCGTTTCCACGTCCACCACATTGTTCGAGGGCAGCTTCATCGACCTCGAGGTGCTCGACGAACTGCGCCGACTCGGTGCGGTCGGTGAGATCGGCGGACGGTTCTACGACGCCGACGGCAAGGACACCGGAGGATCACTCCCCGGCCGAACCGTGTCGGTGGGGCTCGACGCCATCAGGGCCTGCGATCGGGCGGTGCTCGTCACGGGCGGAAAACGAAAACACGAAGCGCTGCTCGGTGCACTGCGCGGTGGACTGGCATCGATCTTGGTCACCGACATCGAAAGTGCGCGTTGGCTTGTGGATCGATCCACATCAGCGTCGAATGGAAAGGTATCTCAGTGAAAGTTCTACCGAAGGTGGTTGTCGCGACCTCGCTCGCGACGACCTTGGTGGTGTCCGGATGTGCCGGTGCCGGCTCGTTCGGTGGTGATGGTGACGGTACGACGGTCACCGTCGCGATCGTCTCGAATTCGCAGATGTCCGATGCCATTTCGCTTGCTCCGGAGTTCGAGGCGGAGAACCCGGGTATCAACCTGAAGTTCGTGTCGCTCTCGGAGAACGAGGCCCGAGCCAAGATCACGGCCTCGGTCGCGACCGGCGGCGGTGAGTTCGACGTGGTGATGATCAGCAACTTCGAGACCCCGCAGTGGGCCGAGAACGGTTGGCTGACCAATCTTTCCGAGTACGCCGACGCCACGCCGGGCTACGACGAGGACGACTTCATTCCCACGCTGAAGGAGTCGCTGTCGTACGAGGGCAGCATGTACTCGGTGCCGTTCTACGGTGAATCGTCGTTCCTGATGTACCGCAAGGATCTGATGGAGCAGGCCGGTATCGACATGCCTGCCGAGCCCACCTGGCAGCAGGTGGCCGACGCCGCAGCCGCTCTCGACAGCCCGGGCCTGTCCGGAATCTGCCTGCGCGGCAAGCCCGGCTGGGGTGAGGTGCTCGCACCGCTCAACACTGTCATCAACGCGTTCGGCGGCCGCTGGTACGACGAGAACTGGAACGCCCAGCTGAACAGTCCCGAGGTACGCGAAGCCGTGCAGTTCTACGTCGACACCGTGCGCGAGCACGGTCAGGCCGGCGCGGCGACCAGTGGGTTCAGTGAGTGCGGAACGCAACTCTCCCAGGGCAACACCGCCATGTGGTACGACGCCACCTCGGCCGTCTCGGTCCTCGAGGACCCGTCGTCGAGCAACGTCGTCGGGCAGATCGGTTATGCCAAGGCCCCGTCGGCGGCCAAGGGCGACAACGGTTGGCTGTACTCCTGGGCACTGGGCATCCCCAAGACCAGTGAGGCCCCCGACGAGGCATGGAAGTTCGTCTCGTGGATGACCAGCAAGGAATACCTGAACAAGGTCGGTAACGAACTCGGTTGGGAGCGTGTGCCTCCCGGAAGTCGGCTCTCGACCTACGAGATTCCCGAGTACGCGGAGGCGTCGGCGGCCTACGGTCAGCTGACCCTCGACTCCATCGACAGTGCCGACCCGAACGACCCCACCGTGGATCCGGTTCCGTACACCGGAGTCCAGTTCCTGACCATTCCGGAGTTCCAGGACCTCGGTACCCGGGTCAGCCAACAGATCAGTGCCGCGATCGCCGGACAGATCAGCGTCGACGACGCGCTCGACCAAGCGCAGCAATACGCCGAAGTGGTCGGCAGGACGTACCAGGAGGACCAGGGATGACCACCACCGAAGAACGGACGGCTCCGGCCGAACCGGAGAAGTTCGTACCGAGACCGAGAACGATCTCCAAGGCAGAGGGGTGGCGTCGACGCGGGCCACTGTTGCCGGCGTTGGTGTTCGCCATCATCGTCACCCAGATCCCGTTCCTTTTCACGCTGTACTACTCGACGCAGTCCTGGAACCTCGTTCGTCCGGGTTCGCGTGAGTTCAACGGTCTGAACAACTACATCGACGTGTTCCGCGACAGTCAGTTCCGCGAGGTCGCGATGAACACCGTGATCATGATCGTCGGAACCGTGATCATCTCGGTGGTGCTCGGCCTGGCCCTCGCTCTGCTGCTCGATCGAAAGTTCATCGGACGCAGCCTGATCCGCACGCTGCTGATCACCCCGTTTCTCGTCACCCCGGTCGCCGGTGCGCTGATCTGGAAGACGACGATGTTCGATCCCGTCTTCGGCCTGATCAACTTCGCGCTGAGCCCGTTCGGAGTCGGCGAGATCGACTGGGTGTCGCGGTTCCCGCTGGCCGCGGTCATGACGAACCTCGTGTGGCAGTGGACGCCGTTCATGATGCTGCTGATCCTCGCCGGCCTGCAGTCCATGCCGAAGGACATCGCCGAGGCTGCGCGTGTCGACGGGGCAGGCCCGTTCAAACTCTTCCGTGAGTTGACGTTGCCGCACCTGCGTCGCTTCATCGAACTCGGCACCGTCCTCGGTGCGATCTATCTGGTCAACACCTTCGATGCCGTCTACATGATGACCTCCGGTGGACCGGGAGTCGCGTCGGCGAACCTGCCGTTCTACATCTACCAGCGTGCCTTCCTCGGCTTCGACATCGGTCAGGCCGCGGCCATGGGCGTCGTCACCGTGGTGGCAACCATCGTTCTCAGCACACTGGCGCTGAGACTGATCTTCAAGAGCTTCAGCGCAAACGAGGAGGCGGCGTGATGAGCACGGCAACCACGAGCAAGAAGAAGGCCGTCGCGCAGACCTCCGACGGGCAGGAGATCCGGAAGAAGAGCAAGTGGGGCCCGGGCACGATCTGGTCGTTCGTTGCCTGGGTGGCCGGTATCGCATTCTTCTTCCCGGTTCTCTGGATGGTGATCACCGGCTTCAAGCAGGAGGCCGACGCCTACTCCAACCCGCCGAAGCTGATCTTCACCCCCACCCTCGATCAGTATCGAGGTGTCCTCGAGAGCGGCATCGGCACCACCCTGCTGAACTCGGCGTTCGCGACCATCGTCTCGA
Organism: Rhodococcus sp. 05-2254-2; assembly: GCF_002259095.1. Classification (NCBI taxonomy): domain Bacteria; kingdom Bacillati; phylum Actinomycetota; class Actinomycetes; order Mycobacteriales; family Nocardiaceae; genus Rhodococcus; species Rhodococcus sp. 05-2254-2. The sequence goes on along the minus strand of NZ_NOZJ01000020.1, from coordinate 21,545 downwards.
CGATTCTCGTTCTGCTGCTGGGTGTTCCGGCAGCATTCGCGCTGTCGCTGCGGCCGGTGAAGAAAACCCAGGACGTGCTGTTCTTCTTCATCTCCACCAAGATGCTGCCCGTCGTGGCCGTCATCGTTCCGCTGTACGTCATCGTCGGTGACATCGGCATGCTCGACAACATCTGGGCACTGGTGATTCTCTACACCGCGATGAATCTGCCTATCGCCGTGTGGATGATGCGCTCGTTCTTCATGGAGGTGCCGTCGGAACTGCTCGAGGCCGCCAGCATGGACGGTGCGTCGCTGTGGACGTCGGTCCGCGAGGTGATCCTGCCGCTCGTCTCTCCCGGTATCGCAGCGACGTCGTTGATCTGCGTGATCTTCTCGTGGAACGAGTTCTTCTTCGCCGTCAACCTCACTGCCGTTCAGGCCCAGACGATTCCGGTGTACCTCGTCGGATTCATCACCGGCCAGGGCCTGTACTGGGCCCAGCTTTCCGCCGCTGCGACGTTCGCAGCACTCCCCGTCGTCCTTGCCGGATGGTTCGCGCAGAACAAGCTCGTGCGCGGTCTGTCCTTCGGCGCCATCAAATAGGAGAAAGTCTCATGGCTGCAATCACGTACAAGAAGGCATCCTGCGTCTACGAAGGTGCCGATTCGCTCGCCGTCGATTCCCTCGACCTCGACATAAAGGACGGCGAGTTCGTCGTCCTGGTCGGACCGTCCGGCTCCGGCAAGTCCACCGCACTTCGGATGCTCGCCGGTCTGGAGGAGATCGACGGTGGCGCAATCGAAATCGGCGGCAAGAACATGGTGGGCGTCCCGTCCAAGGACCGCGACATCGCCATGGTGTTCCAGAACTACGCGCTCTACCCCAACAAGACCGTCGGCGAGAACATGGGCTTCGCACTCAAGATGCGCGGAGTGAGCCTCGAGAAGCGTCAGGCACGCGTGGCCGAAGCGGCCCGTCTGCTCGATCTCACCGAGTACCTCGATCGCAAGCCCGGCAAGCTCTCGGGTGGCCAGCGTCAGCGAGTTGCCATGGGCCGCGCCATCGTTCGTGAGCCGCAGGTGTTCTGCATGGACGAGCCACTGTCCAACCTCGACGCGAAACTGCGAGTGCAGACGCGTACGCAGATCGCGGCGTTGCAGCGTCGGCTCGGCACCACGACGGTCTACGTCACCCACGATCAGGTCGAGGCCATGACGATGGGTGATCGCGTCGCCGTCCTGCGTGGTGGCAAACTGCAGCAGTTCGCCTCTCCCACAGACCTGTACGACCACCCCGTCAACGCGTTCGTCGCAGGATTCATCGGCTCCCCGGCGATGAACCTGATGACGGTACCCATCGGCTCGGGCGGCGTGCAGATCGGTAAGTTCCTGCTCCCGCTCGAGCGCGACGAGCTGACCAAGCTCGCGAGCCTGGGGATCGACGAGGTCACCATCGGAATGCGGCCCGAGAACATCGGCATCGTCCACGGTGGCGGCGAAGGCTTCGAGGGCAAGGTCGATCTCATCGAGGAGCTCGGCAGCGAGTCGTACGTGTACGCGCACCTCGACGACCCGAAGGTGAAGGGACTCGACGGGGGACCCGTGTCGCTCGTCGCCCGCTCGGCAGTGCGTGCCCCGGCGAGGATCGGCGAGAGCATCGGACTGAAGCGCCTCGACGGAGCGATCCACCTCTTCCATCCGGAAACAGGCGAGCGCATCTAGCGCGGCTGGTACGGCGCTTTCCGAGAGAGGATCAGCGCCGTCAGAAGGGCGGCACCCCAGAGCAGGAAGATGCCGTCGAAGAACAGGTGCCCGTACTTGACGCTTCGGTTCTCGTCCGAGGCGATCAGGCCGATCACCGCTCCGACGAACGACGCTCCGCCCCAGAGAATCAGCAGCACCGAGCCGGGCCAGGATATGCCGAGGACGATTGCCGGCAGCCTGGTCCGGTTCTGTGCTGCCAGGCGCGGCCGGTTCATGTAGGCGAGGGCGGGAAGAAAAGCCGCTGCAAGTTTGACCAGCGTGAGCACCAGCAGTGCCGTTCGCGCAGTCTGCGGTTCGGTCTCGACCCATTCCGTGGCGAATGATCCGACGGTGTTCAACATCCATCGGCCACCTGCAGCCCAGTAGCCGGAAAACGCGGCGTGAACTATCCCCAGTGCACCCGCGATCGCGAAGTATCCGATGGCCACGGTGATCGAGGCTAGCCGAGTTCTCACCCCCGTTCAGGGGTAGCGAGGGATTGTTCATCTCCCCTACCGTGGCGGTGATGAGCATCACAGGCTACGGAGGAAGCATGGCCGAATCGGCACATACGGCATTCAGGAACGCTCGCGACCTACTGCTCGACTCCTACGGCGAGTACGACCGCGCCGTAGAGACTTTCGAGTGGCCGTCGTTCGGTGAGACGTTCAACTGGGCCATCGATTGGTTCGACGCGATCGCCCGTGGCAACGACGGCACTGCGTTGTGGATCGTCGAAGAGGACGGCAGCGAGGCCAAGTACAGCTTCGACGACATCGCGCGTCGTTCCGACCAGGTTGCCAGGTGGCTCGAGCAACAGGGCATCGGCCGCGGCGACTCGGTGATCCTGATGCTCGGCAATCAGGTGGAACTGTGGGAAACGATGCTCGCGGTGATGAAACTGGGCGCGGTGTTGATGCCGACCACCACTGCCATCGGGCCGGCAGACCTGACCGACCGTGTGGTGCGCGGCAATGCGCGCGCAGTGGTCGTGAACCCCTCGGACACCGGCAAATTCGACGACGTACCCGGGGACTACCTGCGCATCGCCACCTCCGCTCGAGATGGTTGGGTCGACTATGCCGAGGCTCGTTCTGTCGAGGCCGCGCCGTTCGAGTCCGTGACGGCTCCCACCGACCGCCTTCTCATGTACTTCACCTCCGGCACCACCAGCAAGCCCAAACTCGTCGAACACACTCAGATCTCCTATCCCGTTGGGCATCTGAGCACGATGTACTTCCTCGGTTTGCGGCCGGGCGACGTGCACCTGAACATCAGCTCGCCCGGGTGGGCCAAGCACGCGTGGAGTTGCTTCTTCGCGCCGTGGATCGCCGAGGCGACGATCTTCATCTACAACTACGGCAAATTCGACGCGAAAGCGTTGCTGGAGCAGATCCGCCGGGCCGAGGTGACGACGTTCTGTGCTCCACCGACGGTGTGGCGCATGCTGATTCAAGCCGATCTCGCCGGTGGCGGTGGTTCGCTACGCGAGGCCATCGGAGCAGGTGAGCCACTCAACCCCGAGGTGATCTCGCGGGTGCAGCAGGAGTGGGGCCTGAACATCCGCGACGGGTTCGGCCAGACGGAAACCACTGCGCTGGTTGCCAATACACCCGGCGCGGTACTGAAGTCCGGCTCGATGGGGAGGCCGCTGCCGGGCGTACCGGTGGTGATCGTCGACCCCACCACCGGCGAACTCGCCGACGAAGGTGAGATCTGCCTCGACCTGGCGCAGCAGCCGTTCAACCTGATGACCGGATATCTCGGCGACCCCGAACGCAACGCCGCTGTCATGGCCGACGGTTACTACCACACCGGCGACGTCGCATCGAGGGACTCCGAGGGCTACATCACCTACGTCGGCCGCACCGACGACGTGTTCAAGGCCTCGGACTACAAGATCTCCCCGTTCGAGCTCGAAAGCGTGCTCATCGAACACCCCGCCGTTGCCGAGGCCGCGGTGGTGCCCGCCCCCGACGAGACGCGACTGGCCGTCCCCAAGGCGTATGTGGCATTGGCGTCGGGCTGGGAACCCAACGAGGACACAGCGTTCGAGATCCTCAAGTACGCCCGCGAGCACCTTGCGCCGTTCCTGCGTGTGCGCCGAATCGAGTTCTTCGAGCTACCGAAAACCATCTCCGGCAAGATCCGCCGAGTGGAACTGCGCGCCCGCGAGGACGCGGCCGTCGGACCGCTGGAGACCGAGTGGCGTGACGACCAGTTCCCTGCACTGAAGAGGTGATGTGACACCGAGGTCACTCGTCCCAGAACCGTTCGAGGATCCCGAGCACTTCCGGGGTGGCGGCCATCGTCGTCGCGTGGTCGAATCCGCGGATGACATGCAATTCGGAGTTCGGGACCAGCGCTGCGGCAGCTCGGGTGTCGTCGAGCCTGGTGCCGTCCTGACTGCCGACGTAGAACAGCGACGGCTGGGTGAACTGCTGCAACGCGTCGTCGGGTAGGCCGGGATCGGCGTCGGACGCCCGAATGTACGCGGCCATGGCCTGGGCGTCGTTGGCGGAGAACACCGCTCGGGTGCCGTTGTCGATCGGGAACATGCGGTGGTTGTTCCATGCCTCGAGGAACCCGTCCATGCCGCCTTGCTCCAACACGTCTGCGCATCCGGGGAAGAACAGGCGATCGAACGCGCCGGCCTGAGCGCCGTGACTACCGCCGCCGACGGCCAGTGATCGCACTCGCTCGGGAGTCGCTGCCGTCAGCGCCAACCCGGCCCGAGCCCCGAACGAATACCCCAGATAGTCGACGGTCTCCGCGCCCACGGCGTCGAGCACCGCCGTCAGATCGCCGACGATCGTGCTCATCGCATACGCGTCGGGAGTGCGGGGTTTCTCGCTGCGGCCGTGCCCGCGACTGTCGATCAGAATCAACTGCCGAGCCCCGCGCAGCGCCTTCACATAGCCGAACGTCCGCCAGATCGTGTGCGTCAGAAAACTGCCGTGCACCATCAACAACGGAGGCCCGGACCCCACCACCGTGTACGCGATCTGTGTCCCATCGTCGGCATTCGAGGCGTACTCCACCCCGCAATCCTCGCCCCAGAAGTCCACTCAATGTGACATTGACCCCCAAACTGCGCCTGTGGGTCGTTTCGCAGGCTCCACTCCCGCGTCCACTGGATGTCACATTGACTCCCCACTGGCGGGCGTTTGTTCGGCGGACTCGGGAGTCTCGGCGGTCGGGGTGAGGTCGACGGTGCGGGTGGGTCCGATGGCGTCGAGGAACGGTCGATCGTGGCTGGCGATGATCAGTGCACCCTCGAATGTGTCGAGCGCGTCGATGAGGTGTTGTCGGCTGGTGATGTCGAGGTTGTTGGTCGGCTCGTCGAGTATCAGGAGCTTTGGAGCAGGCTCGGCCAGCAGTATTCGGGCCAGTGCGGCCCGCAGTCGTTCGCCGCCGGAGAGGGTGGCGACGACGGCGTCGGCGTCGGATCCGCGGAACAGGAAGCGGGCGAGTTGGCCGCGGATCTGTTCGGCCGTGGCCTGCGGAGCGACGTCGGCAACGTTCTCGGCGACGGTGCGGGATTCGTCGAAGATGTCGAGTCGCTGCGGCAGATACTTCCACGGCACCTCTGCCCCGGTGGCGTCCAGGGCCCGCAGCAGCGTGGTCTTGCCGCTGCCGTTCGGTCCGATCAGCGCAATGCGCTCAGGGCCCACGATGTGCACGGCCTCGTGCGTCAGAACCACCTGCCCGGGATGGACTTTCGTCGCCGGGAGGTCGACGCGTATCTCGCGGTCGTCGCGCAGGAGATCCTCGGCGGCCGACAGGGACGATCGGGCGTCGTCGACGCGGTCGCTGTGGGTTCCGTGGAGTTTGCCTGCCGATTCCTGGGCGGCCCGCTTGCGTCGGCCCGCAAGGATCGGTGGCACGCGCTTCTGTTCTTCCATCTTCTTGCCGAAGCGCAGACGTCGGTCGAGTTTGATTCGGGTGTCGATCAATTCGCGTTCCTGCTTGCGAACATCGTTCTTCGCATCGCGGATCGTCGCCCGTGCCGCCTGCTGTTCCGCGTCGATCACCTCTCGGTAGTGCTGGTAGTTGCCGCCGAACATGCGCAACCGGGACACTCCGCTGCGCTCCGCTCGCACCTCGGCGATGGTGTCCACGCGTTCGAGCAACTCGAGGTCGTGAGTGCACACGATCAGCACACCGGGGTAGCCGTCGACTGCCGTGTACAACCGTTCTCGCGCAACGTGGTCGAGATTGTTGGTCGGCTCGTCCAGTAGCAGTACCTCGGGCTGGGCGAGCAATTGCGCGGTGAGTGCCAGCAGCGTCGTCTCACCGCCCGACAGGGTGCCGACGCGGCGATCGAGGTCGCCCACAGAGCCGACGATGCTGCCGAGGCCGAGCTTGTTCAGCAGGGCCAGAGCGCGTTCCTCGACGTCCCACGCCGATCCGACAACTGCGAAGTCGTCCTCGGTGGAGGAGCCGGATTCTATGCGATGCAATGCTTTTCGCACCGAATCGATCGCCAGCACCCGATCCACGGGCAGATCGGGGTCCAGTGCGACGTCCTGGCGCAGATGGCCCAGCACGCCGGGAATCGAGATCGAACCGCGCTGCGGCGTCAACTCCCCGGCGAGCAATCTCAGCAGGGTCGACTTGCCGGCACCGTTGGAACCGATGAGACCTGTTGTGCCGCTGGGGAAGATGGCTGACATGGCGTCGAACACGGGGGCGCCGTCCGGCCAGGCGAACGTCAGATTCGAGACAGAGAGGGAGGATGAATGAGGCATGGTTGCTCCAAAGGTGTGCATGCGGACGATCTGCAGGCGTCTAGAACCTTTGGAAGAGCAATGGCCTCTCCGAATCTGTGGGCAGCAAGGCGAAGGCCACGCTAGCCCCGAACCCGATGGCCACGCAAGCGAATTACACCGACGGGCCCTTCTTGCGTAGTTCGTCGACCGTCGTCATGGCGCCACGCAATTCGTCGAGCCACTCCTGGGTGTGCTCGCCGACGAGCTTCACGGCCCAGGCCAGAGCGTCGGCCCGGGAGCGGGCGACGCCGGCGTCGACGAGAGTGTCCAGCACGCGACGCTCGGGCTGACGCAGGCGTGTCATGACCGGGACGGCGAGGTGGGTGAACAGGACCACCTCGGACCCGGTCCGAACTCCCCACGCGACCTTGCGGCCGTATCGCTTCTCTGCCTCGTCGGCGATCTGCATGCGGTCGCCCCGGGTGGTTTCGCGGAATCGCGCGATGCGGCCCTCGGTGGCTGCGGATGAACTGTCCTGCTCCACGGGCAGTGTCCCGACGACGACGATTTCCTCTCGGTCGACCTCGACCGAGGCGGCACCGTCGAACCAGGTGTCCGGGAGGCGGCCACCGAACCAATCGGCTGCATCGGTGGCATCCGGAATGTCTGCGTGCTGCCAGCCGCCGGGGCGACCGAACGAGCGTCCGTTGGGTTTCATGGGGACTCCTCGATGGACGTTGTAAGACTGATTACATAATTACATCTTATTTCGAGATCGTGCCACCGGTGTTTCGCGGATGCACTGGGGCATGATCGACCCCGTGCGCACTTCGAGAAGACCGACGACTCTGGCCGCGATCGTGTCCGTACTGGCATTGGTGCTCGCCGCTTGCGGGCAGAGTGGGCCGGATCAGCCGCAGACTGTCGCCGAGCAGTTCGCGGAGGCGGTGAACAGCTCGAACATCGATCAGGCGGCCGCGTTGACCACCGACCCGGCCGGCGCGACGGCGGCGCTCACCGGGCTGTACGACGGGCTTTCGGCCGGCGGTACGGTGACGGCAACTCCCGATTTCGAGGCAGTCGACGCCAACGAGGATGCGGGCACGTTCACGTTGAATGCCGGCTGGCGCTTCTCGACGACCACCGACGGCACCGCCGAACCCGACGGCGAACCGAAGGAGTGGAGCTACACCACCTCTGCGACAGCGGCCGAGACCGAGCAGGGCTGGAAGATCACCTGGGATCCGGCGATGTTGGTTCCGGGCCTGACCGCCGACTCGTCGGTGCGTTTCACTCCCACCGATGCGCTCGTCGCACCGCGCATCTTCGACGACAACGGCGTCGAGCTGATGTCGCAGCAGGTGGTGACCCTCGTCAACGCCGATGCGACGGCCGATCCGGCAGCGGTCGCGAATCTCGTCGGCTCCGTCGTTCCGGGTGTCACGGCCGAATCGGTGGCAGCGACTGTTGCCGGCGCGCAAGGTGACTCAGCGACGATCGTCACCCTTCGTCAGTCCGATATCGACCCCATCGGTGCTCAGCTCGCGACCGTCCCCGGAGTCACGCTGGCTCCGCAGACGCGGCTGCTCGCCACCGACCGGAACCTCGTTTCGCCGGTCCTCAACGACCTGACGACGCTGTGGGAGCAGGAGCAGGCCGCCAATCGTGGATGGGCTGTGCAGGCCGTTGCCGCGGACGGCTCCATCACCCCGCTTGCCGGCCGCGACGCCGCAACGGGAGACGACATCGCGACCACCCTGGATTCGGCACTGCAGCTCAAAGCCGAGAATGCTCTCGCGTCGCTGCCGCAGCAGGCGGCCATCGTTGCACTTCGGCCGTCGACGGGTGCGGTTCTCGCCGTGGCGCAGAACGCCGCCGCGGACGCCGAGGGTCCGATCGCCCTCACCGGTCTGTACCCGCCGGGGTCGACGTTCAAGACGGTGACCACCTCGGCTGCACTGCAGTCCGGTGCAGTCACCCCCGATACCGTGCTGCCGTGCCCGGCGACCGAGAACATCGAGGGTCGGCAGATCCCGAACGACGACAACTTCGATCTCGGCAACGTGCCGCTGCACACCGCTTTCGCCAGGTCCTGCAACACGACGATGGGCCGCCTGGGCGTGGCACTCCCACCGAACGGACTGACCGACGCGGCCGCGCAGTACGGCCTCGGCGTCGACTACGTAACCCCCGGTCTGACGACCGTCACCGGGTCGGTGCCGTCCGCCGACACCCCGGCGCAGCGGGTCGAATCCGCCATCGGTCAGGGGCAGGTGACCGCGTCGCCGTTCGGAATGGCGCTGGTCGCGTCGTCGATCGCGAACAACGGATTGCTCCCACCGACGGTGGTCCCCAGTGAGCCGGGAGTGGGAAACATGCAGCCGGCAGCGGTGAACCCCCAGGTCACCGAGCAGATCAAAGCCATGATGCGCGAGACGATCACCGGCGGAACGGCCACAGCGCTGAACGACATCCCAGGGTTGCTCGGCAAGACCGGCACCGCCGAATTCGGTGCGAACAACGAAGGAGCGCACGGCTGGTTCGTCGGTATCTCCGGCGATCTCGCGTTCGCGGTGTTCGTCAACGACGCAGGCAGTTCGACCCCGGCCATCGAAGCTGCGGGTCGTTTTCTGCGCTAGTCCAGGTCCGGAACCAACCGGGGCGTATCCCAATCGTGACCGGCTCGTATGAATCCCGTGCTTGTTACTCATGTGACTACAGTGAATATTGTGACTCATGAGTTCTATGAGTCGTGCCCGTCGTGGCCCGCGCAAGGTCCGCGGTCGCTACCTCGTCGCCGTTGCAGCATCGGCGACGTTGACGGTCTCGGCAGCGTTCTGGATGGTCGATCGCCCACCGAGCGAGGCAGAGGTGCTGGTCTCGAAATTCGTCGATGCCCTGGACAACCGAGACGTCGCTGCTGCTGCCGCGATGACGACCTACCCCAACGCCGCGACGGCCGCGCTGAACCAGATGTTCGACGGCTTGTCGGCCGACGGCATGTCCACCGGGGATTTCGACCTGACCCAGTACATGGACCTCTCCGACGAAAGTGGCTACTTCACTCTCGCGTCGGCGTGGAACTTCGGTGAGGGCAAGGACTGGAAGTACAGCGCTCAGGGCTCGACCAAGAAGCTCAGCGTCGGCTGGCGCATAGCGTGGGATCCGGCCACTCTCGTCCCGGACCTCACCTCGGGCGGATCGGTTCGATACACCCGGACCGACGCTGCCCCGCCGCTGATCTTCGACGCCGCGAACAACGTGCTGATGAGCGAGCGAACCATCAACGCCATCTCCCTCGACCCGGCGCAGACGAGCGATCCGGCGGCGTCCACCGCGCAACTCGCAGACGTCATCGATGTCGTCGCACCGCTCATCACCTCCGAATCGATGCTGGCCGAGCTGAACTCGTCCGGCGGTGCACCGATCACCGCAGTGACCCTGCGCGACGACGATTTCGCCGTCCTCGAAGACGACCTGCGTGCCGTGCCGGGAGTGGTGGTTTCTCCGCAACCCAAGCTCATCGTCGACGACCGTCGGATCACCTCACCCGTGCTCGACTCGTTGCGAAGTGCATGGCAGGAAGGGCGCGACGCCACCGCAGGCTGGGCCGTCGACACCTACACCGTCGACGGAATCGGTGAGCGCCGTGTCGGTTTCCAGGGCCCTGGTGGTCCTGACCTGCACGCAACGCTCGATCCGCGCGTTCAACTCGCCGCCGAGAATGCGGTGGTCATGGCGGGGTCGTCGGCGTCGATCGTCGCCCTGTCCACCTCGACCGGTGCCATTCTCGCTGCGGCACAGAACAGTTACGCGAACGAGCAGGGCGACGTGGTGTTCGGGGGCTCCTACCCGGCCGGCACCGCGTCGGAGTTGGTCAAGGCGGCACAGTCCGATCGCGGCGACGACAGCGCCGAGGATGCAGCTGCGGCACTGGGTCTCGGTGTCAGCTACTCGATGCCCGGACTCGACGCCTACACCGGAACTCCCGCCGACAGTCGCAGCGCGATCGACGGTATCAGGGCCGTGTCGACCGCCTCCGGTGACGAGGCGACCGTGACTCCGTTCGGTCTCGCACAGATGGCGGCCGCGATCTCACGGGGCAGCGCTCCGACTCCGACGATCGTCGCCGGTCAGACCGCGGTCGCCAATCGTGAGTCCCGGGCACTCGGGTCGGATGCAGCAAATCGGTTGCGCGGCATACTTGCCGACTCGTCCCGCACCAGCGGTCTCGACACGTTCGACGGGGTGCAGGGATTCGCCGGGGAAAGTGGCGACGATCGCTTCGTGCTCGCCACCAGCGGTGATGTCGCGTTCGCGGTCTACATCGAGGATGCGGACGGCGGGGATCAGGCAGTGCGCATGACGAGCCGGTTGCTGCAGGAGATGGCGAACCCCGTCGAGTAGGGCAGGAATGGAGCCTGCGAAATGACCAGGGATTCGGGTCGATCGTTAGGCACGGTAGTTTTATTCGGTGACTGTGCTCGATTTCGGACTCCTGGTGGTGGCCGGGTTCTTCGCCGGGCTCATCGGGTTCGTCACCGGGCTCGCATCGCTGGTCTCCTACCCTGCGCTGCTTGCGGTGGGTCTGCCAGCGGTGTCTGCGAACGTGACGAACACGGTCGCCTTGGTCGCGGCCGGTGTCGGGGCGACGGCGAGTTCCTCGGCCGAGCTCGCCAAGGACGGCAAGCAGCTGGTTCGGTACGCGATCTACTCGGCTCTCGGCGGTACCACCGGTGCGGTTCTGTTGCTCAATACGCCGGACGGTTCGTTCGAGGTGGTCGTACCGTTCCTGGTGGCGATGGCAGCCATCGCGCTCCTGCTGCAGCCGAGTATTCGAAAGCTGTCCGGCGGCAGAGAGTTTCCGACGCTCTATCCGCTGGCCCTGTTCGCCGTGGCGATCTACGGCGGCTACTTCGGGGCCGGGGCAGGCGTCATCTTTCTGGCGTTGGCGTTGATCTGCACTTCGGATACCTTCTGGCGCGCAAGCGTTCTGAAGAGCTTCTTCCTCGGCATTGCCAATCTGATTGCGGCGATCATCTTTTCGTTCTTCGGTCAGGTGCACTGGTGGGCGGCACTTGCGCTGGCCATCGGATGTTTCGTCGGCGGTGCCTGCGGGCCACCGACGGTCAAGGTGATCTCGCCGATCATCCTGCGCGTCGGCGTCGGGATTCTGGGACTGGGTCTCGCCGGATGGCTGGGGTATCAGGCCTTCGGCTGACGGGCGGTCACCTGTTCGCTACTTGCGCGACGGTGCGCCGAGAGTGATCAACTCCGGCGCAGCAGGGGCACCGCAGCAACCGCCGCTCGACGGGGCGTCGGGCTCGTCGAACAGGCCCGCGCCGCCGCAGACGCCGGTGTCGGGCAGTGTCAGCTCGACCTTTCGTGCGCCCTCGTGGTCTCCGGCGAGTTCGGCTGCGATGCTGCGAACCTGCTCGTATCCGGTCATTGCAAGGAACGTCGGCGCGCGGCCGTAGCTCTTCATACCCACCAGGTAGAAGCCGGGCTCGGGTTGGGTGAGTTCTTCGACTCCGTGCGGTGACACCGATCCGCACGAATGCATGTTGGGGTCCACCAATTCGGCGACGAACTTGGGTGCCTGCAGGGTGGGATCGAGATCGAGGCGAACCTCGGACAACCACGACAGATCCGGTCGGAAGCCGGTGAGTGCGACTACGCGATCGACATCTCCGATGCGAGCGCCGGTATCGCCGACGAGGGTCATCCGATCACCCTCGACCGCAACGGTTTCGGTGCGGAATCCGGATTGCACGGTGAGGAAGCCGTCGTCGACGGCATTCTTGGCGCGTTGTCCCAGCGCGCCGCGGGCGGCGAGTTCGTCGGCTTCGCCGCCGCCGAACACGTCTGCGGTGACGCCTCGGCGCACGGCCCAGGTGAGCGTCGTTCCCGGTTCCTCTGCAGCGAGTTCGGCGAAGGTGATGATGGCGGTCAGGGCGGAGTGGCCGCTGCCAGCGATGACCGTGTGCTTGCCCGCGAACTGGGCGCGAATCGCCGGATCGGTCAGATCGGGGACCCGGTAGTCGATTCTGTCGGCGGAGAACTTCTCGCCGATGGCCGCAAGCCCCTCGCTACCCAGTGGATTCGGAGATCCCCAGGTGCCCGACGCGTCGACGACCGCGCGGGCGAGAACACGTTCCTCGCTGCCGTCGGAATGCCGGATGTGCACGGACAGCGGCTCGGTGTCGCGGCCGGCGTCGACGACGCGGTCGCGTCCACGGCGGGCTACACCGACCACTTCGGAATCGACTCGAACAGCGTCTCCGAGGACAGCGGCGAGGGGCGCGAGGTACCGCTCCACCCATTCGCGACCGGTGGCGTAGGTGTCGCCGTCCGGTGCGGTCCAGCCGGTCGGCTCGAGCAACCGTGCGGCAGCGGGGTCCACTACCTCGGACCACGGGGAGAACAATCGCACGTGGTTCCATTCGGACACTGCCGCGCCCGCGGACGGCCCGCGTTCGAGAACGACGACGGCAGAGCCGGTTTCGGTGAGATGTGCTGCGGCGGCGAGACCGATGGGTCCTGCGCCGATCACTACTACGGGGTATTCGTTCATGACTGATCTACCTTTCCTCGTCGAGCGAGAGTGTTCACTGCTGCGCGTGCGGTACGGCCGACGCCGATGAGCGTTGCCGATGCCGGTCCGGTCCAGTCGCCGTACCCCAGGAACATAAGGGTCGACTCGTCGTGAATATGATTGTCTTCCAACGTGATCCGAGGTCCGTCGGTGTGCAGATGCAGCGGCTGCAGATGCCGCAGCGCGGGCCGAAAGCCGGTGCACCAGACGATCGCATCCAGTTTCTCCGTCGTGTGCCCGTCCGTCACGCCGTCGGTTGTGATCGCCGTGAACATCGGCCGGGCCTGCAGGACGCCGCGATCCCTGGCCTCCTTTACCGGCGGGACCATGACGATGTCACCCAAGCCTGCGACCCCGCCGGTATCGGAGTCACCCGCTGCCAGCGCTCGGGCGCGGTCGCTGGCGACATCGAACAGCACGCGCCCATCGACGTCGTCGGGCAGGAATTTCGGTTCGCGGGCGGTGAACCACAGGGTCTCGGCCACGGTGGAGATCTCGGCAAGTATCTGAGCAGCCGAGTTTCCGCCCCCGACGATTCCTACCCGCTTGCCCACGAATCGATCCGGTGTGCGGTAGTCGGCGGCATGCAGTTGGGTCCCATCGAATTCACGCATGCCCGGGTAGCTCGGCCAGAAGGGCCGAGACCATGTTCCCGTCGCGTTGACGACTGCTGTGGCGGTGTACGACTCACCATCTGTGTCGATTCGGTAGCCGCCCGGGACCCGCTGCACGGCCGTCACCCGGACGGGCCGGTGCACCGGCAGTTCGTACTTCTTCTCGTACGCTCGCATGTAGTCGACCACATGAGACGCGGGTGGGAAACCGTTGTGCCACGGAGGCATCGGCCAGCCGGGGAGTCGCGAGTACTCCGCCGGTGAGAACAGGTGCAGCGACGGCCAGTAGTCCTGCCAGGACCCTCCGGCATGCGTCTGGTCGTCGAGAACGACGAAGTCGAGCCCGGCTCGTCGCAGGTAGTACCCAGCGGCCAGTCCTGCCTGACCGCCGCCGATCACCACCACGTCGTACTTCATTCGAGTCAAGCGTCGGTGCCGCGCATGCGAGATGCGAGTTCCTCGACGCGAGCGGCAATATCGTCGCGGACCAGACGCATGCGTTCGATGCCGTCGATACCGCGCTCGGACGGCTCGTCGGTGTTCCAGTTCTCGAACGTCGGACCGTCCACTGGTTCCACATGTGCCTCGCTGCCGAGGGTGACGACGTAGTCCATGCGGGCGAGCAGATCGGGATCGATCGGCTTGGGTGCTTCGCCCGACAGGTCGACGCCGACTTCGAGAAGAGACTCGGCCGACAGTGCGTTGACGGCACCTCCCGGTTTCGTTCCGGCCGAGTGCACCTCCACCGAACCGCCCGCCGCCTTACGCATCAGACCGGCGGCCATCTGAGACTTGCCGCCGTTCTTGACGCAGACGAACAGCACGCTGGGTGTCGTCATGACGCGGAACTCTGCTTTGCCGGAACCAGTTCGGCGATCAGGTCCTCGATTCGGCCTCTGATCTCGTCGCGAATCGGCCGCACCGCCTCGACGCCTTTGCCCGCCGGATCGGCCAGTGCCCAATCGCGGTAACTCACTCCGGGGAACACCGGGCAGGCGTCGCCGCAGCCCATGGTGATGACGACGTCGGATGTCTCGACGGCCTCGGGTGTGAGGATCTTCGGAGACTGCGACGAGATGTCGATGCCGACCTCGGCCATGGCCTCGACCGCCGCGGAATTGATGGTCTCTGCGGGTGCGCTACCGGCAGAACGCACTTCGACGGTATCGCCGGCGAGGTGGGACAGAAAACCGGCGGCCATCTGAGATCGACCGGCGTTGTGGACGCAGACGAAGAGAACACTGGGTGTGTCGGACATGGAGTCGTATGCCTTTCGAGCGCGGAGGCCGATGCCTCAGGCCGGTACGGTGGTGGTGGTCAGCTCGGTGAGCAGTTGGCGGACACGCGCGTCGAGATCATCGCGGATGCGACGCACTTCGTCGATGGATTTGCCGTCGGGGTCGGTCAGTTGCCAGTCCAGGTAGCGCTTGCCGGGGTAGACCGCGCACGCATCGCCGCATCCCATGGACACCACGACATCTGCGGCGGCGACGACGTCGTCGGTCAACGGCTTGGGGAATTCGCTGCCCAGGTCGATGTCGAGTTCTTCCATCGCCTGCACGACGATCGGGTTGATTTCGTAGGTCGGGGCCGAGCCCGCGGATCGGACGTGGACCAGTCCCCGTGCGTGGTGTTCGAGCAAGGCCGCGGCCATCTGGGAGCGTCCGGCATTGTGGACGCAGATGAACAGCACCTCGGGCACGAGTTTCGGTGCGTCACCCTGTGATTGGGCGAGTGCAGTGAGACGGTCCGCGGCGAACTTGCCGGCCAGAGTGGTCAGGTGCGTGTGAATCTTCGAGGTTCGACGCAGTGCGGTGTAGGACTCGAAGACGTAACGCTCGACGGTTTGGGTGGAGAAGATGCCCTCGTATTCCGCAGCGAGTCTCTCTGCGGTGCGCGAGAGAATTGCTTGGGGCATCAACAGTTCGGGCTGGGCGCGGTGGCTGCTGGGAGAAAGGTTGTCGGACATCAGGACTCCTTTGTCGCTGTGGTCGCGGACGAACTCGGGGCGAAGCGTTTACGCAGTGCGAGCGAGACGTAGACGAGGCCGACCAGTACCGGCACCTCGATGAGTGGTCCGACGACTCCGGCGAGTGCCTGCCCGGATGTCGCGCCGTAGGTCGCGATCGCGACGGCGATGGCGAGCTCGAAATTGTTGCCTGCAGCGGTGAACGCGAGGGTGGTGGTGCGCTCGTAGCCCAGACCCATCGCGGCACCGAGGGCGTAGCCGCCGCCCCACATCACCGCGAAGTACACCAGTAGAGGCAGCGCGATACGCACCACGTCGAAGGGCTGTGACGTGATCTGATCACCCTGCAGCGCAAAGAGAATGACGATGGTGAACAGCAGGCCGTAGAGCGCCCACGGGGCGATCCTGGGGATGAACTTCTCCTCGTACCACTCGCGGCCCTTGGCGCGTTCACCGAAGAAGCGCGAGGCGAATCCCGCAATCAGCGGGATTCCGAGGAAGATCAGCACCGATTTCGCGATCTGCCAGGGCGAGGCTTCGATGGTCGTCTGTTCCAACCCGAGCCAGCCGGGCAGGACCGACAGGTAGAACCATCCGAGGATGGCGAACATGAAGACCTGGAACACCGAGTTGATCGCCACCAGAACCGCGGCGGCTTCTCGGTCGCCGCAGGCGAGGTCGTTCCAGATGATGACCATCGCGATGCATCGGGCCAGACCGACGATGATGAGCCCGGTGCGGTATTCGGGTAGATCCGGCAGGAAAAGCCATGCGAGAGCGAACATCAGGGCCGGACCGAGGATCCAGTTGAGGACCAGCGACCCGATCAGTAGTCGCTTGTCGCCGGTGACGGTGTCGAGGCGGTCGTAGCGCACCTTGGCCAGCACCGGGTACATCATGATCAGCAGGCCGATGGCGATCGGGAGCGACACGCCGTCGATGGAGATGGACGACAGTGCGTCGTTCAGACCGGGGATCATGCGTCCGAGGATCAGGCCGACGACCATGGCCACGCCGATCCATACGGGCAGGAACCGGTCGAGGGTGGAGAGCTTGCCGACTACGGCGGTATCGGTCGTCGTACTCATGCCATGACCTCCGTTGACTCCGCAGCGTTCAGCACTGCCGACAGTTGCTGCAGCGCAGCGGGAACGACCGAGTAGTAGACCCAGGTGCCGCGCCGTTCGCAGTCGAGCAGCCCCGCCTCGCGCAACACCTTGAGGTGATGGGAGATGGTGGGCTGCGACAAGTCGAATGCGGGGGAGATATCGCAGACACACGCTTCGCCGCCTGCATGGCTGGCAACGAGGCTGAGCAGACGCAGGCGGACTGGATCTCCCAGTGCCTTGAACATCCGGGCCAGATCTCCGGCCCAATCCTCGGTCAGGGGTTCGTGGATCAGCGGCGAGCAGCACTCGCCGTCGACGGACGACCGGTCTTGGTTCGACATGCGTCTATATTGACGTTCATCGAACCAGCCGTCAAGTGAACAGTTGCCGAACGCGGATCAGTCGGTAGGCGACACCGAGCACGACCACGACGGTTCCGACGGCAATGGAGGTGGCGGGCAGCGTCGCAATCAAGACGACGCAGCCGATACTGCCGACGATCTGCAGAACCTTGGGGTACCGCCGGTTCTCGGTGTCCTGGGTATGGGCGCTCAGGTTCGCAACCAGGTAGTACAGCAACACCCCGAACGACGAGAAGCCGATGGCATTGCGCAGATCGACGACGAGAACGAGGACGCAGACGATCACTGCCAGAGTGAACTCGGCGCGATGCGGAACCGAGTAGCGGGGATGGACCGCGGTCAGATACGACGGCAGGTCGTCGTGGCGGGCCATTGCCAGCGACGTGCGGCCGATGCCTGCGATCAGCGCGAGGAGGGCTCCCAGCGCGGCCAACGCCGCGCCGATGCGCATCAGCGGTGACGCCCACGAATGTCCGGATGCCACAACCAGATCGACCAGAGGAGCCGACGACGACGCCAGTGAGTCGGAGCCCAGTACCGACAACAGGATCAGTGCAATCACCGCATAGACCAGTAGTGCGATACCCAGGGCGGAGACGATGGCGCGCGGAATGGTGCGCTCGGGCCGGACGACCTCCTCGCCCAGGGTGGCAATGCGCGCGTAGCCGGCGAAGGCGAAGAACAACAGGCCGGCCGACTGCAGAATTCCGTACCACCCACTGTCGGCGAACGAGCCGAGCCCGGCGACGTTCGGCTCGATCGAGCCCGTGAGTCCCAGGACGACACCCACGACGAGCACGGTGAGCACGGCGGCGACCAGAATCTTCGTCAGCACGGCCGTGCGGGTGATGCCGAAGTAGTTCACTGCCGTCAACGCAACGATGGCAAGCACAGCAACGACTTTCGTGTACCCGACAGGTGCGACGTAGGCCGCGAACACCAGCGCCATGGCTGCGGAGCTGGCGGTTTTGCCGATTACGAAGCTCCACCCGGCCAGAAAGCCGGGCCACTCGCCGAGCCGCTCTCGGCCGTAGATGTACGTTCCGCCCGACGTCGGATACTGCGCGGCGAGTTGAGCCGACGAGGTGGCGTTGCAGAACGCGACGACCGCGGCGATGGCGAGACCGATCAGCAGACCCGCGCCCGCGACGGCCGATGCGGGAGCGAACGCCGCGAACACCCCGGCTCCGACCATCGAACCGACACCGATGGCGATGGCGTCGAACAGCCCGAGTCGACGGCTGAGCGATGGCGGATTCGTCATGCCGGGAACCGATCGTCGATCACGGCGACAACTGTAGGTGCTGCACTCGACTCGGCGTCGATCCTGTCAGCGCAGTTCCTGGAACTCCGACAGCAGCGCGAAGGTGGCCTCGCACAATTCGGTCTGCGTCAGCAGGATGCCGACCGTCCCGTCCGGGTCGACGAAGAAGTCGGTGCCCTGCCCGCCGGACCATCCGTAACGGCCGAGGTGCTCTCCTTCGGTGACGACCGAGACGCCGAATCCCCACCCCGTACCCGGCCAGAAGCCCGGGTAGAAACTCTCGTCGGTCTTGATCGACGCGGGCACCTGGTCGTGTGTCATCAGCTCCAGGTGCTCGGTCGACACGGACGTCGGGATCGCACGGAGAAAGCGGTGAAAATCGGTCGCGGTCGACACCAGCTCGCCGTGACTCACGTCGACTGGGGGCGGTCCCGCACAGGGTCCGCCCGCGGCGGGTTCGGTTTCGATCAACGACCCGTCCTCGTACCGGTAGGCCGCCGTCAGGCGATGGCATCGGTCGGTGGGTACCCACAGTCCGGTGTCGGGCATGTCGAGCGGCCCGAACAGGTCGTCGCGGAGATGATCCTGCAGAGACCGGCCGACGATACGAGAGACGAGGATGCCGAGGATCGCGAAGCCGTGGTGGTAGCGCCACCCGGTACCGGGCTGAAAAGTCAGCGGAAGATCCGCCATGCGTGCCAACCACTCGTTTGCGCCGAGCGGAGACGGCGCGGGGCCGGCCTCCGTGTCGTTGGCCCGCATCGCCCGAGCAAGCGGGGTGTCTCCCATCTGAATTCCGTACCCACTGGTGTTGGTGAGCAAGTGCCGCAACGTGATCGGCCGGTCCTGCGGAACGGTGTCGTCGAGTGCAGCGTCGGGACGGGTGAGCACAGGGCGGTCGGCGAGTTCGGGAAGCCAGGGTACGACGTCGTCGTCGAGCGTCAGCCGGCCCGCCTCCACGAGCCGCAGGGCGGCCACGCCGGTGACGATCTTGGTCATCGACTGAATCCGGACCAGTGCGTCGACCGCCATCGGTGGACCGCCGACCGCCGATGACCCGACCGCGACGGGTTCCGCATCGGGGCCACCCAGGAGCGCCGTTGCCCCCGGCATCAGTCCAGCGTCGATGTGCCGGGTCAACAGTTCGCGCACGGTCTCGCTCACGGACTCATCGTGTCACCGCAGCGGTCCGGATTCCAGCGCTGGCTACTTTTGATACACGTCCGGGATGCCGTCGTGGTCGTCGTCGCGGGTCTCTTCGGTGTGGATGTCGCGGTAGGCCTTGTTGCGGCTGCGCAGGATGATGGCGGCCAACGATGCCGCGATGATCGAACCGGTGAGGACGCCGACCTTGACGTGGTCGTCGCGCTGAGTTCCCTCGCCGAAGGCAAGGTCGCCGATCAGCAGCGAGACGGTGAATCCGATACCCGCGAGCATCGAGACGCCCAGGACGTCGAGCCATTTCAGTCCGGCGTCCAACGTCGCCCGGGTGAAACGGGATACGAGGTAGGTGGTGCCGAAGATGCCGATGGCCTTACCGATGACGAGGCCGGCGATGATGCCGATGGCGATCGGATCGGTCAGTGCGCTGGCCAGGCCGGAGAATCCGCCGACGGTCACACCGGCCGCGCAGAATGCGAACAGGGGCACCGCGATGCCCGCCGAGATCGGCCGAATCTTGTGCTCGAAGTGCTCGGCGAGGCCGGGGCCCGCTTCGGGACCACCGTTGGCCTTGCTGCGCATCACGGGAACAGCGAAGCCGAGCAGCACGCCCGCGACGGTGGCGTGAACGCCGGACTCGTGCATGAGTACCCAGGTCACGACCGCCAGCGGGATGAGAATCCACCACGAGCGGACGCGCATCTGTACGGCCACCGCGAACAGGGCGAGCGGAATCAGTGTCAGGCCGAGCGCGATGAAGTTGATGTCGTCGGTGTAGAAGATGGCGATGACACTGACGGCCAGGAGGTCGTCGACCACAGCCAACGTCAGTAGGAAGGTACGCAGCGCGGTCGGCAGGTGGGTGCTGATCACGGCGAGCACGGCAACGGCGAACGCGATGTCGGTCGCGGTGGGGATTGCCCAACCGAGCAGTGCGCCGTCTCCGGTGCCGAGGTTGATCAGCACGAAAATGACTGCCGGAACTGCCATTCCGCCGATCGCCGCGGCGACAGGAAGGGCCGCACGTGCGGGATCGCGGAGATCGCCTGCGACGAATTCTCGCTTCAGTTCGAGTCCGACGACGAAGAAGAAGATGGCCAACAGTCCGTCGGCGGCCCACGTCGAGAGCGTCAGATCGAGATGCAGCGCCGACGGTCCGACGCGGGTGCTCATCAGCGAGTCGTAGGCAGCGGACCACGGTGAGTTGGCCCAGACCAAGGCGATGAGGGTGGCGACGAGGAGCAGTGCGCCACCGACGGTCTCCTTGCGGAGGATCTGTGCGACGCGATCTGCCTCGGACCAGGAGCCCCGGGAGAACAGCGGCAATCGCGTTTTCGGGGTTGATGAATCTGTCACGGAGAGAACGCCTTTCGGTAGCTTCGTCGAGCTGCGAACCGACCGAATATCAGACAGTGGGTACGCAGCACAGAGTTGTTGCCGACCAGACTTCCCGGCGCACCGTGGATCATCCTATCGCGTCGAGGCCGTTCCCGACGAACTCGGCGTCAACGAACGCTCGGCACGAATTTCGCCAGTGCACGCCAACCCAGTAGCAGAACTGCCGTGGCCAGCGTTGCCACGACGATGAACGACCCGGCTGTTCCCTGCCCGGTCAGTGCACGCAGCACCATGCCCACGACAACCGTCATCACCCACACGACGATGCCCGTCGGAACGATGAGAAAAGCGTCGAACTTGTTGCGGTACAGCGCAAACGCGACGACCCAGCCGATGGCGGCACCGACGACGAACGGCCAGGCGGTGTGGAACAGGCCGGACAGTGCGGTGGCCTCGGCGTGACTGCGCCGACCGATCGCGGCGAACAGCAGGACCATGGCCAGATCGAGGACGCCGGCAACTACAGGAGAACGAAACTTCACGCGCACCACTGTAGACACCGACGGCGAAAGACCCGCACCGACGATTGCGATGCGGGCCTTTCGCGGGTCCACCCAGGGCGGATCAATGTGGGTTTCAGTCAGTTGGACTGCAACAAAGCCGCATTGATCCGGCGGGGGAGGGGTGAAGCGGGGGAG
>NZ_NOZJ01000013.1:0-110980 GCF_002259095.1 Rhodococcus sp. 05-2254-2 | reverse complement strand
GGCGACGGGGGCGTCGGACCAGTCGAGTACCTCGGTGAACGGGGTGTGCCAGTGGAGTCGGCGAGCCTGCTCGGCCCAGAAGCCGAGTCGATCGTTCTCGGCGGCGGCGTAGAGGTCGGCTCCGGCGTTGGCCTGAGCGGCGAACTCGGCCGAGGGCGGATAGACGTCAGGGAAAAAGGGCATTTGCGCTGCTTTCGGATGAGGTGTCGAGGCGTTGCTACCGCTGCTCATCGTCGTCTCGGCACGCGGATGATGAGGGCGTCGCCTTGCCCGCCGCCGCCGCACAAGGCAGCGGCACCGATGCCGCCGCCACGACGTCGCAGTTCGAGCGCCAGGTGTAGTGCGATTCGAGCTCCGGACATTCCCAGCGGATGACCTATCGCAATGGCACCACCGTTGACGTTCACTTTGCTTGCGTCGATACCGAGCTCACGTGCGGAGGCGATACCAACGGCAGCGAACGCCTCATTGATCTCGATCAGGTCCAGATCCTTGGGATCGATCCCCTCCTTCGCGCACGCCTTGTCGATTGCGCGCGCCGGCTGAGACTGCAGAGATGAATCAGGACCGGCCACGACACCGTGGGCACCGATTTCCGCGATCCACCCGAGCCCGAGGGTCTCGGCCTTTGCTTTGCTCATCACGACAACGGCGGCCGCACCATCGTTGATCGTGGAGGCGTTTCCTGCTGTGATGGTCCCGGTCTTGGCGAACGCCGGCCGCAACTTGGCGAGTGAGTCGGTGGTGGTGTCGGCGCGGATGCCCTCGTCCTGAGTAACCACGATTGGGTCGCCTTTACGCTGTGGGATCGACACCGGTACAACCTCGCCGTCGAAGATGTTGTTTTTCCACGCCGCAGCCGCACGTTGATGTGATGCCGCGGCGAATGCGTCTTGCTCTTCACGGGTGCTTGCGCCTGCGCCTTCATTGCAGGCTTCGGTGAGCCCGCCCATCGCCTGATTGGTGAAAATGTCGTACAACCCGTCGTACGCGAGATGATCGCGCATGGTGATATCGCCGTATTTGTATCCTGCGCGGGACTTTTCGAGCATGTGTGGAGCCTGCGTCATCGACTCCTGACCGCCGGCGACAATCACTTCGAACTCTCCCGCACGAATCATCTGATCTGCCAACGCGATCGCGTCGATGCCGGACAGGCACACCTTGTTGATCGACAAGGCCGGCACATGCATCGGAATGCCTGCGGAGACTGCGGCCTGACGTGCGGGTATCTGACCGGCACCAGCGGTGAGAACCTGACCCATGATGACGTATTCGACGAGCTCGGGGGCGACACCGGACTTGTCCAGCGCGCCTTTGATCGCGATTCCACCCAGGTCAGAACCGGAAAAACTCTTCAACGCACCGGACAATTTGCCGACTGGGGTTCGGGCTCCGGCCACGATCACGGACGAGATGGGGTCGCTCATGCTGTTGAGTCCTTTTCATTCGGTTGCGGGCGACAGGCATCTGTCACCGAAGTCGAATTATTTGGCGAACGTTGGTGCGGGCGTGTTATTCGCGATGGAAATGAAAGCCGACTCTTTCGGAACAAGTCGGTCGACGTGCACGTCCGGTTCATCTCACAGAGCCGTTCAGTTCCCACGCAATGAGCGCTCGTTCTTTCGGCGTCGTTCCTCCCCAGATTCCGTGAGGTTCGTGATGGGCGAGTGCATAGTTGGCGCATTCGACACGAACTGGACAGTTCGAGCAGATGCGCTTGGCTTCCGTTTCCGCTCGATGTCGCTGGGGACCACGTAGTGACTCCGACGGAAAGAAGACCGACGAGGCGTAACCATGGCAGTTCCCACTCCTCTGCCAGGCCCACACCTCCTCGGTCGGCACCGCAAGAATCGCTGTGCCGGTTCGGTATCGACGCATGATCCCGTCGACCAGTTCAGGCGACAACGTTACGGGTGCGGGAAGTGTTCGAGGATACGGTTGGCTGTACTCGTGTCGACTCATTTCAATACGCCTACTAATCGATCTGGGCATCGCCCAGCAGTGCGCCACCGGGTGTAGCTACCGTGGGTCATTGGTTTCCTGTTTTCTCCATCAGAGTGAGCTACCACTGTCGGCTGTTGACGGCCTTGTACGACGCGATGGTTCCTGCAAACGTGTTGGACCGTAGTCAATCTGCGTTGTTCGACTCGTCGAAGACTTGTTGAACTACCCGCATAGCGGCAAGTGCAGCGGGTGCCCCGCAGTAACCCACGGCGTGGAGAATTGCCTCGGTGATTTGTTCACGAGACAGACCGTTGGTGAGCGCCCCCCGAACGTGTCCTCGAACTTCGTCGTGGCTGCGCAGAGCGGTCAGCATTCCAATAGTGACCAAACTTCTTTGGGCTCTGTCCAGTTGCGGCCGCGACCACAAAGCGCCCCAGATATGTTCTGTGACAAAACTTTGTATGTCTTCCGAGTCGGTTCCTCGGGCGTGGTCGAAGGCACCCTGAACGAAGTCGACACCCATGACGGCCGATCGAACAGCTATCCCTTGCGCGAGCCCAGGCGTCGGTGCGTCATCACGCATCTAAGGCCCCCGGTGACAGCGACTGATCCGCCCGTCGAACGTCTCCCTCACGTACCCGCGCGAGTATGCGACGAGCGTGTTGGATGACTGGGGCATCGACCATGTGCCCCTCGAAGGAGAAGACACCGCGATTGGTCTCCGCCGCGGCGAGCACACGCCCCGCCCAATCGATTTCCGTCTCGGCCGGGGCATAGGCCTCACGAATCACGCCAACCTGGGTGGGATGGATCGCTACTTTGCCGTCGAACCCGACTGCGACAGCGTCGTCGGCCTCGTCGCGTACGCCTGCCAGGTCGCCTATGTCGAGAAACACCGAGTCCAGCGCGAAAACGCCCTGTGCTTTTGCCGCCAAGAGTGTTTGCGATCGAACATGCTGTGCGACGTCGCGATAACCGCCGTAGTTGAACCTACTGGAGTTACCACCAAGCGCCGCGACGAGGTCTTCGGCACCCCACATCGCTCCGACGGCGTTGTTGGCACCCAGCGCAACGTAGCTGTTTATCGCACCGAGAGGCGATTCGATCAGCGCAATCACGAGGCGCGGAGCGAGCGCTGCGATTTGTTGTGGGCCCTCGCATTTGGGGAGCATTACGATTTGGTAGTCAGTACGGTCGAGTGCAGCGAGATCGGCTGACCAGTCCGCGCTTCCCTGGGGATTGATTCTGACCACTGTGGTGGCGGGGTCCAACGGTGTGGAGATGAGGGCTTCTCGTGCCGCGGCCTTGTCTGCTGGTGCCACACCGTCTTCGAGGTCGAGGATGACAACGTCCGCGCGAGCGGCGGCCTTGGCGAACCGTTCCGGTCGATCTGCCGGGCAAAACAACCAGGCAGGCCCAGGCGAAGACCACGTCATGACGGTTCCTCAGTGGGCCGCAATCGTACGAGGGTTTTGCGGACAGCCACGGCGACGATGTCTCCGTGCTGGTTTCGTCCGGTGTGGGTGAAGGTCACGATGCCTTCGCCGGGTCGGGACTTGGATTCACGTTTGTCGGTGATCACGGTCTCGGCGTAGAGGGTGTCGCCGTGGAACAGCGGTTTGGGGAACGACACCTCCGAGAAACCGAGGTTCGCGACGATAGTTCCCTGCGTCAGTTGGGCGACCGACAAGCCCACGACAGTGGAGACCGTGAACATCGAGTTCACCAGGCGCTGCCCGAACGGCGTCGACTCGCTGAACGCCGCGTCGAGATGCAGTGCTTGCGTGTTCATCGTCTGCGTCGTGAATAGGGTGTTGTCGGCCTCGGTGATCGTGCGTCCCGGCCGGTGTTCGTAGATTGTGCCGAGTTCCATCTCCTCGAACCACAGGCCGCGTTGGCGAATCCGCTTGTCGCTCATAGTCCCAGGCTCCGCGCGATCAGCATCAGCTGAACCTCGGTGGTGCCTTCGCCGATTTCGAGGATCTTGCTGTCGCGGTAGTGCCGTGCGACGACGTACTCGTTCATGAAGCCGTATCCGCCGTGGATCTGCGTCGCGTCGCGGGCGTTGTCCATGGCGGCCTCGGAGGCGACGAGCTTGGCGATGGACGCGGCCTTCTTGAACGGCTTGCCCGCCAACATCAGTGCTGCCGCGTCGTAGTACGCGGTTCGTGCGGTGTGTGCGCGGGCCTCCATGCGGGCGATCTTGAACGAGATCGCCTGGTTGCGGGCGATCGGGGCACCGAACGCCTCGCGTTCCTTGGCATATTTGACGCTCTCGTCGACGCAGCCTTGCGCGGCACCGACCGATACTGCGGCGATCGCGATGCGGCCCTCGTCGAGGATGTGCAGGAAGTTCGCGTACCCGCGGCCCTCCTGGCCGAGCAGATTTTCCTGCGGGACTCGTACATCGGTGAAGCTGAGCGGGTGGGTGTCGGAGGCGTTCCAGCCGACCTTGTTGTAGGCCGGTTCGGCGACGAAGCCGGGGGTGTCGGTGGGAACGAGGATCGAGGAGATCTGCTTGCGTCCGGTCGCCTCGTCGACGCCGGTCACTGCGGTGACGGTCACCAGTTCGGTGATATCGGTGCCGGAGTTGGTGATGAATTGCTTGCTGCCGTTGATGATCCAGTCGTTGCCGTCACGCTTGGCGGTGGTCTTGGTGCCGCCCGCGTCGCTGCCGGCACCGGGTTCGGTGAGACCGAACGCGGCCAGTGCCTTGCCCGCGGTGAGCTTGGGGAGCCACTGCTGCTTCTGTGCGTCGTTGCCGAAGCGGTAGACGGGCATTGCGCCGAGCGAGACACCGGCTTCGAGCGTCATCGCCACGCTCTGGTCGACCTTGCCGAGCTCCTCGAGGGCGAGGCACAGCGCGAAGTAGTCTCCGCCCATGCCGCCGAACTCCTCGGGAAACGGCAGGCCGAACAGGCCCATCTCGGCCATCCCGGCGACGACCTCGTACGGAAAGGAATGCTCGGCATCGTGTTTCGCCGATACCGGTGCCACGACGGTGCGGGTGAAGTCGGCAACGGATTTGACCAGCTGCTGGTACTCGTCGGGCAGATTCGCGGACGACAGATGATCGGTCATGATGGGTCCTCTTCGGTGTCGGTGGGAACGATTCGGGCGAGGAGTTGGTCGACGCGGACCTGATCTCCCACTGCAACAGTCAGTTCGACGGTGCCGTCGATCGGGGTGGTGAGTGTGTGTTCCATCTTCATGGCCTCGACCACGACGATCGCGGTGCCCGCCGCGACGGTGCCTCCGGATTCCACCGCAACTGCAATGATCGAACCGGGCATCGGTGAGAGAATTTCGGCATCGCCGGAGTGCGCGTCCTGTTCGCGGACACTGGGTTCGGCGACGGCGCGAAGTTGCCACGTTCCGCGGGAACTCGATATCCAGGTCGAGGCCTCGTCTCGTGCGAACGTGAGGGATTCGCGGCGGCCGTCGACAACAACATTCACGATGTCGGCGGTGGAGTCTGCGTGCAGCGACTTGGGAGGGTCGTCGTCGATGGCGACCTTCGCCGAGTCCGGTGTGCCGGAGATAGATACGTGCGCGGCCCTGTTGCCGACTACGAGGCGGAGGACGAACGGCGTGTGTGCCCCGACTCGCCATCCCGACGGCGATGCCCAGATGTCATCGCCTGCGGTGCGCCAGAGCTGTAGCCAATCCACTGCGGCAGCAGCAATCAGTGCTTCGTCGGTGACGGGAGCTGCGATAAAATCCTCGACGCGGCGGTCGAGCAGTCCGGTGTCGAGCTTGCCGGCGCGAACATCGTTGTCCGCGAGCAAGAATCGTGCGAATTCGATGTTGGTGACGACACCGAGGACCGCGGTCTCCGACAACGCTCGGTCGAGTGTGCGGAGGGCGCTGGGACGGTCGGGTCCGTAGGCGATGACCTTCGAGAGCATCGGGTCGTAGTTGCTGCCGACTTCGGTGCCGACAGCAAGCCCGGAGTCGATGCGCACGTTCTCGCCGGCGGGTTCGCGTAGCCCGACGACGGTGCCTCCCGTGGGGAGGAATCCGCGGCCAGGATCCTCGGCGTAAACACGCGTTTCGATTGCGTGCCCGGTCAAGGTGATGTCGTCCTGCGTGATCGTCAATGCTTCACCGGCGGCGATCCGGACCTGCCACTCGACGAGGTCGAGGCCGGTGACAAGTTCGGTGACCGGGTGTTCGACCTGCAGACGAGTATTCATTTCCATGAAGAAGAAGTCGTCGGGATGGTCGGCCGAAACGATGAACTCCACCGTCCCGGCACCGGTGTAGTCGACACTGCGGGCAGTGTTGCAGGCGGCCTCGCCGATGCGAGCCCGGGTGACTTCATCGAGCAATGGCGACGGTGCTTCTTCGATGACCTTCTGGTGTCGCCGCTGCAAGCTGCATTCGCGTTCGCCGAGGTGGATGACGTTGCCGTGTTGATCGGCGAGGATCTGTACCTCGATGTGGCGGGGCCGCAACACGAAGCGCTCGAGGAAGAGGGTGTCGTCGCCGAACGACGAGGCCGCCTCGCGTCGCGCGCTGGCCAGCGCTGCGGGTAGAACTTCGGTGCGTTCGACCAGGCGCATGCCTTTGCCGCCGCCTCCGGCCGAAGGTTTGACCAGTACAGGGAATCCGACATCCTCGGCTCCGATGATGAGGTCGTGATCGGTCAAGCCGGGTCGAGAGATACCGGGTACGACGGGGACACCGAACTCGGAGACTGCCGCCTTGGCGGTGATCTTGTCGCCCATCACCTCGATTGCTCGGGCCGGCGGTCCGAGGAATGCGATATCGGCGGCTGCGCACGCAGAGGCGAAATCGGCATTTTCGGACAAAAAGCCGTAACCCGGGTGAATGGCTTGTGCGCCGGTACGTTTCGCTGCGTCGATCACCTTGTCGATGACAAGGTAGCTCTCGCGAGCGCTTGCAGGTCCGATGCGCACGGCGGTGTCGGCTTCGGCGACGTGGCGGGCACCTGCGTCGGCGTCGCTGTACACCGCCACGGACCGAATACCCATGCGGCGCAACGTACGCGCTACTCGTACAGCGATCTCGCCGCGGTTGGCGACCAGGACCGTATCGATCTGCCTCGTGCTGGTGGTCATATCACTCACATCCTGAAAACGCCGTAGGAGACCGCTTCGAGCGGCGCATTGGCGCACGCCGAGAGAGCGAGCCCGAGAACTTGCCGAGTGTCGGCCGGATCGATGATGCCGTCGTCCCAGAGCCGGGCCGTCGAATAGTAGGGATTGCCCTGATCTTCGTATTGCTGGCGGATGGGAGCTTTGAACTTCTCCTGGTCTTCTTCCGACCACGGCTTACCCGACGCGTCCAGTTGGTCACCCCGGACTGTGGCAAGGACGGACGCTGCCTGCTCGCCGCCCATCACTGAGATGCGCGCGTTGGGCCACATGAACAAGAAGCGTGGTGAATAGGCCCGCCCGCACATGGAGTAGTTGCCCGCACCGTAGGAACCGCCGATGACGACGGTGATCTTGGGAACCCGCGCGCACGCCACTGCTGTCACCATCTTGGCACCGTGTTTGGCGATACCGCCTGCCTCGTAGTCACGGCCGACCATGAAGCCGGACAGGTTCTGCAGGAACACCAAGGGGATGCTGCGCTTGTCGCACAGCTCGATGAAGTGGGCACCTTTCATGGCCGACTCGGCGAACAGAACGCCGTTGTTGGCGATGATCCCGACGGGGTGGCCGTGGATGTGGGCGAATCCGGTGACGAGTGTCTTGCCGTACTCGGCCTTGAACTCGTCGAATCGACCCGCGTCGACGACGCGGGTGATGACCTCTCGCGCATCGTATGGGGTTCGGGGATCGGTGGGAACGACGTCGTACAAGTCGGTCTGAGCGGCAATGGGTTCACGTGTGGGGAGGATGTCCCACGGGACCGGGGTGCGCGGGCCGAGCGTGGAGATGATGGCGCGGACTCGCTTCAGTGCGTCGCGGTCGTCGTCGGCGAGATGGTCGGTGACTCCGGAGACCTTCGAGTGCAAGTCTCCACCGCCGAGTTCCTCGGCCGTGACGATCTCACCCGTGGCGGCTTTCACCAGCGGGGGTCCGCCGAGGAAAATTGTTCCTTGGTTCCTGACGATGATCGCTTCGTCGCTCATCGCCGGTACATAGGCACCGCCTGCGGTGCACGAACCCATCACCGCCGCGATCTGTGCAATACCTTTGGCGCTCAACGTCGCCTGGTTGTAGAAAATGCGCCCGAAGTGCTCGCGGTCGGGGAACACCTCGTCCTGACGCGGCAGGAATGCGCCACCCGAGTCGACGAGATAGATGCACGGCAGAGTGTTCTGCAGTGCGATCTCCTGCGCACGGAGATGCTTCTTGACCGTCATCGGGTAGTAGGTGCCGCCCTTGACGGTGGCGTCGTTGGCGACGATGACGCATTCGCGCCCCGAGACGCGGCCGATACCGGCGATCACGCCGGCACCGGGGCACTCGTCGTCGTAGAGACCATTGGCGGCCAACGGTGAGATCTCGAGGAACGGGCTACCGGGATCGAGGAGCTCGTTCACCCGATCGCGGGGCAGCAGTTTTCCGCGAGCCACATGACGCTCGCGCGATTTCTCGTTTCCACCGAGCGCGGCTCGGGCGATTCGTTCGGCGAGCTGCTTGCTCAGCAGTTCGTGCTCGGTTCTGTTGGCGGTCAGTTCGATTGCCATATGGTGCGCGCCTCAGTCGTCGTCAAACCAGGTGATTTCAGTTAATCGCATGTAACTAATCGTATAGTAAACTACGATTAACTGAACTGTCCAGTGGCTGAGCAGAAATGATGCGATGACAACGCAACCGACGCACCACACCGAACCCAAACCGACGACGCTGCGCGAGCAGCGCAAAGCCGAAAGACGGTCACAGCTCTTGTCCGCCGCGGCATCGTTGTTCGCCGCGCGGGGATTCGCGTCCGTCAGACTCGAAGATCTCGGTTCTGCCGCGGGAGTAAGCGGCCCTGCCGTGTATCGACATTTCCCGAACAAGGAAGCAGTTCTCGTCGAACTGCTGGTCGACATCTCGGAATACCTCCTGGGCGGGGGCCGTGACGTGGTGGCGCGTCACACCGCTGCTGACGTGGTCACCAATAGAATCATCCTGGCGGAGCTGATCGATTTTCACATCGACTTCGCTCTAGGATCACCCGCCCTCATTCGCATTCAGGATCGCGACCTGTACAACGCACCGGAATCTGCGCAAAGACGAATTCGCCGCATGCAGCGGGAGTACGTAGAGCTGTGGGTTTCGAGCTTGTGTGCCGCGGAACCCAGAACGAGCGAGTCGGATGCCAGAACCAAGGCCCATGCGGTGTTCGGATTGATCAACTCGACTCCATACAGCGCAGGCAACACTCCGTCGAAGAATACGAAATCTCTACTGCGGGTGATGGCAATGGGATCACTCGGGTTGAGTACCGCCGAAAGATGAACTGACGTGTCTTCCCGGTCCGCGACCTGCATCTAGTTCCCGAGCGGCTTTGCAGTGTTTCGATCGAAAAGGTCTTCACGGAGCGATGATTCGCGACATCGCGACCTCCGCGTACCCACCCTCAACCATAATCACTTGAGCGAGCACGCGACGCTGGCAGCGGTGTGCGATCTGGCGACTCGCGATCTTCCGATCGGATGTCTGCCGCGCGACGCTCTGCGGGCTCACGATCATCCGCCGACAGCCTCACACGCATGGTGGAGTTCCCCTCCTCGTGGGTAGTCAATGGCTCGATGCGCCACCTTTTGAAGGTCGTAGCGCTCGGTGCGTCGACATTTCGGCCATCATCGCCAACGCTTCAGCGACTGACGGACCAACGACTCGAGGTGACATGCATGTCAATTCAAGTTGGCCTTATCTGGCGCAGGGACTCCCCGATTCGCTGCACCGATAGTGTAACTGGCAACGAAATCATACTTGACTATTAAGTCAAACGGTGATGTCATGTGTTGGCGGTCACACTCAGACCGCTTCCTCCAATGTTCAGGAGAAGCATGAAGATCGGAATCATCCAGGTCCCAGCCGATCACGACCACGATCCAGCAGTGGTAGCAAGGCGCGCCGAAGAATTGGGGTTCGATTCCTACTGGCTGGGTGACCATCCAGTTGTCCCAGTCGACGAGAACCTCTTGAACTATCCCGGACGGTGGGAGGAAGGGGCCAACGAACCTCCGTCGCTGGTAATGAGAGAGTCTGACCCGCTGATTTGCCTGGCTCGTGCGTCCGCTGCCACCAGTACGATCAAATTAGGAACGGGAGTGCTTCTTCCTGCCGAACGAGGGGCTATTCTTGCTGGCTCGCAGATCGGAACACTCGACAACATAAGCGGCGGTCGGCTCCTACTCGGAGTCGGCACAGGTTGGAACGAGACGGAATGTGTTGTCATGGGTGGTGATTGGAAACGGCGATGGACCCAGGTCACCGAACACGTCGCCGCTATGAAAGCTCTGTGGACGACCGACCCATCGGAGTTCCACGGGGAGTACGTTGATTTTCCGCCAGTTCGATCATTTCCGAAACCATTGAGCAAACCACACCCTCCGGTTCTACTGGCTTCGATGGGATCACCGAAAGTGTTCCGCCGCATCGCCGAGTGGGGTGACGGCTGGATCCCGATCGTCCAGTCTGCGGAGGAGCTTGCCGAGGGAGTTCAGCAAATGCACGCAGCCGCGGACCAGGTCGGACGACGCCGCGAAGATCTGAGCGTGACGGTATTCGGACTGCAGGGGCAATGGCGGTCTCGCAGCGAGGTCGAGGCCCTTCACCGTGCTGGCGCGGAGCGTGTGGTCGTCTGGCTTCAGGACGTCCCGCTGGAGGACCTGTTGGCCGAGATGCAATCTCTGGCCGACGAGTTCGGTTTGCTCTCGACTGCTGCTGCGAAGTCCTGAGGACCGACCGTCTCGGCGTCAGGCACCGAGTGCAGCGCGCTCAAACATCGGTATCGAGCCGACCTGGCCATCTGATTCAGCGATGGCCAGGTTGAGCGCACTGGTTGCGAGTATGCGGATACCGATCATCGACGTCGTTGAGCTCCAAACGGCATCGGGGTCCGACGACGGTGAATGGGCAATCAGTAGGTGTAGAAACCATGTCCAGTCTTGCGTCCCAAACGTCCGGCTTCGACCATGCGGCGTAGCAGCGGCGGCGGTACGTATTGCGACTCTCTGAACTCGTCGTACAGCGAGTCCGTCACAGCCAGGATCACGTCCAAACCAACTGTGTCGCAGAGCTTCAACGGCCCCATCGGATGTCCGCATCCTGCCACCATTCCTGAATCGATATCCTCAGCCCGGGCGAAACCGGACTCGAGCATCCGAATGGCAGAGACGAGGTAGGGGACCAGTAGAGTGTTGACAATGAATCCAGCGCGGTCGCCCGAGCGGATCGGGTCTTTGGACAAGCGTTCGGCTACGTAGTTCGTGGCGTATGCGGCCACTGAGTCCGAAGTCCGCAGGCCGACCACTATTTCGACCAAACTCATTACCGGAACCGGATTGAAGAAGTGCATCCCAACGACGCGTTCCGGGTGCGCAGTCGCATTCGCGATGCGGTTGATCGGAATGGAAGATGTGTTGGAAGCCAAAACAGCCGTGGGCGAGACGACAGCGTCTAGTCTACGGAAGAGCTCCGACTTCATTTCTTCGATCTCTGGAAGCGCTTCGATGACCAGCTCCCGGTCGGCGAAGTCGTCGACCGAGAGCGTAGTGGTGATCAGACTCCGTGCGTCGTCGCAGGCTTTTTGTGTGAGCTTTCCCCCGTGGACGGCGCGAAGAAGCGAACTGTCTATCCTCGCGGCAGCAGCAGTAACTGCCATTTCGTCGCGTTCGAGGATCAGGACAGGGTCGCCGGCGCGTGCCACGACCTCGGCAATGCCGGCTCCCATTGAACCACCGCCAACGACTCCAACTTTGGTCTCCACCGGGTACTCCTTCTGTCAACAGCAATCGAAGTAGGTCTGTAGCGCACGTGTCTGTGCCCGGAGTCAGGCCTCGGCTTCGTGAGTCGGTGCGGATCGGACCGGTGTCGAAGGCACCGTCGAGACGCCGTCGATCGCGGCGATGTCCTCGAGTGTCCGTCCTTTGGTGCGTTCACCGAAAACCCCGATGGTCACTGCGGCGAGGCCGGACGCTGCTGCCAAGAATACGAACACGGACGTGAAGCCCAATTGGCCGAGGATTGCGCCGATTGCGAACATGCAGACTACTGTCGCAAGTCGTCCCACGCTGCTGGGAATTCCAGTTCCCAACGCGCGCAGATGAGTTGGAAAAATCTCGGGGATGTATGTGTAGATGACCGCGGTGTTGCAGTAGAGCAGCAGGCTGATAGCGACTCCGGACACCGTGAAGACCACGTTGGAATCGGTGGTGCCGAACACGACCAGCAGTAGCGCCGTCAAAAGATAGATGACCATGATGGCGGTACGACGTTCGACCCGCTCGATGAACAGAAACGCGAGTAGCGCTCCAGGGCAGGCCGCGATCGCGAGTATCGACGTGTAGGTCAAGCTGCTGCTTGTGCTGAATCCATGCTCGGTGAGAAGGATTGGCATCCACGAGTTGTAGCCGTAGAACGCAGATGTCGCGAAGGCAAGCGTCAGAGACATGACGACCGCCCGCTTGAGATAGCCACTGCGCACCAAGTCGCGGGCGGTACCGGCTGGAACTGCCTGCGCGGTGACCGGAGCGGGAAGTTCGGCACCTGCGATGTGCACCGACTGGCGTTCGATGGCGTCGACGATCTCTGCACTTCGCGCGTCGACCGTGACCCCGGGATTCTGCTCGATCCATCGAACCGACTCCGGCAACAGTCGTGTGGCAACCAGCGCGACGATCAGTCCACTGCCGCCGGCGACGAACACCCAGCGCCATCCGTTGTCGCCCATCGGTACAACCCAGCGACTCAGCCAGGACATCAACGGGATGCCCAGTAGTGCGACGGCCAGCAACAATGACTGCACTTTCCCGCGGTAATTGCGGGGGAACATCTCGGCAACGTAGGTCAATGCCGCAACTGTCACGGCATAGAGGCCCGCTCCGATGAAGAATCTGTATGCCGCAAGTTGCATGGGGCCGCTGGATGTCGCGGACAGAATCGACAGGACCGAGTAAAAAACCGTTCCCCACACCAACAGGCGTTTGCGGCCGAAGCGATCAGCGAGAATTCCGCCGACCACTGCGCCCAGCGACATTCCGAGAAAGGCACTTGCGCTGATGAATGCGACGACATCGACGGACAGCCCCCATTGCTCACGTAGCGTCGGGGCGACGTAGGCAAAGGCGTTCAGATCAGCCATTTCGAACACCAGCAGGCCGGCAACGACTGCGCCCCATATCTTGTGGCGCTTCGTGAGAACTGGAATGCGGTTCAATCGTTCTGTGAGTGTGTACTCCGTGCTAGCCATACCCGGCTCGACTTTCTGCCTGAGGAACTCGATGAAGGAGCGTTGGACTGAACTGATGCCCTTGGGTCAGGAGACGCATAGGGCGTGCGCAGCAGGTTGTAAGCACAGATCTCCGCGACTTCCGCTGAGGTCGGCGAACCAGGGGCGGCAGGCCGAGAGCGCGGCCCCTGTCGGGCAGGCAGTCGGCAAATTCGTAGTCGTCGCTGTACGACGAGATCAGCCTGATCTGCGTCGGAGTGTAAAGTAGCTTTACTTGACATTTAAGTCAATAGGG
Organism: Rhodococcus sp. 05-2254-2; assembly: GCF_002259095.1. Taxonomy (NCBI): domain Bacteria; kingdom Bacillati; phylum Actinomycetota; class Actinomycetes; order Mycobacteriales; family Nocardiaceae; genus Rhodococcus; species Rhodococcus sp. 05-2254-2. The sequence continues at coordinate 97,374 of NZ_NOZJ01000013.1, read as the reverse complement.
TGGGTCTGTCAAGTAGTGGCGAAGTGCCTGGTGTCCATAGATCCGAGTCAGCGAACTGTTCCGGTCCAATCGGGTTGACATGCGCTGTCGCCGTCGAAGAAATCTTCAAAGCGCGCGCACTCGAGCGCCTGCCCCGGTGTCGTTGAATAGACTGTTGCTGAACCTATTTGGGAACGACCAGTAGTACGACCCGTATCGGATGTTTGTGGAGTACGGCTGCGATCGGTTGTGTTCTAGGCGTGGGGCTGTCACGCAAAGGGCGACGGTAAGTCTCGGAGGCTCAGAGCTGAGCTGTGGTTTTGACTGATGAGTCGAAACTAGAACCCGTGGTCTGCGGTCGGGGAGCAGAAATAGAGGTAGCGACCGCGCCGAAAATTCGTCGTCGGCCACCGTCAATTTACGATGGCGTCGACGGATGGTCTGGACTAACTATGACGGGGCTGCTACGCGAGCGCCGTGGCTTTGCCCAGGATCGGTCCACCGTCCACCGTCCACCGTCCACCGTCCACCGGCAAGCTGACGCCGGTCCCGAAGCTGGCTTTGTCGCTCAGGAGAAACGAAATAACCTCCGAGACCTCCTGGGTCTCTCCCATGCGCGGAATGGATTGAAACCGACCGCATCGTTCAGAGCTTGATTGAGATCTTTGCTCGAATCCATCGGTTCTTTCAGCATGGGTGTGAACCACACCGGGGTGAAGGGCATTGACGCGAAGGTCGCGTTTGCCGTTTTCGATCGCAGCAGTCATCGCGAGACCTTCGATTTCGGCTGTGGTGCCGGTGTACGCAGACATGTTCTCGAAGCCGATCAGTCCGGCACGGGAACCGGTGTTTGTCTATCGCCCCCGATCGAGCGGCGAGCGTGTCGGAAGCAACCGTTTTGATGGCCCGTTGAGACAGAAGATGCAGCCGCAGTCGTGGGCAGCGGAGGTGCCGGGGTGCCTCGAACGGCTGTGGTGTGCGAACCTGGGAGTGTGGTCACTCCTTTACCGAACTCTCCGCGCCCCGCCGCGGAGCCTTCTGTTCTGCCACCGGACACTGCATCGGCCCAGCCGACCACTCCCCGCGGTCGACGCACACGCAACGCATTAGTGCACGCAGCTCGCGAAGTATTCGAGGAACAGGGCTTCCACTCCACCAAGATCGCCGACATTCCACGGCGTGCGGCTATGTCCCACGGCTCCTTCTACACGTACTTCGACTCGAAGCATGCGATTTTTCGCGAGGTCGTCAATGCAGCGATGGGGGATCTTTTTCAGGCGACGCGATCGGGCTTGGGTGACGGCGGATCGCCGGTCGAACGCATCCGAGCGGCGAACACTCGATACTTCGCCTCCTACGCGCGTAACGCCGGTGTTCTCAGAGCCATCGAAGAGGCGTCGTTTCGCGATCCCTACTTCCACGACTTGCTGGCGCAGATACGTGCGGTTTTCGTGGATCGAATCACGACCGGCATCCGGCGTCTGCAAGAGCAGGGGCTCGCCGACCCGAAGCTGGACGCAGAACGGGCCGCTGCAAGCTTGGGCGGAATGGCGGAACAGGCTGCGCGCCATGCCTTTCTGTTCGGCGATTCGTTTGTCGATGAGCTGACCGTGGACACGCTCACACGGCTGTGGGCACGCGGGATCGGGCTCGATCCTGATTCGCGCGACTGACACGTGTTTCGACCCGGATGGTCTGGCGCTCGACGGTCGAGTGGTCAGCTGTCAGGGACCGAGTGCACTAGTGAATTCATGGCACCGAGCCAGCGGTCGGTGTCGCTCGCACGGTTCATGTAGAAGCGGTGCACGTCGGGGTGGGGCAGGATGAGGAATCGGTCATCCAGGATCCCTTGAAACGCCTGCTCGGCGACCTCTTCCGGGCTGAGTGTGCCGGTGCGTTCAGCGACCTCCGCGAGTGCGCCCAGTCCTCCCAGCATTTGGGTTCGCACCGCTTGTGGGCAGATTGCTTGCACCACGATGCCGCGGTGTCGGTACGTCATGGACAACCACTCGGCGAACGCGACCGCGGCGTGCTTCGATGCAGCGTAGGGTGCCGCCCCCGGCATGGTGAGTAACCCGGCGGCCGAGGCAGTTATGACAAACCGGCCGCCTCCATTGCCGATCCACAAGGGGACGAGTAGTCGAGCAGCTCGAACGTGTGCCATCACATTGACATCCAGTGCCAGTTGCCAGTCTTCATCGGAAGCATCGATATCGCCGACGCCTGAAACTCCGGCGTTGGCGATGAAGACGTCGACCTGACCGTATTGCAAAGTCGCGCCGGCTATCAGGGCGGCGATCCCGTCCTTCGACGCGCAGTCGGCCGTTACTGCGATCCCACTTACCTCGCGCGCAACTGTTTGTGCGCCTGCATCGTCGAGGTCGTTGACGGTGATGTTGGCGCCAGCGGCAGCGAGCCTTACCGCCAACGCTCGGCCGATCCCCCCGGCAGCACCGGTGATGATGACGGATTTGCCGGTCAGGGGGGTCGGGTGAGGCTCTGTGGGCATCCGGCATCTCCAAGGTGTGTTCGGGGCAGCTGCATACAGCCAATCGCATAGTCGACATTACAGTCAATAGTTGGTCGGTGCGGAACTACCTCTGCGGCAGGGATATCCGCCTTAACGTGGAGATTTAGTCGCCATTGGCACTGCGAATATGAGTAGGGGTGTTGACAAACAAGTCATGTTAGTGATGCGATGTGATGGTCGTCACCGCCAAGGTCGATCAGTGATCGGCGAGATCGGTGACACCCGATTTACCACCGGCCAGCGCCTCGATGTGCGCGGCAGAACAGGAGCGACCAGCCATGACTGTGGACAATGGGACGAGACCAGCGGGTTCAGTAAGCGGCGATCGAACGTCGAACGGCGCTGAGACAACGGTCGACGCCGTCATCGTCGGCGCGGGGTTCGGAGGGCTGCGCGCCCTGCACGAGATGCGTGAGCTCGGCCTGTCGTCAATCGTCATCGAGGCAGCCGACAATGTGGGTGGCACGTGGTTCTGGAACCGCTACCCCGGTGCCCGCACCGACAGCGAAAGCTGGGTCTATGCCTTCCCGATCCCGGAGATCCAGGACGAATGGGACTGGACCGAACGATTCCCGACGCAGTCCGAGGCGCTCGGTTATCTGAACTTTGTCGCCGACCGCCTCGACATGCGCCGGAATATTCAGTTTGAGACCCGAGTGACGTCAGCCGAGTACGACGAGCAGAGCAGCGAGTGGATCGTCCGCACGGATACCGGTGACACGTTCCGGTGCACGTATTTCGTACCGGCCGCCGGTCCACTATCGGTGCCCTACAAGCCGGACTTCGCCGGCCTGGACGACTTCCGCGGGGAGTGGCACGTAACCGGACGCTGGCCCCACGAGGGTGTCGACTTCGCAGGCAAGCGGGTCGCAGTCATCGGCACCGGTGCCACCGGCGTGCAGCTCATTCCCATCATCTCGCACACCGCGTCCGAGGTGACCGTCTTTCAGCGCACACCCAACTTCGTACTTCCAGCACGGAACTACACTCTGACATCTGAAGAACGGCAAGGCATCCGGGCGAATTACGACAGTATCTGGGAGAAGAGCCGACTGCACTTCTTCGGCTTTCCCATGGACATGGCGGGTCGGACAATCAATGACGTCACCCCAGAGGAAGCCCAGAAAATACTCGAGTGGGGCTGGGAAATCGGCGGCTTTCACTTCATCTTCGAAACCTTCGACGACATCCTGGTTGACCCGAAGTCGAATCAGGTCGTCGCAGATTTCGTTCGCGACAAGATCCGATCCATCGTCACAGATCCCAAGACTGCGGACCTACTGTGCCCGGAGAACTACCCCATCGCCGGCAAGCGCCCTCCGTTGGGACACTTCTACTACGAGACTTTCAACCGCGAGAACGTCACCCTCATCGACGTGAGCGAGACAGCGATCTCTGGAATCACAGAAAAGGGTGTCAAGGTCGGCGACCGCGAGTACGAAGTCGACATTATCGTCTTCGCCACTGGATTCGACGCAGTGACCGGCAGCTATCGAGGCCTGGACATCCGCGGACGAAACGGGCGAACACTGGCCGATGCGTGGACCGACGGCCCCCGCACCCAGCTCGGAATCGGTGTCGAGGGATTCCCCAACATGTTCATGATCGGCGGTCCCCAGACGCCGTTCGCGAACATCCCGGTCGTCATCGACGGCGTCGTGGAGTGGATCGGAGATGCAATCCGGTTCATGCGTGACAAGAACGTCGCGACCATGGAGCCGACAGGGGAGTCCATGGAAATCTGGCGTCAGACCGTCAATGCCATCGTCGACGCCACCGTCCTGTCTCAGGGGCCGAACTCATGGTTCCTCGGCGACAACATTCCCGGTAAGCCACGAGCCGCACTCTTCTACTTCGGCGGAGTCGGTGCCTTCCGTGAAGCGTGCCAACAAGTCGCAAGTGGTGGCTATGACTCGTACGTCTTCAGTCCTGCCCAATCTGTCGCTGTCAGCAACTGAGTCCGACCCGTCACCGAAGGAGACATCACTATGGGAACAGCTCAACCGAACGCGCTCTTCGACCTCTACACCGAGATGGGGGTTCGGATGGGTGCCGAGCCGCCGATGGATCTTCCCACCATGAGGGACATGCTGGAAGGTCTGGCGGTACTCGCAACCGAGCCCACCGACGTCACCTACGAGGACGTCGACGCCGGCGGCGTACATGCCGTAATGATTACACCCTCGGGTGCACAAACAGATCGTGTGATCGTGTACGCACACGGTGGTGGGTGCGTGACCGGCTCCTCGGCAAGTCACCGTAAGCTTGCCGCCCACCTTGCCAAAGCGGCTGGATCCAGAGCGATCGTGCCGGACTACCGATTGGCTCCCGAAAATCCGTTCCCGGCGCAGATCGAGGATCTGATCATCGTGCACCGTTGGTTGCGCGATCAGGGGTACTCACCGGAATCGACTGCCGTGGCAGGGGATTCGGCTGGGGGTAACCTATCGATCAGTACGGCGCTTCGTCTGCGGGAACTAGGAGAGCCGCTCCCGGCAGCGATCGTTGCATTCTCACCGTGGCTGGACATGGAAGTCACCGGTGAGACGATGAAAACAAATGCCGACAACGACGCGCTGATCTCGCCGGAAGTGAGCGGGATGATGGCCGGTATGTACCTGGGCGAAACCAAGCCGAACACTGCTTTGGCGAACCCCCTGTACGCCGACTTGGCGGGCCTGCCTCCTCTGTTCGCGTCCGTGGGCGACGCGGAAACGCTGTTGGACAATGCGCAGCGCATTGTCGAGCAGGCGCGCACAGCGGGTGTCGAAGCGACACTGGAGGAATCGCCAGGCCAGCAACACGTCTACGTCTTCATGGCCGGCCGATCCAAAGAAGCGGACGAGACCATCGGCAATGCCGGGGAATGGCTCAAGGCCCGATTCGGTCGATGAGCTCTCGGTGACACCCACATCTGTGGGTGTCACCGCTTTCGTGGCTGACCTGGCAGCTCGACCGTCTTGATGGGTCCGCGTCACCCATACATCCACAGCTCACATTCGAAACACTGAGGGATCACTATGCAATTCACTACTGAGCACGACGCGTTCCGCAAGTTGGTCCGTGATGTCGTCGAACGAGATATCGCACCCCATCTCGACGAGTGGGAGAAGGCGGGTGCCTTCCCAGCCCACGAGCTGTTCCCGAAGCTCGGTGACCTCGGTCTGCTGGGCCTCGAGTACGACCCGGAGTACGGCGGCCAGGGCGCTGACCACTCCTTCACAGTTGTCCTGTGCGAGGAGCTCTACCGAGCCGGCGCAGCCGGTGTGCCCCTTGCCATCGGGGTGCAGGCCATGATGGCGACACCCTCTCTCGCCGAGTTCGGTACCGACGAACTCAAGCGGCGGTATCTCGCCCCGGCTATTGCTGGGACGCAGGTCTGTTCTGTCGCAGTAACCGAAGCAGGCGCCGGTTCCGATGTCGCAGGCATCCGCACTCGCGCAGTTCGCGACGGCGACGACTGGATCATCAACGGCAGCAAGCTATACATCACCAACGGAACCCAAGCAGACTGGCTGTGCCTGCTTGCCCGTACCTCCGATGAGGGCGGCTATCGAGGCATGAGTCAGATCATCGTCGAAACGAAGTCACCGGGCTTCTCTGTCTCCAAGAAGCTGGACAAGTTGGGGAATCGCTCTTCCGACACCGCTGAGCTGTACTTCGAGAACGTCCGCGTTCCGGTGTCCAACACAATCGGTGAAATCGGGCGGGGGTTCCAGCAGCAAATGTCGCAGTTCGTGATCGAGCGGATGTTCGGCGCATACGGAGTGGTGGGGGCCTGCCAATGGGCGCTGGAACGAACTCGTGAATTCGTTCGGGAGCGCAAAGCGTTCGGCAAGTCCCTTTCCGACAACCAGTACATCGCGTTTCGACTCACGGAACTCGCCGCGAAAGTCGATCTGCTGCAATCGCACAACTACCAATCGGCCGACGCGCATATGGCCGGCGAGGACATCATCCGACAAGCGACTGTAGCCAAACTCATGGCTGGGCGTCTAGCTCGGGAAGTTGCCGACGAATGCCTTCAGTTCCATGGCGGCATGGGATATATGGAGGAGACGTGGACCGCTCGATTCCTACGTGACAGTCGTCTCCATTCCATCGGAGGAGGCGCTGACGAGGTCATGTTGCAGGTGCTCGCCCGCAGGGACGGACTGCTTGCGTGACCAGTGATTCGGCAAGCCCGACTTTGCTGGCGGGCCCGGCCGATAATCGAACCAAAATCCGTAACTTCGTAGACATGAGTGGAATGATGAAGCAGGCGAACACAGTTCAGACCGGAGGCGATACTCGTGCGTCCTGATGTTACTCAGGTGAGTCAGTTGGAGCTCAACCTTGCAACTCGGATGTCGGTCGGCGACCTCCTGACCCGTAGTGCCCGCTTGTTCGGGCATCGAACGGCGGTCGCCGATTCCCGCGAGGAAGTGACGTACTCCCAACTCGACAGCGCGGCCGAGGCTTTCGGGCGCGGACTGCTCGAGTCCGGCGTCCGCAGCCAAGAGCCCGTGGCCTTCCTGCTCGGCAACTCATGGCGCTTTCTGGCCAGCTTCTTCGGCTGCGCGAAGGCCGGAATCGTGGCGTTGCCGATGAATCTCATGCTCTCGACCGACGATGTCGCGTGGATCCTGCGGGACTCCGGTACAACAACGGTGGTAGTCGATGCGGCGTACGTTCCCTTGTTGGAAGCCGCGCTGCCGTCAGTGCCTGCCGTCACGAGAATTGTGCTCATCGGTGACGAGGTTCCATCCGCGATCTGTGGTCGTGAAGTTGTCAGCTGGGACGACGTTGCGGCCGACCCCAGCCCTCTCGAAGTCGTTGTCGATGATCGCGACACGATGCATTGCCTGTACACCTCGGGAACAACGGCACGACCCAAAGGCGTACTGACGAGCCATGTGTCCGTATACGTTGCGCTGATGAGCAACGCTCTACAGCTCGAGCATCGCCGCGGTGACGAGTTCAGCGTATTCCCCGTCGTATTGCCTTTGTTCCACACAACGGCGTTGGATACCCTGACGTTGCCGATTCTACTGACCGGTGGAACAGTTCTTCTCCCAGCAGGTTTCGAGGCCGAGTCATTCTTGGATCTGGCCGAGAGCCGTGCCGCTACACACGTCATGTTGCTGCCCACGATGTTCAGCGCAGTACTCGAATCGCCGAGTCTGGCGACCCGGAATCTGTCCTCGGTGCGGATGTGCATTTATGCCATGGCACCGATGCCGGAGGAGCGAATCGGGCTTTTGGCCGCGGCGTTCCCCAACGCAAAGATCCTGCTGGGCTCGGGCCAAACAGAGGTCGTACCGGCTACAGTGTTCCAGTTCCCATCGCACCAGAAGACGAAGTCGGCGTCGTGGGGTCCCCCGGTTGTCACGGTCGATGCCCGAATCATGGGCCAGTCCGGTCAGCTACTGTCCGCAGGGGAAACCGGTGAAATCGTCTACCGAGGTCCTCATGTGATGTCGGGGTACTGGAACAACCCGCCCGCGAACGCTGCTGCCTTCGAGCACGGTTGGTTCCACAGCGGCGACCTCGGGCATGTCGATGAAGACGGCGTGATCTGGTTCACCGATCGTGTTAAAGATATCGTCAAGACCGGCGGCGAGAACGTGTCCTCCGTCGAGGTGGAGCGTGTGCTGCTGAGCTGTCACGACGTCCTCGAAGCAGCAGTGATCGGCGTGCCTGACGAGCGGTGGGGTGAGTCTGTCACCGGCGTCGTCGTGCCGGTCGATCCTGACATCGATGCCGAGGCGCTTGCCGTTCGCTTGCTGGCCCATTGCAAGCAACACCTCGCAGGATTTCAGGTCCCCAAGCGGATCGATGTGGTGTCGGGGCTTCCGAAAACGGCCACAGGCAAGATTCAAAAAGCTGTGCTGCGCGACAGCTTTCGCATCTGATCGGACGCTGAATCAGTTCCCCGAGAGATCGTGGGTGCGCCGGGCGTCGGGTCAACCGACGCCCGGCCTCCATGTTGGGCCGATGTCGTCTCAACGCAACCACGTACAGCACTCAGTGCGCCGGCGAGCCGGCGCGACGAAAGGTCGCTCATGATTGTTGCCCACAGTACGTATTCGCGTCCTCTTGCAGACGAAGACAAGGGCCTTGTTGCAGAACACCTCGCCTTCATCAAGCAAGGATTCGACGACGGAACGTTTGTCGCAGCGGGGGCCCGCCAATCCTCGATCGGCGGAGTGGTCCTCGCCCGCGGGGTCTCCGAAGATGACCTCCGCAGGCTGATGCAGCAAGACCCATTCGTGCGGGTAGGGCTTGTCGACGAGTACGTGATGCTTCCGTTCGACGTGTCGATGACTTCGATCAACGCGCTCAAGGAAAAATGAGCCGGGTTCCCGAAGGCCGCACGGTGAATACAGTCGTGTCCGACGCTTTGAACGGTCTTCTCCGGCCGATGATGTTCGGTGAGATCCCCGTGAGCAACCGCGTGATCATGGCTCCATTGACGCGGCTGCGCGCTGAACCGGATGGCACGCCTGGCGAAATTGTTGCGCGGTACTACGCTCAGCGCGCCTCTATGGGTCTGATCGTGTCGGAGGGAACGTTTTTCACCGAGGCTTCGCGCGGCTACTTGGGGCAACCAGGGTTGGTCGACGATGCGCATCAGGCCGCCTGGGCTCGAGTTGCTGCGGCCGTCCACGCTGCTGGTGGAAAGATCGTGGTGCAATTGATGCACGCGGGCCGTCTCACCCATCCGGGCATAACGGGAGGCCGCGAAGTGCTGGCACCGAGCGCGATTGCAGCCCCTGGCACCGCGCGAACCGAGGCGGGCAAGGAACGCTTTCCGATACCTACAGCACTGACAACGGCGTCGGCTGGGGATGTCGCCCATCAGTTTGCCAGGGCGGCAGAGCGGGCCGTGGCCGCAGGTATGGACGGCGTCGAAATCCACGCAGCAAACGGATATCTGCTTCACCAGTTCCTTGCACCGAACTCCAACCAGCGCATAGACCGGTACGGCGGCACACCTCGAAATCGAGCCAGACTGGTCGAAGAGGTGATCGACGCCGTCGGATGTGCAATCGGCTCGGGCCGGGTGGGGCTGCGAATCTCACCAGGGCACGACGTACAGGGAACGCTCGAGACGGATTCGGCCGACGTGGTGGCAACGTACGGCACTCTCGTCGATCACGTGAATCGAGGCGACCTGGCATACCTCTCGATTTTGCACGATAGACCAGAGGGAAGCTTGGTCCAGGAACTTCGTCGCCGTTTTGCAGGGCCACTTGTCTTGAACACCGGATTCGCCTCGATCACAACGCTTTCCGATGCCTCGGCCATGCTTCGCGGCGCGGGTGCCGACGCAGTCGCTGTCGGTCGAGCCGCGATCGCGAATCCCGACCTCGTCGAGCGGTGGCGCGACGGATGTGCCTTGAATGTTCTGCGGCCCCAAACCTTTTACGTCGGTGGTCCCGAGGGGTATGTCGACTATCCCCGTCGTTGAGTGATCGCTGAGAAGGGGACTTGCACGGTCACCGTGCGGGCATCCTCAGGCCGCCGTCCAACCGGACGGTCTCGCCATTCATGTAGTCGTTCGTCAACAGCTCGAGCGCCAGTCGGGCGAATTCTTGGGCGTATCCGGCGCGCTTGGGAAAGACAGCACTTCTCGCCAACTTGTTCTTGTAAGCGTCGCCCTGTGGCAAAGAGTCGAAGATCGGCGTGTCGAACAATCCTGGCGCGATCGAGTTGACGCGGATGCCGAACTCGGCGAGGTCCCGCGCCATCGGCAGTGTCATACCCACCACGCCTCCTTTGGCCGCAGCATAGGGCGTCTGGCCGACCTGCCCCTCGAAGGCAGCGATTGAGGCCGTGTGCAGGATCGACCCACGCGTCGCTCCATCGGATGTCGGTTCGCTCTTCGCCATGGCAGCGGCAGCGAGCCTGGCGCAGTTGTAGGCACCGATGAGATTGACCTGAACTTCTCTCGCGAATGCTTCGAGCGGCAACGGGTCGAAATCGGCCGATACGGTCCGACGCTCTTGGCCGAAGCCTGCAGCGTTGACCAATGCACGTAGAGGGCCCATGGTGACCGCGGCCTCGACCGCAGCCGCGACGGATTTCTCGCCCGTGACGTCGGCTCGGCAGAAGCGGCCTCCGATGTCACCGGCTACGGCCTCTCCCCGATCGGTCTGCAGGTCGAGAATGACCACTCGTGCCCCTTGCTGGGCCAACAACCTGGCTGTTGCCTCACCGAGGCCGGAAGCGCCCCCGGTGACAATGGCGGAAGATTCGCTGAGATCCATGACGCACGCCTCTCGATCGGTCTGTGTACAACAACCTTACGGTCCACCTGACAACGTAATCAACTATGCATAGATAAAAATGTCGAGTTGAACGCGGCACAGTAGATGGAAAGTTGTAGTAAATATGCAAAAATCTGACTGAGAAGTCATATTCGAGACCCGACAGGTCCTCGGACGCTAGCTCCACTGGAACCCGTCGGCGCGGTCGTCTGGCGAGACGAATCAGGTATGCGGTGCCGACTTGCCGGCTTCGGTGGAGGGTGAGACGCCGATTGCGCGCGCCCAAAGCTTCGTCAACGTGGTGACAGCAGTTGCTTCGTCGTATTCGACACCGTGCACGAACCACAGGAGCGTGAAGTTCTCGACCATCCCGCCCAGAATGCTCGCTGTCAGATCTGGGTCGAGGTCAGGGTCGGCGATCCCGCGTGACTGCAGCGATCGGATACCTGCTGCGTTTCTTCTCAGGAACGGCTCGCGTATCTGAAGCTTCAACTCGCGAAAGTACGGCTCTCTGATGGCCATTTCCTCGATGACTGCAATCAGTCGGGCGTTGCGCCTGGCGACGGCCAGATAGGTCCGATTGGCTTCCAGGATGCGGCTGTAGGGATCTGACGCAACATCGACGGAAGGCCTGGAGGCAGTGAACATTTCACCGGTGATAACGGTGAAGATCTCGCCGAGTATCTCTTCTTTCGTTTTGAAATAATGGTAGAACACCCCGTACGACGTACCGGCCTGGGCAGCGATGTCCGAGATGCGGGCATCGCGAAAGCCCATCTGCTCGAACGTCTCGCGTGCAGCATGTATCAACGCAGAACGTGTACGTCGGCCGCGAGCCGTGGACGGCGTCTGAACCGACGACGTGGTTTGCCCACGGCTGACGACGGACGACGGGAGCGGGGGAGAGCCGATTCGACGTGCCACTGAGTTCCTTCGGTTCGAGGCCCGTGGGTGTCATCATCGGCGTCGACGGGCGGGTAGGGCCGGTGTGAATGCTGCTGTCGATAGTAGGGCGTCGTCAGTCGCGGGCCGGAGACACCGAAGAAGTGTCGTTCAGACGATCTCGAACAACCCGGCTGCACCCATGCCTCCACCGACGCACATCGAGACGACCACGTAGCGAACGTTTCTACGCTTTCCCTCGATGAGAGCGTGACCCACGAGGCGGGCACCGGACATTCCGTAGGGGTGTCCCACCGAAATCGCACCGCCGTCGACGTTGTACCTATCGGGGTCGATGCCCAGTTCGTCTCGGCAGTACACAGCTTGAGAGGCGAAAGCTTCGTTGAGTTCCCACAATCCGATGTCGTCGATGGTAAGGCCATGCGTAGTGAGCAGTTTGGGGATGGCGAACATCGGTCCGATCCCCATCTCATCCGGTGCGCATCCAGCAACTGCGATACCGCGATATACACCGAGCGGTTGGATTCCTCGCCGTCGTGCCTCGCTCGCCTCCATGAGTACCGCCGCCGACGCGCCGTCCGAGAGCTGAGAAGAGTTTCCGGCGGTCACCGTGGAGGTGGGGGACACCGCGCCGTCGGGAGTTACCGGTGGCAAGGTAGACAGTCCGGCCAAGGTGGTCGACGGTCTGTTGCCTTCGTCTGCGGTCAACGTGACTCGCTGTCGCTCGACTGCACCCGATGACTTGTCGGCCACCGTTCTGACCGACTCGAGCGGAACGATCTCTGCATCGAAGCGGCCGTGCTCCTGTGCGTACGCGGTTCGCTGTTGGGACAGCAAAGCAAACTCGTCTTGTCGATCTCTGCTGACGGAGTACCGATCAGCGACTGTCTCTGCAGTGTGCACCATGGGCATGTAAATATCCGGCGTGTGTTCTTCGAGCCAGGGATCTGTCGCACGGTAGAAGTTCTGGTGGGTGTTCTGCACGAGTGATATCGACTCGACTCCGCCTCCGACGGTGATCGTCATTCCATCGTGAAGTATTTGCTTGGCCGCAGTCGCGATAGCCATCAGTCCCGATGAACACTGCCGGTCGAGTGTCATCCCCGGAACGGAGTCAGGTAGGCCCGCACGAAGTATTGCCTGCCGTGCGACGTTGCCACCGGTACTGCCTTGCTGTACTGCACATCCGAGGATGACATCGTCTATTTCACGTCCGTCGACACCTGCGCGCTCGACGGCGTGAGTCAGGGCGTGAGCAGCGAGATGCTGGCCCTGAGTGTCGTTGAACGCGCCGCGGTAGGCCTTGCCTATGGGTGTACGTGCCGTCGAGACGACTACGGCTTCTCGCATGGTGTGAACTCGCTTCTGTGGATGTGGCTGGATCGGTGAACGATCAGGCGTGGTAACTGGTCGTGCCGGATCGACCGACGACGATCTTCGGTACGACGGCGCGGGAGGAGAGTCGTAGCAGCATGTCCACCATCTCGACGATGTCATCGACACGAATCATCGTTTCTGGAGGTATACGGTCGTGCACCCAGTTCGCCATGTCGGTGTCCACGAAGGCCGGTGCGATGGCGGTTGCCGTGACCCCCTTGCCCGACTCTTCGGCATTGAACGTCTCGATCAACGAGATCAACGCAGCCTTGGTCGCTCCGTATACTGCGAGCCCGGCCTCGGCATAGAGGCCGGTGATCGACGACAGCGCAACAACTTTGGCTCCTCGATCGGGATTCGAGGCTGCCGCGGCGCGCAACGACGGTAAGGCCTGCTGGAGCATGGTCAGCGGCGCGCGCAGGTTGATATCGAGGGTCTTGTCCAACCGTCGGAGTGGATAAGTGTCGATAGTTCCGGACGAACCGAAGCCGGCGTTGAGGATGAGCGCGTCGAGCGTCTCGAAATGCTCGGTGTGGGCTGTTACTACGTTCCCGGCGGCCTCTGGGTCTGACAAGTCCCCGGCGGCGACTACGACGTCACTCGCTCCTGCCGCGCGTAATTCGCGAGCGACCGAGTCGAGGCGTTCGGGATCGCGTGCGTTGATGGTGAGCCCATGCCCCTGCTGTGCGAGGCGGGTGGCGATTCCAAGACCGATGCCGCGTGTGGCTCCGGTGACCAGGGCGGTGCGAATCATGATGATGACCCCTTCAGCGCGTGAAGTCCTGCAGCGATGAACTCGGGAACCGACTCCCCGGCTCTGTCGAAACCGTCGCCCACGGTCGCGCCCACCAGGAAGCGATGGTGAATGCCTTCGGCGATGACGGCGAGTTTCAGGTAGGCGAGTGCCATATAGAAGTTCCAGTGTGCGAGGTCACGACCCGAGGCCAGTGAATAGCGTTGCGCGAGATCATCTATCGACGGCATCCGGTCGCTGGTCCATGCTGCCGGCTCGCCGATGACGAGGTCGAACGAGGGGTTGCGATAGACACACATCGTGGCCACGTCGGATAGTGGATCCCCGAGCGCGGACAACTCCCAGTCCACTACCGCGGCCACGTGCCCGACGTCGTCGAGACCGAGGATGGTGTTGTCGATTCTATAGTCGCCGTGCACGATCGACGCCTCGGAGTGGTTCGGGATCGAGTCGGCGACAGCTGTGTGCAAGCGACTCAGATCCGTGCTCGCACGTGTTTTGACCCGTTCCCACTGCTTGGCCCACAGTGCAACCTGACGAGTGAGATATCCGTCCGGGCGACCGAACTGTCGCAGACCGACGGCGTCGATGTCGACCTTGTGGAGCGCTCCGAGAATTCTCACCAACTCATCGACACACTTGTCGAGATCGGTATCGGAGACATCGACGAGATCTGCTGTTGTCCGAACAACGCGGCCGTCGATGCGCTCTACCAGGGTGAAAGGCGCGCCGAGGACGGACACGTCCTCGCACAAGACCACGGTGCCTGCAACGGGCACATCTGTTTTCTGCAGCGCCGAGGTGATGGTGTACTCGCGGGCGACATCGTGCGCGGAAGGTGTCAGACCCGCAGTAGGTGGGCGGCGTAAAACCCACCGCGAAGTATCGTCCGAAAGGAAGTACGTCAGATTGGATTTGCCGCCCGAGATGAGTTCGGCCCGCAAATCGCCTCGCAGTGGCACATCGGAGTCGTTCAGGTAGGCACGCAATTTCTCCAGGTCGAGGCCTCGATGCTCCGTATCGCTCACGAGGATGCACCAGCATTCTGCTTGGCTCCGGCCTTCTGCGCAGCTCCGATGGCGCGCCGTGCAATTGCCCAGCGGTGCACCTCAGAAGCGCCGTCGTAGATTCGGAAACCGCGCACCTCCTGCGCAAGCCGTGCCAAGGGCAGATCCCCGGATACTCCGAGGCCACCGCACATCTGAATCGAGCGATCGACTATTCGGAACACTGCCTCCGCGCCGAACGTCTTCGCGATCGAGGTCTCGTCGCCTGCATGCTCGCCCTGATCGAGAGCCCAGCACGCACGAATGAGCAGAGCTCGTGTCGCCGCGATGTCGATCTCGTTGTCGGCGACCATCTGCTGAATCATGCCGAGGGCACCGAGCTTGCCGCCGAACGCCTCACGATGGGCAACGCGTTCGACAGCGATGTCGTGAGCGCGGCGTGCAGCCCCCAGCCATCGCATGACGTGCGTCATCCGGGCCGGACCCAACCTGACCTGGACGTAACGGAATCCCTGGTCCACCTCGCCGAGAACGCCACTGTCGGGGACGAACAGGTCCTCGAAGAACACCTCGCAGTGGCCGCCGATCATGGATTTGTCCGGGGTCTCGATGTGGCGACCGACGGTCAATCCGGGCACCACGGAGGGGGTGATGAACATGGTGGCACCGCCCCGGTCCCCGGGCACACCGGCGGTGCGCGCAAAGATGATGAAGAAGCCGGCTCCCTCGGCGCCGGTAATGAAGTACTTGTGCCCGTTGATCTTCCATCCGCCGGGCACCTTGTCCGCACGGGTGGTCAACGCGCTCGGGTCGGAGCCCGCGCCGGGGGCAGGTTCGGTCATGGCGAAGGCCGAGCGCATCTCTCCGCGAGCGAGTGGAGCAAGGAAGCGCTCTTTCTGCTCCTTGTTCGCGATGTGGTCGAGCATGTGTACGTTGCCCTCGTCGGGTGCGGCGATGTTCAACGCGACCGGGCCGAACAGCGAGTATCCGCCCTCCTCGAAAACCGGTGCGCGCTCGACCATGTTCAGTCCATGGCCCCCGTACTCGAGCGGGACGTGCGGACCGAAAACACCCGCGTCTCGGGCCGCGGCTTGCAGTGTTTCGCGCAGTTCATCTCCGCCGGCGGCAGCGATATCGCCGTGGTGAAGATCCTCGACGGGCAGCACCGTGCTTCGGGTGAATTCTCGGGTCTTCTCGACCAGCGTGGTGACTTCGGGGGACATCAGAAAATCGGTCATGGTCAAACCTCCATCGACGGGATGCATCTCGCCGAACGTTCGTTGATCAGCGAGCGCGAGGACATGTATTCCACTCGCGTGGTGACGGTCAGGCTGTGGAGTCGCCGCCGGGTACAGCCCAGTACGGTGGCCGCTTTTCGGAGAATGCGAGCATGCCCTCTTGCGCCTCCGGGGAAGCGAAGTAAGACGCGGTCAGATTCAGCATCTGGGCGAATTGTTCGGCCAGGGTGGTCGCCGAGGGATGAAGCATCTTCTTGACGCCAGCAAGGGCCCGTGGAGCGCCGAGTCCGATTGTTTCGGTGAGTCGGGCGACCGCGGTATCGAGACCGTCAGCTGTGGCGACCTCACTGAGCAGACCGATTCGAGCCGCGTGCTGGGCATCGAAAGTCTCACCGGTCAGGAACAAGCGATGCAGATCTACCGATGCCACGCGCAGTCGAAGCGGCACCGAGATGACTGCGGGAACCACCCCGATCCTCGTCTCGCTGAAGCCGAGTGTCACGGTGTCCGCGGCAACCGCGAAGTCGCATGACGCCACCAGCCCGATACCTCCGGCACGGGCCGGGCCTCTCAGTACAGCGATCATTGGCTTCGGGGAAGTCAACAGCATCGTCATCAGATCGACGAGCTCCTGCCCGGACCGCGAGGTGTCGCCGGTGCGGGCTTCCTTCAGGTCTGCGCCGGCGCAGAACACCGAACCGGTGTGGGTGAGAACCACAACGCGGGTGGCCTCGTCGTCGATTGCGGTGCGCACGTGACCGAGTAGATCGGATCGAAGTTGTGCCGAGAGTGCGTTCCGGTTCTTCGGCGAGTCGAGAGTGACGACGGAGACTCCGCCTTCGGTCGCGAGGTGCGCTAGTTCCGAATTGTGCTCAGGTGCGCTCATCGCGATGCCTGCTTGTCTTCTGAGGGAGCAGATTTAGGCGCGGACGGCGGATTGTCGATGAAGGCCGCGGGGATGTCGTGATGGCGGGCGCGAACGAACTCGCCGAGTCCCTTCCCCTGCGAGTCGAGATTGAGGTTGGCTGCGACCCCTCTGCCGAGTAGTCCGACGATGGTCACTCCGCATGCGCGCAGATGCGGCAATTCCCACATACGTAACGAGCACTCCGCAGCTTCTGGGATCAGAGCCCGAATCGCGTCCTCGGTCCACCAGGACCTGAGCCAGTCGTGCTCCCGATCGTCGCGGGCCCACAGGCCGAGGGTGGCGTTGCCGGCTTTGTCACCGGACCGTGCCCCTACGACTGTGCCCAGCGGTTGGCGCACGGTCGGGCCGAATTCAGTCACTTGCGCTCCGACGACAGGTGCTTCGATCGGTTCTGCGGGCGGTGTGGTGGGAGCCGGGGCAACCTCGAACTGCTTGTCTCCCAGAGTTACCCGCTGATGGAAGGCGTCTGCAGGCATCAGCGTCGGCCAGAATACGGTGACTTCGCTGCCTGCCGCAGGCGGACCGGTGAAGTACAGGCCCGGATAACTCGCAAGTCCGGTCTCGATCGCTGCCCGCGGGAAAGCGCGAACCTTTTCCGGGGAGGCATCCGTGACCGAAATGGTCAGCAAGGCAACGGCTTCGTTCATGCTCGCTGGATCGGACTTGTCGGCACGGAGGAGTCGGACCGTCACCATCTCGAAGGCTTTTTCGCCGCCGGCGATATTTGCCCACATCGCGCGCTGGGCAAGCTCTGCCTTGGCCTCGATGTTGGCACCGGTAAGCACGAACGTCACCTCGTTGCGCCATCCTCCGGAGACCAGTGCGCCCACCTTGATCGTTGCGGGTGCCGCTTCGCCGCGCACTCCCGAGATCTGAACGCGGTCCGTATCGAGCTGGGTGAGCCGAGCGGTGTCGAGCCGGGTGATGACGTCGGGGTTGGCGTATCGCGGTCCGTCGATTTCGTAGAGTAGCTGCGCAGTCACCGTTTCCACGGTCACCGCGCCTCCTGTGCCCGGGTGTTTGGTGATGACGCATGAACCGTCGGCGGCAATCTCTGCGATCGGGAAGCCGACGTGGGCCATGCCGTCCAACTCGGAGAAGAACGAGAAGTTTCCGCCGGTGGCTTGTGCCCCGCACTCGATGACGTGTCCCGCGGTAACGGCTCCGGCCAACGCATCCCAGTCGGTCCTCGACCAGCCGAAGTGCCACGCGGCCGGCCCGATGATGATGGCTGCGTCGGTGACTCGGCCGGTGACGACAACATCGGCTCCGGCATTGAGCGCCTCCTTGATTCCCCAGGCTCCGAGGTATGCGCTGACGACGTCGGGCTCGCGGTCGATGTCGGCGAACGATTGCCCGGTGTCGAGGTGTGGTGCGTCCCAGCCACTTCGGCGGGCAAGTGCGAAGGCGTCGGTGGCGTCGTCACCGTCGACGACGGCGACCCGGACGGTTCGGCCGGCGCTTTGGGCGATGCGCCTTATCTCTTCGGCACAGGCGTGCGGGTTCAGACCACCTGCGTTGGAGACTATTTTGATGTGCCGGTCCAGGCAGGTGGCGAGCACGTCCTCCAGTTGCCGTACGAATGTGCGTGCGAATCCGGCTTCGAGGGAGCGTTTACGTTGTTTGACGAGAACGCCCATGGTCAGTTCCGCGAGCCAGTCACCGGTGAGTACGTCGACGGGTCCGCCGTCGACGATCTCGCGGGCCGCGGCGAGGCGGTCGCCGAAGAAGCCGGAGCAGTTGGCTATCCGCAGGGGGCGTGATTCGCTCATGAGGGATCCACCGCCGACAGAGTCACCAGAACGGTATGAGCCTCGACGTATTGGCCTACCTCCACGTGGATGTGCTCGACGGTTCCGTCCATCGCGGCCGTCGCCGGGTGTTCCATCTTCATCGCTTCGACCGTGACCAGCTTCTGTCCAGCGGTGACGACATCGCCGATCTTCACGGCGATGGCAACGACTGTGCCGGGAATTTCGTTGACCGGACCCAACGCGGTTGCCGCTCCGGAATCAGGATCAGGAAGGCGAGGAGAACGCCGCCAACCCGACTGACTGCTCGAATCGTTGACCCAGATCGACTCGTCAGGATGGGTGACGACCGTGCAGGGATAGTCGACTCCGTCGTACTGCACTCGTACCGAGTCGGACGTGAGATCGAGGAGGCGAAACTCATGCCGTGTCCCGTCGATCTCCAGCTCGAGGTCGGCGTCCCCTGACCAACCATTCTGGTGGTAGCCGATCTCGATGGCAGTGTCGTCTCCGAGACGGTGCCAGGTGGCGTGCGTGAGCGTCCGGGCGGCGAGCGGCCGGAATCCGGGACGGGCATGACCACGCATCGGGTCGTGGGCGGCGCGTCTCGAGGTGGACACGGCCACCGCCGCTGCGAGGTGTACCCGCTCAGCGGTCCTGGCAGCAGGATTCAGCAGGTGGGGATGATTGTCGAGAAAGTCGGTACGGGTGGCTCCGTCGAGGAAATCCGGATCACGGAGCAGCGCTGCCAGGAAGCTGCGGTTGGTCGTGACACCGTGCACGTGAGTGGCGTCGATGGCCGAGGCGAGCGCGAATGCTGCGTCGGTTCTGTTCCCGGCATGAGCGACGATTTTGGCGATCATCGGGTCGTAGAACGGGGAAATCTCGGCCGGGGCGACTATTCCGTCCTCGTATCGGAGTCCGATGCGGTCGGGATGGCTGTAACGGTGCAACTGTCCTGGAGTCGGGAGGTAGTCGTTCGCAGGGTCTTCGGCGTAGAGCCGTACTTCGATTGCGTGCCCGTCGATTCGGACGTCGCTCTGCTCGAATCCCAATGTTTCACCGCGCGCCACGCGCAATTGGAGTGCGACCAAGTCCATTCCGGTCACTTCTTCGGTGACGGGGTGCTCGACCTGTAGGCGGGTGTTCATCTCGAGGAAGTAGAAGCCTCCGGTCTCGTCGTCGTAGAGGTATTCCACTGTGCCGGCACCGACATACCCGAGCTCACGGACGAGTGACACTGCGGTCGAGCCCATTCGTTCGCGCGCGTCGGGTCCGATGACGGGTGAGGGTGCTTCTTCGAGCACCTTCTGATGGCGACGCTGAATGGAGCACTCGCGTTCTCCGAGATGCACTGCGTTGCCGTGCTTGTCGCCAAAAACCTGGATTTCGATGTGTCGTGAATACCGCAGGTACTTCTCGAGGAATACGGTCGAGTTGCCGAACAAGTTCGCGCCTTCTCGGCGCGAGGAGGCCACTCCGTCGATGAGGTCCTCGGAACGTTCGATCAGGCGCATTCCCTTGCCGCCGCCTCCTGCCACGGCTTTGGCCAATAGCGGATATCCCACTTCGGCTGCTGCGCTCTCCCATTCCGAGGTGTCGTCTCCGGTGATGACCGCGTCGGGCAGGACTGGCACGTCTGCTTTGCGCGCCCATTCCTTCGCGCGGTCCTTGAGACCCATCACGCGCATCGATTGCGCATTCGGGCCGACGAAATTGATGCCGGCCGCTTCGCATGCCTCGGCGAATTCGGGGTTCTCCGAGAGGAACCCGTAGCCGGGGTGGACGGCGTCGGCACCGGTGCGCCGGGCGGCGTCGAGGATCTTGTCGACTTTCAGATAGGAATCGGCGCTGCTGGACCCGCCGATTGCGACGGCGAAATCGGCGTCGGTGACGTGCGGGGATCGCGCGTCGGGATCCGAGTAGACCGCGACGGTGCGAATACCCATCGCGCGGGCGGTGCGGATGACACGCCGTGCGATCTCGCCGCGGTTGGCGACGAGCAATGTATTGATCGGTGTGTGGTTCACGGAAGTCTCACAATCGGAACGTAGCGAACCGGGACGTCCCGGTCACCGGTGCGGAATGTACGGCGGACAGGGCGAGGCCGAGAACGGCGCGGGTATCGCGAGGATCGATGATTCCGTCGTCCCACAGTCGTCCGGTGGCGTATACAGCACCGGACTGACTCTCGATCAAGTCTTCGATCTCGCGGCGGACCCTGGCGTCGTCGGCGTCGCTGAACTCGGTGCCGGCACGCTGAGCTGCTGTTTTCTTGATGATGGACATGACCCCGCCGAGCTGTGCTCCGCCCATGACTGCGATGCGGTGGTTGGGCCAGGTGAAGACGAATCGCGGGTCGTATGCGCGGCCCGACATCGCGTAGTTTCCCGCGCCGTACGAAGCGCCGATCATCAAAGTCACATGGGGGACAGTGGAATTGGAGACAGCATTGATCAGCTTCGAGCCATCCTTGATGATCCCACCGCGTTCGGCTGCCGAGCCGACCATGAAGCCGGTGATGTTCTGGATGAACAGCAACGGGATATCGCGTGAATTCGCCAGCTGAATGAAATGCGCCCCTTTGTTCGCTTCATCCGAGAACAAGATTCCGTTGTTGGCGATGACACCTACCGGGAATCCCGCGATCGAGGCCCAGCCGGTGACCAACTGAGTGCCGAACAGTGGTTTGAACTCGTCGAAGCGGGAGCCGTCCAACACGCGAGCAAGAATCTCCCTCACCTCCACCGATCGCTTCGAGTCGGCTGCAGCGCACGCGAGCAGCTCGCTCTGGTCGTGAACCGGAGGATCAGCGGGCAGAGTGGCCCCCGGGCCGGCTTTGGTCCACTGCAGATCCGCCACGATCTGACGCCCCAATCGCAGGGCGTCGCGCTCGTCCTCGGCAAGGTAATCTGCCAACCCGGATACGCGGGCGTGCATTTCGGCACCACCGAGCGATTCGTCGTCGATCTCCTCGTTGATCGCCATCTTCACCAGAGGAGGTCCGCCGAGGTAGACGGTGGCAGCTTCCTTGACGAGGACCGTGTATTGGCTCATACCGGGCACATAGGCACCACCCGCGGTCGAACTGCCGAACACCAACGAGATGGTGGGAATGCCCGATGCTGTGAGCCGGGTGATCTCGCGAAAGCTGCGCCCGCCGTTCACGAAAATATCTGCCTGCTTGGGTAAATCCGCGCCGCCGGATTCGACGAGCGTGATCACAGGTAGCCGGTTCCGGGCCGCGATGTCGAGAGCTCGGAGTTGTTTCGCCACCGCGTCGGGGTTGAGTGAGCCACCCTTCACCGTCGGCTGGTTGGCGATGATCATGCACTCGACACCGCTGACGGGTCCGATGCCGGTGATGAGCCGGCCGCCGGGCTGTTCGTCCGGGTCGTGTGCCCCTGCGTAAGTGGACAGTTCGAGGAACGGGGCGTCTTCGTCGAGCAGCAGATCGACGCGCTCGCGTGCGAGCAGTTTGCCGCGACCGCGATGGCGTTGGACTGCCTTCTCTCCGCCCGACGCAAGGACGCGATCAGCAAGAGCGGACAGAGGTTCCAGAGCGTCCAGCATCGCGGAACGGTCGAGCAGAAATTGCTCCGACCTGACGTCGAATCGTGTGGGTATGACCGTCATTGGTGCACCTCGATGAGTCGGAGATTCAGGGGTAGGCAGCGTCTCGTCAACTGAGGGCATCAGCGCCGAGCGATCGGCAGAGATGCACCGACCTCGGTTGCATCGATGAGCTACATCCATCGAGACCTACACAACACCAAGTTGACTGACAAATCAAGTACGAATCCGCTGAAGATGGGTTCTACCTGGACGACTAGGTAGTCGCCCCTGATCGGCTAACCATGGACTGATCGGATCATCAACTATGGGCCCGCTGTGTCCGACTCTCGAACCGGACACCCTTTCGCTTGAGCCTTTCACCTCAGATTGCTGCAGTACTACGCCATGTAGGAAGGGGATATGAAGGGGGTTGTGCTCATCGATGAAGTTGACCCTGATGTCGATCTTGAGCAGTCGCGAGTACGTGCATTTCCTAGCCTTACTGGTAGCGACCGCAAAACTCCGATGGCTTCCTGGGCTCTCCGACGGCGATGGGGTCGAGGCATTGGGCGGCGCTCACATCGCTCGAGTCGGGGCATCTCGAGTCGCAGATCCTCGGCCACTTATTGCAGGAGGTGAGGATTGTTTCGAAGGGCTGACGCTGACCTCGGTTTCATCGGTGGTCGTAAGCGGTCTGAAGTCGGCAGCACTACACATGAATTGATACTCGGACGTGATCCGGACCAGTCGAGAGGTGATCCTGGGCGGGTTACGGGGTGGTGTTTCCAGCTCCTGGCGGTGCCGGACAGTGTGCTGGTGCACGCGCATGGCACAGGTGCCAGTGCACAGGGCTGACGACGACGCGGTAGACCATTGGCGCTCGCTCACTGTGCCTGAAGTTTTTGACTTCGGTACCAGTCGAACCCGCGATCGGGTCTTGACTCTGCAGTCAAGTGATGATTAAATGTGATCCAGATCGCACCCTCGGGATAAGGGGAAGACATTCGTGCCAGATATGCCGATGCGGTGGGTCGAATCAGGCAATGCGGCAACTGCCTAAAGCCGGCAGCGATCAGCGTGTGGCTGGCCTCGGACGAGTCGAAGTACGTGTCCGGCCAAGAATTGGCTATCGATGGCGGTCACATGTTGTTGCCCGGCCTCAACATGGCCAATATCGCCGAGGCGGCAGCGGCAGCCAACGGCTAGCAGCCTGACCAAATCGTGGTCCCGGACCGGTTGGACCCAGGAGCGCATGCTGAACCGAACCGGCCCGGACCAGTTTCAACCACCCAACCTTCAGTTCGACCCAACTCGTCCCGGCCGCCGCCATTAGTCCGAATCGCAAGGAATACCGTTGAATAGCAATATTATTCAGAGCAAGTCGTCAGTGCAGCCGACCACACTGCCCGGGTTGCTCAGCGATGCATTGCCCGGGCACGAGTCGTTATTTCTGCTGTGTTCGGATCGAAACTGGACTTACGCAGAGTTCTCCCGCACGGTCGACAGCCTTGCCTCGGGTCTTCTTTCACTGGGGATCCGACGCGGCGATCGCGTGGCCATTGCCGCACCCAACTCGGCGCAGTGGCTTCTTACGTGGTTCGCAGTCACCAAAATCGGTGCCGTTCTCGTCACGCTCAACGCGGCATACCGTGAGCGGGAATTCCGCTTCATGCTCAATCAGTCCGGGGCTGTCATGTTGATCAGCTGTGCTCGGGATGGCGAGTTCGACTTCGTCGATTTCTTGGACGAGCTGAGGCCACGTATTCCCACGGTGAGCCACTACGTCTTTCTTGGAGAGCTCGGATTCGAGGATAGCCGCCAGTGGGAGGATCTCTTGGTCGACGACGTCGACATTCAGGCGCTTACCCACGCCGAATCCTTGGTGGAAGAGCATGATCCGGCGGTGATTCTGTACACCTCGGGAACTACCGGAGATCCCAAGGGTGCCACGTTGACCCACGCCAGCATCATTGCCTCCGCGCGCGCTCAAGCTGCACACCTCGATCAAACAAGCGACGACGTAGCGATCGGACACATGCCCCTCAACCACGTCGGCGGCATGACGTGCACTGTGGCTGCCGCCATGAGTGTGCGAGGCAAAGTAGCACTCTTGCCCAGATACAGCCCGACCGTGGCTCTGCAGGCTATCGAGCGGCACGCAGTGACGATATTCATCGGGGTACCCACTATGTACACCTTGGTATTGGATCTTCCGGAGTTTGCTGCTAGGGACACCTCCTCAATCCGCACGTGCGTGATCGGCGGTTCCAACGTGGAACCGGCAATGGGACGGCGCATTCTCGACACATTCCCGGGCTCGCGGTTGGCCAACTTGTACGGACTTTCCGAAACGTCCGGAGGATGCATAATTTCTGCTGCAGACGACGACTTGGCCACTCTCGTCGAGACGCTCGGCGTCGGTATCGGTGACTTCGAGGTCCGCGTCACCGACGACGAGCACAACCCGCTGCCGTCGGGCAGTGAAGGTGAGTTACATATTCGAGGTAGGTGCGTAACCAGTGGGTACTGGGGAAACCCGGTCGAAACCGCCAAAGCGTTCCTCGATGACGGGTGGCTGGTGACCGGGGACATTGCTGTCATTCGGTCGGATGGGCGAGTAGCCCTGTGCGGACGGCAGAAAGAGATGTACGTGCGTAGTGGCTACAACGTGTATCCCGTGGAAATCGAAAATGTGCTGGCCGCAGACGAGACGGTTGCGATGTGCGCTGTCGTCGGCGCACCCGACACACTGCTCGGCGAAGTCGGGTACGCGTACGTGGTCCCGGTGCCGGGGAGCATCGTCGATGTCGATGCATTACTGGCCAAGTGTGCTAGCCAACTGGCCCGCTACAAGATCCCTGCCCGAATCCACATTGTGCAATCGTTGCCGCTGACTCCCTCCGGCAAAATCAAGAAGGTTGAGTTGCAGTCGGCGGCACGGGCGGCGGCGGAATCGAGTTGAGCGTTCTCGTTGTCGTCGTGAAGGTCTCGACAATCTGGGCGGACAGGAGAACCCCAATACCGTGCGCCTCTATCCCTGCTGGTATTGGTCGAACGGGTTGTCCTCGGAAGCTGCGCGCAGCGCAACGCTCGGATACCGCTGCTCGTATCAACGCTGAACTTGTACGTCTTGCAGGTGCCTCACTGTAAGGGGCGCATTTGTGAGCGCGACTCGTCAACTACGCACGGTGTTTGACGTCACGTCGACCCGACTTCGGAGTCGTCCTGCGAAAAAACGCTTGGATTGCTCCGAACGGTGTCCAATCCAGGTCTATCTAATTTGCTCTGAAAGGTCGTCGAATCGTCTCGGCTATCGTCCACTCGATTAGGGCGGAGTTTGCCGATCGGGATGCCCGGAAGTGAATGTAGTCGTATGCGGAGACGACTCCAGCACGCAGGAAGGGGTCTTGGTCCATCAGAGCCTTGACATGGTCCAAGTGCGCGAGAGGTTCCATCGGCCGGCGATCTGTTCCGCACCGATTCCTGGATTGGGAAAATCGTCCCCGAAACGCTGCGCGTCATTCCCGGCTCGCTTCATTTGCCGGACGCCGGGGCTGTTACGTGTTGTCACTCACTACTGAGACGATTCGCCAGGCGGCAGCATCTCGTGCCAGTAGAAAAACGTCGATAGCGTTTGATGGTTCTTGGTGGGTGAAGTTCATCGTAAAATTCTGGTGCACTACCGCGACGGAGCCGAATATCTCAACGGTTCGGTTTGTTGGCGTCTCTGTATAGCCGTGGTCGCTGAGGCCGTGTTGCATCTGCGCTTGGCTGTATTCTTCCAGGCTCATGACGGTGATTGCGTCGTCCTGTGGAAAAACGCGGAGCGCAAGGGTTGCAGATGGGACGAACAACCGGCAGAAGTCCTGCCATTGAGGCTGCTCTCCTGGCTCGAATCCGATCAGTTCGTAAGCTTCGTCGACGATCGAGCCGATACGTTCTTTCTCGGTCACTGGATCACCCGCGCATACAGTGTCGGGCCGATCTTCGGCAGTGCAGCGTAGGGTCCAGTGTGCGCTCCGAGATCCTCGACGTTGGCCTTCGCTTTGTGGTGCTTACCGTTATGGGGCATGCCTCGTCCTTTCGGAGCGCTTGGTGCGTAGTTCACGCCGTAGCCGGCCGGGGATCGATGACGAAAGCTCCGATGTCGCGGTGTGCAAGCGCCTCGCTGATGTTGCCGTGCAACAACTCTCGTGCTTCGATGTTCGATCTCAGGTGGGCGTCCATGTGTGCCGTGATGAGACCTCGCCACGCCTGATGCGCCATGGCACCTGGGACAATTTCGTCCGCAGGTACGACCGATGCGGCGACGAGTTGCCAGTTGCCGCATTCGCGTTGTGGGAAGAGTGCGGCAATTCGGTGTGCGAATTCGCGCAGCCACTCTTGGCCGGTGTCGATGTCGTCCACGAAGTGGTTGTGATCGGCGGATTGCAGCACCACCATTTGGCGATCTTGGGTAGGGACACGACGGAGAAGTTCCAGTTGACCGTCGAGCGGCAGGAGCGCATCGCGATCGGCGGCGAGTAGGAGTGTTGCAGCCGGCTGCTTCCAGTCCAGGTCCAGGAGTGCCCTGAACAGGTTGGATTCGTTCGGGATGACGGGGGAGCGCCCGCCGGCGGGGCACATGGGGACGATGGCGGCGATCCGGGCGTCGCTCGCCGGTGCTTGGAGTGAACTCCAGCCTCCGAAGCTTGCGCCAGTGATACCTACCGCGCTGACGTCGACATCGAGGGATGCTTCGGCTCGGTCGACGAGGAAGGTGATGTCGCCCTTCCGAGCATCTGCGATTGCTGTCAGGTGATCGTGGAGCGCGCGCGGGTCGGTGGGCTGTGTCTGTGCTGACAAGAATGCGTCGACGTCGGTGTAGGTGCTCAGGACCACATCCGGCGAGACAACGATGTATCCGTGACTGGCCAGGTGGGTTCCGATGAACGTCGACTCGCGCCGAAAGCCGGCCCAGCCGTGGATCAGCAGAATCAAACGGTGGGGTCCGGGAACTGCCGGTGCGTTGCGGATCGCTGCTTGTCTCGAGAGCTCGACGTCCGTGTCGTTCTCTGTGACCCAGCCTGGGGTGAACGAGTCCTGTCGTTGAGGATCTAGGTCGTGGCCGCGGACTTCGTCTGTGGCCGGGTACCAAATTTCGACAGGTAGTTCGCGGTTGCGCTCGTTATCGCACCACGAGTCCGTGAGAACGCCTACCGGATAATGCCCGCGATCGAATGAGTTGTAGGTCACGAATGCTCCTGGTTGTGCTGATCTGACGGTGTTCTCGGGTGCGCACGGTGCGGGTTCGTGTGATCGCGGCGGAGGAGTGCCCACGCCATCCCGCCGAGGAAGAGAAGGAACATGAGGGCCGAAACAATCACGTTGGCGGCACCG
The DNA here is from genome assembly GCF_002259095.1 of Rhodococcus sp. 05-2254-2. Classification (NCBI taxonomy): domain Bacteria; kingdom Bacillati; phylum Actinomycetota; class Actinomycetes; order Mycobacteriales; family Nocardiaceae; genus Rhodococcus; species Rhodococcus sp. 05-2254-2. The sequence goes on along the minus strand of NZ_NOZJ01000013.1, from coordinate 69,721 downwards.
GTGCGTGCGGTGAACAGTTCGATATTTGCGATGATTGCCGCGATGACTGCTGCCAGGCAAGCGGCGGCCAGTCCTGAGGTGACGAGGACGACGGTTCTGGTTCGGGATGGGGTCCGACGATAGAAATAGCAGATGATTGCGATGCCGGCCAGAAGTTCGAGGAGAGGAATGCCGATGATGGCGGGGGTACTTCCAAGGATGTACAGATCGAGGTAGGGATCCCCGTTGAAGAATGCGAAAGCGGCGATGACGACGAAAGTCAGTGCGGTATGCGACACGCTTGCTTTCCACGGCGTTCCCGACTTCTGGCGAGTTGTGTTGAGCCACTTCGGTGCCATGCCGTTCGACCCTATCGTCGCCAGGTACCGCGCGGTGGCGTTGTGGAACGCGAGGATGGAAGCGAACCAGCTCGCAACTATCAAGACCTCGAATACTCTGACTGCCCAGGTGCCGACATATGTCTGGGTCGCTGTGAAGAACATGGTTGTCGGATCTGTGGCGGCGGCCGAGACTGCACCGATATTTCCATACGCGGTGATCAATGCCCAAGTAACAAAGGAATACAATGCCGCCAGCGCCACTATCACGAGGAATGTTGCACGTGCGATGGAATGCTTGTTCTTAACTTCATCGGAATAGATTGCAGTCGCCTCGAAGCCTGCGAAGGCAGCAAAGGTAACTGCGAACATTGCACCGCTGTGCCCTCCGAAGACTTCCTTCGGTTGCCAGGGTGCGATCGAGGGGCCCTCTGCCCCTCCTTGCCACACAATGACGCAGGCCACTACGAGGAGCATGGCGATCTCGACGACGATAATGGCCCCGAGGATCTTGGCGTTGGCTTCGATCCTCAGGATGCCGAACACACCCATCAATGCTGCGACTCCGAGCGCCCATACGATCCAGGGCACCTCGAAGCCCAGCAGATCTTGACTTGCGATGTCCGCGAACACGGCGAACGCACCGGTGGCGCCGATCGCTGCGAGGGCGTAGGTCGCCACTGCGACGTACGCGGCTCCCACTCCTGGGACCCGGCCGATGCCTTCGACAACGAATTCGTAGAGTCCGCCGACCTGTTGGACCCGTTGGGCCATGGCGACGAAACCGACGGCGAAGAGCAACAGGACGACAGCGGTGACGATGAAGGCGCCCACCGTGCCGATGCCCCCGCGTCCGATGGCCAGGGGAACGGCACTGAGCACGAACCCCACGGGAGCCGCAGCTGCCACGACGAAGAAGAGCAAGTGCGGGGTGCCGAGGGTTTTTCGGCGAGAGGGCTGCGCGGGAATCTCTGCGTTGTGCTCGATCGCGGCCATGGGTGCTCCTCCAGAAGCAATCGTGACTCGGAGGTCTTCGCGCCGTTGGGAAGTCATTCCAAGCGTCGCCAAATCGTTTTGGCGATTGCCGAGGAGTGTGCCAAATCGTTTTTGCGTTTGTCAAGCGGTGCGATAGTGTCACGAGCATGGCGGGCGGCGGTCGAGCGAAGATCACTGACGTTGCGAGAGCAGCGGGAGTCTCTGTCACGACGGTCTCGCATGCGTTGAACGGTAAAGGGCGGGTCGATGCACAGACCCGTAGCCATGTTCAGCAGGTGGCCGCGCAGCTGCAGTACGTGCCGTCCCGGGCAGCTCGTCACCTTGTAGCCGGTGGTTCGGATGTGGTCGGGCTGACATTTCCGTCGATCGCCCGCTTGCCCATCGGCGAGTTGATGAGCACGGATTGGTATTCGCAGGTTGCCCTGACGGCGAGTCAGGCCGCCTTCGAGCATGGCGGAGCTCTCACGCTCCTGCCGCCGTTCGTCGAGACGATGAACTTGTCGAAATTCGGCCTGCGCGGGGTAGTGGTGCTCGAGCCCACGAGGGGCGACTTGCGCACCGAGATGCTCCGACAGTCGGCGATCCCGTACGTCACGATGGGCCTCGACCCAGGCCATCCAGACGTGCTCACCGTGACCCCGGATACGGCCCACGGTATCGAAAAACTCTTGTCACATCTACGAGCCATGGGAGCTCGGCGGATCGCTGTTCTGTCCACCGATAGCGGATGGCATAACGAGGTTGTTGCGGCTGAGGCGGCGCGCGAGTGGGCAATCGCGAACAGATGCGCTCTCGACCTTCGGACGGTCGCTCTGGCCGAACAAGACACTCGCGCTGGGATTGTCGGTGCCGCGCAAGCTGCTGCATACGACCTCCTCACGGGTGACGAGGTCCCGGACGCAATTGTCGGTCTGTTCGAGGACTTCGGTATCGGCATCCTCGACGCCGCTTCCCAGCTAGGCCTGCGTGTGCCGGCAGATTTGCTTGTCGCTCAAGATGTCGACGGCTTCAAAGCTCAGCATTCGCGCCCACCGATCACTGCGCTCGACTTGCACGCAAGTGAGCAGGTCGCTTCGGCGATCGATCTTCTCATCTCCGATTCCCCGTCCGCGTCGATCACGGTACCCACCACTCTTCGGATCCGGGAATCCTCGAGCCGCTGAGCATCGAAGCGGGACCCCCTTGCGCCCCGCTTCGCCTACCTTCACCGCGGAGACCAAACGCGTCCTCCGCTGACCTCTCGAAGGCATCTTTCGACGGTCTCGAAATCGACGTGCCTTGTTCGTGCAGTGCGAATATCTCTATGTCCTCTTCCCAGTGAGCATGAGATCGCGGGTCTCCTTTGGGGTGCTGGTGCGTGATTAGAGACCATCTGCCTCCGGGGAGACCCGCCCTCGTCGGCGGCGTCACACGGGTGGGAATTTCAGTAAGCGTCAGTGGGGAATTCCGATGAGCGCAGTCAGATGCAGGCGAGATACCCGGAAGACTCCGTACCGTCACCTTGCAAAATAGGGGCCATTGCGGCGACGGCGATGTTGCGTCGAGAGTCGTCGTCGGTCTAATCGGCACGGATCAGCACGGACTCGTCATCGACGTGGTCGAGATGGGGCGGGGAGCTGGCGAGTAAGCGTTGCTGCTAGACATTGGAAACCCTGCGGGCCTGCGCAGTGCACTGCAAGACTGACAATGAGTCTTGCGAAGGAAAGAGGTCCGTCGTGAACAAATCAGCGATAATCACGCTGTCTGCGGTGTCCACACTGAGCGTTTTCATGTCGGCGTGTTCGTCAGGAGGCGACGACTCCGGTGCCACAGTGTCCGCCACCTCGTCGAGCGCAGCCTCAAGTGCTGGAACGCCCGAATCATCCTCGACTGCGCCTTCCGCCTCTGTTTCTGCACCTAATGCCCAAGGGCGAGTGGAAAAGCAGATCGGTGAGGTTGCCCGCGTGACACATCCCGACGACACCAGTGCCGATCTATTGCGGTTCAGCCTGGACAGTATCCGTACTTCGCCCACCTGTACCGAGTCCGGTGGCGGTACCACCAAAGCCTCCGAGGAAGGTTCGTTCATCTTCGCCGATGTCAGCTTCGAGACATCCGCAGACTACGACACCTATCAATACCAGGGTGAGAACGTGGCGCCGGCGATCAACGGCATGATGAACCCTGCCCGCTGGGGCGGTGTTGACGCTGACGGGACTACTGACACCGATATTTACCCAAGCTCCGTCTTCACCTGTGACGAGGCAGAAACGGATGGTTTCAGTGATGCATACGCTCCGTCGTCGAAGTACCGTGGAACATACGTCTTCGAGGCCCCACCCGGCCTAAAAAGTGTCTTCTTGCCCGCACCGTCAGGGCGTAACGGGTGGGAGTGGATGGTGCCCGCGGTACAGTAACGATCCGAGCTGAGACTTATGTTCATCAGCTATGTGGATGCAGTGGTACAGCTTCGCCGATTGTCATCACTTTTGCTTATTCCCCCTAGTTAGCTTCCGTTTGGATGCGACGCGACTTGTTTTGTTTTGTTCCGGCCGGTGCGTCAGTAGTTGCTCAACGGTTGTGTCGGTGGTGCGAGATCCTGCACAGTTCCGAGTGACAGGTATGCGCGCTCGCAGTGTGACCTGAACGCGAACGAGGCATCTTGGACGTCAGCGAGTAACAGATCGCGTCCGTCGTACGTTATTACCTCCTGTGAAGCGTGTTCTGATTTCCGTCTTACTTGCAGCGGTATGTGTGTCGGCGTGCGGAGACTCCGACGATGTGGGCTCGGCGGAATCAACGTCCGTGTCGGCGACACGGACGGCCGCCCTTCCCGCTGCGTCGACAACGAGTCCGTTGCCGACGCTCTCCGACGTCAGCGCTTCGGTAGAGGTAGACGCTCTCGGGCCTTCGCCGGCCCCGATAGAGCCGGAGGAGTATTCAACGTACGAGTCGCAACTGCCAGCCACGCAGGCACCCGCTGCACCGCAGATCGCGTCGCCCCCGCTCGAGCAGTCGCCGCCGATCGAGCAAGCGCCGCCGGCGTACACGCCCGCCCCGAGCCCCACCCGATTCACTCCGGATCCGAACGGACCCTTCGCGCGACGCGTGGTCGTGGGCGCATCATGCTCGGCCGGTGACGCCCCCGGCAACGCAGGTGGATTCGTCGCCTATTGCGGGCCGGATGACAATCAGGACTACCCGGGCAATTACGTCTGGACGAGAACTAACGAGCCGTATATTTACTGACGCCTCCGGCGGCGAAGAGCGTCACGGACTTCGCTAGTACATTGAAATACGTCGCGCTCACGGCTTGGGCGCGTCGGTCCGTACCCCCTCCGGATGCCAAGAGGCAATGAGATCTCCTTGTGCAATGATTCGAAAGCCGCTAAGCCGACGGACGCAGACCAGAAGTTTCTGATCGACACGGCGAACGCGGGGCGGACTCTCAGTTGGCCACCGGTGTGGACCTCGGCATGGCCACCATTGGGGACCTTCCTCTTGGCCATGGACAAGTTGTCAGCGGCTGGACATCCAAAAGGACAGTCTCAAATACAGCTGCCTCAGAATCCAGATTTGGGAAGCCCAGTCGACCTAGATTCTCAGCCGCTTCACACGTCCAAGCGCACTTCGACGGCACGAAAAGGATGGGCGATGCCGGGGCTGGAGTTGCTCACGTAATCGACCTCGACTTGCTGCCCGACCCGTAGCTCGAAGTTACTTGTCCCGTAAACGTCGACGATGGAGAAGGACGTCATCCAGCACCCGCCCGCAATATCGGGCGATTCGAGGACACCGAATCTGCCCTCACGATTCCACGACTGCACGGTAGCGGCCGTCGTGCGCACGTCCGTATAAGGAAGCGGCATTTGCACGAGCATTGCTGCTCGGGGAATCAAGGTAGCCGGATCGAGGACCGCCGACCAGTAGCCTGAGTCGACGTTCAGGTGCAGACTGAGTGCAGGGCCGCCTCTTTCGGCAACTTGCAGGAGCTGTAGTCGTTCTCTGACATCCGTTCGTATATTTGACGGAGGTCGTCGATTTCAGTGACGTGGTGTTCGCGTATGGCACTGTTCTTGATCAAGGTCAGATGAAACCGTGAAAGTGCCGGTGTCGATATGTTTCTCGCAGCAGCCTCGACCAGTTCGATGACTCCCACGAATCGTTGAGGCGGCGGGGCCGGAAATCCGCGGAAAATTCCGTCGTCGTCGTCGGCGCTGTCCGCGAAGGACTCGAAGTCCATGTTCGCGATCGACAGGTTGTTCTCGACGCTGCACATCTCGGTCGGGATGACCCGAAAGGTTTTGCCGCGCGGTCGTTCCGGATAGTCAGGCCCGGTGTAGACGGCGACGATGGGCATCTCCGGGTTGGTTACGGTCTCCGCATCGACGAGAAAGGCGTAGTAAGGCGGTGGGTCGCCGACCAGGTCGAGGAGACCGTCGACAGTCAACCCGTCGTAGTCGCGGTTGTCGATGCAGGTGAGGTATGCGGCGAACTCCGTACCGTCACCTTGCGGAACAGGAGCCATTGCGGCGACGGCGATGTTGCGCCAGGAATCGTCGTCGGTGAAATCGGTACGGATCAAGAGGGACTCGCCGTCGAGGTGGTTTGTAAGTACTTCACCGGTTCCGAGGGTGGCGAGCAATTCCTTCTCTCGGCGGTCAGATTCTTCGGCGGCGAGTTCGGCGTTGATGTCCGCGGGGTCACGCTCGGGCGGTTCGACGGGGACGATCGATTCGACAATGCGTGCGCAGTCGTTGGGATCGATCTCCTGGTAACTGCGGATCTCGTAGGTCCACTCTCCGAGTGCCTGTCGATATCGTTCCGGTGTAACGTCGTTCGGCCATTCGAGGGTGTGCTCGCCGATCGCGGTCACCCAGCGGCGCAGTGTGAACTGGGGTGAGTGTCCACTGATCGACAGACTCAGTTCCCCGGTACGAGGGTCCCCGGACAGCGACTGCGTGTTCGTGGTGATCGGCAGCCATGTCGGCAGTGCCTGCGGGATTTCGGCGAGCGCACGTTGGCGTTCCTCGTGCTCACGCTGATGCTGTGCGATGTCGTCCTCGACGGGCCGTGACGGACCGGTCCAGATGAACAGAGCGGGGTCGAATTCGGCATCGAGAGTGGGTTTTTCGAGTTCCATCCACTCATCACCGCGTTGCCACCGGACTGCGACGCCGAGTTCGGCGTCGAACACGTAGGTGACCGGCTCGTTCGCGTGCTCGTCCCGGGCAGTGACTTCCCAGCCGGCGCGGCCGCGAACGGTCACAGCGCGGGGTGCGCTGGGGTGGGCGAATCGCTGATCGTCGAATCCACGAAGCGCGCTTGGCGGAAATGCGTCGTATGCCCGGAGCAGTACGGACGGTTGGCTGGCACCCATCACCGCGTACATGGTGTTCGGTGATTTCACAGCGTGGACCATGATGTCATCTGCACCGAGTGACCAACGGTCTGTGGGGTTTTCGATGAAAGTCGGCTCGCCCGCTTCGTTCTCGTATCGCCACGTTGAGTCGGGGGTGTGGAGGACTCGTTGTTGTGACCCGTCGGGTCGGTGAACGATTGCTTGGACGTTCCGTCCCATGGTGCTGTAGTTCGACCCTCGGATCTGTTCCCATGTAGGACCCATGACCAGAACGTACCCGACGGTCCGACCCACATGTTGGGGTTGTCGCTAGCCTGCCCATAGCAGTCCGTCGTAGATCATCCGACCGTACGTTTCGTGAACAACAGCCGTACCGAACTACGTCGGGCGACTCGATCACAGGTGAATGCCGACGCGCTGGTCGGGCTGCATAGTGAGCAAGGTGAGTGCGCGGTGGGTCGGTAACGCTGATCGTAGGCGGCCCCGGGGTATCTTCTCTCACCATGCCCGCATTCACCGATCTCCTCGTGGCTTGTTCTGCGGATCCGCGCGTGAGGGGTAGGCAGTTCGAAGACCTGTGCATGTGGTTCCTGGCGAACGATCCCCAGTATCGCAACGTCCTCCGACGTGTCTGGTTGTGGGACGACTGGCCTGGACGGTGGGGTGCGGACGCGGGCATCGACCTGGTTGCGGAGGATCAGGAGGGGCGGCTGTGGGCGGTTCAAGCCAAGGCCTACGGCGCGCAATACTCCGTCACTAAGGCTGACGTGGACACGTTCTTGTCCGAGTCCTCTCGGAAAGAGTTCTCGTTTCGGTTGTTGATCGCCACGACCGACCGGCTCAGCCCCAATGCGCGGCGTACCATCGACGCCCAGGAGAAGCCGGTCGGACTGCTGGGCCTCAGCGATCTTGTCACGGCAGACGTCGCGTGGCCGCCCGACCTCACGTCGTTGCAACCATCCCCACGACCGAAACCTGCTCGGCCACACGACTATCAACGTGAGGCAATTGATGCTGTGGTCGCAGGGTTCGCCGCCGCTGATCGCGGGCAACTGATCATGGCGTGCGGGACTGGAAAGACGCTCACGGCGCAGTTCATCAGCACGGCGCTCGACGCGCAGCGCACGCTGATCTTGGTCCCGTCACTCTCTCTCCTGAAGCAGACGATGCGGGTGTGGCAGACACAGGCACCAGTCGAGTTGCTGCCGGTGTGCTCCGACCAGACCGTGTCACGTACCGAGGACAGCCCGATCGAGAACGTGAGCGAACTCGGCCTACCGGCTACGACGGATCCCGTCGGTATTGCTGAATTCTTGCGCAGGCAGTCCGGCCCCCGAGTCGTCCTGTGCACTTATCAGTCCTCCTCACAGATTGCCGAAGCGTTCACGCTCGCCGACGTGCCACCATTCGACTTGGTGATAGCTGATGAGGCGCACCGTTGTACCGGTCAGCAGTCGTCGCCTTTCTCGACTGCGCTCGACGGCACGCGGATCAAGGCGGACCGCCGGCTTTTCATGACCGCCACACCCCGGTACTTCACCGGGCGAATCATCAAGGTCGCGAACGATGTTGATCTCGAAGTCGCCTCGATGGACGACGAGACCATTTTCGGAAAGGTATTCCATCGACTCGGGTTCAGCGAAGCGATCAGCCGTGACCTTCTCACCGACTACCAGGTAGCTGTCGTCGGGGTCGACGACGCCACTTTTCGCAATTACACGGAGAACGGCACTCTCGTGGCCCGCCCGGGCGCGGACGTCACGGACGCACGTTCCCTCGCCGGTCAGATCGGGCTGGCGAAGGCGATGCGCACGTACGACCTTCGGCGAGTCATCAGCTTTCACTCTCGGGTGGCTCGTGCCCGGACCTTCGCCGCCGAGATGCCCTCGGTGATCGAGTGGATGCCGGACATCGAGCGCCCGTCCGGAAGTCTGTGGTCGACCCACACATCGGGGGAGATGTCAGCCGGCGCGCGCCACGTCTTGCTCCAGCAGCTCACTCACCTAGGGGACGATGAACGCGGCCTGCTGGCCAATGCCCGGTGCCTCGCCGAGGGGTCGATGTGCCGACGCTCGACGGCGTCGCATTCATCGACCCACGCCGCTCCGAAGTCGACATCGTCCAAGCGGTCGGCAGGGCAATCCGGAGAGCCGACGACAAGGCAATCGGCACCATCGTCATCCCCGTCTTCGTCGACGGCGACGCGGATCCCGAAGCAGCACTCAATGATTCCGCGTTCAAGCCGGTGTGGGACATCATCAAAGCGTTGAGGGCACACGACGACGACCTGGCCGAGCAGATCGACACGCTTCGCCGCGACATGGGCCGACTCGGGCGCGCACCGCGACTGCCGGACAAGATACACCTCGACATGCCCGTTCAAATCGGCGAAGACTTCGCCCGAGCGTTCGATGCCCGACTCGTCGAACAGACGGCGCAGCCATGGGATTTTTGGTTCGGACTCCTGGAACGGTACGTGGATGAGCACGGAGACGCGGCGGTACTGCAGACGCACACTGTCGACGGCCACCGACTCGGTACCTGGGTCTCGATACAACGCACCCACAGATCGAAGGGCCGCCTGAGCGCAATTCGGCAACAACTTCTCCAAGCCCTACCGCGATGGAGCTGGGACCCCAAGGCAGATCAGTGGGAAGACGGATACCGGCACCTCCGCGAATACGTCATTGTGCACGGTACTGCCGAGATCCGCGACGACTACGTGTGCGACGACGAGTACCGCCTCGGGAAATGGGTCGGTAAACAGCGCAGCAAATGGTCCGCCGTCCAGACTCATCGCAAGGAACGGCTCGAGGAACTTCCCGGGTGGACCTTGGATGCCCGAACCGCTCTGTGGGACAAGTCGTTCACAGCGCTTGCAAAGTACGTGCAGGAGCACGGCCACGCAAATCCCCCGAGGGGCTTGTCCGTCGAGGGCATCGATATCGAGACATGGGTGCGGCGTCAGCGAAGTAAGTGGGACGAGTTGACCGAGGAGCGACAGGAACGCCTGCAGGTTCTTCCCGGGTGGACGCTCAATGCCGTCGAGGAAAAGTGGAATACGGGCTACCGGCATCTCGTGACTTACGTCGAGAAGTTCGGCAGTGCAGAGGTTTTGCAGTCGTACGATGCTGACGACGGTTATGCCTTGGGCAAATGGGTCAGCGTTCAACGCCGTACATGGGACAAGATGACTGCGGGGCGGCGTAACAAACTCGCCGAGCTCCCGGGCTGGACATTGGATGCGAGAGGGGGCTGGTGGGAGGAGTGGTTTACCAGCCTCGAGGCGTACGTGGCGGAGCATGGAGACGCACGAGTACCAGGCTCCTATGTCACGGCAGATGGTGCCAAACTCGGCGGGTGGGTGAGCAATCTCAGGTCGACGTGGGACTCGTTGGCTGACGAGCGACGTAAACGGCTCGAACGACTTCCTGGATGGTCGCCGAACACACGGGATGACTCGTGGGAAAACTGGTTTCGGCTGCTCGAAGTCTATGTGGCGCAACACGGGACGGCTCGTGTTGCACAGGCATACGTGACCGAAGACGGGAAACGTCTCGGATCCTGGGTGGCCAATCAGAAAACGAAGTGGCAAGCCTTGAGCGGTGAGAAACAGCAGCGGCTTTCGAATATCACAGGGTGGGCGCGCAATGTTGCGGATACTCAGTGGGAGGAAGGTTACGCGCACCTCGTTGCGTACGCCGAGGAGAATGGCGACACCCTGGTGAAGGCAAGACACGAAGTAGACGGCTTCAAACTGGGTCAGTGGGTCGTAACTCAGCGAGCACGGTGGGACTCGCTCCCCGAGGAGCGGCAGGCCAAGCTGAGGGCAATTCCCGGGTGGACCGTGTCAGTTCACGACACTCGCTGGGAAGAGGCATACCTACAACTCAAGCACTACGTCGACCAGAACGGTCATGCGAGCCCGCCTCAGACCTACGCAAACGTTAGCGGGTTCAAACTTGGTACCTGGGTTGCCGGGCAACGTCAGGGCAGGGCCAAGGGTCGGCTCAGTGAAGACCGTTGCAAACGGCTTGCGGCGCTATCCGGTTGGGTGTGGAACGCCGTACCCCGGTCCCGCAACTAACTCCGTTCACCCGTTCGATGGTTAGCCGTTGCCCCACTTCCAGCCCGGCAAAGACTCCAGTTTTGCTGATCGCTCGGCTTTCATGTTGTCCCTCCCACGCCACTGCTCCCGAACCCACCAGCCGAGTTTCACGCCTTGTTCTATGTGTTCGTCCGGGGGCTTGATGCGCCCTTCGCGGGCGACATATTGCTCTAGCATCTCGAATTTTTGGTTCCAGATGTGATCGCTTTTTGTGCCCCAGAACCAGCCGGGTATGGCTTCCAACTGAGCTTGTCTGTCAGAGTCGAGTCTTGTGTGCTCACGCCGACGAAGCCTGGCCCATTGACCGATCTTCAGGCCGTCCTCGACGAAGTCGACCGGAACGTTTGCATGGCCTTCCCTTCGTGCGTAGGAACGCAGCAGCTCAAGGTGCTGCGTCCAGGAGTCATCGTTGGCGTTCCAGGTCCATCCGGGCACAGATTCCAATCGGCGTCTTCGGTCCTCAGTCATCGCGGTGCGGTTTGTCCGTTGCTCGCCGACCCAGACCCCCAGGTTGACGTCGGCGGCAACAAACCCGCGAGGGACCCTAGTGTGCCTTTCACGCTCGGCAAAAGCGGTGACCGCGGCGTACCCCCGTTCCCACGCTTCGGCGAACGGATCCCATGACCATCCTGGTACCGCTTCCAGCAGGTCCCGGCGTTCCTGCGTAATGTCGGCGCGGTTGGCCCGTTGCTCTCGAACCCAGCTGCCGATGTTCGCCCCATCTTCCTTTAAGCCTTGCGGAACGAGAGCATGTCCTTCTCGTCTCTGATACTGCTTGAGCAGTTCGAGCTTCTGCTGCCACATCGCGGCTCGTGCGTCCCACACCCAACCGGGCAACGACTGCAGACGCTCCCGGTCGTCTTCGGGTAAGTCATCTCGATTCTTCCGCTGGACGGTGACCCATTTTCCGAGCCGGTAGCCGTTCTCCGCGTGGTTGTTGGGGACGCGTGCGTGGCCTTCGCGTGAGACGAAAGTCAGAAGAATCCCGTATCCGCGGTCCCATTTTTCGGTCTGTGGCGTCCAGGACCAACCCGGCAGAGCCTCCAGGAGCGCTCTCCGAGCTGCGGACATCTCGTCACGGTGGGTTCGCTGCGACGCAACCCACTGCCCGAGCCTCACACCATCCACGACCAAGCGCGGAGCAGGCTGCGCACGTCCCTCTCGCTCGGTGAAGGTCCTCAATGCCTGGTAATTCTGAGCCCAATTGACTTCACGGGTGTCCCACACCCAACCCGATAGTGCTTCGAGCTCCCGTGTCCTTTCTTCAGGCAACTCACCTCGTTTGTACAGACCACGCTGTGTCGCAACCCAGCTCCGGAGGTTGAAGTCACCGACCGCGTATGGAAAAGGAACGTCGGCGTGGCCATGTTCGGCTACGAAATTCTCCATGAGTTGAATCCATGTAGTCCATTGATCTGCCAGTACGTCCCACGTCCACCCGGGGAGTCGATCCAGCGCGGACCGCCTGTGGTCGCTGAGGGTCTTGTTAGTCAAAGCGGTCCGTTGGACGCTCGCCCATTGCCCGAGCGCGTACCCGTCGACGACGTAGTCGACGGCCACCCTTGAGGTGCCCTTGTCTGCGGCGTATTGCTCCAGCATCCCGTACCAGAAATGCCAGGGGGCACTTGTCTTCTCGATTAAACGAACATCGAACGCGTCGACGAATGCCTTCCCGACGGTGTGCGCCACGTCCAGGTGAATCTTATTCGGAATGCATGCGCGCCCACCTGTGCGGCCGAGTTCGCGGCGCATCTCGTCGATCTGCTCCGCCATCTGTTCGTCGTGAGAGCGCAGAGCAGTAACGACACGCCAGACAGACTTGAATGATGAATCTTTGAGCGCGGTTTCGGGATCCACAGCGGTGTCGATGAATACCGGAATGACAATGGTTCCGACGGTTTTGTTCTCGGCCAGCCGAATTGCCCGCCCGACGGCCTGAACGATATCGACCTCCGAGCCCCTCGGGTCGATAAAGGCGATGCCGTCGAGGGTGGGGACATCGACGCCCTCGCCGAGACATCTTGCGTTTGCAAGTAATCCGCGCTCCCCATCATCGAGGTGGCGAAGTCGTTGAAGGCGGACATGCCGTTCGCCGGACGACATCTCGCCCGAGGCGAACCCGGTCCACAATGTTCCCGGGGGCCGCTGCTCCGCGGGCATCCATTCGAGAATTTCGGGCATCTCCGCCGCGAACCGCTTGGCGCGGAGCACACGGGAGTGGAAAGTGATTACGCGGCGAAGGTCATATTTTCGCATCGCCTTCGCAAGTCCGATCTGGCTCGCCAGGGTTCGCGCGTCGGTGCTCTGGTCCTCCCGCCGGATCAGAACGCCGTTGGTCGCCCACTCACGAAATGTCGAGTTGTCGACCCCGACGACAGCGACTTGGTAATCGGTGAGTAGTCCGCGTTGAATGGCTTCTCCGAAACTCAGACGGTGGAAAACCTCCCCGAATTTCGTGGCGTCGTCCATCGACGCGACTTCCATCTCCGAGCCACGCGCCGCCGTCAGCACTCGTCCGGTGTAGTAGCGCGGTGTCGCCGTCATGAACAGCCGCCGGCGGGCTCCGATGGCGTTCGAGTCGAGAATCGTTGCGAATACGGTTGATTCGTCGCCCGCGACACGGTGACTCTCGTCCGCGATGGCCAGGTCAAAATGCGGGACTTGTCCGAGGGCGAATGCTTTCGCGATCTGCGGCGAGGACTGATACGTCGAAAACACCACACGTGGCCCACTGCGCTGAAGGAACTCGGCGATCTCGGCGGGGTCGTTCTGAACTGGCAGGCACAGTTCGCTGGTGTACGCCAAGGCTGCGTCGTCCTGGGTGACGGTTTCATCGGAGCAGACTGGTAGCGCCTCGAACGGTTCGGTCGCGTTCGTCCTCCATACCGCCATCGTCTGCTTCAGCAAGGACAAGGACGGCAGCAGAACCAAGGTTCGCTGCGCGTGGAGTTCCTGCTTGATGAACAGGGAGGTGAGTGTCTTTCCTGTACCGCACGCCATGACGAGCTGACCACGATCGGCGTTCTGGAAGCCGTCTACGACGTTGTCGACAGCTTCGGTCTGGTGATCGCGGGGTACGGCCGGGGGTGGTGGTGGGATGGCTTGTAGGAGGTCCGGGGACTCCGCCCAGTCGATGTCGGCAGTTTGGAGGTCGGCAAGGCCGATCAAGCCGACCGGTTTCTCCTGGGCGTCGATAGTTCTCCGTGCGACGTGGTGTATCCGGTCGGTGGTTGCGACGAGGAGGCGATAGTGGAACCACCTCCTGGACGACTCGGACAGGAATTTGTCGACGTCGTTCTTCGTGACGGCGCGATCCGGGGCATACGCCTTCGCCTGTACCGCCCAGAGTTTTCTTTCGTTGTCTTCGACCACGAGGTCGATACCGGCGTCGCTGCCCCATCTGTGCTCCCAGTCGTCCCAGAGCCAGACAGTGCGAACAGTTTGTCGGTAGTACGCGTCGTTCTCGAGGTACCACTTGCAGATGAGTTCGAACTGTCTGCCCCGGATGTGGTTGTCCTTGGAGAGGTTGCCGCACAGGGTGGCGAATGTGCCCATCCTGGAGACGTTAACCGTCCTTGCCGACCGGCTCGTTTCCTTCACGGGTTTGACCCGAAGCTAGAGCTCGCGATCAGGCGCGCACCTGCGCCTATACGAAGCCACTTTGGCGCACGTGAGCAAATCCGGTGGGCGTGACAGCTCTGTAGGTGCGTGTAGGTGAATGCGCTCGGACTGGGCGGGTGATGGCCGGGCTGAGGTGCAGGGGTGGAATCAGTGTCGGTTCTCTAGGCTTCGAGCCTACGTACCCGACACTTGACGGAGGTGACTGCGACGACGAGCGATGTGCGACGCCGTCAGGCCGGGTTACCTCCCGAGTTTGCGCGACTTCCGATGCGGATGGTGCGGGCCGCGACGGCCGCCGATGTGTATGCGTACCTGCGCGCCGAGCTCGCGCGGCTGACGGATTTGGGTTTGCTGCACCGGGTAGCGACGGGCTTCTACGTGGCGGTGCCCGACGATCGGGTCGGAACCGAGTGGATGCCGGGTTTGGAGGCAGCGACGCCCGGTATCTCGGCTGCTGCCTATGGCCGCGATGATGCGGTGGTGATGGGTGTCAGCGCTGCCCGGTTGCACGGGGTGATTCCGCGGGCGTTGGCGACGGCTGTGGTGGCTGTGTCGGCGCGACATGATCCGATTCGGTTGGCGGATCGTCAGGCGGTGGTTCGGTTCGTCGTGCGCGACACGGCGCGTCTGGATGCGGAGCGCATCGATACCGAGTTGGGTCCGGTATTGGCGACTACTGCGGAGCAGACGGTGTTGGATCTGGTGAACGTCCGGGGCTCGGTGACGCGGAGGGTGAGGTGTTGTCGGCGGTGGAGCAGTTGTATCGGCAGTGCGATCCCGAGGTGTTAGCCGAGATCGCCGATGCTCAAAAAATGAGAACGACGTTGGTTCGGCTGCAACGCTCATCGGGCGAGTATGGCGACTTCCCACGTCACCCACCGCTCTGGGATTTCAGTCGCGCCGGACCTGTCCCTTCTGCGAAGTTGGAGAACCAGCCAGTGCAAAACGGCGGCGTGGCCCAATGCCGAAGTCTGTCGTACGCATGTTCTACTGTCGCGACAGCAGAAACTAGAAGAGACCCGGAGGACGCCAGATGTCGTTGATGGAAGTTGAGACTGGGCCGGTTGACCTCTTAGGTCTGGCTTCTTCGGCTTTTCACCACCCCATCAGACTTCAATCCCCTGTGAAAGTCGCTGGGCGCGAGCTGTTTCCGACTGAGGTTTTTGATACTTACTGGAAATTTGCAGCCACTAGGCAGAAAGTGTACGAGCGACGTATAGCGGGTCTCCCAGGCCCGTGGACCGACGACTCGATCATCTCCGAGCATCGCTTTACCAACTGCTTCCGCGCCTCCGACCGAGTGAGTCAATTCTTGATCAACAATGTCATCTACGAAGGGGCTCAGGATCCGGAAGAAGTAGTTTTTCGTATCTTGCTTTTCAAGTTTTTTAATAAAATATCGACCTGGGAATTGTTGCAGAGCGAACTGGGTGCTCCGACTCGAGAAAAATTCAGTATCGTTGAGTACGATAGGGTGCTGTCAGCGGCCATGTCTGCAGGGAAGAAGATATACTCGGCGGCTTACGTAGTACCGCCTCCGAAAATGGGCGAAGTCAGGAAGCACAAGAATCACCTCCGGTTGCTTGAGCGCATGCTCGACGATTCGATCTCCGACCGGCTGCAAGATTGTGCCGAGATGCAGGATGCTTTCGGTGTTCTGAGGTCCTACCCTGCAATGGGAAATTTTCTTGCTTACCAATTTTTGATTGACATTAACTATTCCGAAGTGCTTGACTTTGACGAAATGGATTTCGTAGTACCTGGACCTGGTGCGCGAGATGGATTGCGAAAATGCTTCGGTGACAGAAGTCGAGGTATCGAGGCTGAAATAATTCGATATATGTGTGACTCGCAGGATGAGCACTTTGCAAGACTGGGTCTCGAATTTCGAGGTTTGCAGGGTGCTCGTTCTCTGCAGCTTGTCGATTGCCAGAATCTATTTTGCGAGGTCGACAAGTATGCACGCGTGGCTCATCCCGATATCGAGGGATACTCTGGTCGCTCGCGGATCAAGCAAAAGTTTGTCGCTGCAAGAGCACCGCTAAATCCTGTATTCCCACGTAAATGGATGCTCGACGAGCGCACGTAGTCGTATTTGAAGAGATATATCTTATTCTAATCGAGTGGAAGTCCCTCCAGGTATCTGCGGACTCTCTGCCGAGAGACGTCTACGTAAGCCCTGCCAGCCGTGACCGTCAAGACTCCGGGCTTTAAGCCCGTCTGGTCTGCGATGTATCTCTGAAGACGTGCGAGACCCAAGTAGTTGCCGTATCCCTTAGAGATGAGGTACTCGTACCTGTAGTGAGCCAGGAGGTGCAGGTGCCCATCGCCGATCTGAAATCCTAGGGAGGATAAGCACGGAAAGCCGCGCAATGAAACATCCGTCCCTGGGGTTTGGATTCTCACAGTGTATTCGTGATCATCTTGGTCATCAGGAATTGTCATTTCGTAGCTGCTACTCATAGTTCCTGGTTTTTCCAGTTGATTGACAATCCGGTCCTTGATGGATAGCAGCTGGTTTACCTGACGTTTGGTGTCGTAGGATACCATGCGCCCGAAGTATGTGCCATGACTATTTCCAGGAAACTTCTTTATTGATGGATACATTGATAGGTACCGACTTGAGAGGTTCTCCAAATCAGTTGTTTTCGCTGATAGTTTCTCCGGAAAGATTGTATTCGATACTGTTTCGATGCCGGGAAGTTTCACGTCTTGCAAGAGTTGGTTGGCAGCACGGCGGAGATCTCCATTCTCAGCCGTCGGATCCGAGATCCTAGTTACTGTGTGAAACATTTTGCCTTCAGGTGTCGACTCAACCATCCGGACTGTCTCGCGCCATGCAGTGGCGATGTCGGTGGCACAAACCATCGACTCGGCAATTGGTGGCATCATAATGCTCCTCTGTACAGTCCCGATTGGGTTTGCGTTACGTGGACGCCCACCGTCCAGGCCGGTCCGGAAATTGAGTGTGCGCGTAGCGCGATCGTGCTGCAGTCAAGTGGGCTAACCTGGAAGCCAATATGCTCAGGTCTCGACGGAGAGTCTGATGATTTGGGCGTTAGTGATGCAAATTCAGCAGGAGCAGTCAGCTCCACACGGGCTGCGTGTACGAGCAAACGGTCGTGAGGCTGTACCCGGACGATCGTGCCCGCCATTGCTGGTGTTACTAGTGCGACATCGTAGCGGCGGCTGGCGGGTTTTTCGAACTCGTGATCTAGTATTTCTTTAATTCGACTTAGTGAAGCGTGTGACCACCTTTCTGCTTGTTGTTTAGAGATAACTCTAAGGTTGGGCAGGTGGTTGACAGTCGTGCGGTACGGCGTTCCAAGAATTTGAGAAATTCGGTAGACGTCGACAGGAGCAGAAATTTTGGATAAGCCAATCTTCCTGACGGTCTGCAACACCAACCGTCGGGGCATCAGGAACCATGCTGCGAAAGACTCTGCAAGTTTTTCCTGGTCCGGCCAATCTCGTCCTTTTTTGTCCGGCATGTAGTCCTGGATCGGGTCATGTGTAATATCAATTGTGCTGCCGTCCTCGACGGAGGTGGTGTGGTTGAGGAAAAGGTGGCCCAGTTCGTGCGCTGCGGTGAAGCGTTGGGCGGCATACGGTAAGCCGTTGTTTACAAGAATTCCCGGGGTCGATCCCGGTTCGTTCAGATATGCGCCGAAGAGGTGAGGCATCTGTTGCCACATTAAGTGCGCCCCCGCGCGGTGGATTGATTGGGCCACGTCGACGAAACCGGCGGTCAGGTCGACCTCAAGGGTAGCGTGAGCCCTGCTTGCGGCTAGATGAGCGATCTCATGGGCGGCCCTCCATGTAAGCACACTGTTTCTCCACTCTTGCTGTCTTGCTCCGACAGGAAACTGCAATAAGTTGCTTTTTGTAATTGGTTGGACGTTGCCCGATTTGTACACTACTGCTCGCCCGGGCGGCGTTTTGCTTGCGCGGAGAACCGTAGAAATTCGGCAAAACGCACGACCTCGTTTCGGTCTTGTTCTGTCAAGTCAGTGACGGCGCGGGCGAGAGCCACCACTTCGATGTTGCTTTCATCGGGATCGTCACCTAATAGATAGGAAACCGGGTACCGGTACAGTTTCGAGAATTTCCGCAGTTCCAGGCTGTCTACCTTGCGCTGCCCCCGCTCGATATCGGAGATCGCAGATCGTGGGATTCCTGTCGCTCCAGCCACGTCCTGCTGTGACAGGTTGAGGTATTCCCTAACTTCTCTCAGTCTGTTGCCGAGATCTTGCCATTGCTGCTGCGATGTGGGCTCGGTCATGCCGACTGCCTGTCGGCTTGCAGTTCGACAGCCGCCAGCACGAGGGTTGCGAACGCGGTTACGGATTTCATCGCTTTTGCGGTCTCGCCGTTGAGCTTCAGCGACACGCCGTAAAGCTTTTCGATCGTTGCTAGGACCTCCACTGCAAGAAGTGAGTCGATCGGTAGGTCAAGACCGGCAGCTTCTAGCTCAGCCCGAAGCTCGTCGGGGTCTTCGTCATTGTCCAAAGCGATCGCGTTGATGATGCTGTCCTGGATGTCCTGTCGGCCATATGACACGGTATCTCCTTGTCGGGTTTGCAGACGGTCATGTCTGATGATAGAACATTCCTATAAAGCAGACAACATGTCGGATTATTCGGAAGGCGTGCCGTGCAGATCAACGACTACCAAGAGAGAGCCCAACGCACCGATCAGCGGCCAGGTGACGGACTCGCCGATCTGGCGGTACATCTTCTAGGGCTCGCCGGCGAAGCCGGGTCGGTAGCTAGCGAGTACAAGAAGTACCTGAGAGACGGCGACAAATTCGCGTTCTGGAAGTCGCGGATGCGCGAAGAGTTAGGCGATGTGATGTGGTACGTCTCGGCCATCGCAACCCACCTTGGTCTTGAGCTCGACGAGGTCGCCCAGGCTAACCTCGAAAAGACCAGGTTGCGATGGTCCACGGCGGGTATCGACACTCTCGATCAACGCTTCCCCCTTGCCGAGCGATTGCCGACGTCTGGGACTTACGAGTTTCGCCCGTCCATGACGCCTGGAGGGCGCCGCACCAGTTCGACTTGGTTTGAGGGTCGTCAGGTGGGTTCCAAGCTCACTGATGCGTCAAGTATCGACGACGGCTATCGGTTTCATGATGTATTCCATCTTGCCTACGCATTCCACCTCGGCTGGTCTCCTGTAACTCGTGCGCTGTTGGGCCGAAAGCGACGCAGTGATCCCAACGTAGACGAGAACGAGGATGGTGGGCGCGCCATGGTGATAGAGGAAGGAGTGGCGGCGCTGGTGTTCGCCTACGCAACCCAGCACAACATGCTGGACGGGGTGACACGTCTCGACCAGCGATTGTTGGACATGATCGAAATGCTGGCCGGCGCGACTGAAGTTGGAGTGCGAGGGCAAGGCGATTGGGAACGCGCAGTGCTAGCGGGGTTCAAGGCGTTCCGGACCCTCAACCAAAATGACGGTGGACGTGTCGATTTCGACATCGGAAAGGCGACTTTCGATGCGCAACCCCTTGCGTGAAGTGGCGTCAGTCAGGTTCGAGATGTTTCTTGAGCGCCCTATGGGGCGGAGTCACGAATACTACTGCTGAGCCCCAATCGTGTAGCTGGATGCTCGTGGTCGCGGTCGACGATAAGGTTCATGCAGGTTAATCCGATAGATGAACGACCTAGCGAGAGATTGATATGCCAACCAGTACGCCTGATGGACGGCGACCCTCAGAGCACGACTGCGATCGAATCTTGTACTAAGATGAGCTGCGCCGATTAGGTGGAGTGACGCAGGTGGTCGCAGTCGGAGAAACGCCCCTCTTCCATACGAGGCTGACCCACACTCTGAAAGTTCAGCAGCTCGCAAGGCGATTGGCAGAGCACTTCGATCGTGATCCGGCACAAACTGACGCGATAGCAAGGCTAGGTGGAATCGATGCGGCTGCCGCCGAAGCTGCTGGACTTGCCCACGACCTTGGGCACCCACCGTTCGGACACGTCGGGGAGGAAGTTCTCGACGGGTTGTGCCAAGCCCACGGCCTCGATGGATTCGAGGGCAACGCACAAACTTTCCGTATGCTCACGAAACTGGCCTCGCACGACACGGTGGCACACGGACTCGGGATCAGCGCTCGAACGCTGTGCGCCGTGATCAAGTACCCGAACCTCCGGGCGCCCAAGGGGCCGGGTGCGAAGAAGTGGAACGCATATCCCACCGAACGCATCTCATTCGATCGAGCCAGGGCGGAGTCAGGCTTATCAGAAGGCGAACGAAGTCTGGAGGCAGCAGTGATGGATTGGGCGGACGACGTCACCTACGCGGTGCATGACCTTGAGGACTTCATTCGTGCTGGGCACATCCCAATCAACGCACTGCTCGACAACCCGGCCGAGATGAGGCGGTTTTGGGACGCATCTTGGCCCCGAGTGTCGGGCAAGGTGCCGACAGCGGATGAGGAGGAGGTGTTCGAGCGGTTTCGCAGCATGTTCGAGCTGGCGTTCTCCGAGGTCCCGGCTCCACGAGACCCCGGCCGCACAGACGGGATTGCGGCCGGAACTCGCGTCATGATTGGTTCGTATATATCTGCTGCACGCGTGGGGGATCGGAGCGAGCCGCTTGAAGTATTACCCGCGCTACGGGCGGAGGTCGAGGTGTTCAAGCAACTAACCTGGTACTACGTGATCCACGACCCACGACTCGCGAGTCTGCAGCAAGGGCAGCAGACAGTGCTCAAGACTCTCTTCAGCAGGCTGTATGCGTGGCTGCTTGAGGCAACGGAAGACGGCCAGCTCTACAGGCTGCCACCCCGGCTCCGCCGAGTTCACGAATTGACCGATGCAGAGGAAGGGGCGGGCTGGTACACGAGCGGCCAGCAGAAAGCCGCGCGGGCCGTTTCCGACTACATCGCCGGGCTTACCGAGCAGCAGGCGCTTGACCTTTCCCAGAGGCTCACCTCGCCGCGCAGTCAGTCTGTACTAGATCCGTGGATGGTCTACTGACGCAGGACCAGCTGCCGATCCGGGGTCAGTTCGATTGCCCCTTCTCGAATGAGACCCGTCACCGCTTTGCTGCTTAACGGTCGCGACGCACCCTTTTGTTGTAGCAACTGAAGCAGCCGGGCGACCGTCCTATTCTGTTCCCGCAGCTCGTCCAGTGCGGCTGCGCGGACGTCGTCGACGGTCAGGTTGCGATCAAGCGTCTGCATCATGCCTTCCATTATGCTTCGAGTTGACGAATCGGGCGACCCGATTCGCTCCCGCTGTCGCCGAACAGCCGCCACTCCTAGCCTCGGCGGACGCGTCTAAGGATAGACGACGGCTGTGACACCTTCGCCCCGCGAGCCCCTGGCGTGTTCCGGGCCGATGCGCCACTGGAAGCTCCTTCAGTCGCGGGATCCTGGCAATGTTGTCGTCTGGTTGCACCCGCACCCATGATCTCGTTTTGAGCGAATCGGCGCGAAGCCGTGGTCTGCGGCACCTTGTTGAACAAACTGTCGCGAGCGTTCGATAGGGCCACCTCTCGGAGGCCGGCTCGTGCATTCCAAGCACCTCCCACCCTCCATGCCGGTGTCACGAGCGTGTCACATGTCGGTACCTACGACGGTGGATTCGGGTGGTACCGCTTGGACGATTGACGCAGGTCAAGGTGGATGTAGTGGTTCCATGCGGACGTATCTGGTTGTCTCGCAACATACTTGTAAGCGAGCGGTCAACGGTTCAATCCCGTTAGGAGGCTCCACTGCTCCGATCCCGCTGCTGGGGTCGGAGTTTTGAGTCTGTGTGGAGGGTTTGCGAACACATACGCCCCTCGTGGGAATTCACGGCACCTGCAGGCGGTGCGGATTCCGACGAGGTGCGTGGATGGTCGGCTACGCCTGCCGTTACGGTCAGGACGTACGCGTGGTTGCCAGCCGTCGCTGAGCGATGGCGACCACCGCCACGACTGCAACTCCTACGGCGAACAATCCCAATGCAGTGGGCCATTCGTTGCCGACGGCCAGCAGTTCTCTGTTCTCGCCTTGCCACGGCCACAGTGCACGCAACGACCCCAACAGCAGGCCGGCAGCGGCGACCATCGCCAGATCGTGGTAGTTCGCCAGCAACCACTCAAGCACCCGAACGAAGCTGACCAACCCCACCAGAGCGCCCAGTGCGAAGACGGCCAGATACGTCAGGTTCCGCTCGTCGACGGCCGTGAGCGTCGGCGCATACAGGCCGATGACAAGCAGAAAGAACGACCCCGATACGCCTGGCAGGACGAGCGCACATATTGCGATCGTCGCGGCGAAGAAGACCAGAATCAACGACGGATTCGATGACTCGATCCCGGGTAACGACGTGAGAACGACGACCCCGACAGCGAGGACGACGAACAGAGCCACGGCAGACAGTCGGGATCGGGTGGTGGGGAAAGCGCCACGACTGACCTCCATGAAGGGGATCGCCACCGACATCGCGATCATGCCCATGAACAGTGCCTTGGAGTAGACGGGCTGATCCGTGACGAAAGCCGCCATGATCCCCGCCACCGAGAACACCATCAACAGCATGCCGACGCCGACCGTGACGAGCAGCCACCAATCGACCTGACGGACCTCGGCGCGCACGTCGGACCGTGTCACCACGGCCTTGGGGATGTCCGTCAGATGCTTCGCCGACGCGATTGCCCTGGTGTAGATGCCGGTGACCAGGGCGACCGTGCCGCCCGAGACCCCGGGAACCGTTTCCGCCAGACCGATCAGACCGCCGCGCACGACGTTGGCCGCCAATTCCGTCGCCGGCGGCCGCCCCCTGACAACTTCATCGAGTCCGGGTCGATCCTGCTCCTTGTCACCATGGCCGGAGGGCGTCTGCCGGTTCGTCGTCATGTCCGAATCGTCCCAAACGCTTCGACGCCACGCGACACCGGCTCGACAAGCGCGGGTACGACCCACTGCAAGCGAGCGGTCAACGGATCGATCCCGTGAGGAGGCTCCCCTCTCCGATCCTGTTGTTGCGCTCGCGGCACCCTGCAGCAGATCAGCTCCTCACTTTCGGATACCCGACGCCGATCGGAGTCGGGTTTACGAAACGGAGGAGCTGATTCGAGGCGGCCGAGCCCGCAGCGGCTGATTCGGTCCCGCGAGGAGGCTCTACAGAGCTGTCATGTCCATGTCATTCGTGATCGGATGTCCCAGTAACCTTCCGGGTCTTCCGCAAGTTTCAGATCGCTCGCCGTGATCAGTTCGCGGTCGATCGACAGCGCGGCGATGTTCTGCTCGAGTTGCGTCACAGTCGCCGCACCGGAGAGCACGACATCGGCCCACGGTTGCGCGAGTGCAATCGCCAGTGCGACTGCGTCACGACCGACCTCGGCGGAATCCGCGACCCTGGCGAGTGGGGAATTTTCTGCCACCAGTCGGCCGTTGGCCATCGCCTCTTTGACGACGACGAACCAGCCGGCCTCGTGTGCACGTTCCAGGGCGGGGCCGACGGACGGCTCGAGCGGGTTCCACGTCGACTGCACCGAGCTGAACACTCCGATGTCCAGCGCTGCCTGCACCACGTCGGCTTGATGCGGCCCGCTGGTGCTGATGCCGATTCGGGTGCCGCTGTCGGCAATGGCACGCAGATCGTCGAGCAGGGCAGTGTCGCTCAGAGCTGGACTGTCCGGGGTGACGCTGTGAATCAGGTAGTGGTCCGGCGCGCCGCCGACATCGCGCAGGGTCTGGGGCCACTGTTCGGCCAAGCGTGCAACCGAGTGCTCTTTGACCTCGTGTTCTGCGGCGCCCCGCTGGAAATCGGCGACGTAGGCGTAGCCCCATTTCGAGCCGATCGTAAGGTGCTCGCGCCGATTCGGATGCCGAGACAGCCAGCTGCCGAGGAAACGCTCGGCCAAGCCGTAGGACCGAGCGGCGTCGAAGTGTCGAACTCCGCTCTCCCACGCGGCGTCGAGTACCGAGTGGCACAGTTGTTCCAGGGCTGCCGGATCGAATCGGCCGTCCACAGCTTTCGAGTGCCCGATCGTCAGGTACTCGGGACGTCCGAGTGCGGCAAGGCCGAGGCCGAGTTGCGTCATGTCGTCAGTACTTTCGTTGTGTCCGTGCCGGAAACAGCCACCATATCCGTGATCGGACAGGGCCCACGTGGTCGATGCCAGATGTTGCGAGACGGCTGTATGCCGCTGAGACTGGAAGTCCAGGCCCAATCGGGTGTGCGCTTGTAGAACGACTACGAAGGAGAGAGCTGTTGACCGACTTTGCAGGTAAACCGTTGATCGGTGAGATTCGACTGGCACGTGTGCGTGCCGGATTGAGTTGGGCCGCTTTGGCAGAAGCCATCGACATGCCGGTGGCCTGGACGGTGTCGGCACTCTACGGACAGCATCCTCTGAGCGTTGCTCATGCCGATGTGCTCGCCGAGAAGCTCGGGATGCCCGAGGGCTCGTTGTTCGAGCTGACCCTCGCTCCTTATCGCGGATCACTCGACATCTCCTCGGACCCCACGGTCTACCGATTCCACGAGGCGTTGGAAGTGTACGGACCCGCGCTCAAGGAACTGATCGCCGAGGAATTCGGCGACGGCATCATGAGTGCCATCAACTTCACGATGAACATCGAGCGACGCCCACACGAGGACGGAGATCGCGTCGTGGTGACGTTCGACGGGAAGTTCCTCGACTATCGATGGACCGAATAGGCCGAAAATCTACAGCCAGGTGGCCGATTCGGAAGACGGGCCGGCCAATGCGCGTCGCATCCAGCCGTACACCCGCTCGTCGTTGAGCAACGTGAAGTGGTGCGCGCTGTTGATCGCCAGACCATCGTCCGGACGAAGTCCTATGTCGCGCAGTTTGTTCCGGCCGCCGGCGCTGTCGGTACGGACGAGGCCGTCGCCGACGAAGATCCCTACCGGGTGTCGAGGGTTTCCGGTGACGACCGCGGAGGCGTGATGATGCCGAACCCCCTCCGGAACCGAGATGTCCGCGGCTGCTCCGACGTCGAATCCGTCGGCATAGCTGGGATGTCCCTCTGCCTCGGTGATCGATCCGTGGACCAGGTCGCGGATTCCGGCGCTGCGACGCGCCAGGAGATTCGCGAACGGCCGGGTCTCGGGCGCGAGGGCCAGAGCTGCGACGGCGAGATGTACGCCGTGTGCGAGTGGCGCACCCAGATGTGGTGTCCCCAGGGTGAATACGTCCGTCAACAGGTCCACCCACCGGCGGCCGGTCTCGGCAGCGTGATGAGCTGCGCTGCGCGAGACCAGGCCTCCCATGGAATGGCCGACCAACGTGATCCGGTGCACCCTGACAGGCCATGCCGTCACGAGCTTTTCCAGTAGGTGCGACAGTTCGGCACCGTTCGCGGCGATGCGACGTCCGGTGTTGTAACGCAAGAAGATCGAGGTGGTGTCGGCTTCGGAATCCAGCCGCTCCCCGTACGTGGGCCGCCCACCGAGCCGCCACGCGGACTCGGTCTCGACGAGCCCGTGCAGGAACAGCACCAGGTGCGCTCCCGCGTCGGGGAACGCCGCAGCCAGAGCGCGGTACTTCGGGAGCACCGGGCGTCCGTCGACGCGTATCGACATCGGATGGGCGAGGACCCGGGCGGTCCGCTCCATGTCGTCGCCGATCAGGCCGTGCAGCACCGCGATGGTCTGGGCACCGAGGACAGTGTGCGACGGCGACGGGCGATGGTCGTCCTCTGCCGCTTCGTCGCCGTCGGTCACGGCACCGCCGGTCAAGGCGCCGGCAGCCTTGGCTGCGCCGCTGCACGCGGCCACGATGCTCGAGTAGGTGCCCGCGGCGATCGCGTCGTGCATCAGCTGTGTCGGTAGAACCGCGGGACCGACGCCGAGCCGCACGGCAGCGAAGGTTCGTCGCGCGATTGCCGAGTGAACTGCGCGAACACCACCCGCGGCCGACGCCAGTTCTCGAAGGGCGAGCTCGCCGAGTTCGCCCAGCTCCTGTGTGCGCTGAGTTTTCGTCCCCACCGTTTCCAGTGTACGTATGTCCACTGAAATGGGTCGTCAGTTCTCGAGGACACCACCCGGCCGCTGTGTAACTATTGTCCGATATTTCCCCTCGAACAGGAGAGAGTCGATGACGGTTGGACGACTTCCGCTGAAAGTGGCAACGATCGCGGCATTGACGGCTGCAGGGCTGTTCGTCGTGCCGGGGGTAGCGTCGGCCGCTCCTGCCTTCGATCCGAACAACGACGGTGCGGTCACGGTCGGTGAAGTGCTCGATGCACCGCTGTTCCCAGCGTCCCTGGCTCCGGGGTTCGACAGCAACGGTGACGGTGCACTCAGTATCGGCGAAGCGTTCGAGGGCAGAATCCCCACCAACCCCAAGCGGTGTCTGATGGTGGAAGATGGGTTCATCTGCCCGTGACCGGTTCAGTCTCGGCGACCGACCACCGGGTTCAGTTCCGAGGCCGCGACGCCACCGGGCTCCACGCCGGGTAAGAATTCGCGCCACGTGCCACTGATCAGTGTCGGCGATTCCACGACCCGAGCCCCGTCGGCGAAATAGGTGGTGGCCAGTGCTCGGCGCGGCTGTGTCGTGCGATTCGGCCCGGCGGTGTGGAAGCACAGCGCGGAGTGGAACGACACGTCGCCCACTTCGAATGGCTCCGATGCCACCGCGACGCCGCGCTCGACGAAGCGCTGGGCGACGGCCTCGTCGTACGACGTGCCGACCTTGTCGAACTCCAGGTCCGCGACCTCGTCGAGCACGCCTGCTCCGCGCGCGAACGACAGCGGACCCATGCGGCCGGGGATGGCCGACATCGGCATCCACGCGGTGACCGCCTGGACGGTCTGCAGTGGGAAATGCTCCGCGTCGTGATGCCAGGGCGTGCGTCCACAGCCGGGCTCCTTGGACAGCGCGTTGTCGTGGTAGAGCCGCACGGCCGGCTCGCCCAACAGCGCCGTGGCCAGCCCTCCGATCCGGGGCGACAGCGCCACCGCGCGCATCAGGTCGTCGTGCAACCACATCTGCTCGAGCGCGGTGAATCGGCCGGACACGTTCTCGCCGTGCTCGGCGCGTAGTAGCTCCTCGAGGCGTTCGGCGAGGCGTCGGACAACGGCAGGCGACAGCACCGCGGGTAGCCGGACGAAGGCATCGCGAGTGAAGGCTTCGACCGCAGCAGGGGAGAGGTCGTACGGCTCGGCAAGCTCACGCTCGACTTGCTCGTCCGTGGCCGCGTCGACGTCGGGTAGGCCGGGCCCGTCGACCAATTCGGCGGGTGCGGTGTCGTTGGCGGCCAGCGTGACGTACCAGTCCCACCAGTCCTGATCGTTGCCGGCCCAGTCCTGATCGATGCCGCCGTCGCGGTTCTGCTCGGGGAGCCGTTCGTTGGTCGACGGGTTCACAGCCACAG
The DNA here is from genome assembly GCF_002259095.1 of Rhodococcus sp. 05-2254-2. Classification (NCBI taxonomy): domain Bacteria; kingdom Bacillati; phylum Actinomycetota; class Actinomycetes; order Mycobacteriales; family Nocardiaceae; genus Rhodococcus; species Rhodococcus sp. 05-2254-2. The sequence continues at coordinate 41,984 of NZ_NOZJ01000013.1, read as the reverse complement.
CAGCGCCGCCTCGTGGGAGAAGGTGTAGGAACCGGACTTGTCGCGGCAGGAGGCGAGGTAGTCGCCCAGCACCGGTGCGGCCTCCATCTCGTCGAGCGACACGGAGTCGTCGAAGGCGCAGCGCTGCAGAAAGCCTTCGGCGACAGCGCGATCCGATGTTCCGGTGGTGTACGTGACGCGCTGGTCGCGCACGTCCGCGCCCGCTCGAATCAGTGCGTCGCGCACCTGCTCGGCCGTCGTGTACGGCGTTGCTTCGCGCACGCCGGCGCGGAAGGCGTCGTAGAACGCAAGGTAGTGGGAGGACGCCGTGGCCTGCGCGACCAGGCCGAGGCCGCCGGGGGCCAGTGCAGCGACGAACCGTTCGGCCGCGCTGTCCAACTCGGCCGGCGGGAGGGCGTACAGCGCGTGGGTGGCCCACACGATGTCGTACCCGCTCCGATCGGCGGGTAGGTCCTGCAGGGTCATCACCAAGTCGTCCCGAGGCACGAACGGAGCACCGAGCGCACCACGCGCCTCGGCCACCGAGAACGCAGACGGGTCGAGCAGGTCGTAGGCCAGCTCGGGCACCGCCGACAGATCGGTGTAGCGGCGCAGTGCAGTGGGGAACTTGCCACTGCCGCAGGCCACGTCGAGCAGCGACCAGCCCTCGTGCGCGTGCTCGGCGAGCAGGGCGGGCCAATCGGCTGCCAATGCGAGCTGGTGGTAGTCCTCGGTGGCCAGGGCGTAGAACGCTTCCATGCCCCTGCGTCCGGCCTCGCTCCAGTGCTCGAGACTGCGATCGGCTGTATCTCCGCTGCTCACGCGATTCCTCCTAGGAAGCCGACCTCGATGCACCGGATGGGGCGTCGTGGTTGACTCGGTCCAATGTCCAACATAGCTCCGACTTCGTCGACCGACACCGCGGCCGTGCTCCTCGACGGGTTGCGGGCGGCGCGGCGTGGCGCGGCGGCCCTCGCCGGTCTCGACCCCGGCTCCTACGCTCGCGGGCATGCCGCCTTCGAGTTCCTCTCCGACCAGCGCGGCCTCATCGCCGAGCACCTGTCCGGGCGGCTGGCCAGGGTGGGGGATGGGCCGATCTCGGTGCTGTCGGTGGGCTGCGGTGACGGTTCGCTGGACGTCCGCCTCGCCGCGGGGCTGATGCAGCAGGTGCCCGGCCGACCGGTGCGATACGTCGGCATCGACCCCTGGCCCGGGAGCGCGACGTTGTTCGCCGCCAAGATGGCCGCCCTGACGGCCGACGAGCTCGACGCCGACGCGTACGTCGCGTCGTTCGACGACGTCCCGGTGGACGAGACTTTCGACGTCGTGATGTTCGTGCACTCGATGTACTACGTCGCCGACGTGGGGGCAACCCTGCGCGGCGCGCTCGACCTGCTGCGACCCGGCGGCGAACTGTGGGTGGCCGTTGCACCGTCGGCCGCGCTCAACGCTCTGGTCGGTGTGCTCGCCCCGCCGCTGCAGGGCCACCGGCAGTGGTTCAGCGCCGACGTCGACAAAGCGTTCGTGGACAACGGGATTGCTCTCGACGACTCGGTCACTCTGGACGCGATGGTCGACCTCTCCACCGCGACCGACGAGGTGCTGGACTTCGCGGTGCAGGCCCGGCTGACGCCAGAGTTGCACGGCCCTGTGCGGGCCTACCTCGACGCGGTCTCGGTGCCCGGTGCCGATGGCAGGCCTCGGGTGCCGCACCCGGTCGACGTGTTCGCCGCGACCCGTCGTTGAGAGATCGTCGCCGCGAATCAGCTCCCCGGATTTGGATATCCGACGCCGATCGGAGGCACATATCCTTAACTGGGGAGCCGATCCTCGGGGTGTCGACGACAGGCAGCGTCACTCGCCGGGGAAGCCTCCGGCCCGTCCGAGTAGGGCCGGCACCTCTTTGCCCAGTGCACTCCCGAGCCACGCCGCGGCATCGACCAGAACCTGTTGGTGCACGCCGGTTTCGACTCCGGATCGATCGAGTGCATAGATCAGGTCCTCGGACGCTATGTTGCCCGTTGCCGCGGGGGCGAACGGGCAACCCCCGAAGCCGCCGATACTGGCATCCAGCGCTCGCGCACCCGTCTCGAGAGCAGTCAACGCATTGGCGTAGCCCGTGTTCCGCGTGTTGTGGAAGTGCCAGCGCTGTGGGATTCCCGGTGCTCGTGTACTCGCAATGTCGGCCAACACGCGGACCTGTGCCGGCACGCCGACGCCGATGGTGTCCGCCAAGGCGATTTCCGACGGTCGGTCGTCGGAGAACTGCGCGAGAATCTCGCCCACGTAACGAGGATCGACTTCTCCGCTGAACGGACAACCGAACGCCGCCGCGATGGTGACGGTGGTGGCCAAGCCCGCGGATCCGGCGTCCCGAATGACATCGCGCGCAGTCGACACTGCTTCTGCGACAGAGCAATTCTGATTTCGCCGGCTGAACTCCTCGGATGCGACGACCACCACGTTGACCTCGTCCACGCGTGCGTCGATCGCTCTGTCGAGTCCGCGGCGATTCAACACGAGGCCGATGTAGGACACGTCGTCGCGTCGTTCGATCCCGGCCATCACATCCTCGGCCCCGGCCATCTGTGGCACCCGGCGAGGGTTCACGAAGCTGACCGCTTCGATTCGCTTGGCTCCCGCTGCAACGCTTCGGGCGATCAACTCGATCTTCTGATCCACCGACAATGCAGTCTTCTCGTTCTGCAATCCATCACGCGGGCCCACCTCGACAAGTTGCACAGACGTCATCCCCCGATCCTTCTCCCCGCTCTTGTTGTATGCAACACCTGTGTTTCTTTCGGGGAAAATTTGCGATTCTCGTGGACAGGAGGTGGGGATGGTCCTAAGTTGTGAACAACCAGCCCATCTTCGATCGGAGGCCTTCAGTGGCCAGAGCCGTGGATCGTGTGTATTCCCACCTCCGGGAGGGGATCATTGCGGGCACGTACGCGCCCGGTGCCAGGCTGGGTGAGGTCGATATCGCCGAGCTGACCGAGACCAGTCGGACGCCCGTTCGTGAGGCCCTGCGGCAGCTGGAGATGGAAGGGCTCGTCGAGGTGGTTCCGCATCGCGGAGCCCGTGTGTACACCTGGACGGCAGACGATCTCGAGGAGATCTACGACCTGCGTATGACGCTGGAGGCCATGGCTGCCGCTCGCGCTGCTCGTCGTATCGAGGAGAAAGACCTCGACCGGCTGAGCGAACTCTGCGATCTCATGGAATCGTCGGCGGCCGGAGACGCCGGCCAGAGGCTCGACCTGATGGCGCAGTTGAACGACGAGTTCCATGCCATCGTGCGTACCGCCGCCGCCAGCACGCGCCTGCTGACGATGTTGAGCGCGGTCATCCAACTCCCCCTCGTGATGCGCACCTTTCACCGCTACTCGCCTGCCGATCTCTCCCGCAGCCACGCACACCATCGAGATCTGGTGGCCGCGTTGAGAAGCGGAGACGAGATCTGGGCCGACTCGGTCATGCGGGCGCACGTCCGCGCAGCGAAACACGTTCTACTGCAATCTCTCACGCCCGACGAAGCCAAGGAGTCCGAATGAGCGAGGCCGCAACAGGGCCGTTGTCCGACCTACGAGTAGTCGAGATGGGTCAGTTGTTGGCAGGACCGTTCTGCGGACAACTCCTCGCAGATTTCGGAGCCGAGGTGATCAAGCTGGAGCCGCCGGGCAAGGGTGACCCGATGCGGCAATGGGGTCGGGAAAAACCCCACGGCAAGTCGCTGTGGTGGCCGGTGGTGGCGCGGAACAAGAAGTCGGTGACATGCAACCTCCGCACCGACGAAGGACAAGCGTTGGCGCGCAACATCATCGGTAAGTCGGACATCGTCGTCGAGAACTTTCGCCCCGGCACTCTCGAGCGATGGGGGCTAGGGTACGAGGATCTGCGCACACTGGACCCACGCCTGATCATGGCCAGAGTCACCGGCTACGGCCAGGACGGACCCTACTCTCCCCGCGCCGGGTTCGGCTCGATCGGTGAGGCGATGGGCGGAATCAGATACGTGACGGGTAATCCGGATCTGCCACCCTCTCGGGCCGGAATCTCGCTCGGCGACTCCCTGGCCGCGGTGTTCGCGACGATCGGCGTCCTCACGGCCGTGCACCACAGGGAGCGAACGGGGCGTGGGCAACTGGTGGATTCGGCGATCTACGAGGCCGTGCTCGCGATGATGGAATCATTGCTCCCGGAATACGAGATCGGCGGCTACCAGCGCGAACGCACCGGATCGGTGCTGCCGAACATCGCGCCGAGCAACGTCTACCCCACGAAGGGTGGCGAGATGATTCTGGTTGCCGCGAACCAGGATTCGGTGTACGCCCGTTTGGTCACCGCCATGGGGCGGGCCGATCTCGTATCCGATCCCCGGTACATCGACCACGCGTCGCGCGGGGTGAACATGGCCGAACTGGACGACGTCATCTCGGCATGGACCGCAGATCTGGGAACCGACGAGGTTCTCGACATCCTTCACGAGGCCGGTGTTCCCGCCGGCCGCATCTACACCGCTCGCGACATGTTCGACGATCCGCATTTCGCGGCCCGCGACGCCATCGTGCGCCTGGCCCATCCCGATTTCGGCGAAATCCCGATGGCAGGGGTTGTGCCCAAGCTCAGCGACAGCCCCGGAGCCGTCCGGCATGCAGGACCAGAACTGGGAGAACATAACTCGGACATCTATGGATCGCTCCTCGGTCTCACCGAGGCCGAACGGGCTGCGCTCGTCGACCGCGGCATCATCTGAGCTCGACCGCATCGTCCTCACTCACCGCACCGCACACCACCGGAGATCATCATGCGCTATCGACTCGGAGTCGACGTCGGCGGAACTTTCACCGACGTTCTGCTTCTCGAAGAAACGACCGGTACCACCTACAGAGCCAAGACTCCGTCGACGCCGGCCGATCAGTCCGTCGGGGTGTTGAACGGCATCGACAAAGTGTGTTCGAAGGCCGGCATCGAACCGTCGGAGATCGATCAGGTGCTCCACGGCACCACGGTGGCGACCAACGCCATCCTGCAAGGCCGGGGAGCGCGCGTCGGACTCGTCACCACGGACGGGTTCAGGCAGGTCCTGCAGATCGCCAGATCGTACGTACCGGGAGGGTTGGCGGGCTGGATCATCTGGCCGAAGCCCGAACCGCTTGCAGCGCTGGAGAACACCGTCGAGGTCGTGGGTCGTCTGGCGGCGGACGGCTCCGAGGTGACGGCGCTCGACGAGAACCAAGCTCGGGGGCAATTACGTCGCCTCGCCGGTGCCGGCATCGAAGCGCTGACGATCTCGCTCATCAACTCCTATGCGAACGACGCACACGAGAAGAAGATCGCCGAGTGGGCTGCCGACGAGCTCCCGGGCATTCCGATCTCCATCTCCAGTCAGGTCCTGCCCGAGATGCGGGAGTACGAGCGGACCCTGACCACCGTGGCCAACAGCTACGTTCAGCCCGAGGTGTCGCGTTACGTACGCAATCTCGACAACTCGTTGCAGGACAGGGGGATCGAGGCTCCGCTGTCGATCCTACGAAGTGACGGCGGACTGGTGCAGTCGGCGAAGGCATCGGAGGCGCCGGTGTCGTTGCTGCTCTCCGGCCCGGCCGGCGGCGTCACCGGGGCCGTGTGGTTCGCCGAGCAAGCCGGTTTCTCCGACTTTCTCACCTTCGACATGGGCGGGACGTCCACAGACGTCGCCCTCGTGCTCGGTGGGCAACCACGTATCGGCCGTGAGACCAAGGTCGGCGACCTCGCCGTCCGCGCGACGAGCGTGGACGTGCGAACGGTCGGTGCCGGTGGCGGTTCCATCGCGCACGTGCCCGAGTTGACGCGCGCATTGAGGGTCGGGCCGCAATCGGCCGGGGCCGACCCCGGGCCTGCCGCCTACGGAAAAGGCGGAACCGACCCGACGGTGACCGACGCGAACGTCGTTCTCGGTTACCTCCCGGCCTCCTTGGCGGGCGGGGAGGTGGATCTCGACGCCGACGCGAGTCGCACCGCGGTGGCGACGATCGCCGAGGCCATCGGCTTGGCCGGTCCGGAGGAAGCCGCATCCGGAATTGTCGACATCGTCAACGAGAACATGTTCGGCGCACTGCGATTGGTCAGTGTGCAGCAGGGCTACGACCCTCGCGATTTCGCACTCGTCTCGTTCGGCGGTGCCGGGCCGCTGCACGCCAACGCGCTGGGTCGACTGACCGGGTCGTGGCCGGTGATCGTCCCGCCGTCGCCCGGGGTCCTCTGCGCGTACGGCGACGCCACGACGTGTCTTCGGGACGAGGCTGCGCGCACCATGGTTCGTGCCTTCTCCGACATCGACGACGCCGAGTTGCGCACAGCTCTTGCCGAATTGGCCGATGCGGCGTCGGAAAGGCTCTCGTCCGAGGGCGTGCCAGCAGACCAGCAGACCGCTACCTATCAGGTGGACCTGCGCTATCAGGGTCAGGGTTTCGAGATTCCCGTCGACCTCGACGCGTCCGCCCTCGATTCGGGGGAGCTGTTGTCCACTCTCGGCTCTGCCTTCGACGCCGAACACCAGCGACTGTTCTCGTTCCTGCTCAAGAACGAACGCGAGGTCATCAACCTCCGAGTCACGGTCAGTGGTCCACGCCCCGAGGTGGCGTTCCAGCCGTTGGAGGACGGTGGCGACGATCCATCCGCGGCGCTGATCACCACGAACGACGTCTGGATGGACGGGCAGTACGCAGAGGCAGGCATCTACGACCGCTCGAAACTGTTGGCAGGCAACGTCGTGACGGGTCCGGCAGTGATCACGGAGATGGACTCCACCACGCTGGTGCTGTCCGGACACACGGCCACGGTCCACCGCAGTGCATGCCTTCTCATCAACCCCGTCGGCACCGACGACACCCATCGCACCACTCGACTGCAGGAGAGCTGATGGCCACCATCATCGAGACCTCGAAGACCCCGTTCACCACGGTTCCCGTCGACCCGATCACGCTCGACATCATCGAGAACGCCCTGCGAAACGCCCGCGCCGAGATGGACGAGGTCCTCTTCAGGACGGCACTGTCGCCGGGTATCCGCGAACAGCACGACGAATTTCCCCTCATCGCCGATCCGAGCGGCAAAATGGTGGTCGGGCAGTTCGGCCTGTCCGTTCCTGACTTCCTTGACAACTTCTCCGGCACCGTCGGCGAGGGCGACATCCTGCTCACCTCCGATCCTTACGCGTGTGGTGCTGCCATCAGTCACGCCAACGACTGGCTGATCGTGTTGCCCATCTTCCACAGCGGACGGGTCGTCGGTTGGTCGTCGATGTTCGGGCACATGGCCGACGTCGGGGGTAAGACGCCGTCGTCCATGCCGACCGATGCACACACCATCTTCGAGGAGGGCGTCGTCATCCCGCCCTTCAAGCTCTACAGCGCAGGCGAATTGAACGAGACCGCCCTGGACATCATTCTCAACCAGGTGCGCAAGCCGGACTGGAACCGAGCAGACCTGAACGGACTGGTCGCAGCGTGCACCACCGCGTCGCGGCGCATCGTCGAACTCTGCGACCGGTTCGGCGTCGACGTGTATCTGTCGGCGCTCGACGCGTTGCTCGACAGGAACTATCAGGCCATGAAGGTGCTGCTCGCGATGCTGTTCGTCGACGGCGAGACCATCGAGTTCAGCGACTTCATCTGCGATGACGGATGTGGTTACGGCCCTTACGAACTGACCATCGAGCTGACCCGGCACGGGGAGAAGATCCACCTCGACTTCAGCAAGGCGGCACCGCAGGCCGTCGGGCCGATCAACTACTTCATCAACGAGAATCTCGTACGCATGTTCTTCGGCATCTACGTCATCACCGTGGCCGACCCGCAGATTCTGTGGAACGACGGCTTCTATCCGTTGATCGACGTGACCATTCCCGAGGACTCGTTCTGGAAGCCGCGCTATCCGGCTGCACTCAACGGCCGCAACCACGGAATCGGCCGTGTCTTCGACCTTTTCGGTGGGCTGCTGGGTAAGAACAACCCCGAGATTCTCAACGCCGCAGGCTTCTCGTCGTCGCCGCACTTCATGTACTCCGGTCACTACGACGGGGGCGCGCGGGACGGGGAGTGGTTCCAGCTGTACTCGATCGGATTCGGAGGTATCCCCGGTCGTCCGATGGGAGACGGGCCGGACGGTCACTCGCTGTGGCCGTCGTTCGTCAACATCCCCTGCGAGTACCTCGAGTCCTACTATCCGTTGCGTATCGAGCGGTGGGAGACCGTCACCGACACCGGCGGTGCCGGGCTTCATCGCGGCGGCAACGGCGTCGACGTGGCGTACTACTTCGAGGAGCCGGGCACCATCGCCATTCACGACGACAGGTGGCTCACGTATCCGTGGGGTGTCAACGGCGGTAAACCCGGTGCGCGAGGGAAGAAGTGGATCGTCCGAGCGTCGGGTGAGGTCGAGGTGTTGGCCAGCAAGATCCACGAGGTACCGGTGGGACGAGGCGACGTGCTGCACTTCGTCACGTGGGGCGGCGGCGGTTGGGGCGACCCGCTGAAGCGGGATCCCGAACTGGTCGGTCTCGAAGTTCGGCGGGGTCTGGTGAGTACCGAGGGTGCCCGCATCGGCTACGGAATCGTCTGCGATGCCGACGGTGTCGTCGATTCGTCCGCCTCCGAGGCCGCGCGCAGTGAGATGTCTGCTGCGCGCGGGGAGATCGCAGTGTTCGACAAGGGGCCGTCGATCGAGAAGATCCTCGAGCGGTGCGAGGCCGAAACCGGATTGCCCGCCCCGCGTCCGCCGGTGAACGTCCGTAAGGCAGTGCGCGCGTGAGCGATACGCTCGGGTCGTACCGGGAGTCGGGATTTGCCGGTGAGCTGGGCCCCGGCCGTAACCCGGCGGTTCTGGTGGTCGACATCGTCGCGGCCTACCTGGTGGATGGCTCGCCCCTGCGTGCCCCGGTGGAAGCGGCAGTAGAGGCTGCGGCACAGCTGGTTTCGGTCGCACGATCAGCCGGTGTTCCGGTTGTGTTCACCCGGGTCAGCTATCAGCCCGGCGGAACCGACGGCGGGCTCTTCACGACGAAGATTCCGGCTCTGACGGTCTTCGAGGAGGGCTCGGAACTGGGCGAATTTCCCGTCGACCCCCGTCCGATCGTTGGCGAGACCGTGGTGACCAAGCAGTATGCGAGTGCGTTCTTCGGTACCTCTCTGGCGGCCACTCTCACCGCCCGCGGCATCGACACGCTGTACATCTGTGGGTTGACCACCAGCGGCTGCATCCGTGCAAGCGCGACCGACGCACTGCAGCACGGTTTCCGTCCTCTGGTGGTGGCAGATGCGTGTGGTGATCGGGAGCCGGGCATGCACGAGTCGAACCTGCTCGACCTGCAGGCCAAATATGCGGACGTCATCGATCTCGCGCAAGCAATCGGCCAGTTCGGGTCGTCTTCTGGGTGACGGCTGTTCGAGCCACAGATGAAGATCAGCTCCCCGGATTCGAATACTCGACGCCGATCGGAGGCTGAGATCCGAAACGGGAGAGCCGATGTGGTGGGACGGTTCCGTCCTGCCAGAAAATCCCGTCGGTTCGGACGAATCGATCCACCCATGGGGGGATAGTGGTTCCATGGACACGCTGAATCCCGATGTACCGGACGACGTCTTCGCGGACGTGTTGAAGCAGATCTCGCAGTTCGTGCGCTCACGTGTGGTTCCTCGTGAACTGGAGATCATGAACAACGATTCGATTCCGGACGATCTGCGACAGCAGGCCGCGGAGATGGGTCTGTTCGGCTACGCGATTCCGCAGGAGTGGGGCGGTGTGGGCCTGAATTTGATTCAGGACGTCGAGGTGGCCATGGAGCTCGGTTACACCTCGCTGTCGTTGCGATCGATGTTCGGCACCAACAACGGGATCGCCGGGCAGGTGCTCGTGGGGTTCGGTACCGAGGAGCAGAAGGCGACGTGGTTGCCGGGCATGGCAACCGGCGACGTCGTTGCGTCCTTCGCGCTGACCGAGGACGGGGCCGGGTCGAATCCAGCGGGGTTGAAGACGACGGCGACGGTCGAGGGCTCGGGTTGGGTGATCAACGGCAGCAAGCGCTACATCACCAATGCGCCGATCGCGAACATGTTCGTCGTCTTCGCCAAATTGGACCCGAAACCGCAGAGTGGCAACGGTATTGCAGTATTTCTGGTCCCTTCCGACACGGCCGGCATCGAGGTGGGCGTCAAGGACGCGAAGATGGGGCAGCAGGGCTCGGGCACTGCCGACGTGAACTTCACCGACGTGCGCGTCGAGGCCGATGCGTTGGTGGGCGGCAACGGCGACGCCGGAGTGGAGCCTGCGGAACGACCCAAGATCGATATCGGGTACAAGGCGGCTATGACGTCGTTGGCGCGGGGGCGGGTGCATATCGCGGCGTTGGCCGTCGGTCAGGCGCAGCGTGCCTTGGACGAGTCGGTGGCTCATGCCGCGTCGTCCACTCAGGGCGGGGAGCCGATCGGCAACTTCCAGTTGGTGCAGGCGATGATCGCCGATCAACAGGTCGGTGTCATGGCGGGCCGGGCGATGGTGCGTGAGGCGGCGCGGGCGTGGGTGCAGGAGACCGATCGCCGTATCGCGCCGTCTGCGGTGAAGCTGTTCTGCACCGAGATGGTCGGCCAGGTCGCCGATCTGGCTGTTCAGATTCACGGTGGTGCCGGGTACATGCGTGAGGTGCCGGTGGAGCGCATCTACCGTGATGTCCGGCTGCTTCGGTTGTACGAGGGGACCAGCGAGATTCAACGACTGATCGTCGGCGGCGGCCTGATCAGAGCCGAACAGAAGCGGACGTCGTGAACACAACCCCGCCGAACGGGCAGTATTGCGCTGATCTCGGGTGGCACACAGACGTCGGTGCCTAACGTGGACGGGGACGACGAAAGGACCAGCGCATGTCGCACTTCCCCGGCCTCTCCCACGTGGCCGTGACCGTATCCGATGTTGCCGCCAGCACCGAGTGGTACTCACGACTGTTCGACGCGTCCCCCGTACTCGACGAGGACGAAGAATCCGGCAACTATCACCACACCGTGTTCGCGCTCGACGGCGGAATGCTGTTCGGATTGCACACCCACGGCGACGCTCAGGTCTCCGGTGCCTTCGACGAGAAGAGAACGGGCGTGGACCACATCGCGTTCGGCTGCACACAGGACGACCTGGCGTCTTGGGTATCGACGCTCGACCGACTCGGCATCGCGCACAGCGGTATCGAACACGCACACTACGGTTCCGGAATCTCGTTCCGTGATCCCGACAACATTGCCCTCGAATTCTTCGCTGCGCCTGCCTGACCGCGCTGCCCGTCACATCTTCAGGTCCCGCAGAAGGTCCGAAATCCGGCGCTGAAGTTCGCAGGCGCGGGCAGGGCGTACTCGGACCGTTCGTCGCGGCGGTCGAACGGTGTCGTGACGACGTCGAGCAGACGCTCGACAGGCTCGAGATCGCCCTCGGTCGCGGACCTGAGTGCGGCGTCGACCAGATGGTTGCGGGGAATGTAGGCGGGGTTGACGCGATCCATCCCGTCGGCGATCGACGAAAAGTTCTGTCCCCGTGCCGAAACAGTTGTCCGCCAACGCTCGAGCCACTCCGCGGACGCGTCCGGTGGAACGAGGGAGTCGAAGGGCGACGAGTCTCCGCGCAGGTTATCGGCGAGGGCACGGAAGGTCAGGGTCCAGTCGGCTCGGTGGTCGGTGAGCAACCGATGCAGTTCGTCGACGAGCGCCGCGTCCGCGCCATCGTCTGCCAGGCCGAGCTTGAGGGCCATCGCGGCAGCGTAGTGCCGGCGGTAGCGTTCCCCGAACGTGTCCAGCACCGCGGTGAGAGCCGTGATGGCGGTATCGGGCGTCGAATCGACGAGGGGCAGTAGTGTTTCGCCGAACCTGGCCAGATTCCACCCGAGCACTGCGGGTTGATTGCCGTAGGCATAGCGTCCGCCGTGGTCGATGGAGCTGAACACCGTAGCCGGATCGTAGGAGTCGAGAAATGCGCACGGTCCGTAGTCGATGGTCTCACCGGAGATCGTCGTGTTGTCGGTGTTCATGACACCGTGCACGAATCCGACCGACATCCACTGCGCGACAAGCGATGCCTGGGCTTCGACGACAGCCTCGAAGAAGGCGAGACAGCGTTCCTCGACCGGCAGCTCGAGCAGTTCCGGATAGTGGCGGGCTATCGCGTAATCGGCGAGGGGCTGCATGAGCCCCTCGCGCCGAGCCGCGAACTCGAAGGTGCCCACCCGCAGATGGCTCGACGCGACCCTGGCAAGCACTGCCCCGGGCTGCGGACCTCCTTCTCGCACCACCTGTTCACCGGTGGTGACGACGGCGAGCGAACGTGTGGTGGGAATGTGCAGCGCGTGCATCGCTGCGCTGATGAGGTACTCGCGCAGCATGGCTCCCACTACCGCTCTCCCGTCGCCCCCACGCGAGAACGGGGTAGCGCCGGACCCCTTGAGATGCAGATCGACTCGATGGCCCCGATCATCGCGCAGCTCGCCGAGCAGCAGTGCTCGGCCGTCCCCCAGCAGGGGAACGAAATTGCCGAACTGATGACCCGCGTACGCCATTGCCACAGTGGCGGATTCGGCCGGAGGAATCGACCCGGACAGCACACCGGCTGCCTCGGCCGTGCGCAGCGACGTCGGGTCGAGCGCGAGAGACCGAGCGAGGTCATCGTCGAGAATCAGCACCCGAGGAACCGGCGCGTGGGTGCCCTGCCACGGCACTGTCAGTCCAGGAACCTCGTCGGCGAAGGTCGTCTCGAACCCGAATGCGGGCAGGCCCGTGGTCGGTACCGTCGGCTGCGGCGAGGAGTCGGTCATGACAGAAGGATTACCACGAATCTCCGTACCCAACCCTGAGGGCACAGCATCGCGAACCTTTCAGGTGCCGAGTACCCGGCGGTTGTCCTCGAACAACTCGTGCACGGTGCCCGCATCGAAGCGGATGTGTACGCGCCCGTCGCCGTCTCCGGACACTCGCGCTCGCACCTCGTAGACCTCGGCGATCAGTTCCTCGGTCAGCACCTCCGCGGGTGTGCCGCCTGCGACGACCCTGCCGTCCTTGAGAACCAGGACCTCGTCGCAGAACATCGCCGCCAGGTTCAGGTCGTGGAGCGCGACGACGCTGGTGATCGGCAGGCGCGCAACGAGGGCCAACAGCTCGAGCTGGTGATGGATATCGAGATGGTTGGTGGGTTCGTCCAGCAACATCTCGCGGGGCTGCTGAGCCAGTGCGCGAGCGATGTGCGCCCGCTGCTGCTCACCACCGGAGAGCGTGCGCCACAATCGATCCGCTTTGTCGGTGAGTCCGGTCTGCGCGAGTGCATCGTCTACGGCGTCGTCGTCCAGGTCGCTTCCACCGAAAGCCCCGCGATGCGGGATGCGTCCCAGACGCACGACGTCTCCGACCGTCACATCGACGTCCGTGTGGGCGTGCTGACCCACGACTGCGACCGCGCGGGCGATGTGTCTGCGCTTGAGCGAACCGAGCTCTGCGCCGTCCAGTTCGACGACGCCGGAGGTGGGCGATGCCGCCCCGGCAAGCAGGTGGAGCAGCGAAGACTTACCGGAACCGTTGGGCCCCAACAATCCCACCGTTCGGCCGGGCCCCGGATGCAGGGTCACGCCGTCGACCACCAGGACGCCACCGCGCTTCCAGGACACGTTCGATGCGTGCAGTGTCATCGAATTCCCCTCGTTCGAGCCATGATCGCGATGAAGGCCGGAACGCCGACCAACGCCGTTCCGACGCCCACCGGCAGTGGGGTCGGAGCGAACGCGACGCGGGAGACGGCGTCCACCCACACCATGAAGATCGCGCCGATGACGGCAGTGGTGGGCACGAGGCGGCTGTGGTTGGGCCCTACCAACAGTCGCGCGGCGTGCGGAAGAATGAGGCCGACGAAACCGATCGCACCGGCGACGCTGACCAATGTCGCGGTGATCAGGGCGGTGCCGACGAGCAGAGCCAATCGGACCTTCTTGACATCGAAGCCGAGCGAGGACGCCACCGAGTTGCCGAACGCGAACGCGTCGAGGACGTACGCGTAGTAACAACACACCACCGCGCCGATGCCGGCCACGGTCACACACAGCACGACGTCGTTCCATCGCACACCCTCGAACGAACCGAGCAGCCAGAACATCACGCCGCGCGTCTCGTCCGAGTCGGCGAACGCGAAGATCACGAAAGACGTCAGGGCCGAGAACAATTGAGTGGTTGCAACACCGGCGAGAATCACGCGATCGTTTCCGCTGCCGGACATTCGGGCGAGAAACAACACCAGGCCGAACGCGACGAGTGCACCGATGAACGCACCACCGGACAGCCCGAGCGCGGCCCCGCCGACACCGAGGACACCGACCACGACGGCACCCGTCGAGGCACCCGAGGAGACACCGAGCACGAACGGGTCCGCCAGCGGATTGCGCAGAAGCGACTGCATGATGACGCCGCAGACGCCGAGTCCGACGCCACTGGCTGCAGCGACGAGCGCACGGGGGAGTCGCTCCTCCCAGATGATCGCGTTCTTCGATACCTTCACCGGGATGTCGGTGATGCCGAGATGGTTGAGCACCACGTCGCGCACGTTGACCAGCGAGATGTTCGCCGGCCCGAGGGTGATGGCGACGAGAACCGACACCACGCACAGCACGACCCCGCCCAGCAGGGCGAACACCCAACGCCACAGGCTGCGGGAGGTCTGCGATCGCTGGGAGGAGCGCCGACGGGTGATGGTCGCGGTCAGGACGACAGTCCCAGGTCGCGCAGTCCGGCCGACACCTTCTCGACACCGTCGACGGCCCGGATCGACGGGTTCATCTCCGCACCGTGCAGGGAGATGTAGCGCTTGTCTCGGACGGCGGCCATCGTGCTCGTGACGGGGTCGGACTCGAGGAATGCGATCTTGTCGGCGAGCAGGTCACCGGGAAAACGGTTGCGCGCCAGGTCTCCCAGTACCAGGACGGTCGGATCCCGATCCACCATGGTCTCCCAGCCGACGGCAGGCCAGTCGTCGTCGGTGTCGGCGAAGACGTTCGTCATACCGACCGTTCTGGCGAGTAGATCGGCCGATCCCCGTCCGCCTGCGATGTACGGACTCTTGGTATCCGCGAACCAGAATGCCACGGAGACATCCGATTCGGCAGTGGTCGCGGTGGCGTCGGCCATGCGGGTCTTCAGTTCGTCGACGAACTCGGCACCGCGCTCGTTGACGTCGAAGATCGCCGCGAGTTCGGTGATCTCCTGGTACAGCGACTCCATCGTGAGCGGAGTCGTTCGGGTGTTGCCCCCGTTGACACTGCGACCGGCGTCGCAGTCGGTGGGTGAAAGATACGTGGCCGCACCGGTTTCGGAGAAGCGGGACCGCTGAGCGACGCCGCCTTGCTCGAAGTGGCGTCCGAACGATGCGGTGACGAGATCGGGTTCGGTATCGACCACGACCTCGTAGGTGGGGGCGTTGTCGGCCAGTCGGGGAACCGAGGCGTTCGCGTCGGCGAGGTTCTCGCGGACCGGATCGGTCCAGGACGCGGTGCCGACCATTCGGTCCTGCACGCCGAGCGAGAGGAGAATTTCGGTGGAGTTCTGATCCAGCGACACCACCCGCTGAGGTGCCGAGTCGAAGGTCACCGACTCTCCGCAGTTGTCGATCGTCAGAGGGTAGGTGGTCCCACCTGCGGTGGTGTCCGAGACCGCGTCGGGAACCTCCTCGGAGGCTCCGCACGCGACGAGCGATCCGACCAGGGCAGCAGCGGCGGCGAGGGTGCCTGCGCGGCGACGAACGTTGAGCACGTGGGATGTCCTTCGGGTTCCGACAGCAACGAGCCGCCGGGGATCACCCGACGGCGCAGCGCGCCCGAGGCGCGCATGAGCACAGGCTAACCTTTGGTTGGCGGTGATGGAAATCGTCGCCGATGAGCCGTCGGTGAGAAACCGGTCCGCGCCGACGCTGTCCGCGACATAATCGGTGGTATGGCCGACTTCAACGAGATGATCATCGAGGAGTTCCGCAGTAACGGTGGACACGTGTCCACGGCTGGGTTCGGCGATTCCCTTGTCGTCGTGCACTCGATCGGTGCCAAGAGTGGCGAGATCCGGCTGAATCCGCTGATGGCGATTTCCCAGGAAGGCAGCTGGTTGATCGTCGGCTCGGCCGCAGGTTCACCCAAAGACCCCGCCTGGGTTCACAATCTGCGCGCACATCCTCGCGTCGACATCGAGGTTCCCCACGATGGGGGAGTACGGACCGTCGCAGTGGAGGCCTCGGAAGTCCCCGACGCCGATTGGGCCGACAGTTGGCAGAAGTTCCTCGACGCCTCCTCCGGATTCGCGAAATACGTCGAGACCGCCGAGGGCCGTCGATTCCCGATCTTCCGCCTCACTCCCACCTGATCTCCCGGGGCGAGTTTTCCGACTTCGACAAGCGTTGCGCCTGAACGACAATGGACCTGAATGACAATGGATCCGTCGCCAGGGGACGCGGCGCTCCGAGCTCGTCGAGATCTGATCAGCCGGAGGCGAGGGCCTTCTGTCGGTCGGCCACCCGGCCGGCTATGGCAGAAGCGAGATCGGCGACCTCTGCATCGAGTTCCTCGCGACTCCTGGTATCGGTTTCGTACATGAAGTTTGTCGATCCCACTGTTGCACCGCAGTATTCGATGATGCCTCGCTCGATCTGCGTACGGAAAGCGGCATCGACGCCGTGGCGCTCGAAGCTGTCGGCATCGTCGCCGGCAAGGGCAACCAGGTGGACGGTGAGTCGGTCCAGCTTCTTGTCGAACCCGACTCCAGGGCTGTATTCGTACGCCCATCCGCTGACGAAGACGCGATCGATCCACCCTTTCAGTAGCGCGGGCATCGACCACCAGTACATCGGGAAGACCAGAACCAGGTGATCGGCGCGATCGATTCGTTCTTGTTCGACACGTACGTCCTCCGGTGTGGTTCCGTTGCCGCGGAACAGCTTCAGGTCTGCGTCCTCGAATCGAGGATCGAAGTTCTCGGCCGCCAGATCGGCCGTCTCGACGGTGTCGCCCGCGGTGCGGATCGCGTCCGATACGGATCGAGCGACGTGGTGGGTCAGGGAGTCGGGGTCGGAATGGGAGACTACGACAAGTGTGGTCATGGCTGATTCCTTCGGTGAGGAGAAGCGGCTATGTACCAAGAGTAGGTTACTATTCGTATATAGCGCAAGGAGGTGCCCGATGGCCCGGACGCGACTGTCTCGCTCCGACCGATACGACCAGTTGGTGGATGTCTCCTGGGCTCTCGTGCGGGCGGAAGGAGCCGACGCTCTGACGCTCGGCCGACTCGCCGAACACGCCGGCGTCGCAAAACCCGTGGTGTACAGCCACTTCGCCTCGCGTGCGGAACTCCTGGCCGCCCTGTTCACGGAATTCGACGACCGGCAAACGGTCATGCTCGAGGAATCCCTCCACGCCGCGCCCACCTCGTTGAACGGCCGCGCACACGCAATCGCCAACTCGTACGTGGGCTGCGCGTTGGCGCAGGGGCGTGAGCTGACGGGTGTACTGGCGGCATTGGAGGGCTCGCCCGAACTCGAACAGGTCAAGCGATCGGCCGAACGGGCGTATTCCGATCGATGCCGGTCGATTCTCGAGCCGTTCAGCGGCTCCGGCGGGATCTCGGCATCGTCGATCACCGCGATCTTCGGTGCAGCGGAAGCGCTGTCGCACGCGGCGGTATCGGGCGCAATCGCACCCGAGGAAGCCACAGGTGAACTGGCCGAGCTGATCATCGCCGTCGTGGGGAAACACTGACCCCGCAGCTCACTCGGCGATGAACATCGGTCTACCGACAACCGGATCTGTCACTACTCGGGCGCGGATCTCGAATACCTCGTCCAGCAGCGTCGGTGTCACGATGTCGCTGGGATGCCCGTCGGCGACGATCGCACCATCACGCATGGCCACGATCCGGTCGCAGTACCGCGCCGCCTGATTGAGATCGTGCAGCACCATCACCACGGTCTTCCCTCGATTCTCGACCAGATCGACGACCAGTTCCATCACGTCGATCTGATGACGCACGTCGAGATACGTGGTGGGTTCGTCCAGTAGCAGCACTTCGGTTTCCTGGGCCAAAGCCATTGCGATCCAGGTACGTTGACGCTCACCGCCGGAGAGCGATTCGACAGTGCGGTCGGCGAGGTGGAGGATTCCGGTCGAGCGCATCGCCGTGTGCATGGCCTCGTCGTCGTGCCGTCTGAGCATCGACATCGCACCGAGCCGCGGATATCGACCCTGCTCGACCAGCTCGCGGACGCGTAGCCCGGGCGGTGCGACAGCGGTCTGAGGCAGGATCGCAAGTCTTCTGGCTGTCTCGATCGACGATCGGTCACGCACAGGGATGCCGTCCAGCCGCACCTGTCCGTGGCGAGGGACCAACACCCTGGCCAAAGCCATCAGCAACGTCGACTTGCCGGATCCGTTGGGGCCGACCAGCGCGGTGACCGTTCTCTTCTCGATGGCGATGTCGAGGTGTTCGGATACCGTCCGATTGCGATACCCGAGACCGAGGTCGACGGTCTCGAGAATCGGTGTGGTGACGTATTCCGTCATCGAGCATCCTTTCGGATCAGCCAGATGAGATAGGGAGCGCCGACGAGTGCCGTCACAGCCCCGACCGGGAGTCCCGATACGTCTGGTCCGTTGCCTGGTATGTCGATCGAGGCACTGAAGGCGAGAAGGTCTGCGGCGGACAGCAGCACGGCACCACCGATCACGCTGACCGGAATCAGTCCCCTGTGGTCGCCGCCGAGGGCGGCCCGTGCGGCGTGGGGGGCGATCAATCCGACGAACGCGACGGCACCCGCGGCCGTGACCGCCGTCGACGTGGCCAGTACCGCGATGGCGAGCAGCAACATTCGAGTCCTGTGGGGGCGAATCCCGAGGCCGGTGGATGTCGCGTCGCCCAGCACGAGCGCATTTGCGCGCGAAGCACACAGCAGACCGGCCGGTATCAGTACGATTGCCCAGGGCCACAATCGATTCCAGTCGTCCGTTGTCCTTGCATTGAGAGAGCCGATCAGCCATCGAAGAACCACGCCCATCGGTTGTGCATCGACGACGAGCAGCAGTGATGTCACCGCGGACAGGACAGCGCCGATGAGGATTCCCGCGGCCGCCAGGGAGCGTCGGCCCAGCAGGTGCAGAGCCAGTCCGGCACATGCGGCACCGAGCAGTGACGCCAGGGGTGCGGCACCGGAGGCGGGCAACACCAGAATCGACACCACAACGCCCAGCGCCGCACCGGATCCCACACCTGTCGTCGACGGTTCGGCCAGTGGGTTTCGCATGACTGCTTGCAGCAACACGCCTGCCAGTGCGAGGAGTGCACCGGCAACCAATCCGACGAGCACTCGTGGAAGACGGTAGTTCCTGACGATGATCTCGTGTGCCCGCACCTCCGACGTGCCGGTCAGTACTCTGATCACCTCGGCCGTTTCGAGTTCGCTGCGCCCCGAGACGAGGTGAAGTATCACCAGGCCGGCGATGCACGTCATCCCGATCATTACGAGGTGCCGAGCCTTCATCGTGTGGCGGCTTGTCTGTGCAGAGCCATCAGCAATACGGGAACGCCGAGCAGTGTCGTCGTGATGCCCACGGGGATCTCGATCGGATACAGCAAGATTCGCGACGCCAGATCGGCGGTAGCGAGCAGGACTGCGCCGATGATGGGCGTGAGCAGGAATATCCGCCGTGAACTCGTCGTGTGCACAGCCCATCGAGCCAGATGTGGGGACAGCAACGCGACATAGGCAACCGGACCGCACACCGATGCCACCGCGGCGGTGAGCGCTGCGGCGCACGCCAGTGCGGTCAGCCGGGTCGGTATCACGGAGATGCCCAGTCCCGCAGCCACATCGTCTCCGAGTGCAAGGGCAGCGACCCGATGCCGCATGAGCAGAGCGAGTGGGATGAAGACGGCAAGCCAGGGTGCTGCGACACCGAGATGGCTCCAACCTCGCTCGCCGAGACTGCCGAGCAGGTACCGAAAGAGCAGGGGCAGGTTCCCTTCGGTGCCCAGGCCGACCAGTGCAATGACCAGTCCCGACGCGAGAGCGCTGACCGCAGCACCGAGCAGTACCACTCGGTGAGGGTCGCTGGTCGGTCCAACGGTGGTGATGACCGCAATGCCGGCGACAGCTGCGCCGCACAGTGCCAGATAGGGAAGTGCTGTCAGCGGCAACGGAAGTGCAAACACGGCAACTGCCGTCATCGCGACAGCCGCACCGGAGGACACGCCCAGAATCTCCGGACCGGCAATCCTGTTGCGCAGTACATCCTGCATCAACGCTCCCGCCAGTCCGAGGGCTGCACCGCTCACCAGGCCCAACAGCACACGCGGCAGTCGAACGAGCGCGACGTGCGGGTGGAGGGGATTCGACGGGTCGAGCACGGCGTCGAGCGCGCGCACCGGATCGAGAGTCGGCTCGCCCAGGCACAGAGCCAGCACGATCACGGCGACGCAGGCGCAGGTACCCGCAGCACGCCAACGTCTATCGGTAATGATTATCATTGCGGATACATCATTCTGCAAAGGAGTTCCCATGCGCAAGTTGTCCGGCTTTTCTCGATTGTTCGGCGCACTCGCACTCTCGGTGTTCGCGCTCGCGGCATGCGGTACCGCCGATGCGGGCAACGCC
Source organism: Rhodococcus sp. 05-2254-2 (assembly GCF_002259095.1). NCBI lineage: Bacteria > Bacillati > Actinomycetota > Actinomycetes > Mycobacteriales > Nocardiaceae > Rhodococcus > Rhodococcus sp. 05-2254-2. The sequence goes on along the minus strand of NZ_NOZJ01000013.1, from coordinate 21,332 downwards.
GACGCAGCAGCTGCGGTCACGGTCACCGACGACAGCGGAACGGTGATCGAGCTCGATGCACCCGTCGAGCGAATCGCGTGCCTGACGCTCATGTGTGTCGACGCGTTGAAGGAGGTGGGCATGACCCCCGTCGCTTACCGAGAGGAACTTGCGGCCGATCCCCGCTATGCCGGTCCGGATGTGGACATGCGCAAGATCACGGGCGGATTCGGTGAAGAGAACGTCGAGGACATCGCGCTCTCGGAACCGGACCTCGTCATCGGACTCGGGGGAGTGCAGGACGGGTTGCGGGGTGCCGTCGAGGAAGTGGCACCGATGTACCTGGTGAATCCGACTTCCTGGCGGGATTCGGTCGAATTCCTCCGCACGATAGGCCGTTTGACGGATCGGCAGGAGCAGGCGGACGCAGCTGCCGAGGCGTTCACCGCCGAGGTCGATGCGGCCGCGGGCAAGTGGAAAGGCCTCACGACGCTGTCGATGTACGGCGAACCGGGCAGTCTCGGAGTCGATTCCGTCGACACCCCCGTCGGCTCGCTTCTCACGGACGTCAGTGACTATCCGTGGCAGGCGGGAACCGATGCCTTCGCGACGGTATCGGTGGAGCAGATCGCGTCGGTGGATCCGGATGTGGTCTTCGCGCAGGCATTTTCATCAGGTTCCGACAGCGAGCCTCTCTCTGACCGGCTGGCGAGCAATCCGTTGTGGTCGGGTGTGGCGGCGGCCCGCAACGATCGGGTGATCGAGGTGGACGCCGGGGTGTGGGCAACAGGGCGCGGAACGATTTCGTTGCGGTTGGTGCTCGCCACGGTGACGAACGAGCTCGAAAGTTCCTGAACCTTATTGAAAATGATTATCGATTGACGTAGGGTCGGACACCTCGACGATGTCGAGTCCATGGATCGGTTGCACCGCAACCGATTTGCCCATCGAAGAAGGAGAACCATGAACGACAACGAGCTGTTCCGTTCGATCCAGTCACCGGTGTCCCTGGCGACACACTCCGCGGGCCACAGCAACGCCCTGGTCGAGAACCCCTTCGAGGAAGCCGAGGACTGATCTCGGTGGGGTCTGCACACCACGATGTGCAGACCCCGGCCGGCCATCGCCATGGAACTTGCACCCAGAACCGAACTGTACGAATCCGATTCGGGATTCGTGCTCCGCACCGCCGACGACGAACACTTCGCACTCGCGCTCGACCACGAGGAATTCGACCAACTGGCCGGGGCCTTGACCGGTACCGAAGCGGAGCTCTCTGCGAAACCGAAGACGGCGCTGTCCGCGTTGCTCACTGCAGGCCACATCGTCTCCAGTTCGTCCACCGATACGGTTGCGGTGCTCGGCTGTGGCTCCGTAGCTGCTGCGCTGGTGGGGATGCTGGGACGCGTGGGTATGTCCACAGGGCATGCCGCGACTCGATCGATCACCGTGAGTGACGACGGCGTCGACACTCTGCGGTCCGAAGGGGCGATCGCCTGTTTCCGTGAAGGCAATCTGTACCTCGTGGTGCCCGAGGGGGTCCGGCTGACCGACGTGTCGATGCGGCGCGCCGCATCCCGTCGGAACAGGCAACGAATCGAGGACGGCTACGGTCCTCGTGCCGGCGGGCGGCGATTGATCTCGCCGATTCATCCGGTGTCCGACGCGGCGGCCGAGTTCGTGGCTGCTCAGGTCCTGGCGGAGGTCATCGGTCCTACGGCCGACCATTGCGTGACGGCGATCGACCTCCGTACGCTCCGGGTGACTCGGCACCCGATTCTTCCTGTGCCGGAACCACCTCGATGACGCGACGCGAGTACTCGGTCGGGGGACTCCGTACTTTCGTCGTGACGGCGCGAAGTCCGCGTGGCGTGCTGACGATTCGCACGCCTTACAACAGCGAAGCTCATCTCGCCGAGGCCGCGGGCTGGGCCGATCGAGGATTCACCACCGTCGTACAGGACGTGCGCGGCCGGTACGGCTCCGCCGGGTCGTTCCACCCGTATCACGGCGAAGGGGCAGACGGCCTGGCCTGCGTCGAATGGATCACCGCACAACCGTGGTGGTCGCAGGCGCCTTTCCTGTTCCTCTACGGCACGTCCTACGGGGCGCACTGCGCAATCGAAACTACCTTTGCCGCAGGTGAATGCGAGGGATTGGCGGGTGTGTCGGTCGCGGTGCCCGCTCTGGGTATGGGGGAGACGGCGCGAAATCGAGATCGGGCCTTCCACCTGGAGTCTCGCCTCGGCTGGTGGTCCGAGCACGGCGATGCTGCCCACTCTCGCGGGAGTTCGGCGTCGGCGGATCTGCTGGAGACGCTGCCGGTGTCCGACATCGGAGACTCGTCGAGCCCCCGGATACCGTCGTGGCAGTCCGTACTGGCGTCGGAAAGGGTGGATGAGGAGCGCAGGAACCATGCTGCAGCACAACGCTGCCCGCTACTGGCGCAGGGCGGGACCGCGGACTGGTTCGGCCAGGACACCATAGACCTCTGGTCGTCGTGGGGTGGCCCGTCGGCACTCGCCCTCGGACCGTGGGATCACTCGATGCAGGCGTCGGGTCGCGCCGAGCGGATGAGCAAGTGGCTGGGTGCGGTGCTCGACGGTCACCCGTGGACCGGAGCGCAGTTGTACGGTCACCCCGGTGGTCCGCTGCGGCTGCAGACCTGGCCGAACGCCCGAGTGACGGTCGCGCTGACTGGTGGCAGCTTCGTCGCAAATCCGTTGCAGCCCTTCCCTTCCTGCACGTCCGACACCGATGTTCGCAGCCTGACGACACGCTCGGATTGCCTTACCCGTCCGGTGCCGTGGCGCGCAGGAACCCTTGTCGGAACTCCCGTGGTGCGCGTCGTCGGCGGCGACTGCGACCGGCACTGGGGTGCGATGCTGCTCGCCCGAAGACGCGGCGGCGAGGTGGAGCAGCTCACCGAGGGCATGTCCCTCGGCTCCGTCGTGCACCTCGCTCCGCTGTCCACACACATCCATGAGGGAGAGGAACTGACACTGATGATCTCGGCCCACGCCTTCCCCCGATATGCCCGCGATCTGCACACCGATGAAGACCACTTGTACGGTATCCGAGCGGTGCCGATGCAGCGCACCGTGCGAGGCATCGAGCTGGAGATGCCCGTATGAGCGGGGTCGGTTTCAGTGCAGACGATCTGGTCGACCCGTTGACCGGACTCATCCGTGCGTTGCATCCGGTCCAGAGGCTGGACGGTCTGCCGGAACGGTACGTCGGGCTCACGGCGGAGATCGCCGATACTCGTGCGCTCGGAAACTGGCCCTGCGATCTGGTGTCGCTCGGTACCACCTTCGCGGATCCCGCAGGAGCCCGTATCGCCGCGATCGGCGAAGCAGTGGAACGGTACTGCGGAAACTACGTCCCGAACACTCTGCGCTACGCAACGCCGGCGGAACTGCGCGCCGAGGGTGTCCGCCATTGGGGGAACGACACATTCGAGTTCTTCGCGCCGTGGCAGCTGAACTCGGCAGGCTTCCCCTTCGAACAATTCACCGAGGACTCCCGAGTCGCCTGGGTAGACGGGGTGTCGGACGACGGCGCGCGTGTCGCGATCCCGGCCTCGCACGTGTACCTGAACTGGCGCAGTGGATCGCGCCGGACGGACCCGTGGATTCACCATCTGAACTACGCCGGCATCGCCACAGGACAGGGGCTCGACGACGCCGCCGGACGTGGACTGCTCGAACTCGTGGAGCGAGATTCGCTGTCGCTGTGGTGGCACCTGAACCTCCCTGCGCGGGGGATAGATCCGGCATCGGTGCCCGGGCTCGCGGCAGACCTCGGCGACTCACGACTGCGGTGTCATCTCCTCGAGCTGCCGTCGTACTTCGAAGTTCCGGTGGTGGCGGCCGTTGTTCACGATCTCGAACTCGGGATTGTCGCAGGCGGCTTCTCGGCGAAGCTGGACCCGGTCGACACGGCACGCAAGGCCGTTCTCGAAGCGATCCACAGTTGGGTCTTCACTCGAGGACTGCTCGAGGCAGACGGCTGGGTGTTCGGATCGATGCGCGCCGGGGTGCTGTCGCCGGGTCTCTACCTGGACCACCGCGCCGATCGCAGCTACCTCGAAGCCGCCGGAGAGCGCAGTGAACACATCCGCGACCTGGGTGCACAAGCCCAGGTGTGGCTCGATCCCCGTACTCAGGCCGCATATCTTCCTCGCTTCACGAATCCGGCCGAGACGGTATCGATCGACGAGCTTCCCCGCGGCACCGCCGACGGTATGCGGAGCGCGCTCGCGGTGGCGGGCCACGAGGTGGTCGTCTGCGATATCACCACCTCGGACGTGGCGTCGACGCCACTGCGGGTGGCCCGGGTCTGTGCCTCCGGCTTGATTCCCAACGCCCCAGCCGCATTTCCCTATTTCGGGTTACCTCGGTGGCGCGACATCGCTCGACGGTACGCACCCGATTGCGACCCGACCGATCCGAACACGCTGCTGCTCGCTGCGCCCCCGAGTCTGTGACCGGCTTTCGCCGTTTCGTCCTGGCGCGTGCGGTCGCGTGGATCGGCAACGCGATGTCCACGGTTGCCGTGCCGATGCTCGTCTACCAGTTGAGCGGCTCGCCGCTGCTCTCCGGTGTCGCCTTTGCGGTGGAGTCGTTGCCGTACCTGATGTTCGGACTGATCGCAGGTGCGCTCGCCGACGGGTACGACCGTCGCGTAGTCCTGCTCGCAACTCAACTCGGCAGTGCTCTCGCTCTGGCCAGTATTCCGGTGGCTCACCTGATTGCGTCGGTGACGGTTGCACATCTGATGATCGTCGCGTTCGCCGTCTCCACTCTTTTCGTGTTCTTCGATGCCGCGTCCTTCGGCGTCGTACCGGCTTTGGTGGGCCGCCATCGGATCGCCGACGCGACAGGCACGCTCGTCAGCGTCGGCACGGTCATCGGGATCGTAGGCCCGTTGCTCGGTGGCATCACTGCGACGACGCTGGGTCCGCCGGGTGCCATCGCGATCGATGCTCTGTGTTTTCTCGTCGCGACAGTGGTCACCTCGACGATCGCGCTACCCGTGCGGGCCGCGCCGTTTTCGGTCGGTTCCGGTCTCGGCACTTCGATCGGCGAGGGGTTGGCATTCATTCGGCATCATCGTGTGGTGCGTGCCCTGACTGCGGTCGGCGTCGGGGTGAGTGTCGCCAACGGTGTGGTCGTGGGACTGATGGTGGTCGTGGGCGTCCGTCAGCTCGGTCTGGCCGCCGAGGATGCGCGAATTGGATCACTCTATGCAGCAACGGCTCTCGGGGCATTTCTGATCAGCCTGGTCAGTGCGCGCATCCAGCGGATGGTGGGCACCGGCATGATCACCTGTCTCGGCGTGGTGGTGGCCTTCCTGTCGATGCTGGCGTGGTCCATCACGGGAGTACTCGCCGTTTCTCTGCTGCTCCTGATCGTCTATCAGGCCGCCAACACCATGATCGTCGTCAACGGCATCGTGGTTCGTCAGTCCGTCACGCCCGACCACCTGCAGGCCCGGGTGAACACCACGGCGCGGATGATCGCGATGGGTGGGACTCCTTTCGGCGCTGCGGCAGGCGGGGCCGTCGCCGGTACGTTCGGCGTGACCGCGGCCGTCGTCCTCGGAGCGGGCGCGCTCGCTCTTGCGGGGACGGCAGCCCTGTGGCTCGGGGTGCCGCGGTTACCGTTGCTTGCAGTCCTCGCCGAGTCCGCCGAGCGCGAAAGCCAGTAGCGGAACGGACAGTGGGCACAGACGCAGCAAGTGCGAGATCTCGTCGTCGTAGAAGCCTGAGATGGCGCAGCAGGCCAATCCGAGTGCGGTCGAAACCAAGTAGAGATTCTGCGCGGCGATGCCGGCGTCGATGTGGAGGGTGCGATAGTGGCGTTCGGTGTATTTGATCAGGGTTCGGTCGAGGCGTCCGACGAGTACGGCGACGAACGGTGCCCGGCGCGCGAATTGTGGCTGTACGAGACATGATTCGAGCGCATCGACGGACGGTCCCGTACCGGTTCTGTTCAGAACGTGTCTGTGTGGATCGAACAGGTAGGTCCCCGAGTCGATCTCGGCTGGGCCCCGGAGGGCCACGAGGTGCAGGTCGATCGAGTCGAGACCGCCGGCAGTCGGATTCATCCGGTATGTGTGCGTCGTGCCGTCCGTCCGCGCGGAGGTCCGGCCGGGCCCCGCTGCGGACCGGAGGAGAGTCGAGAGCTGCAGTGCGTCCAGATCTGCGAATCGGTAGTGCGACCGTCGAGCGCGCAGTGCTGTGTCGAGGCGCATCGGTGGGAGAGGCGGTGGCGACGGCAGAACAAAAGTTCCGTCTGCTGCGGGCACGGCCGGAAAGTTCGCGCCGGTGCCGCGATCGACGAGGAGTCGGTGCACGTCCTGGACGCGCGCGACCGTGGAATCGAGCGAATCTTCCGCCATGGACTCCAACTCTAAGTCAACATGGTAATCAGTGTCGATAAGAAATTTTGTAGTTCGATCGACGGGACGTTCTACGAGCCGGAGTGGACGGTGGGAAACCGGTTGCGCAACGCATCGAGCTGGCGATACAGCTCGTAGAGCGCCTGCTTCTGGGTCTGCGCTTCGTCGCTGTGCCACACATGGCTGCGGGAATCGCCTACCCGCAAGGCCTTGCGCGCCAGTTGCTCGGACTCTTCGACGCGACTCGACGCGGCTGCGATCTCGGCGGTCAGCATGTCGGCGAATACCCGAGCCTGGGCCGCGTCCGAATTCTCTGCCATGTGAGTCCACTCTCGATCTCGCGGCTCGACCGTTGATGGTTCGAGTACCGATGATCAGGATAACCAACCGGAAAAAGACCGTCGGACCGGCTTGTGGGGTTCGGAGGCGTCGTTCCGGTACCTGGACTACTACTCGGTGTAGTCGGTAGTAAGCTCCCGTCCATGTCTGCGCCAACGGATGGATTCGCGCTCCTGCGCGGTGCGTCCGTGGGCGGACTGTCGGCGCTGGTCACCGTCGCAGCGCACACGTTCGGTGGGGGAATGCCTCCATCCGACGCGGCCATCGTGCTGTTGGCCGTCGTCTCCGCTGCGATCGGCTACGCGACCGCCGCGGCACCGACACCGGCGGCACCCCGCGCACAGCTGCTGATGATCCTGACTGCCGCGCAGTCGGTCGGACACCTGTTGCTCACCGCCGTCGACGGTCACCATCACGGTTCGATGCTCACCCAGCAGATGTTCGCGGCCCATGTGGTTGCCATCCTGGTCGGCGCTCTGGCCATCCGCGGAGCGGAGCACGGCATCCGGCGCGCAGTGACCTCGCTACGTGAGGCCCTGCCTCTGTTGGCGGCTCTCGTCGTCGACGAGTCCCGCATCGCCCCTGAACTTCCGGTCTACCGACTCCCGGGAACGCCTCGTCTGCTCGACCTGTCGGGCTGCGGAAACCGCGGACCGCCTGCGCTTCGGACCTGACCGCAGCTCGTCACTCCCACCCGCCCTGTACGTAGGCGTCGGGTATCGAGCTGTCGCTGTCTGTTCGACGAGCCCTCACATCGCGCGATCCGCGCTGCCTCGAGCACGCCCGATCGTCTGTGCGATGCCTTCTCGCGCACCACTGCGCGCGCCCACACATGCCTTGACGAAACGAGTCCTCATGTCCACACCTGAATTGGAACGCCTCGCCGATCCATCGCCGCCCACCCCTCCCGATCGCCCCCGAAGCTGGCGGCCGCTGATCATGCGTCTGCACTTCTACGCAGGCATCCTGGTGGCACCGTTCATCCTGATCGCCACCATCAGCGGCGGCCTCTACGCCGTGGCTCCCACCATCGAACAACTCGTGTATCGCGACTACGTCCACGTGGACACGACCGGTCCGGCCGTCCCCGTCGCCCAGCAGATTCGGGCAGCGCAGGCCGAACGACCCGACCTCACCGTCGCCGCCGTCCGACCTGCAGCCGAGGCCGGCGACACCACTCGGGTGATGTTCACCGACCCGAGCTTGGGTGAATCGCAGCGGCTGGCTGTTTTCGTCGACCCCGCCACCGCGACGTCCGTGGGTGAGCTGGCGGTGTACGGCTCCTCCAGCGCCCTTCCGTTGCGCACCTGGATCTCCGAACTCCATCGCCATCTGCACCTGGGGGAGCCAGGTCGCCTCTACAGCGAACTCGCCGCCTCGTGGTTGTGGGTGATCGCGCTCGGCGGCCTCTACCTGTGGATCGAGCGGTATCGACGCAATCGCGACAAGGCCAGGCTGTTGACCTTCGATCGAAAGTCGAAGGGCCGCAACAGGTCCTTGAACTGGCATGGCGTGGCTGGTATCTGGATCGCCGTCGGTCTGATCTTCCTGTCCGCCACCGGATTGACATGGTCCACCTACGCTGGGGAGAACGTCACCGAGCTGCGGTCGGCACTGAGCTGGACCACCCCCGCCGTCACCAAGACCATCGGATCCTCCGACGCGGCGACGACCGATCATTCTGGTCACGGCGGTCATTCGATGGACATGCCGGCCGACGCATCGACGACGGAGGACAACGTCGGACGCATCGACTCGGTGCTGGGGATCGCCCGAGCCAACGGAATAGACGGTGCCGTGGAAGCGTCCATTCCACAATCGGCCGACACGGCGTTCGTCGTCGCCGAAACCCGTCAGCCCTGGGTGATGTCGAACGACTCAATCTCGATCGACGGTGCCGCCGGCGCAGTGATCGACACCGTGTTCTTCTCCGATTGGCCCATCGCGGCCAAGCTGTCGGCCTGGGGTATTCAGCTGCACATGGGCACGTTGTTCGGGGTCGCCAATCAGCTTGCGCTGCTTGCGCTCGCCGTCGCGCTGGCATCGGTCATCGTCAGGGGCTACATGATGTGGTGGAAACGCCGCCCCACCAAGGCAAGCGGCCTCACAGCAGGGCGGCCGCCTCTGCGCGGCGGCATTCGCCGCATCTCACCGATGTCCGTCGCCGCGTTGGTGGTCGTCGCTGTCGCTGTCGGCTGGTTCGTCCCACTCCTCGGGCTGAGCCTGGTGGCCTTCCTCGCCGTCGACGTGGTCGTCGGATCGATCCGTCGAGCACGGACCAGAGCTTCCAACTCCACTACTTCCCCACACGAAAGCGAACTGGCATGAATCTCACCCGTCGCACCTCCACACTGTTGGCCGCACTGTCGGTCACCGGACTCGTACTCACCGGATGCTCCAGCAACCAGCCCGCCGCCGCGGCGAAGGAGTCCGATTCCGTCGTCGTACGCGAGCAATGGGTCAAAGCGGCCGACTCCGGTATGACGGCGGCATTCGCCGAACTGCAGAACACCGGCGACTCCGATGTGCACGTGGTCGGTGCATCGTCTCCGGCGTCGAGCCGAATCGAATTGCACGAGATGGCAACCGGGGCGGACGGGGCGATGGTGATGCGGCCGAAGGAGGGAGGCTTCGTCATCCCGGCGGGCGGTACGCACGTGCTCGCCGCGGGCGACGATCACCTGATGCTGATGGACGTCACGTCGCCGTTGACCCCCGGAGCCGACGCGGAATTCACCCTCGAGTTCGAGGACGCGTCGAGCACGACGTTCACCGCGCAGGTCCGTGACTTCTCCGGGGCCCAGGAAAATTACGAGCCCGGCACCATGGACATGGACGGGTCGCCGACCCCCGCGCCGGCACACGGTGGCTGACAACGAGAACCGGTCACCACGCTCGCTGAGCCGGCGGCGTCTCCTCGGTGGAGGCGTCGCCGCGCTCGGCGTCGCGGGCGTAGGAGCCGCGACCGGTTACGGGATCGTCGGCAACCGAGCCGAGCAGACGGCCACCGGCAGTGAGACCGTGCCGTGGCGCGGCGTCCATCAAGCCGGTGTCGATACTGTTCCGCCGCAGGCACACTCGATGTTCGTCGGGTTGAACATGCAGGAACGCGTCGGACGTGACGAGCTGATCGGGATCCTGAAGGTCTGGACGGAGGACATCGGACGGTTGACGTCCGGTGCACCCGCACTGGCCGATACCGAAGCCGAACTGGCGCTAGAGCCCGCCCGCCTGACGGTGACCGTCGGGTTCGGTCCGGGTGTGTTCGATGCGATCGGTCTGCCGGATCGGCGGCCGTCGTGGCTGGCACCGCTTCCTGCGTTCGGAATCGACCGCCTGGAACCGGGATTCACCGGCGGTGATCTGTTGCTGCAGGTGTGCTCGGACGATCCCGTCACCGTTGCGCACGCTGTGCGGGTACTGACCAAGAACGTGCGCTCGTTGGTGACGATCGCCTGGACACAGCGCGGATTCCGGCGTTCGCGTGGTACCGAGGAATCGGGCACCACGATGCGAAATCTGATGGGACAGGTCGACGGCACCGTCAATCCGGAGGCCGGAAGTACCGACTTCGACGGTCTGGTCTGGGACGACGGGAGCGATCAGCCCTGGATGAAACACGGAACGTCGATGGTGTTGCGGCGCATCCGGATCGAGATGGACACCTGGGACGAGTTGGATCGACCCGGCCGGGAACTGTCGGTGGGGCGAACCCTCGACACCGGTGCCCCGTTGACCGGAACCGCCGAGTTCGACGAGGCCGATTTCGACGCAACCGATCGATTCGGAATTCCGATCATCCCACCGTCCTCGCACATCGCGAGGGCACGGCATGTTCACGACGGCGAGCGAATCTTCCGGCGGGCCTACAACTACGACGACCCACCGGCTGCCGGATCGTTGTCGAACACCGGCTTACTGTTCGCGAGCTATCAGCGCGACGTGCTCACCCAGTTCCTGCCGATTCAGCAACGACTCGACGAATTCGATGCGTTGAACGAATGGACCACCCCGATCGGTTCTGCGGTGTTCGCGATACTTCCGGGAGTGGTCGGCGACGGCTACCTGGGGCAGAGTCTGTTCGGGTAACCGTGACACCTGGGTGTTCACGAGGTGCACTCAGGCCGGTGCCAGAGCTCTGTCCACGTTGGCCAGCGCCAGGCCCATGCTGGTCGTCATGCCTATCCCGGTGGTAACGGTGGCGATGTGCACGCGGTCCATCGGTTCCTCCAGCAGGAACTCCGAACCCGGTGCCGAACAGTAGATTCCCTGCCATCGCTCGGTGACGTCGATGCGGTCTACTCCGAAGAGCGACCGGGCCTCGGTGAGCAGCACCTGGAATCCTTCCTCGCTCTGGAACGGCGACGCGGTGATCTCACGAACGTGAGTGTCGCCGAGCAGGATCGATCCGTCCGGTTGTGGGGTGTACATCTGGTGCAGATCGAGTTCGACGTAGCCGGGATACTCGGCCTGCAGGCGGGCAGCGACGTCGGCAACGGCGGGCAGGTTCTCGAAACCCGAGTACCTGAGCAGCGACCAACCGGTGAACAGCGGTGTGGGTAGCGGTGCGTCGAGGGGGAGCGTGGCGCGCAACATGTGCAGCCGACATCGCACCAGTGCGTCGCGTTCGGCGTACTCGGGAAACAGTCGATCGATGTCGTGGTTGACGGTGACGAAGGTGGTGCCGGCCCGCAGTTCCCCGCGCGAGGTGTGGACTACGCCGGGGGCGAACGACGTTGCGGCGGTGCGCCAGAAGAAGTCGACCCCGGAGCTGTCGAGCCAACGTGCGATGGCCGGGGCGGCGGCGCGTGGGTCCACTTGGACGTCCAGCGGCAGATACATGCCGCCCACCACGTCGGTGTCGGCAATGGGGAGTCGGTCCAGTACCTCGGTGCGGCCCAGTAGTCGTACCTGCTCCTTGCCCCGCAGTTCGGCGAACTGCTCGAGCACTGCGTACTCGTCCTCGTGCCGGGCAACGCAGTGCGTACCGGACTCGACAGCCCAGAAACCTGCCGTACGGGCGAGGTCGAGCCAGTGGCTGCGGCCGGCCCGAGCGTAGTTGAGTGCAGTACCGGATTGCGCTGTGATGCAGGCGTGTCCGAAGTTCTGCACCGATGCACCTGCCACCCGATCGAAATGATCGACCACTGCTACCGTCAGGCCGCGTCGATGAGCGTGATAGGCGTGAGCCAGACCGACGATCCCGGCACCGACAACAACGACGTCGTATTCTTTGGTCATGTCAGGCATCCATGACGGCGGTGAAGGTCATCCGGTCTCCGCGGTAGAGCGACCGTCGGTGTTCGATGGGAACCCCGTCCGTGTCGTAGGAGACGCGGCCGAGCAGAAACATCGGTGTGCGGGTGTCGACGGTGAGGAGCGCAGCTTCTCGGGCGTCGGGAAGGACGGTTTCGATGGTGTCGACCACTCGTCCGAAGACGACTCCGCGCGTTCGCAATTCGGCATACAACGACGTTCGGTGATCGAAACTGTCCTGCAGCCCCGGAATACGGTACGCGGGGATGCGAGTCGTCTCGAGACCCACTCGGACGTCCCCGGTGGTGAAGACGCGCTCGAGTTGGACCACCTCCGAACCGGTCTCGATTCCGAGTAGATCCGCGAGGGCGTCGTCAGCTCGGAACGTGTCCCAGCCGACCAGAATTCGGGTGGCACTCATGCCCTTCTCGCGCGCTGCCTCGGTGTAGGACCCGATGGCCAACGGCAATACCACCTTGGGTTCGGCAACGACGGTCGCTCGTCCGCGGCGTTCGATTCGACCGGCCACCAACAGTTCTCGAATGGCTTGACGCAAGGTCTCGCGTGAGACGTCGTATCGATCGGCGAGATCGCGCTCGGACGGAAATGCGTCGCCTGCCGTCATGCCGTCGAGCATGTCGTCGAGACTTCTACGCACGATCTGGTGCTTGAGCACGCGGGGTTCGCTGTCCACAACCATGAGCCGACCATAGCACCAATTGGTCTAGACCTAACTGTTGTGTGACGTTCACGAGTCGTTCACTCGAGTTCCATGCAATGGTCTATACCAAACGGCAGTCTCTCACTCATGCCGAACTCCACTACCCCGAACACCAGCACCGACATCGAACTCGTCGTCCTCGACATGGCCGGAACCACCGTCACCGACGACGGACTCGTGTTGGACGCGTTCGACGTCGCGGCCACCGCCGTCGGACTCGCATCCGAGGGACCCGAACGCGACGACGCCCGTCGCTACGTCCTGGACACGATGGGTCAGTCCAAGATCGAGGTGTTCCGTGCGCTGTTCGGAACCGAGGACCGTGCCCAGGCCGCCAACCGCGCCTTCGAGTCGGCCTACGACGCCCGCATCGACGACGGTATCGCGCCCGTTCCCGGTGCGGCGCAGGCCATCACGAAGCTCCGCGAGTCCGGGATCAGCGTCGTGCTGACCACGGGTTTCTCGGCACCGACACAGGAGCGCATCATCGACACGCTCGGTTGGCAGGATCTGCCCGACGCGTTCCTCGCACCCGGTGAGGCCGGTCGTGGCCGGCCGCATCCGGATCTCGTGCTCACCGCCGCGCTGTTCGCCGAGGTCAGTGACATCGCTGCGGTCGCTGTTGTCGGCGACACTTCGAGCGACATCCTGTCCGGTCGCCGGGCCGGCGCATCTCTGCTGGTCGGGGTGCTCACCGGAGCTCACTCCGTCGACCGACTACGCGAGGCCGGTGCCACGCACGTACTCGACAGCGTCGCCGACCTTCCCCCCATCGTTCTGCCGTGAACACCATCCTCGCCCGAACCTCACCGAACGGACACCCCGCCATGATCGCCACCTCTCACCGTCGCGCTGTGACCGCCGCGGCCGTGCTCTCGGCTGCCGCACTCGTTGCAGCCGGTTGCTCCAGTTCTTCCGATGGAGCCACCACCGAGCAAGGATTCCCCGAAACCATCACGCTCGCTGCCATTCCCGCCGAGAACTCGACCGACCTGAAGGCCAGCTACGACCCGGTCATCGAGCGCCTCGAGAACGAGACCGGAGCAACCGTCGAGTTCATCCAGGCCTCGGACTACGCGGGTGTGGTCGAGGGCCTGATCGCGGGCAATGTCGACCTCGCCTTCTTCGGCCCGTTCGCCTACGTGGTCGCCGGAATCAACGGGGCAGACATGACGCCGCTGGGTGCCGTCGTTCAGGACGAGGGAACTCCGCCCGGCTACCAGTCCTACGGAATCGCCCGTTCGGACAATGCCTCGGTCGACGGGCTCGCCGATTACGCCGGCAAGAAGGTCTGTTTCGTCGACCCCAGCTCGACCTCCGGATTCCTCTATCCGACAGCGGGACTCATCGAGGACGATGTCATCGCTTCCGGTGCGGAGGCCGACATCTCGAGTGCAATGACCCCGATCTACGCGGGTGGACACGACGCCTCGGCCTTGGCCGTCAAAGCCGGTGATTGCGATGCCGGTTTCGCGTTCGACACCATGGTCGACCGAACGATGATCGACAACGGCGAGCTGGCACCCGGCGAGCTGAAGACAGTGTGGAAGTCCGAGATGATCGCCGGTTCGCTCTTCGCTGCCAACAACGATCTCGGTGCCGACGCCATCGCGAAGCTCGAGGACGTCTTCAGCGAGGGCATGAACTCCGATGCCTTCGTCGCGGACGGCATCTGCGCCGAGGAATGCCGCATCACCGACGAGGACGCCTGGGGCGTCGTGCCGGCGCAGGACAGCGATTACGACGGCGTCCGCCACGTATGCGAGGTCACCGGCTCCGAGAAGTGCCAGGGCTGATGATGTCCGCACCGATGGACCGGGGCGATGTCGTGGTCAGCGTTCGCAATGTCACCAAGACATTCGGACCCACCACCGCGCTCAGGGACGTGAATCTCGACGTGCACAACAGTGAGATGTTGGTACTGCTCGGGCTTTCCGGCTCCGGGAAGTCCACGCTGCTGCGGTGCATCAACGGGTTGCAGCCCGTCACCTCCGGTAGCGTCACCGCCCTCGACACTCGCGTCGATCTGGCAAACCGTCGCCGAGTGCGCGAACTGCGCCGCGATGTCGGTTTCATCTTCCAGCACTTCAATCTCGTCGGTCGGTTGAGCTGTCTCGAGAACGTACTCGTGGGCGGCATAGGTCGCCTGTCCTTCCCGCGCTACGGAGCCTTCACCTATCCGAAAGCGATGCGGGAGGAAGCCCGGGCTTGCCTCGACCGAGTCGGGTTGGCGGACTTCGCGCAGCGACGGGCCGACACGCTGTCGGGCGGGCAACAGCAACGGGTGGCGATCGCACGCACCCTGATGCAGCGTCCGCGGATCGTGCTCGCGGACGAGCCCGTCGCCTCGCTCGATCCCGAGAACGCGGGCGTGGTGATGGATCTGCTGCAGCGGGTGTGCAGCGAGGAGAAGCTGACCGTGGTGTGCACCCTGCATCAGGTCGATCTCGCGCTCGGTTGGGCGCATCGGCTCGTGGGTCTGCGGGACGGTCGGGTGGTGCTCGATCGCCCGGCCGCCGGTCTCCGACGCGAGGACATCATGCCGATCTATCAGCGGATCGCGCCCGACCCCGGAAACATGACCACGGTGGCACCGATATGACCGTCACGGTCGAACCGAAGCCCACGAACACTGCTGCACAGAACGATCCGCGGCGACGTCGATGGCTGTTCCCGGCGCTGGGCGTCGCGGCGCTCGTCCTGACCGTGCTCTCGGCGGGGCACATCGACTTCGCGCCGACGACCCTGATCGACGGTCTCGAAGACGTCGGCAACCTGCTCGAGCGGATGCTGCCGCCCCGCGTGGACGACACCGGCAGGATCGTCTCCCTCGCACTCGACACATTACTCATGGCAGTACTGGGCACCGTGCTCGCAGCGATCGTCTCGGTACCGTTGGCGTTTCTCGCGGCGCGCAACACCTCGCCGCATCCGGTCCTCTACAGCGTTGCTCGCGCCGTCATCACGTTCTGCCGGGCGATGCCGGATCTGCTGTTCGCGGTGCTGTTCGTCAGGGCGCTGGGGATCGGAGTGTTGCCCGGCATCCTCGCCCTCGCACTGCATTCCATCGGCATGCTCGGCAAGCTGTTCGCCGATGCCATCGAAGAGACCGATGTGGGACCGCGAGAGGCGATCCGTGCCGCCGGAGCCGGCTACTACCGGGAGATGATCAACGCCGTTGTTCCGCAGGTCGTTCCGGCGTGGATCGGAGCCTTCGTCTATCGAATCGACATCAATCTGCGCATGTCGGTGGTCCTCGGCTTCGTCGGGGCAGGCGGTATCGGGTTCGCCCTGCAGGACGCTCTGCGGGGCCTGATCTACCCGCGTGCTCTCGGCATCGTACTGGTGATCCTGGCGATCATCGCCGCGATGGAATTGGCGGCGATGGCTCTTCGCCGCATGTTGCTGGTGCCGTCCGCGGCCGGCCCGCAGCGCGATCGACTGATGCGCATCGGAGCGTCGGCCGTGCTCGTCGTCGCGGTCGTGGCGTCGTTCGTGGTGCTCGAATTGGATCCGCGCTCGCTTCTGACGTGGATCGGGCCGTCGATCGAGGTGTTCGGGCGTATGGTTCCACCGGACTTCTCCGCGTTGGGAGCGGACCTGTTCGACGCCGCCGTACAGACCGTTGCCATCGGAGTCGTGGCCACCGCCATCGGTACCGTTCTGTCGATACCCGTCGGAGTTCTGGCCGCGCGCAACGCAACTCCGCATCCCGCGGTGTACTGGGTCGCGAGATCCTGGATCCTGCTGGTCCGCGCGGTACCCGAACTCATCCTCGCTGTCGTATTCGTCGCGGCGCTCGGACTGGGCCCGGTGGCGGGAACCTGTGCACTGGCCATCGGGTCCGTAGGATTTCTCGGCAAACTCGTCGCCGACGCGATCGAGGAGATCGATCCCGGTCCCCTCGAAGCGGTGGCGTCGGTCGGTGGCGGTTGGTGGAATCGGACACTGAGTGCCGTTGTTCCTCAGGCCATTCCGTCGATGGTCGGTTCGAGCCTGTATCTGCTCGACGTGAACATCCGCACCTCGACCATCCTGGGGATCGTCGGTGCAGGCGGTATCGGCTTCCTGCTCTTCGAGTCGATTCGTACTCTGAACTTCGACGTCGCCGGTGCGATCGTTCTCGTCATCTTCGTCGTCGTGTACATCGTGGAAAGGATCTCCGGATGGATCAGATCATTGTTGGTCTGACACAGGCCGCCGTCTGGACGGGGAGCGGAATCGAACTGCGCGACATGGAGATTCCCACTCTCGAATCGGGTGAGGTGTTGGTGCGCGTCGATCTCGCCACGGTGTGCGGAAGCGACCTGCACACCGTGTCCGGTCGACGGCACTGTGCGTGCCCGTCGGTGCTCGGGCACGAGGCCGTCGGTCACGTGATTGCCATCGGCGATGCGGTATCGGCTGTCGAGGTGGGAGATCGGATCGTCTGGTCGGTCACGGTGTGCTGTGGTCGGTGCGCCCGATGTGTCCGCGGGTTCACGGCCAAATGTTCGGCCGTGCGCAAGGTGGGTCACGAGTCTGCCGAGAGCGCATGGGCTCTCAGCGGCTCCTATGCTCGACACATCGTGCTCCCACGCGGAACCGCAGTGGTCCGAATTCCCGACACCATGCCCGACGCCGTCGCCGCACCCGCAGCGTGTGCGACAGCGACGGTGATGGCCGCCCTCGACGCCGCCGGTGCGCTCGACGGTCGACGAGTGCTGATCGTCGGGGCAGGGATGCTGGGGGTGACCGCCGCTGCGGCGGCCAGGGAGCGAGGTGCAGCGGTGTCGGTTATCGACCGAGACCTGCAGCGGCAGAGACAATCCCGTGCATTCGGGGCCGTGGAGGACGACGGTGCACACACCGATGTGGCCATCGACTTCTCCGGATCGTCCTCGGCTGTGCAGGCGGCCTCGGGGCGACTCGACGTCGGTGGGCGGCTCGTCCTCGCCGGCTCCGTCGCGCCCGGTGCCCCGATCACCGTCGACCCCGAAGCGGTGGTCCGAAACTGGCTGACCATCACCGGAATCCACAACTACGAGCCGCGGCACCTCCACCAGGCCGTTGCCTTCCTCCGTGATACCGGCGAGAAGTATCCGTGGGAATCCCTCGTCGAGGCACCGGTTCCATTGGCCGAACTCGAATCCGTATTGCGGCCGACGCCGTCGGGAATTCTCCGGTCGTCGGTCGCGCCCTGGGCTCACGGTCTGTCGACGAGGTCCAACGACTGTCCGGCGCGTCCGGCCGGTGTCGCTTCACGGTGATGTCGGCGTCGGCGGAGGCGCTCATCCTACGAGCGGGCCGAGCGTGCGATTACGGTTGTGCCGAGCGGGATACCCCAGAAGCATGCCCGAAGGCGACACCGTATTTGCACTGGCCGCAAGGTTGCGTCGAGCATTGGACGGCGCGACGCTGCGGGCCGGACGGCTGCAGGTGCCGGCGCACGCAGTCGAGAATCTGGCCGGGCGAACCGTCGTCGGGCATCGAACACACGGCAAGCATCTGCTGACCGATTTCGAGAACGACACGACGCTGCACACGCATCTGCGGATGAGCGGTTCGTGGACGGTGGTGCGGGCCGGTCGTTCGATTCCGCAGCGCATCCGACCCGACGTGCGCGTCCGGCTTGCCGTGGTCGACGGGCCGACCGCCTACGGAGTTCTGCTGCCGGTCGTCGACTACGGATACACGAGGGACATGAACGCGCTGATCGCGCATCTCGGGCCGGACCCGCTGCACTCGACGTTCGACGCCGAGCGCGGAGTTGCCAACATCGGGGCCCAGGGAAGTCGTCCGATCGTTGCGACGTTGTTGGATCAGCGGGTCATCGCCGGTCCCGGAAATCTGTGGGCCAACGAGCTGTGTTTTCTGCGCGGCCTGTGGCCGTGGACGCCGTCGGGTGATGTCGACGCGCAGAGATTGGTCGCGTTGCTCGAGCGGGCGATGCGTCATTCGGCGACAGTTCCGGGTGCGATGCAGGTGACCACCGGGGACACTCGCCGGGGCCGATCACACTGGGTTGCAGGGCGGGCCGCAAAGCCGTGTCTGCGGTGTGGGACGTCGATTCGGGTGGTCGCGGAGACACCAGGAGACCCGGACAAGCGTCGAACATGGTGGTGTCCGACCTGCCAACCGGAGCGCTAGCGACGAGCGGTCGATCGCTGTTGGCTCAACGACATAACCGCCCGCGGGTATCGCGTGTTGCCTGCCGATACCAACGATTGCTTTCCTCGTGACCGAAAGATCGAAACCTGGGGGTCGTCAGAAGGTCGAATTGGTCGGGTGGTCGGTATCGACCAAGTCGTGAGCCACCTTGTGCAGAGGCTGATTCTGCTGCTGTGACAGCTTCGCCAGCAGCTCGAACGCCTGCACCGCGTCGAGATCGTAGCGTTCCATGATCATTCCCTTGGCTTGGCCGATGATGTCGCGACTGGCCAGGCCCGTCCGGAACTGCTCGTTGTCGCGGGCGCTGAGCAAGGCAATGGCGGCATGCGCTGCGAGGGCTTCCCCGATCTCGACCGCGTCGACGTCGAAGGCACGCGGCTCGTCACTGTAGAAGATCAACGCACCGAGGTCGTCGGCGTTGCTGTAGAGCTGAAACGCCGCCAAGGATTTGAATCCCTCGTTCACGGCCAGAACCGCGAACTCCGGCCATCGTGGCTCGGACGTGAGGTCGTCCGAGACGACGACATCGAAGTGGCGAACCTCGGTGGGAATCGGGCCCTCGTCGAGCTCGTACTGCAGTCGACACAGCTTTTCGGCCAGGGGGTCGGTGGATGCCACCACGGTGCGGACGCCTTTGCTGACCGTGGTGACGCAGCCGACGGTTGCACCCGGTATGAGCCGAATGGAGGTGCGCAAGATCTCTGCCATCGTCTCGGGCATCGAACGGCGGGTATCACGCAACGACCGCGCGAATTCGGCGAGTGACGATGCAGGGGACGATCCGGGAAGGTGCACATCGGGCGATGATTGCGACATTCACACGGTCCTCTCGCGTAGGACCCCTGCCGCTCTTCGCCGGAGAGATCCACGATCTTGCGCCTTCTGCTGGACGCCCGTGCCGGCTCGAGAGCCAGCGCTGTGCACTTTATACGCTTCCGCCGAAACGGTTGTACGTCGCACAGCGCGAGGGCCGCCGATCACCTGATCGACGGCCCTCACAGAGATACGACTTACTTGAAGGTGTCCTTGATGTTCTCGCCGACCTTCTTCACGCCTGCCGAACCCTGATCCTTCTTGCCCTCGGCCTCGAGGTCCTTGTTGTTCGTGGCGTCGCCGACAACTTCCTTCGCCTTGCCGATGGCGTCCTCTGCTGCGTTCTTGGCCTTGTCGATGAAGCTCATGTGAGTTCCTTTCCTCGTGCCGGGTTGGTACTGAAGACTTAGTCGGAGCCCGTCGACGAAAGCGCACGTTCGCATGTTGAGATCTGGGTCACACGTACCGTCGACGTTTCCGTGGTGCCTGCGGTGGTTACATTCGTCCGATGATGGTCGCCAAGGTGGACAGTTATCAGCGCAGGCATCCGTCGGCGGGTTTCCCGCTGGCAGTGCTGTACAAATTTCTCGACGACCGTGGCGGCTACCTCGCGGCCCTCATCGCGTACTACTCGTTCCTGTCGTTGTTCCCGTTGCTGCTGCTCTTCACCACCGTGCTGGGAATCGTGCTGGCCGGGGACCCCGAACTGCAGACCCGTATCATCGATTCGGCAATGAGTCAGATCCCGGTCATCGGTGATCAACTCGGACAGCCGGATCGGCTCAGCGGCGGAACGACCGCCATCGTCATCGGCGTGGTGGGGTCGCTGTACGGCGGACTGGGAGTGTCACTGGCCGCTCAGTACGCGATGAACACCGCGTGGTCGGTCCCGCGAAACGAACAACCGGATCCGATCAAGGGTCGGCTGCGCGGGCTGGTGCTGCTCAGTACCGTCGGCACCGCCATCATCGGACTGACCGTTCTCAACGGCGTCGCGTCCTCGGGCGTGTTCGGATTCGCCGGCGGCGCACTGGCACTCGTCGGAGCAGTCGTGGTCAACGCCGTGGTCTTCATTGCCGCGTTCCGCATCGGGACCGCCCGCGCCCTGAGTGTGCGCGAGGTTCTGCCCGGCGCCGCGATCGCCGCGGTGATCTGGCAGGCACTGCAATCGTTCGGCGGCATCTACATTCGCTATGTCGTCGGCAACGCCAGCGCCAGCAACGGGATCTTCGCGATCGTCCTCGGCCTGCTCGGCTTTCTCTACGTCTCGTCGGTGCTGATCGTGCTGTGCATCGAAATCAACGCCGTACGCGTCGACCACCTGCATCCCCGAGCGTTGTTGACGCCGTTCACCGACAACGTCGAGCTCACCGAGGGTGACAAGAACTCCTACACCGGCCAAGCAGAAGCGCAGCGCAACAAGGGATTTCAGGACATCACAGTCACCTACGACGAGCCGGAAGCAGTGACGGAGAAGGATGCGCCGCCGAACAAGTGATGGGTGGTGGTGCGTGGCATTTGCTGGGTGATCTGGGTGGGGCAAATGCGCGCGCATTCGCCAGGTGCTCACGGAATAGCCAGGTGATCGGGCACGAGTTCGCGCGCGTATGGCAAACGCGCGCGCATTTGCGGGAACTGGGGCGGCGGGAACTGGGGCGGCGGGGAGTAC
>NZ_NOZJ01000002.1:0-155265 GCF_002259095.1 Rhodococcus sp. 05-2254-2 | reverse complement strand
GCGCAACGACTTCACCGCACGCGGGGAGAACAAGCGCGAAGAACTCGCCGCATTCCTCGAAGACCTCGAGCGGCAGGCCACCAAGTTCGAGGAGATGCGCGATCGGTCCCTCGCCCGCGAACGCGCGAAGGCCGAAGCACGCGCGTCGTAAGCTCAGATCGGCTGGTGTGCCCGGTACCGACTTCGGTGCCGGGCACCACTGTTTTCCGGGATCTGTCTTCCGACCGCTGTCCCCGGCCCACCGATGTCACCATGATCACGTTCCCTCCGTTCCAAAGGCTTCCCTCATGACACTGCAGATCGGCTCGCTGGAGTTGCGCAGCCCCGTCGTCCTCGCACCGATGGCCGGCGTCACCAATGTGGCGTTCCGCACCCTGTGCCGGGAGCAGGAGCTGGAGCGGGCCGGCAGTACCTCGGGTCTGTACGTCTGCGAGATGGTCACAGCGCGAGCGCTCGTCGAACGGCAGCCGGCCACTATGCACATGACGACGTTCGGCCCGACCGAAACTCCACGGTCGCTGCAGCTCTACACCGTCGATCCGGACACCACGTACGCCGCCGCGAAAATGATCGTCGACGACGATCTGGCTGACCACATAGACATGAACTTCGGCTGCCCGGTTCCGAAAGTCACCCGAAAAGGCGGCGGTGCCGCACTGCCCTACAAGCGAAACCTGTTCGGCCGCATAGTCGCGGCTGCCGTCAAGGCCACCGAGGGCACCGACATTCCCGTCACCGTCAAGTTCCGCGTCGGCATCGACGAGAACCACCACACTCATCTCGATGCAGGACGAATCGCCGCAGGCGAGGGCGCAGCGGCGGTGGCCCTGCACGCCCGAACCGCCTCGCAGCGTTACTCCGGAACCGCCGACTGGAACGAGATCGCTCGACTCAAGGAACATGTCTCCGGCATCCCGGTCCTGGGCAACGGCGACATCTTCTCCGCGTCCGACGCGGTCCGCATGATGGCGGAGACGGGCTGCGACGGCGTCGTCGTCGGGCGTGGTTGCCTCGGTAGGCCCTGGCTGTTCGCCGAACTCAGCGCCCGCCTCAACGGTCGACCCGAACCAACTCCACCCACCCTCGGCGAGGTGGCCACCATCATCGCTCGGCATGCCGAGTTGCTCGCCGAGCATCACGGCGAGAAGAAGGGCCTGCGAGAGCTGCGCAAGCACGTCTCCTGGTACCTGCGCGGATTCCCGGCCGGATCCGACCTTCGAGTCTCGATGGCATTGGTCTCGACCTTGACCGAGCTGGACGACCTTCTGGCGCAACTCGATCCGACCGTTCCGTTTCCCAAGGACGCCGAGGGCCCCCGTGGTCGACAGGGCTCACCCGGCGCGGTGTCGCTGCCCGACGGTTGGCTCGACGATCCCGAGGACGTCTGCGTGCCCGCCGGTGCCGACCTGATGCACTCCGGCGGCTGATTTGCAGCTGACCAGCCGCCGACCTCGCACGAGTGGACCATGCCGCTCGAGTCAGTACTATGGCTGGGATCGCCGAGCAGGCGGCGTGTGCGTGTGATGGAAGGCCAGGTTCGAATTCGTGGGAGACGATCGAGAGTCGGGCCCGTCTGTGCCCGAGGGTCGCGCCCCATGGGAGCGACCGCTGTCCTCAATCAGACAAACCGGCTCAATCGGACGGTCGGGGCAGCGCCCACCTCATTCCGAGCAGCCTGCAACACCGGACGAGGAGCAACCGCCGCAGCCCGGGGACAGTGGCAGGCTCGGCAAACGATCGCCGCGTAACGCCGACACCGTCTCGGTCGCCGAGTTGGTGGACAAGATGTCCCGCTCGGGATCGACGCGGCGGGTGCCGGACGACCGTCCCGAGGTCGAAGAGCCGACCGAGGTCATCGCCCCCATCACCGATTCCACTCCCCCGCCTGCCCGAGCAGTACCGCCGACTCCGCCGCCGCACGCGGCACCGGAACCGGTGGGTGCGCCCGCAACGGATCGCCCGGCTCTGACACGGTTGGCGATGAGCCGGGTGCGTCGACGCCGTCGGGTGCGGATGATCGGCCGAAGCCTGGTCTCTCTCGTCGCGATCCTGGCGGTGGCCCTGACCGGAGTGGTGTGGGGATATCTCCGCAACACCGATCAGGGATTTCTCCAGGTCGCCGCACTCGATCCCGATTCGACCGACGTCGTCGACGCCGAAGGCCAATACGGCGACGAGACGTACCTGATCGTGGGCACCGACACCCGCACCGGGGCCAGCGGCGAGGTGGGTGCCGGCACCGTCGCCGACGCCGAGGGAGCCCGTTCGGACACGGTCATGCTCGTCAACATCCCGGCCGACCGCAGCCGCGTCGTCGCCGTCTCGTTTCCCCGTGATCTCGATGTGACGCGGCCGGAATGCGAGCAGTTCGACAACGACACCAATACCTACACCGGAGAGATGTTCCCCGAGGCATACGGCGACAAGCTCAACGCCACCTATGCTCTCGGCGGCCCCAAGTGTCTGGTCAAGACCATCCAGAAGATCTCCGGCCTGCGTATCGGACACTTCGTCGGGATGGACTTCGCCGGATTCGAGTCCATGGTCGACGAGGTCGGTGGCGTCGAGGTCTGCACCGCGCAGCCGCTGATCGACTACGAATTGGGTGACGTCCTCCCCAACGTCGGAACACAGCGCATCGACGGCCGCACCGCACTGAACTACGTTCGAGCGCGCAACGTCGAGTCCGAGGGCAACGGCGACTACGGCCGCATCAAGCGACAGCAGCGTTTCCTGTCGTCGCTTCTGAGGTCCGCGCTCTCGAACAACGTGCTGCTCGATCCCGGCAAGCTCAACGGATTCGTCAACGCGTTCACCTCGGACACCTTCGTGGAGAACGTCAAGACTCAGGACCTGGTGACGCTGGGGCGCTCGCTGCAGAACGTGGACGCCGGTGCGGTGACCTTCCTGACCATTCCCACCACCGGCACCAACGACTACGGCAACGAGATCCCCAACGACGACGCGATCGGTGCGATCTTCCAGGCCATCATCGACGACGCTCCGTTGCCCGGTGAGGAACGCGCGGAGCCGGTGACACCCGAAGAGCCCGCACCTGCCGCCGTACCCGACGCGCCGCTGTTGGCCGTCGATCCGGCAACCGTCTCCCTGCAGGTGTCCAACGCATCCGACATCGCCGGGATGGCTCAGACGGCATCCGACGAACTCGCGGTCTACGGATTCCAGATCCTGACGGTCGGCAACTTCTCGGGCACCGCGGCCCAGACCGTGGTGCGCTACTCCCAGGATCAGGAGGCGGCTGCGGCGACCGTCGCGTCGGCGATACCCGGCGCGGCCATCGAGCTGGCACCGAGCCTGAACAACGTCGTCGAGGTCGTGCTCGGCTCGAACTATCCCGGATACACCCAGTTCCCGACAGCATTCGGCACCCAAATCGATCCCACTCAGGTCGAGGGCACCACCCAGAGTGCGCCCCTTCCGGAGGATCTCTCGTACACCAACGCCGCTGACGACACGTGCGCCTGAGTTCATTCATGCTCCGTTAACCCTCGGGACAGGGAACTGGTCGGTGTGACCCACTAAACTTCGCTCATGCGCGTCGCCTACAACGAACAGATGAACGAGCTTGCCGATCTCCTCGGAGAGATGGCGAGCCTGGCTGGTGCGGCCATGGAAAAGGCCACGCAGTCCCTCCTTCAAGCAGACCTGGTACTCGCCGAGCAGGTCATTTCCGAACACGACAGGATCACCGAACTCAGTGCGGTGTGCGAGGAGAAGGCCTTCACCCTTCTCGCCCTGCAGGCTCCGGTCGCAGGCGACCTCCGTTCGGTGGTGGCCGGCATCCAGATCGTCGCCGACATCGATCGCATGGGCGCACTCGCACTGCACGTCGCCAAGATCACTCGTCGCAGGCACCCGAACCATGCTCTCCCCGAGGTCGTCAACGGGTACTTCGCCGAGATGGGTCGCCTCGCCGTTCAGATCGGCGCGTCGGCCCGTGAGGTCCTCGAGACCCGCGATCCCGAGCGCGCTGCGAAGCTGCAGGAGGAGGACGAGGCGATGGACGATCTGCACCGTCACCTCTTCACGGTGCTGATGGACCGCGAGTGGAGCCACGGCGTCGCTGCTGCGGTGGACGTGACTCTGCTCGGACGCTTCTACGAGCGCTTCGCCGATCACGCTGTCGAGGTCGGCCGTCGAGTGATCTTCCTGGTGACCGGTGAGCTACCCGTCGACCTGAGCCACAACAACATCCCCACTTCGTAGTACCCACCCTCGCCGAGACCGAGTGGCGCTGCGCTGCAGCGCTACTCGGCTTTCTCGTCGGAACAACGAGCGCAGACACCCACGAAAGAACCCCCGCCGAGCTTTCGCTCGACGGGGGTTCTTTCGTTCGTGTGTGGTTATCCGAAGCGGCCGGAGATGTAGTCCTCGGTGGCCTTCTGCGTCGGATTGGAGAAGATCTTCTCGGTGTCGTCGATCTCGATGAGCTTGCCGGGCTTGCCGGTCGCCTCGAGGTTGAAGAAGCCGGTCTGATCGCTCACCCGTGCGGCCTGCTGCATGTTGTGCGTGACGATCACAATCGTGAAGTCCTGCTTGAGTTCCTGGATCAGATCCTCGATGGCGAGAGTGGAGATGGGGTCGAGAGCCGAGCAGGGCTCGTCCATCAGCAGAACGTCGGGCGAGACGGCGATCGCACGAGCGATGCACAGACGCTGCTGCTGTCCGCCGGAGAGGCCGCCTCCGGGCTTGTCGAGGCGGTCCTTGACCTCGTTCCAGAGGTTGGCACCCTTGAGCGAGCGCTCGGCGATCTCGTCGAGTTCCTTCTTGCCGCGGCCGCCCTGCAACTTCAGGCCGGCGACGACGTTGTCGCGGATCGACATCGTCGGGAAGGGGTTGGGGCGCTGGAAGACCATGCCGATGGTGCGGCGCACACCCACCGGGTCGACGCCACTGCCGTAGATGTCCTCGCCGTCGAGCAGCACCGAACCTTCGACGCGTGCACCGGGGGTCACCTCGTGCATGCGGTTGAGCGAACGCAGGACGGTCGACTTACCGCAGCCGGACGGTCCGATGAACGCGGTGACGCTGCGCGGCGGTACGGCCAGAGTGACGTCGGAGACGGCATGGAACTTGCCGTAGTAGATGTTGACGTCCTTGAGATCGAGACGCTTTGCCATGTTCTTCGTTCCTTAGGATTCGCTGGAGTCGGGTGGGTCAGAAGTTCTTGGGCGAGAAGAACTTCGAGACCAACTTCGCGCCGATGTTGAGTATTGCGACGATCAGGATCAGCGTCAGGGCTGCTCCCCACATGCGCTCAGCGGTGAGCACGCCGGTTCCTGCTTTCTGCAGGTCGACCATCATGAGCGGCAGAGACGTCTGCGGCCCCTCGAAAATGTTGAAGTTGATGGCGGTGGCAGATCCCACCAGGATCAGCACCGGCGCCGTCTCACCCATCACGCGGGCCAGGGCGAGCATGATGCCGGTGACGATGCCGGAGAGCGCCGTGGGGATGACGATCTTGGCGATGGTCTTCCACTTCGGCACGCCGAGCGCGTAGGACGCCTCGCGCAGATCCTGAGGAACGATGCGCAGCATTTCCTCGGCCGAGCGCACGATCACGGGGATCATCAGCAGCACGAGGGCGAATGCGACCGCCACACCGGATCGCTGGAATCCGAAGGTGGCGATCCACAGCGCGTAGATGAACAGGGCCGCGACGATGGACGGCACACCGGTGAGGATGTCGACCATGAAGGTGGTGACTCGGGCCAGGCGCGTGCCCACGCCGTACTCGACGAGGAAGATGGCGACGAAGATGCCGATCGGGATGGAGATGACGGCGCAGAACAGTCCTTGCAGGAGCGTTCCGACGATGGCGTGGTACGCACCGCCACCTGCGATGAACTGGGTGACGCCGGCCTGCGAGTTCTGCCACCAGGTGGGCGACACGACTGCGGACAGTCCGCGGGAGATCACCGTGTAGAGCACCCAGATCAACGGGACGAGAGCCACCAGCACCGAGAGGCTGACGAGGATCGTCGCCGACAGGTTGGACGCCTTACGCCGAGCGCTGACGCCCTGGAAGGTGGGTTCCTTGACGGGCTTGTCCATGGTTGCGGTCATGGGTCAGTCCTTCTTTCCGGCGATGGCGGCGCGAGCACCGGCGTTGACGACGAAGGTCAGGACGAAGAGCACCAGACCCGCGGCGATGTAGGCACCGGCTTGGAGCGGGTTGTTGAACTCGCCCGCGGCCAGCGCGATCTTCGTGGCGAAGGTGGAACCGCCGTCGAACAACGTTCCGCCGAAGGTCGACTGGGTACTGCGAATGATGATGTAGAGCGCGATGGTCTCACCGAGAGCGCGGCCGAGGCCGAGCATGGAGCCGCTGACATAACCGGACTTTCCGAACGGAATGACCGTGGTGCGCACGACCTCCCAGCGAGTGGCCCCGAGCGCGAGAGCGGCTTCGATCTGCCCCTTCGGCGTCTGCATGAACACCTCGCGAGTGACGGCGGCGATGATCGGCAGGATCATGACGGCGAGCACGATGCCACCGGTGAAGATGGTGCCGCCGCCGGCGATGGAGACCGACCCGGTACCGAAGAGCGGGAACCAACCCAGGTTGGTGTTCAGCCACTCGGCGAACGGGCTGATCACCGGCGCGAGGACGTACAGGCCCCAGAGACCGAAGACGATCGACGGGACTGCGGCCAGCAGGTCGATGACGTAACCGAGCGGTCCCGCGACTCGCTTGGGCGCGTAGTTCGTCAGATAGATGGCGATGCCGAGGGCGACAGGCATCGCGAGGACCAGCGCGAACAACGACACGGTGACGGTGACCAGGAACAGATCGAGAACACCGAACACCATGGCCGAGGTGTTGGTCGTGTCCCAGGCACCGTTGTAGGTCAGGAAGTTGACCGTGTTGTTCGACAGTGAGGGGATCGCGCGCCAGATCAGGAAGATGCCGACAGCGGCGATCAGGGCGATGATGAAGATACCCGAGCCCGTGGCGAGGCCGGAGAAGATCCTGTCACCGGGGCGGGTGACGGTCCCCGATTTCTTCTTGTCTGACAATTGTGGTTCTTCCGGTTTGTGCGCGGCACCCGCGGAGGGCACAGAAGCCGCGGAGGGGACGCCGGTCATCGAGTGGGTGTCGCTCATACCGCTCACTGTCTCGTGTGGAGGTCGAGGACGGTCCTGCTTCGACTCGCGTTGCCGCGAGCCGAAGCAGGATTACGTCTCATTTAATCAGGCGATTGCTTCGATGGCGGTGATCAGACGCTCCTTGAAGCGGTCCGGCAGCGGCACGTAGCCGGCTTCTTCGAGGCCCTGCTGGCCCTCGTTCGCGGCGCTGAGCAGGAACGACTTGACTGCTGCCGAGGTGTCGGCGTCGTAGCCCGCCGAGCAGACGATCTCGTAGGTGGCGAGCACCAACGGGTAGCTGTCGGCCTCGTTGCTGGCGTACAGCGTGTCGAGGTCGAGCACCAGGTCGTTGCCTTCACCGGAGAAGGTCACGGCGTCGATGGCGGCGGCAGCACTCTCGGTGCTCAGCTCGACCGGGCCATTGCCGAAGTCGATGTTCGCGGCGCTGAGGCCTTCCTGCTCGACGAAGCCGAACTCGACGTACGTGATCGAGCCGGGAGTCCCGGACACGGCCTGGGCGACGCCCGAGGAGCCGTTGGCACCTTCGCCGACGCCGCCGGCCCAGTCGGAGCTGTGATCGAGGGTCCATGCCTCCGGGGCAGCGTCGGACAGGAAGCGCTGGAAGTTGTCGCTGGTGCCCGAGGAATCGGAGCGGTAGACCGGGGTGACCGGGGTGGACGGCAGGTCGACGCCTTCGTTGAGGGCGGCGATCGCGGGATCGTTCCAGGTGGTGATCTGGCCGGTGAACATCCGTGCGGTGACATCGGGTGTGAGCACCAGGCTGTCGACGCCGTCGAGGTTGTAGGCCACTGCGACGGGCCCGAAGACCAGCGGCAGGTTCCATGCCGGGTTGCTGTCGCAGCGGGTGGCCGCCTCGGCTGCCTGCTCGTCCTTGATCGCGGAGTCGGAGCCGGCGAAGTCGACCAGACCGGCGACGAACTGCGTACGACCGTTGCCCGAGCCACTGGTGGTGTACTCGACGGACTTGCCCGAGCAGACGCTCGAGTAGACCGAGGTGAAGTTGGACATCGCGTTCTGCTGAGCAGACGATCCTTCGCCTGTGAGCGGAGACTTGCCCTCGCACGAGGCGGAAGAATCGTCCGCGCCGACGGTTTCGACGTTCGCGTCGCTACCGCATGCGGTCAGCAACATGGCGCTGATGGCCACTGCACTCATGAGAGCACCGTTGCGCTTGAGGTTCACCTGTTTCCTCCGAGGAATCTTGGGCCGTGTCCACGGCTCGGACCTGATCGGCCGCGCTGTGACTGTGTGGGTGCCGGCTCGAAAGAAACCTCGCACCAGGCGGCGTAGGTTGCCGCCCATGGAGAAAGGTAGGGGCAGGTGGTAGACGTTTACCCCCGCGTGGGTGAACGGGAGATGAACACCGCAGTCTGAAATGTCCGTTCAGACGCTGCGAGCGTATGCGGCATCCACGTGGTAGTTCTCGAAGCCCAGCTTGCTGTAGGTGTGCACGGCAGCGGTGTTGTCGGCCTCGACGTACAGCATGATCTGGCCGAGTTCTCTGCTATGCAGATAGTGCAGGCCGGCCAGCGTGAGCACTCGACCGAGACCACGACCCTGCGACTGCGGATCGATACCGACCACATAGACCTCACCGATGGCCGGTTCCACACCCTCGGCCGGGTGGACCTTCGTCCAGTGGAAGCCGAGGAGGCGGTCGCTGCCCTCCTCGAAGGCCAGGAAGAGGCCCGCCGGATCGAACCACGATTCGTCGCGGCGCGAGGCGATGTCGCGATCGGTCCAGCCACCCTGTTCGGGGTGCCAGGAGAAGGCCGCATTGTTGACCCGCAGCAGCTCGGCATCGTCCTGATGCCCACGATACGTTCGAAGTGAAATACCTTCCGGCACAACTACATCCGGAAGATCGGGATGCGCGGACGCGCGACGCATCTGCAGCAGCTCGCGAACCACCTGCAACCCGAGCCGCGCCGCGACCGACTGCGCCGCCGGCAGGTTGCCGTGCGCCCAGATACGGGTACCGGAGCCGATTTCGAGTGCGCGAGAAACCAATTCGCGTCCCACTCCGTGACCGCGGAACGGAGGATCGACGACGGCCTCGGCCATCCCGTCGGCGATTCCGACGTAGCCGACGACACGATCACCTTCGGTGGAGACCAGACGAACGACGTCGTCACCTCGGTCGACAGCCTTCACGGCCTGCTCCGACAAGGGTGCAGTGCCGTCGACTTCCGTTGCACGGGAGAGGATCTGATGAATCTCGTAGGAAACACGCGAAGACGGTGCGTCGCCGTCGATGGGGTGGACGTCGAACGCAGGATCCGAATTCATCTACGAGAGAGTACTCTCTTGCTCGAACTCGAAATCCGCATCGTCGGAATCCCCGCCGGCAGCGTCCGAGACCACCGGTCCGCCCTTGGCGTTGCGCGCGGGTCGAACCGCCTTGTATCCCACGTTGCGCACCGTTCCGATGAGCGACTCGTACTCGGTACCGAGCTTGGCGCGCAGGCGTCGAACATGGACGTCGACGGTGCGCGTGCCACCGAAGAAGTCGTAGCCCCACACCTCCTGCAGGAGCTGGGCGCGAGTGAAGACCCGACCCGCATGCTGAGCCAGGTACTTCAGCAGCTCGAATTCCTTGTATGTGAGGTCGAGCGGACGACCTCGCAGCCGCGCGGTGTAAGTACCTTCGTCGATGACCAGTTCGCCGAGCGTGATCTTGCCCGAGGTCTCCGGGCTGGCAACCCCTCCACTACGGCCGACCAGCAACCGCAGCCGAGCGTCGAGCTCTGCGGGGCCGGTACCGGGGAGCAGGATGTCGTCGAGACCCCAGTCGGAATTCACCGCGACGAGCCCACCCTCGGTGAGCACCGCGACGACGGGGATGGCCGATCCGGTACTTCCCAACAGGCGACACAGACCACGAGCGGCGGCCAGGTCCGTACGAGCGTCGACCAGTGCGATGTCCGCCGAGCCGGCTTCGAGCAGCGAGGACACCTCGGTGGGTACCGGGCGTACGTGATGCGCCAGGAGAGCGAGGGACGGCAGAACGCCCTCCGGATTGGGATCGGAGGTCAGTAGTAGGAGCTCCACTGCGTCTCCATTCTTACTGCTGGCCGGTCCAGTCCAGGCTGGACTTGAGTGATCGTCAAGGACACAGACTAGCTTGTCCGTACAACCGGCCGAAGAGGGCAGTGCGCGATTCGTCGGTCACAATGGACCCGTGCGCACACTTCTCATCGGACTCGCCAGCCTGCTGGCCCTCACCCTCGTGGTGGATTTCGGCGCTGCGGCCTACTCGGAGTATCGAGTCTCCCGCGCGATCCGCGCCGGCGGTGAGCTCACCTCGGACCCTCAGGTGATAGTGCACGGTTTCCCGTTCCTCACTCAGGCCGCGGACGGGCGCTACCAGAACATCGAGATCCGCGCGCAGGACGTGCCGACCGAGTACGTCGGCTCGACGACGATCGAGGCCAATCTCCGCGGCGTGCACATCGAGTTGTCCGACTTGATCGACAACAACGTGCGGGCGATTCCCGTGGACGAGCTCGACGGCCGCGTACGGATCGAGGCCACGGACCTCGGCCGGTTCCTCGGCATCGTCGACCTGCAGGTTTCCGCGCCCCCGGCCGACAAGTCGGACGGCACCGGCGGCTCCGGCGGATCGGGCATGACCACTACCGGGGGCGTCGTGCTGACCGGAACGGTTCCGGTCGGCCCGCTCGAGACGACGGTGAGCGTGCAGGCCGACCTGTTGCTCGAAGGTGACGGCGTCGCCATCGTGGCGTCGGACTTCTATTTCGGCCCGGAGGGCCAGGCGGACTTCTCGATCCCCGATTTCGCCAAGCCCACGGTTCTCGGACTGTTCACCAAGACCATCGAGCGTCAGAGCCTGCCCTTCGGGCTCGTCCCGACCGACGTCTATGCGGAGGGCTCGCAGATCGTCGTCGAAGGATCGGGCGAGAACGTGACCATCGACCTCAACGAAATCGAAAAGCCGTGACAGGGATCACAGTTCTCGTCGTCGTGGCGATCCTTGCCGTCGCTACCGGATTGTTCCTCCGCAGCCGATCGGGTGCCGTCCGGGCGGTGCGTGAGCCCGACACCGAGACCGACGAGCTGTACCCACTCCTGCTCGACGCGGGTGCCACGACCGACTCTGCAACCGTCCTGCACTTCTCGGCCGACTGGTGCGGACCGTGCGCAGCCGTGCGACGTGTCGTCCAGCAGGTGCTCGACGACCGGAGCGATGCCCGCGAACTCGAACTCGACATCGACGCTCATCCGATCCTCGCTCGCGAACTGGGCGTGCTGTCACTGCCCACCACTTTCGTACTCGACACCCGATTGCAACGGCGCTCCAGAATCGCGGGTGTGCCGTCCGCGGCGGCGCTGCGGTCCGCACTCGACGCTCTCTGACCACGCTTCTTCGGACCGGCGGTAGGACGCGCCGCTGGTAGCGGGTACGATGCTCTTCGTGTTCTCCTGCCGCGAGCTGATGCTCACCAGTCGTCGCACAGTCGATCTGTGCCGACTGGGCGGTTGTTGCTGTCGCTGCTGCTGATTTCCTTCTGCCGCCACGCCCATGCGTGATGACGGCCCGATGATCGAAATCCATGTCCGAGCACTGCCGATGCGGCGTGCCCCGACCTCGCACAGGAGTACTTCTCGATGTCGACACCCGACACCCGGACCACCACCCCCACTGCCACGATCGACCAGGTGGACGTTCGTGGTCCACGCTTCGCGGCGTGGATCACCACCGCCGTTCTGGTCGTCGTTCTCCTCCTGACCACGTTCTCGGTCCCCGCGGCGGCAATCCTGCTCGGGCTACAGGCGATCGTGTTCGGAATCGGAGCCGTCCGCGGACCCAAGCGCAGTCCGTACGGCACGATCTACGCGACATTCGTCGCACCGCGGCTCTCCCCCACCAGCGAACGAGAGCCGGTGGCACCGTTGAAGTTCGCTCAACTGGTGGGCTTCGTGTTCGCCGCCGTGGGAGTCCTCGGCTTCGCGATCGGCGCTCCCGTCGTCGGAACCGTGGCGGCAGGCTTCGCGTTGTTCGCGGCCTTCCTCAACGCCGCGTTCGCGGTCTGCCTCGGCTGCACGATCTACCCCCTCGCCTCGCGGCTGCGCACCACCTCGCACACCGCATCCTGAACAGGGTCGCTTGAGCAGGCTGCAGTCCTGTCTCGACCTTCACCGATCCATAGAGAAAGACCGAAAGGAACACCATGGCTCGCTCCGACGTCCTGGTCTCTGCCGACTGGGCCGAGCAGAACCTGAACGCACCGAAGACCGTCTTCGTCGAGGTCGACGAGGACGCAAGCGCCTACGACGGCGGACACATCGAAGGTGCGGTCAAGCTCGACTGGCGCAAGGACCTGCAGGACCCGGTTCGCCGCGACTTCCTCAATCAGGAACAGTTCTCGGACCTGCTGTCGGCCAAGGGCATCAGCAACGACGACACCATCGTGCTGTACGGCGGAAACAACAACTGGTTCGCCGCCTACGCCTACTGGTACTTCAAGCTGTACGGCCACAAGGACGTCAAGCTCATCGACGGTGGACGCAAGAAGTGGGAACTCGACGGCCGCGCGCTGTCCAAGGACGTCGTCAGCCGTGAGACCACGCAGTACCGCGCCGAGGCACCCGACCTGTCGATCCGCGCGTTCCGCGACGAGGTAATCGACGCCATCGGCAACAAGAACCTGATCGACGTGCGTTCGCCCGACGAGTTCTCGGGCAAGATCCTCGCCCCGGCTCACCTTCCGCAGGAGCAGGCGCAGCAGCGTGGCCACGTGCCGTCCGCGATCAACATCCCGTGGAGCACCACCGCCAACGAGGACGGCACGTTCAAGTCCGACGAAGCGCTCGAAGAGCTGTACAAGACCAAGGGCTACGACGACAGCAAGGCCACCATCGCCTACTGCCGCATCGGTGAGCGTTCGAGCCACACCTGGTTCGTCCTCAAGGAGCTCCTCGGCAAGGAAGACGTCAAGAACTACGACGGCAGCTGGGTCGAGTACGGCTCTCTCGTCGGAGCACCCATCGAGCTGGAGGTTCACTGATATGTGTGGAGCACCCGTACAAGGCCAGACCATCCCCGCAGGTGTCGACGTCGAGAAGGAAACGGTCATCACCGGCCGCGTCCTCGCCGGCGACGGTGAGCCCGTAGCAGGCGCATTCGTGCGGCTGCTCGACGGCAGCGGCGAATTCACCGCAGAGGTCGTCGCGTCGGGCACCGGAGACTTCCGGTTCTTCGCCGCTCCCGGACAGTGGACGCTGCGCGCCCTGTCGGCATCGGGCAACGGCGACACCGTGATCGCTCCCGAGGGCGCAGGCGTGCACTCGGCGAACGTCACCGTCGGAGTCTGATCCGACCGTCTCGCCCAGAACGAAAAAGGACCCCGCACCTGCTCGCAGGTGCGGGGTTCTTTCGGCTCGGTGGAGGCTTCTAGTTCGGGACGGGCACCGAGGCGGCGGGATCGGGAACCGTCGAATACTGCGGCGGGAACATCCCTTCCGGTACCGGAATGCCCTGCGATTCGAGGAACGCTCCGAGATCGCTCACCTGCGTGACCGTTCCGGGCTCCGGCAGCAGGCGGGGTTCGGGTGCGATCTCCGGGGCGGGGGCTTCAGGTGCCGCCGTCTGCGGTGCGTTCTTCTTCTCGCGTTCGGTGCGCGCAAGGTCGGTGATCCACGCGACCATCTTCTCGCTCTCCCACTCGTACCCGTCGTTGGGGTCGTTGTACCAGTAGGACAGGTGCTGCAGGAAGCCGAGCGCCAGGTAGGGCCCGAGCACGACGTCGGCGATGCCCTTGTTGTTCTCCTCGAACCCGGTGGCCTCGGCACGGAGCTTGGCTTCCACGGTCTCGGCACCGGGCCCCATCGCCCAGTTGAGATCGGCGAGGAGCTGCTCCGGTGTCAATGCGTCCACCGCCTGCTGATCTGCGACGGTGTAATCCACGTCAGCCACCCTCACCAGGACCTGCAGCAGAGTCTCGTCGGAGGTGAACCATGATTTGTCGGTGGCGATATCGACGATCGCGCGCGAAGCAATGGTCGTCACTGCGCGCGCGAAGTCGGACACGGTCTGTACCGGGTTGAGGACGGTCAGCCGCATCTGCGAGATGACCTCGAGGGCGAGCTGCAGAAGTTCGATGTCGTCCGGAGCGTCGCATGCCAGATCCCACGGTCGGCACGACCAGGTGACCTTGTCGGTCAGCGTTCCGTAATCCCGCGGCGACTGGTCCATGAAGCCACCGAGCGATTCACCCGGCTCGTCACCGAAATTCGGCACACCGGCCGGGCGGTAGGGCGAACCGACCATGATCACGCCTGCGATGTCGTCGCCGTTGACCAGGGCACTCGAGTCACGCGCGCCGATCTCGGTGGACAAACGATCGAGTACTTCGCCGCCGACGCTGTATCCGAGGAGTACGAACT
This sequence comes from Rhodococcus sp. 05-2254-2, assembly GCF_002259095.1. Taxonomy (NCBI): domain Bacteria; kingdom Bacillati; phylum Actinomycetota; class Actinomycetes; order Mycobacteriales; family Nocardiaceae; genus Rhodococcus; species Rhodococcus sp. 05-2254-2. Next base: position 140,727 of record NZ_NOZJ01000002.1, on the reverse strand, counting down.
TGGTTCGGTCTCCGCACTTGACCTTGTACTCGTCCATCAGACGATTGGTCGTTGCGACGCCTTCCACGATCGACTCGTGGTAGGTCGGCACGTCGTCCAGAACGTCGAAGCCGTACGTCGAGGCGTACGGGACGTAGAGCCAGCCGACGGTACCCGGGCTGTCGGCATTGGCCTCACCGACCGGGACCGTCACGTTCCCGACCCAGTTCGACGCGACCGTGGACGCCTGCTCGGCCAGAGGGTTGCGGTCCGACGCCGAGTCGGTGGCACCGGACACCGCCAGCACCAGCACATCGGGGCAGTCCTGCGCGTAGTTGTTGGGGTCGATGTTCGGGCCCTGCGACGACCCGAAGTCGGAGGAACCCGCGTCGGCGGAACCGGAGTCCGATGATCCCGACTCTGCCGATCCCGATTCTGCCGATCCCGAGTCCGGAGCGGCGAGTGCGGCTGCGGGAGCGGCCAGCGCCAACGCCAGGGTCACCACCGCCGACCTGATCAACAACGGACCGAACGACGATGTCAGAGCCCGTTTACGACGCAGCATTGTTGCGGAGACCTCCCCAGCCTTCGTGACAGAACACAGTGAACAACATCGGAAACTCACCCTCGAGCGCCCGACGCCCCCCCGAAGAAGGTACCTGCTCGACAGGATTTCTCCACAGCTATGAGTGATCCAGCGCACTCGAGGCCCCGAATTCGGTTGGATGTCACCAAGGACACAGGCGGTATTCGGGCCGCTGTCCTCGACGACGATCGCTGCGGGTTAAACTCGCACTCGTGGTCATCTTCTTCGAGCTACTTCTCGTTCTTGCGGCAGTAGCCATCATCGCGTTCTCGCTCTACGTCGTCTACCGACTGGTCAACGACGAGTCGTGACAGAACCGGTTGCGGGGCAACCCGGCAGAGCTGACGAGGGGCTCGATACCCCCGTCACCAGTGGCGACGAAGCAATAGCGGCTGCCGAACAGAAGTTCGCCGACGCGTCGACGCGGAACGTTCCGGTCCTGCCGGACATCCCGCACCCCGACGACACGGCCAATCTTCGCCTCGGCCCCGATCTGCACCCGTCGATGCTCGCTCTGCTGCCGCTCGTCGGCGTGTGGCGTGGCGAGGGCGAGGGCCACGACCCCGAGTCGGGTACCGACTATCCCTTCGGTCAGCAGATCGTCGTCACTCACGACGGCGGTAGCTACCTGAGTTGGGAATCGCGTTCGTGGAGGCTCGACTCCGACGGCAACTTCGCACATCCCGACCTCCGCGAAACCGGATTCTGGCGGATGAGCGGAGGCCACGGGCTCAAGGGTTCCGAGGACGAAGAGCTCGTCGAACTGCTGCTGACCCACAGCACCGGAGTCGTCGAACTGTATTACGGCCACGCCCTGACCAAGTCGTCCTGGGAACTGGCCACCGATGTCGTCATCCGTAGCACTTCGGGTGCGTTGGTCGGCGGGGCCAAGCGGCTCTACGGCATCGTCGAAGGCGGGGACCTGGCATACGTCGAGGAACGCGTCGTCGCCGACGGCCCACTGGCACCGCGGTTGTCCGCGCGCCTGTCTCGCTACATCGGCTGAGACACAACCACTTCGGTACCCACAGCGAACGGCCCCCGAGCCATACCTGATGTCAGGTCCCGACCGGACAGGTCGGGGGCTCGGGGGCCGGGTAGCTGCCTGGGATTCGCTTGCCGCTCGCGCGGTCTTCGCAGTGAATCCGTCAGCGATTGCGGCTAGCTGACAGCCACCTCACGCGTCCTAGAGTTCTTCAACTTCAGACCACCTCCTCTCTCGTGTACTTCACAACGTACGCCCGAGTTTCCGAGTCGGCAAAGAGTTTTTTCCCACGATTCGAGCCGAGGTCGATCACCTGGTCGGCGTCGGTGTTCTCCGGCAGTTGATGAGTGACGACCACCACGATTCGATCGGCTCCGAACAGGCCGTCGTCGGTGGTGAGCAACTCTCGCAGTAGCTGTTCACCGGAGATTCGGTCGAGATGTTCGGTCGGCTCGTCCAGCAGCACGATCGGGGCCGTACTGAGCACAGCGCGAGCCAACAGCAGTCTGCGCCGTTCTCCGCCCGAGACGGCCTGCGCACCGCCGACCAGGGTGGTGTGAACCCCGAGGGGCTGCGCGTCGAGCCATGGGCCAAGGCCCACGCGTCGCAGCGCATCCGATGCCTGTGCTTCGTCGACATCGCCGCGCACCACACGTAGGTTCTCCAGAATCGAGGTGTCGAACAGATGCGCGTCCTCGGCGAACAGCGCTGCGTCCGAACCGCATTCCTCGGCGAACTCCCGCAGCATCGTGGACTTGCCCGATCCGCTGGGCCCGATGAGTGCGCTCCGCGCATGTGCACGGAAGTTCGTAGCAGGGGTCGAGTTTCTACTCACATGCGGCGGAGCCGCATCCAGCATCGCCATGATTCGAGTGGCCGCGATTCGTCCACGCATCAGGGCGATTGCCGCCCCGGGGAGTGCCGCGGTTGCCTCGAAGGCGGCGAGCGGAACCAGCACGATGATCGCCAGAGCCATCGGAGTCATGCCGCCTGCGGTGCCTCCGGTCGGTCCGTACAACCCGATGCCGACGAGAAAGGACCCGATCACCGATGCACCGATCGACAACGGAACGGCGGCATCGGCCAGCGCCGACGGTCGCGCCGCCCGGTCGCGGGCAGTGACCGAATCCTGCGCTGCGCCGCGGGCTTCGGCGAGGGTCGCGTCGAGGCGCCCGGCGACCCGCAGTTCCGCGGCGTGGTCGAGTGCTCGGACGGCGGTCTCGGCGAACCGCGCGTCGGCGTCGGCTCCGGCCTCCTCGGCGATCCTCGCCGACCGCGCCGCCAGAATCGGTGCGCCCACCCCGGCGATCAGCAACGACACCGCCAGGATCGACGCAGCAGCAGGTGCGATACCGGCGAGCAGTCCCACGGCTGCGAGCATCATCACGACGCTGACACAGATGGGGACGATCGCGCGTATGACAACGTCGCCGAGCACGTCGACGTCCGCCCCGGTGCGAGCCAGTACGTCACCGCGCCGCAGAGCGAGCGCGCCGTGTCCGTTCGCCAATTGCTCGTAGATCCTCGTGCGCGCTGCCGTCGTACCGCGTAGGGCCGCGTCGTGCGTGGTCAATCGTTCGAGGTAGCGGAACACACCGCGCGAGATGCCCAGCGCCCGAACGGCTACCACTGCGACGGTCAGGTCCATCACCGGAGGCATCTGCCAGGCTCGGGTGATCAACCATGCCGACAGTGCGGCGAGAGCCAGTGCGCTGCCGAGTGTTGCCACGCCGGCCGCCACCGCCAGTGCCACCCTGCGCGGGGAGAGCTCGAACAGTGCCAGTGCGCGTCGTAGGTCAGACATGATCGAACTCCGGTACCACCGGCGAACTGCTTCGCACCTCGACGACGCGATCGGCGGCGTGCAGCACCGCGCGCCGGTGACCGACCATCACCACGGTGACGCCTCGGTCGGCTGCATCTCGAATGGCGTGCAGCACGGTCTGTTCACTCGCCGCGTCCAGGTGCGCCGTCGGCTCGTCCAGTACCATCACCGTCGCGTCGGAGACGAAGGTTCGGGTCAGGGCCAGGCGTTGCAGTTCGCCGAGGGACAGACCCACTCCGCCCTGCCCGACGCGAGTGTTCCAGCCGTTCGGGTGCTCTCGGAGTACGGCGTCGAATCCCGAAGCGCGGCAGGCTGCGTCCAGTGCATCGGCGTCGGGCACACCGTGGAGGGTGACGTTCTCGTACAGCGTGCCGGGAAGCAGCACCGGCCGCTGCGGGAGCCAGGCGACCTGCGCCCACCACCGGTCGAGATCGAGATCGACCACGGGCACCCCGCCGACGAGTACCGCACCGCTCGTGGGCGTCGTGAGCCCCAGAACGGCCTGCAGCGCAGTCGATTTACCCGAGCCGTTGGGGCCGGTCAGTACGGTGATGGTGCCCGTTCGGCACAGCGCACTCAGTCCGGCCGGAGCGTCGCCGTCCCGGCTCGCGACGGTGAGTCCGACGAGTTCGATGTCCGCGGTCGTCGCGTTCACGGTCCGGCCACCGGTCGGCTGTGTCGTACGCCGGTCCAGGACCCGGAAGGCTCGCTCCGCGGCCTCGACGCCGTCCTCTGCTGCGTGGAACTGGGTCCCCACGGCGCGCAGCGGGAAGTACACCTCGGGGGCGAGGATCAACGCGATGATGCCCGCTTCGAGCGTCATCTCCCCGAAGACCAAGCGCAAGCCGATGCCGACGGCCACCAGCGCGACACACAGGGTCGCGAGCAACTCGAGCACCATCGACGAGAGGAAGGCAACCTTCAACGCGCGCATCGTGGTTCGTCGATGGGCGTCGCCCAGTGCGCGGATGCGAGCGGCCGGGCCGTGTTCGCGGCGCAGCGCGCGCAAGGTCGGCAGACCGGCCAGTAGATCGAGCAACTGCGCAGACAACCGGGTCATCGTGGTGAGCGTCGCCGCGGCTCGGCCCTTGGTCAGCAACCCGATCAGAATCATGAAGATCGGGATGAGCGGCAGGGTCACCGCGATGACCACAGCCGAGGTCACGTCCTGAGTGACGATGACGACCAGAACGAGCGGAGTGACGATGACCGCGGACACCAGCGCCGGCAGGTATCCGGTCAGGTAGGCGCGCAGACCCCCGATGGCTCGGGTGACGACGACGGTCAACTCCTCCCGTTCGCGGTCGAGCTCTCGGGGCTCGAAACGGGTTGCTGCCGTGAGTACCTCGACTTCGAGCTCGGCCACCACACGCGACGCCGACCGGTGCGCATAGCGGGACTGGGCTCCGGTGGCGAGCACACGGACGGCCATTGCGCCCGCCAGCACGGCGAGTTCCGTCGTCCAGGCGGACAACGACCGTGCCGTCGGGTCGGTGATGACGCCTGCCAGTACGCGGCCGATCGCAAGCGCGCCGACGATGATGCAGACGGTGACGACGGTCGACAGAGCGACAGTGCCGATCAGGTAGCCCCGCGCCGATCGGGAGTACTTCCACAGTCGCGGGTCGACGGGCCCCTTCGCCCGTCCCCGCGGCGCAGCGGGCGCGGTCACGATTTCACCGTCAGTCCGATCGAGTCCGGAATCTGGGCACTCGAAATGCGCTGGCGGAAGACCCAGTACGTCCAGGCCTGATATCCGAGAACGACAGGGGCGGCGAAGGCTGCAGCCCACGTCATGACCTTCAACGTGTACGGGCTCGACGACGCGTTCGCGATGGTGAGATCGAACGCGGCATCCGTACTGGACGGCATGACATTGGGGAACAGCGAGGCGAACAACAGCACCACGACGGCAACGATGGCAACGCTGGTGAAGACGAATGCCCAGCCTTCACGCACTTTCGCCGTCAGCGCGACGACGAGAAGCAATGCGACAGCGGCCACCGCGACGAGTAGCCACGTCCACGTCTTGCCGTGCGCGAGTTGGGTCCACAGGGCGAAGGCGCCGCCGACGAGAACTGCCGGAACCGACAGGCGCGTCGCAATTTTCACGGAATCCTCGTGCACGTCCCCGGAAGTCTTGAGCGCGATGAACACCGCGCCGTGCAGGGCGAACACCAGCGCCATGGTGGCACCGCCGAGCAGAGCGTACGGGTTGAGCAGATCGAAGAAGCCTGCGGTGACCTTCTTGTTCTCGTCGATCGCGACGCCGCGCACGATGTTGGCGAACGCGACGCCCCACAGCACCGCCGGAACCCACGAGCCGATGCCGATGCCGATGTCGCAGCGCCGACGCCACACCGGGTCGTCGATCTTGCCGCGCCATTCGATGGCGCAGATACGCAGGATCAGGGCCACCAGGATGAGCAGCAGCGGCAGGTAGAAGCCCGAGAACAATGTGGCGTACCACTCCGGGAAGGCCGCGAACAGTGCGCCACCTGCGGTGATGAGCCACACCTCGTTGCCGTCCCAGACCGGGCCGATCGTGTTCAGTACCGCACGCCTGCGCTTCTCCCCCGTGGCGGCGTCGGGATGCCTGCCCAGGATCGGCATGAGCATGCCGACGCCGAAGTCGAAACCTTCGAGCACGAAGTATCCGACGAAGAAGAAGGCGATGACGAAGAACCAGAATTCGGGCAGTGACATGGTTTTCCCCTAGTACGCGAACGAGAGCTGTTTGGGCTCTTCGTCTTCCGATTCCGGTGGATCGACGTGCGGATGCGCGTCGTGGTCGAGAGGTCCTTCGATGACATAGCGGCGAAGGAGGAAGAACCAGACACCACCGAGGGCTGCGTACAGCAGGGTGAACGTCACCAGCGAGGCGAGAACGAGGCCGACGGGATGGTCGGACACGCCCTGGTCCACGGTCAGCCGTATCTGATCGACTCCCGAGAGGTTCGGCGCGACAACCCATGGCTGACGGCCCATTTCGGTGAAGATCCAGCCCGCACTGTTGGCGAGGAACGGCGTCGGAATCGCCAGCAGCGACAACCACGAGAACCACTTCTGGTCGGGAATCCGGCCACCCCGGGTGACCCACAGACCCGCGATGGCGAGCAGGGCCGAGCCGGCTGCCAGTCCGATCATCATTCGGAACGCCCAGTAGGTGACGAACAGGTTCGGCTTGTAGTTTCCGGGGCCGAACTGCTGCTCGTACTGCTCCTGCAGTTGGTTGACGCCCTGCACGGTGGCGCCGAAGTCGTTCTCTGCCAGGAACGAGGTGAGTCCGGGAATCGCGATGAGGTGAATCACGGATTCGCAGTTGTTGTGGGTGCCCACGGTCAGGAGCGAGAAGCTGGCCCCGGTCTCGGTGTCGCACAGCGATTCTGCGGATGCCATCTTCATGGGCTGCTGCTCGAACATGAGCTTGCCCTGAATGTCTCCGGTGATGGCGAGCGCACCGCCGGCAACGATCATGACGATGAAGGACATTCGTGCTGCGGATCTGAACATCGAACGCGAGTCAGTGGCCGGGAGCGGAGCCTGCAGAGTGGCGACCCCAGCGGCCGGGAGCGGAGCCTGCGGTGCGAGTCCGTTTTCGGACAGCGGAGTGAGCGCAGCCTGCTTCCTGCGAGCCTCACGCACCATCCACCAGCCGGAGATGCCGGCGACGAAGGTCGCGGCGGTGAGGAATGCTCCTGCGACGGCGTGCGGAAAGGCCGCCAGCGCAGTGTTGTTGGTGAGCAGTGCCCAGATGTCCGTGAGTTCGGCGCGGCCGGTCTCTTCGTTGTAGATCGCGCCGACGGGATGCTGCATCCAGGAGTTGGCTGCGATGATGAAGAAGGCGGAGGCGTTGACGCCGATGGCGACGAGCCAAATGGTCGCCAGGTGAACGAGTTTCGGGAGTCGGCTCCAGCCGAATATCCACAGGCCGAGGAACGTGGACTCGAGGAAGAACGCGACCAATCCCTCGAGCGCGAGGGGTGCACCGAACACGTCACCGACGAACCGTGAGTATTCGCTCCAGTTCATGCCGAATTGGAATTCCTGGACGATTCCGGTCGCGACGCCGAGGGCGAAGTTGATGAGGAACAGTTTGCCGAAGAACTTGGTCAGCCGATACCAGGAGTCCTTCCCGGTGATCACCCACATGGTCTGCATGGCGGCCACCATCGGCGCGAGGCCGATCGTGAGAGGTACGAGAATGAAGTGGTAAACGGTGGTGATACCGAACTGCCACCGCGAGACATCCAACGCGTCCATCGATACTCCGAACTCTCACACCCGAGCTGTGACGGGCAACACCGCAGGTCAGGGCGTTGGCCCGCGACAAACTCGAATGTACTACTACGGTTAGTAGTAGGGAAGAGTCTTTCGGCAGGGTCGTTGGACTCCTATCGAGTTTCGACCGCCTCCACGGCCGTATCGACCATCGTCGAAACGTCATCGGCACGCCTCCGCGTGCCCAGAGGAACGCCGTTCATCGCCGTGACCCGAGCCGCGAGGGTGACGCTCGAGACAAGCCAAACGCCATCTGCGGCAATGAGATCCGCGGGATACAGGTGCCCGTGTTCGCATGTCCAACCAGCGGACTCGGCCACCGCGAACAACCCGGCGACCGTGGTTCCGGCCAGGATGCCTTGTTCGACGGACGGTGTGACGAGAGTCTTACCGCGCGCGAGCACCACCGTCGAGCGTGGACCTTCGAGCACCCGCCCCTCGCTGCTGAGGTAGATCACGTCGTCGACACCCTGCGTTGCGGCATGTCGCAGCGCGGCCATGTTGGTCGCATACGACAACGTCTTGGCCCCCGCGAGCTGCCACGGCGCTCTTGACGAGAAGTCCACCGAGTAGCCGCGATCGAGCGTGATCACCGACACCCCTTCGGTGCGCGCTGCCCGTACTCGCTCGGGCAGCGGCCCCACCGTCACGTATGCGGTGGGGCCACCACCGCCCTCCCGTCCGCGGCTGAGGACCACGCGAAGAACCGCCTCGTCCTCCGACTCCTGCGTCCACAGACCCACGGACTGTTCGACGACGGCGCGCCACTGTTCGAGATCGGGAACGGGTAGGTCCAGCGCCTTCGCCGACGCCACCAGCCGGGCCAGATGCAACTCGACCGCACAGGCCGCGCCGCCGCGCACGAGCAGCGTCTCGAAGACCCCGTCGCCGCGTACCGCGGCCAGGTCGTCGGCGAACAGCAACGGCCGATTCGCGTCGTGCACTCGGCCGTCCAACGTCACCACTACCGACTCCGACATGCCCGCCACCTTAGAGGGGAGCGGACGCGTTCGATCAATCCGCTCGGTCGGCCGTTGCCAGCGCGTCGGCGTACTCGTCGAGGTCGAGATCCTCGGCGACGACGACCTTGGTGCCGTTGTAGACCTCGCGGTCGATCTCGTCGTCGGCGTTGGCGACGAGCATCGCGACGAACGTGTCTCCGTTCACGTTGAGGAAGGTACGGAAGATCCCGGCGAACCAGTCCACGGCGATCAACAGGCCGACGGCCTCGAAGGGAAGGTCGAGCGAGGTCGCAAGGAACATCGCGACGACGGGGAATCCGCCGGGCACGGTGATGGTGCCCATGTTCAGCAGAACCGCCAGGCCCATGCCCAGCACGATCTGCCCGAGGCTCAGGTCGATGTTGCCTGCCTGCGCGAGGAACATCACCACGATCATGTAGTTGAGAACGGCACCGTAGGAGCCCATCGTCAACCCGATCGACAGCGTGAAGTTGGCGACCTTCTGACTGACGCCGACCTTCTCGACGGTGTTGCGCAGCACCGTCGGGAACGTGACGGCCGAACTCGTCGTCGTCACCGCGACGGCCGTCTGTTCGGTGAGCTTGCTGGGCAGCTTCCACGGGTTCAATCGGGTCCGCATCGTCACGACCACGACGAAGAGTGCGAACAGAATCAGCACCCCGAGCAGCGTCGTACCGAGGTAGCTCAGCGCGGTGGACACCACGGAGAATCCGACGTCGCCGGCGAGCGCGGCGAGCAGGCAGAACACACCTACCGGGGCGATGACCATGACGAGCCGGATCATCGTCAGGACGATCTGCTGAATCTGGTCCATGAACGAGAGCACCTGGGTGTTGCCGGTCTTGGTGATGTGACTGCGCAGCGCGATACCGAAGAGCAGCGAGAAGACAATGATCGGCACCATCGTCGCCGTCGACATGGCGTCGAACACGTTGGTGCTGACGAAGTTCAGAAGGGTGTCCTGCCAGCCGAGCGCCTCGCTCGCCGACTCCTCGAGCGCCGGATCGAGCTGCTGGGTGAACACCATGCCCGCGCCCGGCCGAATGATGGTGCTCAGCACCCAGGCCAGCACAGCAGCGACGACCGAGAACCCGATCATCCACTTGAAGGTGCGAAACGCGATCTTGCCGGTTCCCGCCCCCGCCATCGACCCGGTGGCCACGATGACCGAAGCCATCACCAGCGGGACGATCGACATCTGGATCAGTCGGATGAACAGATCACCGATGAACTTCAGGTTCGCGGCCCACTCGCCGACCACCAACCCGAACACGATGCCGCCGATCGCGGCGAGGCCGATCTGCGCGGCCGGATGCGCCAGTTTCTTCATGGGTCGACACGCTAGGTCCGTGTCGTCGCGGTGCCGTGTCGTCGCCGTTTCGAGGGTGTAAAGGGACCGGTCACCGAGTTGCTGCGCCGACGGGCTCCTACTATGGGGGATGTGTCCGACACAGTCACGATCAGCCCGAGTCCACTTCTGACACTCCCCGGCGCAGTGCCCTCCCCCGACGACAGCGTCGATGCCGGGGTGGCCTGGCATTACGGCAATCCGTTCGGCGAGCAACGCGACGCGGTCAGCGGCGCTGCCGTCATCGACCGTTCCCACCGTTTCGTGCTGGCCATCAGCGGAGACGAACGCCTGAGTTGGTTGAACACGATCTCGAGCCAACTCGTCTCCAACCTGCCCGACGGCAGCTCGGCCGAGAATCTGAGCCTGGATGTCAACGGCCGCATCGAGCATCACTTCGTCCAGACCGACCTGGCCGGCGTCACGTACATCGACACCGAGCGCTCGGCCGGACCGGATCTGCTGTCGTTCCTGAAGAAGATGGTGTTCTGGGCCAAGGCCGAACCCCGTGAGGCCGACGAACTCGCCGTTCTCACCGTCCTCGGATCCGACGCGGCGTCGGTGCTCGAGAAGGCCGGCCTGCCGGCTCCGAGCGAGGTCTACGGTGCGTCGCCGATCGACGGCGGCGGTTTCGTGCGGCGGATGCCCTGGCCGGGCGCAAATTCGTACGACGTGGTGATCCCCCGCGCGAGTCTGAGCGAGTGGTTCATCCGACTGCGCGACGCCGGGGCCGCCCCGGCCGGAACCTGGGCGTTCGACGCGTTGCGGGTGGAATCGTTGCGTCCGCGGGTGGGCGTGGACACCGACGAGAAGACCATTCCGCACGAGGTTCGCTGGATCGGCAGCGCAGCCGAGTTCGGCGCGGTGCATCTGGAGAAGGGCTGCTACCGCGGGCAGGAGACGGTCTCGCGCGTGCACAATCTCGGTCGCCCGCCCCGGCACCTGGTGCTGCTGCATCTCGACGGCTCTGCGGACGGTCGTCCCGGCACGGGCGATCCGGTGACCGCAGGCGGACGCTCGGTGGGCCGTCTGGGCACCGTCATCGACCACTTCGAGCTGGGGCCGATCGCATTGGCCCTTCTCAAACGAACGATTCCGGTCGACACTGCCCTCGAGGCGGGGCCGTGTGCCGCGTCGATCGATCCGGACTCGATCCCGTCGTACGACGACGTCCAGGCCGGCCGCGCTGCGGTCGACCGCCTGCGCGGCCGGTGACCGGGAGGGTCCTGGCGGTCTGCGTCGTGCACGCCGATGTTCCGTTCGGACGCCGAGCGGTGGTCGACAGTGGTATCGACAAGCGGCCCGTCGACGGGCAGGTGGACGTGCACGAGCTCGGCATCGGCGGTGATCACTGTCGGGACACGAAATTCCACGGCGGACTCGATCAGGCCGTGTACGCCTACGACGAGGTCGAGGCGCAGCACTGGGCCGACGAGCTGGGGGTGCCGGTTCCACCGGGTCGATTCGGGGAGAACCTCCGCACCGAGGGTGTGCCGGTGACCGACGCGGTGATCGGGTCGCGGTTTCGCATCGGCACGGTGGCCTTGGAGGTGACGATCGCCCGCAAGCCCTGCGCGACGTTCGCACGGTGGATGGACCAGCCGAGATGGATCCGTCGCTTCGCGGACCGAGGTGATGTGGGTGCGTACTTCCGAGTTCTCGAACCCGGGGTCTTCGGCGGCGGTGACACGGTGACGGTGGAGTCGGTACCCCAACACGGGGTTACGGTTCGCGACCTGTTCCGAGGAACCGACGCGACCGCGATGTCCACTTTGCTCGATCAGCCCGATTTGGCTCCGAAGGTCTACCGCGATGCGGCTGCGGCACTGAAATCGTTGCGCAACTGACCCCTGAGTGCGTCGCTCCCCATGACGCGCAGCACGTAGTTCTCGTGTCGCGAAACGGAGATAGTTTGCCTGTGCACGGATTTCTGCAGGTACAGGCTGCGTCGACCCATTTTCCGGGCGTGTCGCGCCCGTTCGCCCGGCACCGACACGTGGTGCCGTCTGCGCATCGCGGCGATTCGCGCGCTAGAGTGTGTCCCAGGAAGAAATACCAACTCTAACGGGGCCGCCAAATTTCCCCAGGCCGCCCCGAAAGTCCGCGAGGGGGCACCGCCATGGGCCGAGGCAGGGCTAAGGCAAAGCAGACAAAGGTCGCTCGTGAGCTCAAGTACAGCTCGCCTATTACGGACTTGGAGAGACTGCAGCAAGAGCTCTCCGGTGGTTCGTCGAACTCGCATCGTGGCGGCGTCGACTCGGACGCGCCTTCCCGAGTCGAAGAAGACGAGTACGAGGACTGGCGACGCTAGTACTGAGCACGACAACGACTGAGGGGGAGCCGCGATGCGGCTCCCCCTCACTTGTTTGCCCGTCCTCGGGCGATCAGAACCTCGGGTGGTTACCCAGCAGCAGCGCACGCTCGTCGGCGACGTCCTTACCGGTCGCCTTCTTCACCGTACCCAGCGTCCAGCAGTCGATGTGGCGTGCGGTCAGCACGGCGAGTGCGCGGTCGACGTCCTCGGGTGCCACGATGGCGACCATGCCGACTCCCATGTTGAACGTCTGCTCCATCTCGGCGCGCTCGACGCGCCCGCGCTGAGCGATCAGCGAGAAGATCGGGGCAGGGCTCCACGTGGTGCGGTCGAGTTCGGCGACCAGGCCCTCGGGCATCACCCGTGAGAGGTTGTTCGCCAATCCGCCGCCGGTGACGTGGCAGAACGTGCGCACGTCGGTTTCGGCCGCGAGCGCGAGGCAGTCCTTGGCGTAGATTTTGGTCGGTTCGAGCAGCTCCTCGCCGAGGGTGCGGCCGAACTCCTCGACGTGTCCGCCGAGATCCATGTGGTTGATCTCCAGCAGCACCTTGCGCGCGAGGGAGTAGCCGTTGGAGTGCAGACCCGACGATCCCATGCCGATGACGACGTCACCGGGACGCACCCGCTCGGGTCCGAGGATCGAATCAGCCTCTACGACGCCGATGCCGGTGGCCGAGAGGTCGTAATCGCCGTCGGCCATCAGTCCCGGGTGCTCGGCCGTCTCGCCGCCGAGCAGTGCGCAACCGGCGATGATGCAGCCTTCTGCGATGCCCTTGACCAGTTCCGCGACCTGCTCGGGAACCACCCGGCCCACGGCGATGTAGTCCTGCAGGAACAGTGGCTCGGCACCACAGACGACGAGGTCGTCGACGACCATTGCGACCAGGTCGAGGCCCAGGGTGTCGTGCTTGCCGAGCGCCTGCGCCACGGCCACCTTGGTGCCGACGCCGTCGGTCGAGGCGGCCAGGACGGGCTCGCGGTAGTCGCCCTTGAGCGCGAAGAGGCCGGCGAAACCGCCGAGACCGCCCATGACCTCGGGCCTGCTGGCCTTCTTGGCGAGCGGCGCGAACAGTTGCACTGCTCGATCTCCTGCGGCGATGTCGACCCCGGCCGCCGCGTAGGAGGCACCGCCCGAGTGAGTTGCGCTCGTGGGTTGGGATTCCTCGGTCATTCGGCTCCAGCCTGTGTACTCGATCATGTGAGCGCCCGTGACGGCACAGATAGCGCCCTAACGGTACCGGAGTGCCCGGTGGCGAGAAGAATTCACGTGTGCAGGCGCTTGCCCGGGATCGCCGCCAACAGCTTCTTGGTGTAGTCGGCCTCCGGCGATCGCAGGATCTTCCACGGTGTTCCCTCTTCCACGATTGCCCCGTTGCGCAGCACCACCACGCGATGCGCGACGCGGTCGACCACCGCGAGGTCGTGACTGATGAACAGGCAGGCGAAGCCGAATTCCTGCTGCAGTGCCTCGAACAGATCGAGCACGGCTGCCTGCACCGACACGTCCAGAGCGCTGGTCGGCTCGTCCGCGACCACCAGATCAGGTCCCAGCACCAGTGCCCGCGCCAGGCTGACGCGTTGCCGCTGCCCACCGGAGAGCTCGTGGGGGTAGCGCTTGTCGGTGCCCGACGGCAGTTGCACGGCGTCGAGCAACTCGGTCGTCCTCGCCGCGATCGCGTCCTTGGAGCCGTACTTGTGCACGATCATCGGTTCGGCGATGCACTGCCCGACGGTCAGTCGGGGGTTCAGTGATGCGGACGGGTCCTGGAAGACGAAGCCGAATCGCTTACGTAACGGCTTCAGCTTGCGTTCGCTCACGCCTGCGATGTTCTGCCCCATCACCGTCACGCTGCCGCTGGTCGGCTTCTGCAGTGCTGCAACACATCTGCCGATCGTGGACTTGCCCGAGCCGGATTCGCCCACCAGCCCCAGGGTTTCGCCGCGGTGGATGGTGAGCGAGACGTCGTCGACCGCCCGGAACGCAGGTGAGCCGACGCCGCCGGAGAACTGCACCACCAGACGCGAGACGTCGAGTACCGGTTCTCCCGAGGTGTCTACCGTCTTGTCGGACTCCACGGCGGCGAGGGTCGGCACCGCGGCCAGCAGCTTCTTGGTGTAGTCGTCGGCGGGTGCGTCGAAGAGTTGCGCCACCGGAGCTTCCTCGACGACGCGGCCGTTCTGCATGACGACGACGCGGTCGGCCAGGTCGGACACGACGCCCATGCTGTGGGTGATGAGCACGATGGCGCAGCCGAGCCGATCCTTGAGATCACGGAGCAGGTCCAGGATTTCGGCCTGCACCGTGACGTCGAGAGCGGTGGTCGGCTCGTCGGCGATGATGACCTTCGCCTCGCACGAGATGGCGATCGCGATCATGACGCGTTGCTTCTGCCCACCCGAGAGCTCGTGCGGGTAGTACGAGAAGCGCTGCTCGGGATTGGGCAGACCCACCATCGTCAACAGCTCGACGGCCCGAATCTTGGCATCCTTCGCCGACATTCGCTTACCGTCGTCACTTCGGGTCGTTCCGCCGGCTCCACTCCTGGCGCGTGTGTGCGCCCGCAACGCCTCGACGATCTGATAGCCGATGGTGAACAGCGGATCGAGGGCGCTGCCCGGTTCCTGGAACACCATCGAAATCTTGTTGCCGCGCAACTGCGCCCACGCCTTGTTGCTCAGCGTCGTCACGTCCTGGCCACCGAGTACCACGTGTCCTTCGACGCGTGCGGTGTCGGGGAGCAGGCCGATGGCGGATCGGACGCTGACGGACTTGCCCGATCCGGACTCCCCCACCACGGCCAGTACTTCGCCGGGGAACACCTCGAACGAGACCTCGGTGACGGCATCGACTTCGCCGGCGTCGGTGAGGAACGTGACGGACAACGACTTCACCGACAATGCGGACTCGCGTGGAGTTGCAACACTCGATGTCATACCTTCACCGCCTTCTTGAACTTCTTGCGGGTGCGCAGCAGCGGATTGAGTGTCTCACTTGCGCTTTCGCCCACCATGGTCAGGCCGAGCACCACCAACACGATGCCCAGGCCGGGGAACACCGACGTCCACCAGATGCCGTTGGAGATATCGGGCAGCGCCTTGTTGATGTCGTATCCCCACTCCGAGGCGGAGGTGGGCTCGATGCCGAATCCGAGGAAACCGAGTCCGGCGAGGGTCAGGATGGCCTCGGCACCGTTGAGGGTGATGATGACCGGCAGCGTCTGCACCACATTGGCGAGGATGTGCCGGAACAGGATTCGCGGAGTGCCGGCACCGGTGACCCGGGCGGCGTCGACGTACGGTTCGGTCTTGACCGCCACCGTGGCGTTGCGCACGACGCGAAAGTACTGCGGGACGAAGATGGCCGTGATGGCGATGGCTGCGGATGCGATGCCACCGAAGCTCGACGACTGGCCGCCTGCGACGACGATCGAGATGACCACCGCGAGAAGCAGGGACGGGAATGCGTACATCGCGTCCATGAACAGCACGAGCACGCGGTCGAACCAACGGCCGATGTAGCCCGAGGCGAGGCCGAGCGGAACACCGATGATGAGCGAGAGAATCAACGACGACGCGATCACCATCAATGCCGTTCGGGCACCGTAGATCACGCGCGAGAACACGTCCTCACCGCGAACCGAGGTGCCGAACCAGTGCTGCGCGGACGGGGCTGCTTGTCGGGCGAAATCCTGCCCGGCGTCGCTGGTCTGCGAGAACCCGTACGGCGCGAGAAGCGGGGCGAACACTGCGGCGATCACGAACGCCACCATCAGGGCCAACCCGACGATCAAGGTGACACGTTGCAACCCGGACGTGGACTTGACGAATGCGACGCCGGGAAATCCTCGACGGTGCGGACGGGTGGGAGGGACGTCGGACAGCACGACTTCGGTGCTCATCAGAACCTCACTCTCGGGTCGATGAGTGCGACGATCGCGTCGGTGACGAAGCTGACGACGGCGACCACGACGGCCAGGAACGTCACGATGCCCTGCACCGCAACGAAATCGCGTTGCTGGAGGTACCGGGCGAGTTCGTAGCCCAGGCCCTGCCACTCGAAGGTCGTCTCGGTCAGTACCGCACCGCCGAGGAGCACGGCGATCTGCAGGCCGATGACGGTGACGATGGGAATCATGGCGTTGCGGAACGCATGTCGTCGCGTCACCGTGCCCTCGCTCAATCCGCGAGCGCGCGCAGCGTCGACGAACGGTGCCTGCAACGTCTGAATCAGGTTGACGCGCACCAGCCTCAGGAACACTCCGGCCGTCAACAGACCCAGGGCGAGTGCGGGTAGTACGGCATGCTCGAGCACGTCCACGATGTAGCTCGGCTCGCCGTACAGGAACGAGTCGACGATCAGAATGTTGGTCTTGGGCGAGACGTTCTGCAGTGCCAGTTCCACATTGGTGCTGGCACGACCGGCGACAGGCAGCCAGCCGAGCTTGACTGCGAACAGCAGCTTGAGCAACATGCCGACGAAGAACACCGGAGCCGCGTACGCCAGGATCGCGAAGATCCGCAGCGAGGCGTCGCCGAATCGGTCCCGATGGGTGGCGGCGAAGAATCCGAGCGGGATGCCGACCGCGAAGGCGACCAACAGTGCCCAGAACGCCAATTCCAGTGTGGCAGCACCGTTGACGAGCAGGACGTCACTGATCGCGCGGTTGTCGGTGGCGGAGCGGCCGAAATCGCCGCGCAACAGTCCGGTCAAGTACTCCCAGTACTGCGTCAGAATGGGTCGGTCGTAGCCGGCCTCGGCCTTGCGCTGGGCGATCTGTTCGGCAGGTAGGCGACCACCGAGGGCCGCGGTGATCGGATCACCGATCACCCGCATCAGAAAGAACACGACGGTGACGAGAATCCAGGCAGTCGGAATGATCAGCAGAAATCTGACCCCGAGATAGCGGGCGAGCGCGCCGTACCGTGACGGCGCGCTCACCTGCTGTGCTTGCTTCTCGCCCTCTACCGTCGTGCTGTCGGTAGTGGGCACGCCGGTCAGCCCTTGGCGAGAGTGACGAATCGGAACTTGAACGAGGCGTCGAGAGTCTCGTCCACGCCGCTGATCTCGTCGGTGGCGACGGCGATCTGCTTGCCCTCCAACAACGGAAGCGTCGGCAGGTAGTTCGTCGCGAGCTCGGTCTGAATCTGACCGATGATCTGCATCCGCGCATTCTCGTCGGCGGTCGTGCGCTCGAGATCGAGCAGTGACGTGATGGCCGGGCTCTCGAAGTGCGACTGCAGGAAGTTGTCCGGCCCGAAGAACGGCGTCAGGTAGTTGTCCGCATCGGGGTAGTCCGGGAACCAGCCCAGCTGGTACACCGGGTAGGCGTCGGCGACGCGTTCCTTGGTGTACGTGCTCCACTCGGTGGACTGCAGGTTCACGTTGAACAGGCCCGTCGCGTCGAGCTGGCTCTTGATCGCGGCGTATTCCTCGCTCGAGCTCGAACCGTAGTGGTCCGGGTTGTACTGCAAGTTGAGCTGCACCGGGGTGGCAACGCCTGCGGCAGAAAGGAATCCGGCTGCTTCGTCGCGGTTCGGGGTGGTGCCGTAGACGTCGCCGTACGCGGTGTTCGCACCGGCCAGGCCTGTGGGTACGACGGAGTACAGCGGGGTGTAGGTGCCCTTGTAGACGCCGTCGGACAGCGCCTGGCGATCCACCGAGGCCGCAATTGCCTTGCGCACGGCCAGCTTCTGATCAGGGGTGTCACCGGGCATCGTGTTCATGTTGAAGACCATGTAGCGCGATTCACCGCCGGGTCCCTCGTGCACCGTCAGACCGTCGACGCTGCCGAGCGATTCGACATCCGTCGGGGTCAGCGATCGCCATGCGACGTCGATGGCCTTGTTCTGCACGTCGAGCTTGAGGTTGTCGGAGCTGGTGTAGTACTTCGCGTTGATCGACGAGGTCTTCGGGGTTCCGAGGATGCCCTTGTAGTCACCGTTCGCGGTGAAGCTGACGAGGGAGTTCTTGGCGTAGCTCGCGATGGAGTACGGGCCGGCGAACGGGGTGCCCGCCACGATGGCGTCGTCGTCGAGAATCGAATCTGCCGGGAACACGGTCTGGTCGACGATCGGGCCCGCCGGTGTCGCCAGAATCTGCGGGAACGTCTGATCGTTCGCGGCCTTGAGCGTGAACTCGACGGTCTTCTCGTCCGGAGTCGCGATGCTGTCGAGGTTCGTCAGCAACGACGCGGGTCCGTTGGGATCGTTGATGGCGACGATGCGATCGAAGGAGAACTTCACGCTCTCGCTCGTCAGCGGGTTGCCGTTCGCGAACGTCAGATCGTCCTTCAGCGTGCACGTGTAGACGGTCGGCTCGGCGAAATCGCAGCTCTCGGCGACATCGGGCTCGAGCTCGGAGCTACCGGGCGCGAAATTCATCAGGAAGGGATACGTCTGGTTCATGACCATGAACGAGCCGTTGTCGTACGAGCCCGCCGGGTCGAGTGACGTCACCTGGTCGGTGGTGCCGACGGTGATGGTGTCGCCACTGCCCTCACCGGAGCCACCGGCTTCGTCGGTGCGGCCCGAGCCGCAGGCTGCCGCAGTCAATGCGAGTACCGACAGTGCTGCCACTGCAGCAAATTTCTTGCCGTGTTTGCGTCCCGCTGTACCGGGTGCAGCGGTCTTCGATGCCGCGCTGTAGCGCTGCATGCGTCCGTCGTCGGGCGACAGGGTCATCTGAAAGCCTCTATCCAATCGGTGTGTCCTATGTAACTGAAAGGACAGTACCGACGGACTGTTTCCAATATGTGGCATTGAGAAAACCCTGCTGTTCCCTCGCAGGAACGCCCTGCTCAGGGACGACTCAGAGCACTCACGTTCGCGTCGTTGTCCACCGGCTGCCCGGCCGCCGAGGCCAGCAGACCCTCGAGAACGTGCTTGCCGAGTGCGTTGTCGGCCGGCAGATCGATCGGATACTTGCCGGTGAAACATGCTGCACACAACCGGGATTCAGGCTGCTCGGAGGCCGCGATCATGCCGTCGATGGAGATGTACCCCAACGAATCGGCACCGATCGCCTGCCGAACACCCTCGAGAATTCCGTCCTCGGAATCGACACCGTTGGCGATCAGCTCTGCGGGAGAAGCGAAGTCGATGCCGTAGAAGCAGGGCCAGCGCACCGGCGGCGACGCGATTCGCACGTGAATCTCCAGCGCACCGGCCTCGCGCAGCATCCTGATCAGGGCGCGCTGGGTATTGCCGCGAACGATCGAATCGTCCACCACCACCAGCCTTTTGCCCCGTATGACCTCTTTGAGAGGATTCAGCTTGAGCCGGATGCCGAGTTGACGAATGGTCTGCGACGGCTGAATGAACGTGCGGCCCACATAGGCGTTCTTCATCAAGCCCTGGCCGTAGGGGATGCCGGAGCCCTGCGCGAAACCGACCGCAGCGGGAGTTCCGCTCTCGGGCACCGGGATGACCAGGTCCCCCTCGGCAGGATGTTCCTTCGCGAGACGACGTCCGATCTCGACGCGCGTCGAGTGCACCGAACGACCACCGATGACGCTGTCGGGACGAGCGAGATACACGTACTCGAACACGCACCCCTTGGGCTCGGGAGCCGCGAAGCGTGAGGACCGAACACCGTCGGCATCGATCGCGAGCAGTTCACCGGGCTCGATGTCGCGGACGAACGCGGCACCGACGATGTCGAGTGCCGCAGTCTCGCTGGCAACCACCCAGCCGCGATCGAGGCGGCCGAGGCACAACGGTCGAACGCCGTGCGGATCACGCGCGGCGTAGAGAGTGTGCTCGTCCATGAACGTCAGACAGAAGGCACCCTTGAGCAGAGGCAGCAGTTCCATCGCCGCCTGCTCGATGGTGCAGTCGGCTGCCTTGTGCGCCAGCAGCGCGGTCACCACGTCGGAATCCGACGTGCCGTTGCCCTGCAGTCGGTCGCTGATCAGCCCTGCGTCGCGCGCCTTGGTGGCGAGCTCGGCGAAGTTCACCAGGTTTCCGTTGTGGCCGAGTGCAATCCCGGTCCCGGCAGTGGTGGTACGGAAGATCGGCTGCGCGTTCTCCCACGTGACCGAACCACTGGTGGAGTAGCGGCAGTGCCCGATGGCGACATGCCCGGGCATCGCACCGAGCGTCTGCTCGTCGAACACCTGGCTGACGAGACCGAGATCCTTGAACACCAACACCTGGGAACCGTCGGACACTGCGATGCCGGCAGCCTCCTGTCCACGGTGCTGCAGCGCATAGAGGCCGTAGTACGAGAGCTTGGCCACATCCTCGCCCGGTGCCCACACTCCGAACACACCGCACTCCTCGCGCGGCTCGTTCTCCGGTTCGTCGAGGGGTTTGCCTAGCAGAAGATTCGGACTGTCGACCGACAAATCGGCGTTGGTCACGGGCATTGCTCCCTTGGGGGACGGGGCGGGGGGCCGTGCCTGAGTCTACGGGCACACGACCGGAGTCAACGCATCGTGTGTACGGGAGATTCCCAGTAGGTGAACGTGTGTCCGATTCGAACCGATCACCTGATGGACAACAGCGGCAGCCAGCGACCCACTTCGGCCGCTCTGCTGCCGGACGCATCGATCGAACCGTCGGCGAGAGCGTCGGCGAAATCCCGGATTCCGGTGACCACCTGCAGCCACGTCAGCGCGTCGGTTTCGACCACGTTCGGCGGTGTCCCCCGGGTGTGACGCGGCCCCACGATGCACTGCACCGCGACGAACGGCGGTACCCGCACCTCCACCGAGGATCCCGGCGCATTCTGGCCGAGAGTTCTGGCAGTGGTGCGTACCGCGGCGGCAATCTGCGCCCGCGCAGGCTTGTCCGCCTCACCCTTGATCCATTGCTCGACGGCCAGAACGGCCTCGCGTACCTCGGCGGGGCCGACTTCCTTGTGCGGTGGCACTGCGTCTAACTCCTGTCGTTCGCAGCGAGATGCGCCAGAACGGCGCCGCTGGCGTTGAGGAAGTAATGCAGCAGAGCCGGCGCGAGCACACTGCCGCTGCGGGCTCGAAGCCACGAGAACACCACACCGGCCGCTGCCGTTGCCACCACAGTTCCGACCACGGTGTCACCCGCCGCGCGGGCCGGGTGAATGTGCCAGAGCCCGAAGAAGATCGGCGACAGAGCGGGCGACGCGGCGTCGAGCACACCGCGGAAGAGCAGTTCCTCGGTCAGTACCGTTCCCACCGGGATGCGAAACAGGACCCACTCGGCCAGTTCGTCCTCGGACGGCCGGACGCGGCGTCGCAACGCGGGAATCGCGGCGACGACGGCAGATCCGAGCACCGGCACCGCCGACGCCGCAGCGCCCCACTTCAGGCCGGCAGCGAAATTGCGCAGGCCCAGCTCTGCTGCGCTCGTTCGAGACAGTGCAGCCACACCGACGGCGAACGACGCGTTGGCCACTGCCCGTCCACGGGCATCGAGACCCAGCGCGGGAACGAGGTAGGTACTCCACGCCGTCGTCGCGATTCCGGTCAGAATGGGTCGTTCCGCAGGCTCCACTCCGGCCAGAATGGGTCGTTCCACAGGCTCCACTCCGGCCGTCACTGCGGTTCTCACTTCTCGGGACCGTCTCGGCCGGCGAACTGCTCCATGACTCCGCGGACTCGTTCGGTGTCGCGGTCGGTCCACCCCTCGGGTGCGGCAACGGCCACCCAGCCGTCGAGCACGAGGGTTCCGTAGTTGTGGCCGTGTCCGTCGGGAACGCCCGCGGCGTTGGTCAGATCGGCGGCCACCTGCCAGAAGGTCACGACCGGGAACCATCGCATGCTCGGCAGCCGGTCCGGCCCCGGTGGCTCGGACAGCCAGTCGGGACGCTCGAACAGCAGGTCGGGTGACCACCAGACCACCGGATCCGACGCGTGCTGGACGTAGAGGATCCGCGGCTCGTACCAGGGCTGATCCTCTGGCGGGATACCCGACGAGTTGTCGGCGAATCGGACCGTCAGTCCCTCGGAGTAGACCGGCCGCACCTCCGGGCTTCCCGGGTCGCGTCGGCTGACGAACTGACTCCAGATGCGGTTGTTGTTCGGCGGTCCAACCCACAGGACGCCGTCGGTGGTGGCCCGGATGTCGGCCAGACCGTCGAACGCTCCTTCACCCGCCTGGGTACCGAGGCTCTCGCCGTAGACGTAGAACTTCGGGCGCGTGGCCTCCGGTTCCTCCAGCCAGCGGTCGTGCACCTTGTCGATCAGAGCTCTGCCTGCCTGCGCGGCCTTGTCTCCCTCCGCGATGAAGGAGATCCAACTCGGCAGGTACGAGTACTGGGATGCGACGGTGGCGACATCGCCGTCGAACATGAGCTCTTCGGCTTCGATGGCGGTGGGATTGACCCATCCGGTTCCGGTGGTCGGGACGACGACGAGAGCCGCGCGCTGGAATGCCCCGGTGCGTTCGAGTTCGGCGACCACGATGTTCAGTCGCTCGTCCTGGGTCTCTGCCGTTTCCAGGCCTGCGTATGCCCGGATCGGTTCGAGGCTGGGGCGGCCCGTTGCCCGCTCCATCTCGTCGGCCCGTAGTCCGCTGGAGACGAAGTTGCGACCCTCGAATCCGAGGGTGTCCCATGGCGCCAACGAGTTCGGGCTGCCGGAGCGTTCGTCGGCGACGGGTTGTTCTGCGCCGTCCCGGGTTTCGTCGTTCTGCAGACTGAACACGGAGTTGGTGACCTCGGAGACCGCGCGCAGCAGGACACCCTGAACCAGGGCGACGGACAACACGACGAGGACGACGACCCCGAGCGCATTGGCCACTTCGCGCGGCATCTTCACGACGCGGTTGATCTGACGGGCGAGCAGACGAACGAAGTCACGCAACACCCGCCACACCGAGATCAACAGGGCCGCAATGGCGATGCTGAGCGCGCCGGTGCGGAAATACCCCGTCGTGGTGGTTCCCTCCGCGTCCATCAGAGCGGCCAGCTCACGCTGCCATTCCGCCGAGATCGCCAGCATGATCATCGACGCCGCGATCGCGAGGACAGGAACGGCAGCCTTGACGGCCAGCTCGACCTTGCGCGGCAACGGCCACCACGATCGGGACGAGAGCCACCACCGAGTGACGGCCCACCCCACCGCGACGCCGAATGCGTAGCCGATGGCCGCGTTGATACCGCCGATGATGCCCTGGAACAGCCATCCACGAGGGAGCAGAGACGGAGTCAACGACCAGCAGAAGAACAACGCGCTGAACGCAATTCCGGTGAAGTCCAGGCGCAGCAGGCCCCAGGCCCACATGACGAACGGATGCTCGGCGGGTGAGGGGACGACGAACTCGACCGAGGGCAGGTGGTACCGATGATGCTGGTCCTGCTCGAGTGTCGCGTCGACCTCGTCGTGGCGCTGCTCCGATGTGCGTCCCCCCACCTCGGTCAGCCGAAGAGTCTGGGAAGAGTGCTCTCGAACGTCTCGCGCAGCTCCGTCATCGGGACGGAGAACTGCCCTTGCACCTCGATCGAATCCGAACCCTCGTCGACGACGCCGATGCGTGCCCACGGCAGACCGCGGGCGGTGCACATGCCGGTGAAGCGAGTTTCTTCCGTGCGCGGTACCGCGACCAGTACGCGGCCCGAGGACTCGGAGAACAGTGTCACGAACGGATCGGCGCCCTCGGGAACGATGATGCGGCAACCGGTTTCACCGGCCAGAGCAGCTTCGACGACGGCCTGCGCGAGGCCACCCTCGGACAGATCGTGGGCTGCCGAGACCAGTCCGTCACGCGAGGACGAGAGCAGAATGTCGGCGAGCAATTGCTCGCGGGCAAGATCGACCCTGGGCGGCACGCCGCCGAGGTGATCGTGCTCGACCTGCGCCCAGATCGACCCATCGAACTCGTCGTAGGTGTCGCCGAGCAGGATCAGCGTCTCACCGGGCTCGAGTCCGAGGCCGGTGGGGATGCGGCGATGCACGTCGTCGATCACGCCGAGCACACCGACGACGGGTGTCGGCAGGATCGGCTCGGCACCGGTCTGGTTGTAGAAGCTCACGTTGCCGCCGGTCACCGGAATGCCGAGGGTGACGCAGCCGTCGGCCAGTCCGCGCACGGCCTGCTGGAACTGCCACATGACGCCCGGGTCCTCGGGCGAGCCGAAGTTCAGGCAGTTGGTGACGGCCTTGGGCGTCGAGCCGGTGACAGCGACGTTGCGGAACGCCTCGGCGAGCGCGAGCTGCGCGCCCTGGTAGGGATCGAGTGCGGTGTAGCGGCCCGACGCGTCGGTGGCCAAAGCGATTCCACGACCGGTCTTCTCGTCGATGCGGATGACGCCGGCGTCGGCGTTCTCGGCGAGGACGGTATTTCCGCGCACGTAGCGGTCGTACTGCTCGGTGATGAATCGACGGCTGCACAGCTGCGGCGAGCCGATCATCTTCAGCAGCGTCGCCCGCAGCTCGTCACCGGTCTCCGGACGCTTCAGCGACGCAGTGGTGTTCGCGACCAGATCGTCCTGGGTGGCGGGTCGCTGCACGGGACGGTTGTACACCGGTCCCTCGTGCGCAACGGTCTTCGG
The DNA here is from genome assembly GCF_002259095.1 of Rhodococcus sp. 05-2254-2. Taxonomy (NCBI): domain Bacteria; kingdom Bacillati; phylum Actinomycetota; class Actinomycetes; order Mycobacteriales; family Nocardiaceae; genus Rhodococcus; species Rhodococcus sp. 05-2254-2. Next base: position 115,954 of record NZ_NOZJ01000002.1, on the reverse strand, counting down.
CGGAACGTCGACCACGGTCTCGCCGTGCCACGTGATCTGCAGATGCTCACCGTCAGTGACCTCACCGATCACGGTGGCCAGGACGTCCCACTTGCGGCAGACCGCCATGAACGCGTCGACGTTCTCGGGCGTCACCACCGCGCACATGCGCTCCTGGGATTCGCTCGAGAGCACCTCGGCGGGCGTCATGCCGGTGGCGCGCATCGGCACCTTCTCCAGCTCGATGCGCATGCCGCCGCTGCCCGCGGACGCGAGTTCGGAAGTGGCACAGGACAATCCGGCACCGCCGAGATCCTGGATGCCGACGACCAACTTGTTGGAGTACAGCTCGAGGCAGGCCTCGATGAGCACCTTCTCGGTGAACGGATCGCCGACCTGCACGGCCGGGAGCTTCTTGCGGCCCCCGCCGGTCTCGTCTCCGTCGAAGGTCTCCGACGCGAGCACGGACACGCCGCCGATGCCGTCGAGACCGGTGCGGGCGCCGAACAGAATGATCTTGTTGCCCAGGCCCGACGCGAACGCGAGATGCATGTCCTCGACGCGCATGACACCGGCACACAGAGCGTTCAACAGCGGGTTACCGGCGTAGGAGGCGTCGAACACCGTCTCGCCGCCGATGTTGGGGAGGCCGAGGGAGTTTCCGTAGCCACCGACGCCTGCGACGATGCCACTCAGGACGCGGCGCGTATCGGGTGCATCGGCAGCACCGAATCGCAGCTGGTCCATGACGGCGATCGGGCGAGCGCCCATGGCCATGATGTCGCGGACGATGCCGCCGACGCCCGTCGCCGCACCCTGATAGGGCTCGACGTACGACGGGTGATTGTGGCTCTCGACCTTGAACGTGACGGCCCAGCCGTCGCCGACGTCGACGACGCCCGCGTTCTCACCGATACCGGCGAGCATGGGCTTGCGCATATCGTCGGTGGTGGTCTCACCGAAGTACTTCAGGTGCACCTTCGAGGACTTGTACGAGCAGTGCTCGCTCCACATGACGGAATACATCGCCAACTCGGCGTCGGTGGGCCGACGGCCGAGGATTTCCTTGATGCGGACGTATTCGTCGTCCTTGAGTCCGAGTTCCTTGTACGGCTGCGCTACGTCGGGGGTGGCGACGGCGTTGGAGACAGTGTCTGTGGGTACAGAGCTAGCGGACACGAGGAATAGGTCCCTTCGATGGAGCGAAATGCCAGGGAGAGTCTATCGGGACCGTGCGACATGTACGGCATCGGTCGTGCGGGGTCACTCTTCGGTCGTGCGAACATCACCTGATGGACATCGCGCTGACCGAGAACGATCTGGACGAAACGGGCGTCATCGACCCGTCGATGGTGGCCAAGGGAGTCGACGTACCGCCGAAAGCCGTCGTCTGTTTCTTCTCCGAGGTGATCGAGAGCATCTGCGCGAAAGGCGACGCCCGAGTCGTCTCGATCATGCGCTCCGAGCACGGCGAACATCCCGTCTACGAGATCGAACGGAACGGGGAGAAACTTGCTGTCTTCCACCCCGGCGTCGGAGCTCCGCTGGCCGCGCTGTTCCTCGAAGAGGCCATCGCGATGGGCTGCACCCAGTTCGTGGCCGTCGGCGGCGCGGGGGCACTGTCCGACGACCTGGGCATGGGACACGTGATGGTGGTCGACAGCGCCCTGCGTGACGAGGGCACCTCGTTCCACTACCTACCGCCGGGACGGATCGTCGACGCCGATCCCGCAGGGGTTGCCGTGCTGCAATCCGTGCTCACAGACGCCGGAGTCGACTTCGTCACCGGCCGCTCGTGGACCACCGATGCGCTCTACCGCGAGACCCGTGCGCGCGTTTCCCGCCGCGTCGAAGAGGGATGCCGAACCGTCGACATGGAAGCCTCGGCCTTCTGCGCCGTCGCACGATTCCGCGGCGTGCGATTCGCGCAACTGCTGTACGCGGGTGACTCCCTCGCCGCCGACTGGGACCACCGCGGCTGGACCAAGGCCACGACAGTGCGCGAACAGTTGTTCTGGCTCGCAGCCGATGCATGCCTGCAACTGAGCCCGATCTAGCCGAGACGCGGGTTGCCGGTTCACTGGGTTGCTGATTCCTATTCACTGGGTTGCTGGTTCTGGTTCACCGGGTCGCTGACTCACCTCCGCCGCCTACCCCCCACACCCGACCCCCGCAAATGCGCGCGCGTTTGCCACACGCGCGCGAAATCGCCCCAAGCACAGGTCACGAATCCGCGAGCACCTGACGAATGCGCGCGCATTTGCGACCGACGAACGAGAAACGGGAAACGAGAAACGGGGAACGGGGAACGGTGTTGCGCCGCGGTATTCAGCCTCCGTCCACACCCTCCGCCCCGCACCCCCGCAAATGCGCGCGCGTTTGCCACACGCGCGCGAAATCGCCCCAGCACAGGTCACCAATCCGCGAGCACCTGACGAATGCGCGCGCATTTGCGACCGCCGAACGGTCTCAGACTGGGGCCAGGAATGCCGCCAACGCGTCGGCGTAGGACTTCACGTCACTGGCTCCCATCAACTCTCGCGACGAGTGCATGGCCAGCTGCGCTGCGCCGACGTCCACCGTGGACAGGCCGGTGCGCGACGCAGTGATGGGTCCGATGGTCGAGCCGCAGGGCAGATCGGCTCGATGTACGTAGCGCTGCAGAGGAACTCCGGCCTGATCGCAGGCGAGCGCGAAGGCACCGGCACCCGCGGAATCCGTTGCATAACGCAGGTTCTGGTTGACCTTGAGCACCGGTCCCCCACCGAGTTCGATGCGATGCGCGGGCTCGTGCCGGTCCGGGTAGTTGGGATGCGTCGCGTGCGCCATATCGCCTGAGGCACAGATGGATCCGGCCATCGTGCGCAGGAATTCCTCACGGCCGCCGCCGCGTCCGAGCACGATGCGCTCGAGCACGGTGTTCAGCAGATCCGAGAACGCGCCGCGGTCGGACATACTGCCGACTTCCTCGTGGTCGAACAGGGCCAGCACCGGCGTGACAGCGGTCGGATTGTCCACTGCGGCAAGCAAAGCCTGAGTCCCGGCGTAGCAGGTGCCCTGATTGTCCAGACGTGGCGCGCTGACCAGTTCGGACTCGACACCCACGACGGCACTGGGCGCCAGATCGTGCGTCATCAACTCCCAACCCAGTACCGAATGCGGGTCGACGCCTTCTCGCTCGGCGACGTATGCGATGAACGATTGTGGCGAATTGCCCACGCCCAAAATGGCATTGACGTGTCGCTGCGGATCGAGGGTGACACCCTTGCGATCCTCGGAGAGGTGGATCGCAAGCTGCGGGACTCGCAGAATGGGCTCGTCGACCTTCACCAGAACCTCGCGCACCGCGTTTCCGTCGCGCACACTCAGCCGGCCGGAAATGCCCAGATCGCGATCGAGCCAGGAGTTGAGCCACGCACCGCCGTACGGCTCGAGGCCCACCATCTGCCAGCCCGCGGATTGCAGATCGGGATGTTGCTTCACGCGGAGGTTGGGGCTGTCGGTGTGTCCGCCGACGATACGGAACGGGCCATCAGGAGTGGAGCCTGCGGAACGACCCGAACTACTGCTCTCGGTGCTCCAGGCGACCAGTGATCCGCCGCGGATCAGGTAGTAGCGGCCTGCTTCCGTAGGCCAGGTATCGGTCTCGTCGAGCCGTACGAATCCTGCGTCGTCGAGTTGGACGGAGACTGTCCGGCACACGTGAAACGGTGACGGAGAGACGTCGACGAAGTTGCAGAGACCGGTTGCGGAGGCGTGAGTCGACATGGGAACCATTGTGGCAGCCGCCGCGTCGAACACCTCGAGAGCACACACCGACCGGGGGGACGACTTCATGAAATTTCATTCTCTGCCTGATTACGGCGCAGTTCACGCGACCACATTCGCCATCGTGCGAATGAAGACGATCGAAGCATTTCGCAAGCGTGGGGTGGTGGTTCACCGCGAGGATGCGACGACGTTGGCGGTGGGCTCGGGCGTTCGCATGTCACTGAACAACGTGTTCGCCCGATGCTCCGGGGTGAGTCGATCGGCGTGGGACGGCATCATTGCCGGCTATGTCGACCTGATGATCGAGATGATGCGCGAGGCGGATCCCACGTTCTTCACCGGATTGTCGGACGACGAGTTCTACTCGAGGCTGCGCGAGCGCGTCATCGCTCCGTCCGCCCTGGCGGCCATGGGTGAGTGCGAGTACGAGTATTCCGTCCCGCTACTCGACGTGCCGGGCGCACCGCGACGGGTGCTGAACCTGTCTTCTCCGAATCGCGCTGTGACACTGGCAGATCGGCATCTTGTCGGCCGAGACCTGGACGCCGCCTGGGCCGCCGGCCGAAGGAACACCGCAGCGCTGAAATTCGAGGACGGCCGAGTTCTCAGCAGAAACAGCGTCGACATCGAGGTCCTCAGCGGTGATTCGATCTACCTCGCGTCGAAGGTCGCCGATATGACCACGCTGATCTCCGCGCACCTCGGCGAATGTCTGTACGGCGTATTGTTCGTCGTTCCCAATGCCTACGAGTTCATTTTTCACCGGCCTCGCAACGCCGACGTGGCGCTCGCGGCAGCAGCCGAGCTCGCCGAGCTGGCAGATATGTTCACTCGTGACACGCCTAGCCCACTGTCACGCTCGGTGTTCTTCTGGCGGGACGGCGAGTACTGCGACGTATCGGGCGGGCCCACGGGAGTTTTCGCCGCTACCTTGGCTGAGCTGCCGGCGGCCGCGGCCTGACCGCGGTCACGTGCCGGTAGACCCGCTGTTCGGGCGGCGGGGTGGTGGGCCGTCCCGCAGCAGCATCGCAAAGACGTCCCAGCCGACCACGAGCGTCATCCAAGCTTGGGCGGGCATCCGCCGCTCAGTGCGAACCGGACACGCAGAACGAGTTGCCGTCGGGATCGGTCAGTGTCACCCAGCGAAAGTCGCCCATGGTGTGCTGCGCAATTTCGCTTGCACCCGCCTCGACGAGCCGCGTGACCTCAGCGTCGAGGTCACCGGTGGTCATGTCGAGGTGGACGCGATTCTTGCCTGGCGTCGGGTCGTCGATCTTCTGGAAGGCCATTCGATACGGTGCCGACGCGAGTTCGACGACGTAGAACCAGCCGTCGTTCTCCTCCACGATCGTTCCGTCCGCCTGCGCGGCCCACCAGCGGGCGAGCGGTCCCGGGTCGGTCGTGTCGAACGTGATCATCGCCAAGTTCAGTGTCATGGCGGCACAGTAACCGCGACCACCGACACGTTCGAGTCAGGCGTTGACGATCGTGTCCAGTGCCGAATAGAAGATGCCGAGGCCGTCGTCGCTCGGTCCGGTGAGCGGCTCGGTGGCGTGTTCGGGGTGCGGCATCAAACCGACGACTCGACCGTTGGCCGAGGAGATCCCGGCGATCCCGCGCTGTGATCCGTTCGGGTTGCTGCCGCTGTAACGGAAGACCACCCGGCCCTCACCCTCGAGCTCGTCGAGCACGTTCTGCGGTGCCTGGAATCGACCCTCGGCATTCTTGACCGGAATCAGAATCTCAGCACCGGGCTCGTAACGCGACGACCACGCGGTGTCGGTGTTCTCCACTGCCAGCCACTGATCGCGGCAGACGAAGTGCAGCCCTTCGTTGCGAGTCAGCGCGCCGGGGAGCAGGCCCACTTCGCACAGAACCTGGAATCCGTTGCAGATACCGAGAACCGGCATACCGCCCTCGGCGGCCTTGACGACGGACTCCATCACGGGGGCGAAGCGGGCGATCGCTCCGGCGCGGAGGTAGTCGCCGTAGGAGAATCCGCCGGGGACCACGATGGCGTCGACGTTCTTCAGATCGGCATCGGCATGCCACAGGCTGACGGCTTCGCCACCTGCGAGGGTGACCGCGCGAGAGGCGTCGACGTCGTCGAGGGTCCCGGGGAAGGTGATGACTCCTACGCGGGCGCTCATGCGGCGGGCTCTACCGACACGCGAGTGACCGTCCAGTCCTCGATGACGGTGTTGGCCAGCAGCGATTCCGCGATCTTCTCGAGCTCGGCGTCGTCGACCGTGTCGTCGACCTCGAGTTCGAAACGCTTGCCCTGGCGGACGTCGGACACACCGGAGATGCCAAGACGGCCCAGTGCACCGGCGATCGCCTGACCCTGCGGATCGAGAATCTCGGCCTTGGGCATGACATCGACAACGACTCGGGCCACGAAAGCGCTCCTTGAAATACGTACGGCTGGTTACCGGCAGGTGGGAGTCTACGCAGCCCTGGCGGGAGGCGCGAAACCGCGCTTACTGTGGGGACCATGCGGCTGACACACTTCGGACATTCCTGCGTTCTCGTCGAACTCAACGGCACCACCGTGCTGTTCGATCCCGGCACGTTCTCTCACGGGTTCGAAGGCATCACCGGACTCGACGCGATCCTCGTCACCCATCAGCACCCGGATCACGTCGATCTGCAGCGACTTCCCGCTCTGGTCGAGGCGAATCCGCGTGCGGCACTGCATGCCGATCCGATGACCGCAGGCCAACTCGGCGGCCAGTGGACTCCGGCTCCCGCGGGTCAGGCCTTCACGGTCGGCGGCATCACGGTCACCGGCGTCGGCGGCACCCATGCCGTCATCCATCCCGAACTGCCGGAGATCGACAACACCGGTTACCTGCTCGGCACTCCGGAGAATCCGGGCCAGCTGTTCCACCCGGGCGACTCGCTGTTCGTCCCCGAGCAGCAGGTCGAGGTTCTCGCGCTCCCCGCTGCCGCGCCGTGGTCGAAGCTCTCCGAGACCGTCGAATTCCTGCGAGCAGTGAACCCCAGGATGGCATTCCCCATCCACCAGGCCATCGTCGCGGAGCAGGCCAGGGGCGTCTACTACGGCCGCTTCAAGGAGATGTCCGACGCCGAAATCCGCGAGCTTCCCGAGGAATCGTCCGTCTCGATCTAGCCGGTGACCTCGGGCGGGAGGGTGCCGATCATGGCGACCTGTGTCCCGTCCCAGCGGTAGTCGATCGTCACCGGGCCGCCGGTGGGATTGGCATTGGCATCGTTCGCGAGCGGCCAGCGGTAGTTCACTGTGATCGTGTCGGCGGATTGCGCCGCGACAGAGGTGAATCCGTACGGCTCAAGCGTGGCCGTACCCAGATATTCGGCGTCGTGGAAGAACAGCAGATGTGTCGGTGAGCTGACCGTCGCGCCGTACGGCATGGCTTCGACCCAGGTGAACGACGCACACGGGTCGTCGATCCGCGTGGCAACCCACGGTGAATCCGCGAACACCAGAGGCAGTGAGTCGACGGCCGCGGTCACCGGAGCCGACGTCAGACTCAGGCACTGTGACTCCGTTACCGGCGGGCCCATCGGAACCAGGTCGCTGGCCTCCTCGGGTGGCGTCCGCTGCGGCTGTGCTCCCTCGGTCACGGGGGCCGGGCCGGGCGTCACCGGTGCCGGACTTGCCTGGGTGGTTGCCGGAACGGCCGAGGACGGTGCTGCCGACGGGGTTCCTTGCTCCGCTCCGCCGCAGGCGACGAGGGCTGTGGCACTGACTACGAGGAGTAGAAGACGTTTCATTGAGACCACCTGGTTCGATTTGCCCGACGCCAGGTATGTCCGCTCGCAAACGTGTTCCGTTACATCACGTTTCGGTCAAGAGGACGTTACCTCCGCAGCGATCTGCATTTTTCGCACCACTACGCGCACATTTCGCGACATTCCCGCGGAAATTTCGGCACAGTGGAGCATCAGTTGCACACTGGAGCACGCGTCATTCAGGCCAGCCGATGTCGAGCCGAACCAATTCACGAAGTGCCGACTCGTCGACCGTGTCGAGTCCGTCGAGGAACGCGGCAGCGAAGGACCCCGGCCGCGACGTCGACCGGGCAGCGATCTCCGACGCGACCGCAACATGCGCGTGCGCCGCGACGGCACCGATCAGCACATTTGGCGACACCGAGCAGTAGGCAGCCGTCAGCGCACCGAGCGCACACCCGGTAGCCGTAACCCGTTGCAGCAGTGCGCTTCCGCCGCCCACCTTCACCATGCCGTCGGGGCCGAGAATGTGATCGGTCTCCCCCGACGCCGCCACGACCTCGGCCCGATCGAGCAGCGACCGGGCCGCATCGACCGAATCTGCCACGTGTGCAGACGAATCCACCCCGCGCGATCCACCTTCGGCACCCGCCAGTCCCATGACCTCGGACGCGTTCGCGCGAATGACGCTGGGCCGGTTGACAAGTAGCTCGACGGCCACCTGCGTTCGCCACGGCAGACCGCCGGCTCCCACCGGATCCAGTACCCACGGCTTCCCCGCTGCCCTCGCTGCGGCCGACGCCAGGTGAGAACTTTCCACCTGCGCCGCCGTCGGAGTTCCGAGATTGACCAGGACCGCGTCGGCGATCTCGGCGAAGCCTGCCGCTTCCTCGGGGTTGTCCACCATCGCCGGCGCGGCCCCCGCGGCCAACAGCGCGTTGGCGACGAACTGCACCGACACCGTGTTGGTCAGACACTGCACCAGCGGATTGCGCTCGCGCAGAAGTCGATGTGCGGCAACGATGTCGTCCAGGGTCACGCTCGAATTACTCATCGCTGACGAGTCTACGACCGCACTCACCCCGTTCGCGTCAATGGACCACTGCATACGTCTGAGCGGTGCAATGGCACATTCACGCCACAACCCCGTACGCGTGAATGGCGCATTGCAGACGTCTGAGCCGTGCAATGGTCCATTGACGCGGGGTGGGGTGGGGTGGGGTGGAGGGCAGCGAACGGCTTGCTAGGCCACGCGAGAGTTGCTGCGCGGCAGCCATTCGTATACGCCGGCCTCGGCTCCGTGGTGCAGGGAGAGGTCGATGGCGTCGAGGATTGCCTGTCGCGGTCCCGGGCGTCCGAGTTGCTTGGCACTGATGGCCAGGCGCACCACTCCGTCACGTCGCGCGGTGCGGCCTGCGCCGATTACCAGTGCCTTGAACCACCACGGTTCGGCTTTGAATCCTTCGCCGATTCCCCACACCCGAGCACGCACGATGCCGTCACGCTCGAGATCGTGAATACCGTTCAGCGCAGCCAACATTCGGAATCCCGCGTCGGGGAGTGCCTCGACCGCACCGGGTGAGGCGATCCAGCGCGGAGCGGCGAACACTCGGGTGCGCAGGCCCGTCTGTTCCATGACGCGGTCGGCGGCCATCAGACGCAGTCGTGCTTCGTGACGCGGCAGCGAGGAGAACTCGGATCGTCGACGCTTCGTCGCGGCCTGGTCGTAGCCGTGCAGAACGATCGCGTCGCCGCCGTCGCGTTGCGCCCGCAACCATTCCTGGGTGGGCACGTCGGCTGCGAGGCGGTATTTGTCTTTCAGCCGTGGTGCGACGAGCAGCGACAACGGAACGCCGCGACCGTCGAGGATCCGCGCGAACTCGGCGGCGTGCTCGTAGGTGTCGTTCTTGATTCCGCTCACCGACACGATCAGGCGTCCAGACATGACTCGAGCCTCGCACACCAGCGTGAACGAGGCCCGACGTCGATGCAGACAGAAGCTAAACGGCCATCGTGTCCTTCGGCAGGATCTTGTCGATCGCTGCGAGCACCTCGGGTGCGTCCGGCTCGGTGCGCGGACGGAAACGATCGGTCACGACGCCGTCGGGCGAGATCAGGAACTTCTCGAAGTTCCACTGGACGTCTCCGGACTTGCCGTCGGCGTCTTCGGTCTTGGTCAGTTCGGCGTACAACGGGTGCTGGTTGTCACCGTTGACGTCGACCTTCTCGGTCATCGCGAACGTGATGCCGTACGTGGTGGAGCAAAAGGTCTCGATCTCTTCTGCGGTGCCGGGTTCCTGGCCACCGAACTGGTTGCAGGGCACTCCGACGACAGACAGGCCTCGCGCCGAGTATTCGTTGGCGAGCTTCTCGAGCTTTTCGTACTGCGGGGTCAGTCCGCACTTGGAGGCGACATTGACCACGAGGACGGCCCTTCCGGCGTACTCGTCGAGCGAGGTGGGCGCACCACCCAGCGTGTTGATGCCGATGTTCTGAACTTCAGTCATCATCCGAACTTACCTGTGAGTACCGACAGAATGGAACCGACGTACGAAAAACAAGAACGACCCCGCTGGTGGCGGGGTCGTTCTTGGTTCTTCCGAACCGGGCGACGGGGGGATGCGCGGCGCCCGGCAGGTATCACGCCTTGGCGGCGTGCTTTTCGATGATGACCTGCTTGTCGGCAGGTCGCTCGTCCTCGGGGAGGTGGTCGTCGACCATGGTCTCCTCGTCGAACGGCAGGCCGCCGTCGAGAACGGTGTTGACCCGATCCTTGTCGATCGTCTTGGTCCAGGTGCCGACCAGCAAGGTTGCGACGGCATTACCGGAGAAGTTCGTCACCGCGCGGGCCTCGGACATGAACCGGTCGATGCCGATGATGAGGCCGACTCCGTCGAGCAGCTCGGGGCGGTGGCTCTGCAGGCCACCGGCGAGGGTTGCCAGGCCGGCTCCGGACACTCCGGCCGCACCCTTCGAGGCGATGATCATGAACAGCAACAGCGAGAACTGCTCTCCGAGAGAGAGCGGCATGTTCATGGCGTCGGCAATGAAGATCGAAGCCATCGTCAGGTAGATCGCGGTGCCGTCGAGGTTGAACGAGTATCCGGTGGGGACGACGATTCCGACGGTGGTGCGCTGCACTCCGACGTGCTCCATCTTGGCGATCAGACGCGGCAGGGCCGACTCGGACGAGCTGGTGGCGACGATGAGCAGGTACTCACGGGCCAGGTACTTCACCAGCTTGAAGATCGAGAAGCCGGTGACGAACTTGAGAATCAGGCCGAGGAAGAAGAAGACGAAGATGAAGCAGGTGATGTAGAACGCGAGCATCAAAGTGCCGAGTTGGACCACTGCGTTCCATCCCGTCGCTCCGACGACACCGGCGATGGCACCGAACGCACCGATCGGGGCGACCCACAAAATCATGGTCAGGACGCGGAAGACAAGCTTCTGTACTGCGCCGATGCCCTTGAGGATGCCTTCGCCGCTCTTGCCCATGGCCTGAAGTGCGAAGCCTACGAGAACAGCGACGAACAGCGTCTGCAACACACTTCCAGCAGTCAGCGCGGAAACCAGCGTCTCCGGGATGATGCCGGCGATGAAGTCCATGGTGCCGCCGGCACCCTCAGCTTGATCGACGTACTTGTCTACCGCGCCGGAGCTGGGGATGTTCAGGCCCGTTCCCGGCTGGATGAGGTTGCCGACGACCATGCCGATGCCGAGCGCGATCGTCGACATGGCGATGAAGTAGCCGAGGGCCATTCCGCCGACGCGGCCGACACTGGCTGCGGCTCGGACGGCACCGATGCCGAGGACGATGGTGCAGAAGATGACCGGACTGATCATCATCTTGATCAGACTGATGAACAGCGTGCCGAGCACCGCGAGTTCCGTGCCGACACCCGGAGCGGTCAGGCCGACGATCACACCTGCGATCACGGCAATGATCACGGCGATGTAGAGCCAGTGAGTTTTGTCGCGCTTCTTCTTGGGCTCGGCTGGCGGATTGTCGAACCGCTCGGCATCGATGGTTGTCATGAGTCTTCCTTCTGGTTCAAATGAAGCGCGAGTCGAACTGCGGACTTCGTGACTACGGGGAGTGGAGTGAGGTGCATCACCCCTGCTGAGAGATGATGTTGCTGCACGAGGTGACAGGAGTCACCTATACGTTCATTTCGTTCACACCGACTGTTCTTGCGCGAAAGGAATCCGTTGTCCACCAAACGTCCGCTGAGCGTCGCCGGCCAGGTGTTGGTGTTGCAGCTCGTCGTCATCGGGGTCGTCGTGTTCGCCGGCGGCATCCTGACGGTGCTCAACGAACGGTCCAACAGCGACGACGCGACCCGACGCGAAGTCACGGCGATCGCGGTCAGCATCGCCAACGAGCCGTCGACGCCCATTGCGATCGAATCCGAAAACCCGACGTCACGTCTGCAGCCGGAAACCGAGAAGATCCGTCAGGTCACCGGGGTCGACTTCATCGTCGTCATGGCCCCGGATCGCACGCGGTTCACGCACACCACCGTCGACCTGATCGGTAAACCGTTCAGCGGCAACATCGATCGCGCGCTACAAGGCGAGACGTTCACCGAGACGTACGTGGGATCGCTCGGGCCGTCGATCCGTTCGGTCACCCCGGTCACAGATACAGAAGGTGAGATCGTCGGCCTCGTTTCCGCCGGCGTCACCCGTCAGAAGATCAGTGATCAGTTCTTCCAGGGACTCCCGCTGATCATCGGGGTCGTGCTCGCTGCGTTCGTCGTCGCCGCAGCGGGATCGACGCTACTCAGCCGCCGGCTCCGGCGTCAGACACTGGGGATGGCGCCGGCGGAACTGCGCACGATGTACGAGCATCACGATGCCGTCCTGCACTCGATCGGTGAAGGCTTGTTGGTGTTCGGCCGCAGCGACGAGGCGGAGTTGGTCAACGACGAGGCCCGACGCCTGCTCGATCTGCCGGAGGGCCCGGTCTCGCTCGCGTCGCTGCCGGAGTCGATGCAGCAGATGGACACCGGCATCGTGCGCGGTGAGTTGCATCTGACGAAGGATCGGGTGCTCGTCGTCAATCAGGATCCGGTGATGTGGGAGGGCCGACGCCTGGGCAATGTGCTGACCATCCGCGATCAGACCGAATTGCGTTCGTTGATGGGCGAATTGGACTCGGTGCGCAGTTTTGCGGAGTCGCTGCGTTCACAGGCGCACGAGTCGGCGAACAGGCTGCACACCGTCATCACCATGGTCGAGCTCGGCCGGCCGCAGGAGGCCGTCGAGTTCGCCACCGCCGATCTCGAACTCTCGCAGACGCTGATCGACCGCCTGATGAACTCCGTCGGCGAGCCTGCACTCGCGGCGCTGCTGCTGGGCAAGGTCAGTCAAGCTGCCGAGCAGGGTGTGGAGCTCACCATCACCGACGACACGGCGATGGAGGACGAAGGAGTGCTGACGGCCCGCGAATTGGTCACGCTGGTAGGCAATCTGATAGACAATGCCATCGATGCCTCGAAAGAATCCGATCAGCCGTGGGTCGAAGTGACCGTCCGTGACGCCGACGCCGAACTCGTCGTACGCGTTGCCGACAGTGGTCCCGGAATGCCGCCCGAGACGCTGAAAGCTGCTCTGCGGCGCGGCTACTCGACCAAGTCCGGCTCACGCGGTCTGGGGCTGGCGCTGGTGGCCCAGGTCATCAACCGCCATCGGGGCACTCTGACGTCGGAAGTGACGTACGGATCTGTCATGGTTGCCACCATCCCGGGCTCGACGTCGTGATCCGGGTACTGATCGTCGACGACGAACCCTTGATCGCCGAGGCCCACAAGACGTACGTCGAGCGCACCCCGGGCTTCGAGGTGGCCGGGGTGGTGCACACCGGCGCTTCGGCCATGCGCTTCGCCAGTACCGAGGCCGTCGATCTGGTGTTGCTCGACATCGGGCTGCCCGATGCGAGCGGCATCGACGTCGCGGCCGCGCTCGGTGGTCTGCGGCCGAGTCCCGACGTCATCGCCATCACCTCCGAGCGGGATCTGTCGGTGGTGCGTTCGGCGGTGGCACACGGCATCGTGCTGTATCTGCTCAAGCCGTTCACGTTCGCCGCGTTCCGCGACAAGCTCGAGCGCTATCGCGAATTCCATGCCGCGTTGCCTGCCGGCGAGAACGCGTCGAGTCAACGCGACATCGACCGCGCCATGGCACATCTACGAACAGCCGACGAACGCGTGTCGACGCCCAAAGGCATTGCTCCACAAACCATGGACGGCATCACCGCCAGCGTCAGAGAAGCCGCTGACGGACTCAACGCATCCGAGGCCGCCAAGGTCGTCGGAGTGTCCCGCGTGACCGCGTGGCGGTACCTCGAGCGCCTCGCCGACGACGGCCTGGTCACCCGGCACACCGAATACGGCAGAGCCGGGCGACCTCAGGTCCGTTACGTGTGGCGTTAGAGCGGCTGGCGCCGCATGTGAGCGGAAACTCGTAGCAGGCTACGAGTTTCTATGCACGTGCGCCGGAGGTGCTCACGATCCACGCGTACTCGAAGGCCGCTTCTTTCCATTTCTCGTATCGACCGCTGACTCCGCCGTGTCCGGCGCTCATTTCGGTCTTGAGCAGCAGGTCGGAGTCACCCGTCTTCGTTGCTCGCAGGGCGGCAACCCATTTCGCGGGCTCGACGTACAGAACGCGGGTGTCGTTGATGGACGTGATGGCCAGGATCGACGGGTAGTCCTTGGCCTCGACGTTCTCGTAGGGGCTGTACGACTTCATGTAGTCGTACACCTCCTTGCTGGCCAACGGGTTTCCCCATTCGTCCCATTCGATGACCGTCAGCGGCAGCGACGGATCGAGGATGGAGGTGAGCGGATCGACGAACGGAACGTTGGCGAGAATGCCGTTGAAGAGCTCCGGCGCGAGGTTGGCCACCGCCCCCATCAGCAATCCGCCCGCGCTGCCGCCGTCGGCGACGAGATGCTTCGGCGAGGTGCGTCCGGTGTCGATGAGATGCTGTGCCGCAGCGATGAAGTCGGTGAAGGTGTTCTTCTTCTTCAGCGTCTTGCCGTTGTCGTACCAGTGCCTGCCCATCTCACCGCCGCCGCGTACGTGTGCGACGACGAAGACGATGCCGCGGTCCAGCAGCGAGAGCCGGGCGACGGAGAACGACGGATCCATCGAGGCCTCGTACGATCCGTAGCCGTAGAGCAGCGTCGGTGCGGGGCCGTCGGGCACGTCCTTTTGCGCGATGACCGACAGCGGAATCTGCGTGCCGTCCGGCGCAGTGGCCCATTCGCGGTGCTGAACGTAGTCACCGGCATCGAACTTGCCCAGAACCGGCTGCGATTTACGAAGCAGCAGTTCACCACTGGCGATGTCGAGGTCGTAGACCTGGCCGGGGGTGATGAACGAGGTGTAGACCATCCGAAGCAACGGCTGATCCCATTCCGGGTTGGAGCCGGCTCCGACGGAGTACAGCTCCTCGTCGAATTCGAGCTCGCGGTACTCGCCGTATCCCTGATCGGTCAGCGGCCAGATCGCCATGCGGGTCAGGGCTTCTCGCCGGTAGGTGAAGATCAGGTGGCCGGCGAACGCGTCGATGTCCTCGACGCGGACGTCGTCGCGATGCGGAACGAGGATGCGCTGATCGAGTGGGTCCGAGACCGGAGCCTCCGCGAGCAGGAAGTTCTCGGCCTTCTCCCCCTCGGTGCCCCAACCGTTGACCGAGCCGTTGTGGGTGATGAGGAATCGATCCTCACCGGCCACGACGGCATGTTCGATGCTGTATTCGACGCCGTCCGTGCGGGGCAGTACGACGCGGAACTCGCCCTCGGGATCGGTGGACTCCAGCACGAGGCATTCGGAGGTGATCTTCGAGCCGACCCAGATCATCAGGTACTTCTCGCTGCGGGTGGAACCGAAGCCCACCCAGTAGCTTTCGTCGGGTTCGTGGAAGACCTTGACGTCCCCGGACTTGCCGAGGGTGTGTCGCCAGACGGTGTCGGGACGCCAGGATTCGTCGACCGTCAGGTAGAACACGTGCGTGGCGTCGGCAGTCCAGGTGGCCCCGGGCGCGACGTTCTCGATGGTGTCGGCGAGCAGCTCGCCGGTCTCCAGGTTCTTGAAGCGCAGCGTGTAACGCTCGTCGCCCTCGGTATCGGTCGAGTATGCCAGCAGCGTGCCGTCGAGGCTGATCGAGAACGCGCCGAGGGAGAAGAAGTCGTGACCCTCCGCTTCGACATTCGCGTCGAGCAGGACCTGCTCACCGGGAACGTCCACGTCGGACGACAGCGTGGGCGGGGTCCAGTCGTCGGGAGAGTCGACGGGGCAACGGCATTGGAGACCGTACGACTTCCCCTCGACGGTGCGCGAGTAGTACCACCACTGCCCCATGCGCGTCGGCACGGACAGATCGGTCTCCTGGGTCCGCGACTTGATCTCGTCGAAGATCTTGCCCCGCAACGATTCCAGGCCGGCGGTCTGCTGCTCGGTGTAGGCGTTCTCGGCTTCGAGGTAGGCGATCACCTCGGGATCTTCCTTGGCGCGCAACCATTCGTAGTTGTCGATGAAGGTGTCGCCGTGATGGGTGCGCTCGAGTGGCACCTTCTTGGCAATGGGTGGGGTGATCGTCATGGCGTGACCCAATCGTCGAAGTTCAGGCCCGAGATGCGCTCGTAGGCCTCGATGTAGCGGCTGCGGGTTGCGGCGACGATGTCGTCCGGCAACGGTGGCGGTGGAGTGTCGGAGTTGCGATCCCAACCGGAGTCGCCGGTCAACCAGTCTCGAACGAACTGCTTGTCGAAACTGGGCTGAACGCGACCTTCCTCGTACGAATCGGCCGGCCAGTAGCGCGAGGAATCGGGCGTGAGCACCTCGTCGGCGAGGACGAGGTTGCCGTCGGCGTCGGTACCGAACTCGAACTTCGTGTCCGCAAGGATGATTCCGCGTTCCAGAGCGAAGTTGGCTGCCCGCGTGTAGATCTCGATGGTGTCTTCACGCAACTTGAACGCAAGTTCGGCACCGACCTGCTCGACGGCCTGGTCGAAGGTGATGTTCTCGTCGTGGTCGCCCAGTTCCGCTTTGGACGCGGGGGTGAAGATCGCCTCGCTGAGCTTGCTGGATTCCACGAGCCCCGGCGGAAGTTCGACGCCGCACACCTTTCCCGTCGCGTTGTAATCCGCCAGCCCGGAACCGGTGAGGTACCCGCGCGCGACGCATTCGATCGGAACCATGTTCAGCTTCTTCACCACCAGGGCGCGGCCGACCAATTCGGCGGGGATGCGTTCGTCGAGCGGATCGCCTGCCAGATGGTTGACGCCGCCGAGCTCCTCGAAGAAGAACACGCTCATCGCCGTCAACACGCGTCCCTTGTCCGGGATCGGGGTGTCGAGGATGTGGTCGTAGGCCGAGATTCGGTCGCTCGCGACGAGCAACAGATGCGCGTCGTCGATCGTGTACAGATCGCGGACCTTGCCGCCGGCCAGATGCTCGTAGCTACTCAGTGATGGTCGCACGGTGTTCAACACTATCTGGGCCGGTGGCGGCGGGGGTGTCGGCAGGCATCAGACTGGTAGCCGTGGCAACGAACAACTCGACATCGGAAGTCGGATTCCGCTCCGAACGCGGGCCGATACTGATTGCGTTGATGCTCAGCACGTCGCTGGTAGCCCTGGACGCGACCATCATCGCCACGGCGGTGCTGTCCATCGTCGACGACCTGGGCGGCTTCACGCAGTTTCCGTGGCTGTTCTCCATCTATCTTCTGGCACAGGCAGTATCGGTGCCGCTGTACGGAAAACTGGCCGACCTGTTCGGCCGCAAGAAGATCATGCTGTTCGGCATCGCGGTGTTTCTGCTCGGCTCGATACTCTGCGGCCTGGCCTGGAGCATGCCCGCCCTGATCGCCTTCCGAGCAGTTCAGGGTCTCGGCGCGGGTGCCGTGCAGCCCATGGGCATCACCATCGCCGGCGATATCTACACGCTGGCCGAGCGCGCCAAGGTGCAGGGCTACCTGGCCAGCGTATGGGCGATGTCCTCGGTGCTCGGGCCCGCGCTCGGCGGAATTTTCTCCGAATACCTGTCGTGGCGCTGGATCTTCTTCGTCAACATTCCGTTGTGCGCGCTGGCCGCGGGGATGCTGTGGCGCAAGTTCGACGAGGGAGCCGTGGAACGCACCAGGCCCAAGATCGACTACCTCGGTGCCGTGCTGCTGACGGTGGGCGCAGCCCTGGTGCTGCTGGGACTGCTCGAGGGCGGACAGTCCTGGGCATGGAACTCCCCCGTCAGCATCGCCATCTTCGCCGCCGGAGTCTCCTTGCTCGCCGCTTTCGCAGTGGTTCAGACCAGGGTCGAGGAGCCGATCCTGCCGCTATGGGTGTTCACCCGTCGTGTCCTGGTGGTCAGCAGTTTCATCTCGCTGCTCGTCGGTGCGTTGATCCTCGGCCTGACGTCCTACGTTCCGACGTTCGTGCAGGGCGTGCTCGGCACCGGCGCGATCGTCGCCGGCTTCGCGCTGTCGACCCTCACGCTCGGCTGGCCCATCGCGGCATCCCTCTCCGGGCGGGTGTACCTCCGGTTCGGTTTCCGCACCACAGCACTGATCGGTGCCTCCATCGCGGTCGTCGGAGCGGCATTCGCCACCGGCCTCGGTGCCGGTTCACAGGTGTGGCAGGTGGGTGCGGTGTGCTTCGTGATCGGCCTCGGTATGGGCCTGATCGCCAGCCCCACCCTCATCGCCGCCCAGTCGAGCGTCGAATGGTCCGAGCGCGGCGTCGCCACCTCGACCAACATGTTCGCCCGCTCCATCGGCAGTGCAGTCGGGGTCGCGGTGTTCGGTGCCATCGTCAACTCACGCATCTCCGACGACCCGAGCCCCCAACAACTGTCCGACGCCATCCATCCGGTCTTTCTGGGTGTCCTGGCGGCGGCAGCGGTGATGGCCGTCGCGGCACTGTTCATGCCCAAACGTGCGAAGGAAGCGACGCGATAGCCCTCAACTCACCTGACGCGGAAACCAGTGCACCGGAGACATCACGGAAACCTCCACGGCGGTACCGGGAGCGAATCGGTCGGCGGTACGGGCGATGGCCCGAAGCCGCAGCCCGGTGTCGTAGTGCCGCAGAGTGACCGAGGATTCGGGGCCGGTGAAGAACTCGTGTTCGACGAAAAATGCGCCGTCCTTGCGTTCCGAGACCACCAATTGCTCGGGCCTGAGCAACGCCTGCCCGTTTCCCGTTGCTCGGGTGGTGGACTCGAGACGGCCGAGGACGGTGTCGACGTGGCCACCCCGCGCTACGGCGTCGACGAAGTAGGCGTCGCCCACGAACCGCGCGACGGCGGGTGTGGCGGGCCGCTCGTAGACCTCCCGCGGTGTGTCGATCTGGGCGCAGCGACCACCCAGCAGCACGGCCACCCGATCGGCTGTTCCGAGTGCCTCGGCCCGGTCGTGGGTGACGAGGATCGACGCGGTCTTGCTGGACTGCAACAACTCTCGGACGTCCTGTCGAATGGAGGTACGTAGCCCCGCGTCGAGCGCGGCGAACGGCTCGTCCATCAACACCACCGACGGAGCCGGTGCCAGCGCACGCGCCAACGCGATGCGCTGCTGCTGACCGCCCGAGAGTTCACTGGGCTTCACCCCACCGGAATCGGGTAGTCCGACGAGTTCGAGCATCTCGTCGACGCGTCGTGCGCGCTCGTCGCGACCGGACAGGTAGGGCCGCAGAAACCCTGCACGCAAACCGAATTCGATGTTCCTTCGTACCGTCAGGTGTGGAAACAGTCCACCTTCCTGTGGCATCAGGCCTATGCCCCGCTTCTCCGGTGGCACCTGAATCTGCCCCGCCACCGAGATGTCCC
This sequence comes from Rhodococcus sp. 05-2254-2, assembly GCF_002259095.1. NCBI lineage: Bacteria > Bacillati > Actinomycetota > Actinomycetes > Mycobacteriales > Nocardiaceae > Rhodococcus > Rhodococcus sp. 05-2254-2. The sequence continues at coordinate 96,652 of NZ_NOZJ01000002.1, read as the reverse complement.
GTCCGTCGGAGGTGATCCGACCCGCGTCGATGCGGTGCAGTCCCGCGATCGATCGCAACAGGGTCGTCTTGCCGCAGCCGGAAGGGCCGAGGACGGCAAGCATTTCGCCGTCGCCGAGGTCGAGATCGATACCGTGCAGCACCGCCGTACTGCCGTACGAGGCGACGAGACCGGAAATCACCATGCTCATGGCAGTGCTACTCGCTTCCGCGTCGTGCGTCCCAACGCTCGTGTCAGAACGACCGTCGGGACCACCGAGATCAGGATCAGGGCCAGGGCGTAGGGAGCAGCCTCGCCGTATCGGAACGCCTCGGTGGTGGACCACAGCGTGGTCGCGAGCGTGTCTACTCCCCGCGGCCGCAGCATCAACGTCGCAGGCAGTTCCTTGGCGACGGTCAGAAAGACCAGAGCGGCCCCGGCGGCGATGCCGGGCGCGGCGATAGGGATCGTCACGCGAAGATCGGTACGCAGCCGGCCCGCGCCGAGGGTTCGTGAAACATCCTCGAGGACAACGGGAGTGGCGTCGACGACAGCTCTGGTGCTGCCTACGGCCAACGGCAGGAACAGCACCACGTAGGCCAGTACCAGCAGAACGGCCGTCTGATAGAACGACGGCAGGAACCGGATTCCGAGAAAGACCGTGGCGAGTCCGACGGTGATTCCCGGCAGCCCGTGCGCGATGTAGGTGGACAGCTCGGCACCGCGAGCGGCCCTCGACGTGGATCGGGCCGCGAACAGCGCGACCGGCAACGCGAGCACGGCCACCACCACCGCGGCGGTCGCGGAGTACTGGACGGTCTTGGCGGTGACGGCCAGCACGTCCACCCAGTCGACGGTGAAGCGCAGCGATCGACTCAACCACCGCGCCAGGGCCAGAATCGGTACCAGCACCGAAACACCCAAAGCAGCAACGACTACGGCCAGAGCGGGTACGCGCCACCGGCCCAGGACGACAGGCTCGGCCATCCGGTCGGTTCCCGATCCCACCCTCGCCGTGGCACCGCGTCGGGCACGCCGTTCGAGGAGGGTGAGCACCAACGCACCCACCACGAGGACCAGCCCGAGAACAGCGGCCGCGGTGCGATCGAGTCCCCCGCGGTACGCACTGTAGATGCCCAGCGTGAACGCGTCGTATCGCATCAGAGCCACCGCTCCGAAATCACTGATGGTGTACAACGCGACCAGCAGTGCGCCCGCTGCCGCGGCCGGAACGACGCGACGGCACTCGACGGTCAGCGCCGTGCGCACTGCGCCTCGACCGAGGGTTCGCGAGACCTCGGCCAACGAGGGGTCCGCGGTGGCGAACGCCGCGGACACCGGCAGCATCACCAGCGGGAAGCAGGACAACGTGAGCACGAGAGCTGCACCGGAAAAGCCTGCCAACGAGGGGAATTCGGCGATCCACAGGTACCCCGAGACGTAGGACGGGATGGCGAGTGGAGCTGCGAGGACCATGGCGAAGAAGCGTCGCCCCGGCAGATCGGTACGGACGGTCAGCCACGCCAGCAGCGTCCCGACCACGACCGACGCGAGGAGCACGGTGATCGTCAGTGTTGCCGTACGAATGGCGAGGTCGAGTGTGCGCTGTCGCAGGAGCAGTCGCAGCACCTTCTCGGTTCCGCCGTCGAACGCTCGAACGAACAGGTAGACCAGGGGTGTCAGCGTCAGCGCTCCCACGCACAACGCGGTCGTCCCGAGAACGGGACGACCGCCGAAGTGGCGCCGCCGAAGCGGCTGAAGTGCAGACGCGAGCACCCGACTAGATGATTCCGACGTCGGTGAGGAGGGTCTGCGTGGCCTCGAGCGACGAGAGCTGACCGAGATCGAGATCGGTCGAGCCCAGCTCGGACAGTGGCGGCAGGTCGTAGTCCGAGGTGACTCCGTCGATGACGGGGTATTCGGCGGTCTCGTTCGCGAAGTACGTCTGCGATTCGGTCGAGAGCAACTCGCGCACGAAATCGAATGCGGCTTCCTGGTTGTCCGAGGCGGCCAGCACACCGGCACCGGCGACGTTGATCAGCGCGCCGGGGTCACCGGGCTCGAAGTAGTGCAGCTCGACCGGGACGTCGTCGCCGTTCTCTTCCTTGAAGGGGTACCAGTAGTAGTGGTTGAGCAGGCCGGTGGCCACCTGTCCGTCGTTGACGGCGGTCAGCAGCGGGCCGTTGCCCTCGAAGGCGACGGGCTCGTTGGCGACGAATCCTTCGAGCCAGGTCCGAGCACCGTCCTCGCCGCGCTGCACGCGCAGGGCGGTGACGAAGGCCTGGAACGACGCGTTGGTCGGTGCGTAGCCGATCTGTCCGCGCCAGCGCGGGTCGAGCAGTCCGTCGATACCGGTGGGCAGGTCTGCGGCCTGCACCGAATCGGAGTTGTAGGCCAGCACGCGGGCTCGCGCCGAGGTGGCGACCCAGGTGCCGTCGGCACCGCGGTACTGCTCGGGAACGAGGGAGAGGATGTCCTCGGGCAGCGGCGCGAGAGCACCGGCCTCGTCGAGGGCACCGAGTGCGCCTGCGTCCTGACCGTAGAAGACGTCGGCCGGGGTGGCGTCGCCTTCCTCGAGGATCTTGGCGGCCTGGGCGTTGGTGTTGCCCGAGTAGTCGACCTCGATACCGCCACCGATGCGCTCGATCAGTGGGTCGACGAGCTCTTCACCGCGGCCGGAGTACACCACGAGTGAGGACTCTGCGGTGGCGGACTCGGAGGTGGACGTGCCTTCGTCGGAGGAGCCTTCCGAGCTGCATGCGACGAGACCGAGGGCGAGGGTTGCGCTGAACGAGAGCAGCGCCAGACGGCGAACGGTGAACACGGTTCTCCTGACGAAAACGGGTCATTCGGACAATTCGATGAAAGTACACCACAAAGGTGAGGCTCAGCTACTTTCCCTCCGGGATTGAACGGCCACAGGCCCGGGCACTCCCACTCCATGACCTCTCGTGTACTCGTCACCGGCGCCAGCATCGCCGGCCCGACCGTCGCGTTCTGGCTGGACCGAGCCGGCTTCGAGGTCACCGTCCTCGAACGCTCGCCGCACCTGCGACTGGGCGGCCAGAACATCGACGTCCGCGGCTCCGGCCGCGAGGTGCTGCGACGCATGGGTCTGGACGCGACCCTCCTCGCGAACGGCACCACCGAGAAGGGCACCCGATTCGTCGACGACGCCGACGCCACCATCGCGGCCTTCCCGGCCGGCGACGGATCCCACGACGGCCCGACGGCGGAGTTGGAAATTCTGCGCGGCGAGTTCGCGCGGATTCTGGTCGAGTCCGCCGGTTCACGCACCGAGTATCGCTACGGCGATCGCGTCGTCGGGGTGACTCAGAATGCCGCCGGCGTCGATGTCACCTTCGCAACGGGCACAGCGGAGAGGTTCGACCTCGTTCTCTTCGCCGATGGAATACGTTCCAGCAGCAGAGAACTGGTGTTCGCCGGCGAGGCCGAGACCACCCCGGTCGGCTTGTACACCGCATACGGCGTACTGCCGAAGGGACCGAGCGACGACGGCTGGTGGCGATGGTACAACGCCCCCGGATCCCGAGTGGCCAATCTACGACCGGACAACCTCGGCACGACGCGATTCAGCCTGTCCTGGGTGTCCGACGACAGCGGCTACGAGGGCGCGTCCACCGAACGCGTGATCACCGCTCTGCGTTCGACGTTCGCCGACGTCGGTTGGGAAGTGCCCCGAATCCTGGACTCGCTGGGACCGGACTCGGAGCTGTACGTCGACTATCTGGCGCAGGTGAAGGCCCCGCGCTGGTCCGACGGCAGAATCGGCATGCTCGGCGATGCCGCATGGTGCGCAACGCCGTTGAGCGGCATGGGCACCACGTTGTCAGTCACCGGCGCGTACGTTCTCGCCGGCGAGCTCGCGCGGGCGAGCGATCATCGCGCCGGGTTCGAGGCCTTCGAGACGCGCATGCGTCCGTTCGTCGCTCAGGCTCAGAAACTCCCACCCGGCGTGCCTCGCGTCGCGCATCCGAAGACCTCGGTGGGAGTCGCCGCATTCCGCACCGCACTGCGGCTGGCCGGATCGAAGCCGGTACAGGCCGTGAGCAGCAAGTTCCTCGGTCCCGACGCGGCGACACTCGAGCTGCCGGACTACGAGTTCGAAAACGCAGGTTAGAGCCCCACCCGCTCGAGCAGCGCATCGAATGCCTCGCTGGCTTCCTGCTCGGAGCGGCCGGACTCGATGACGCCGTTGTACACCGCGAGCGCCTCCTCCTGGTATTGCTTGTATTTCTCGAGCCACTTCTCGGAGTCGGCGCGCCAGTACCCGATGATGTCGAAGTACGCGATGTCGTAGCCCAATTCCTTGCGGAAGTACTTGCGCACCCGACGCGAGGACGACGCCTCGCCGGCGAACCACACGTAACCGCGCCCCTCGGGCAGGGGGTACGCCAATGCCGCGTCGTCGAGAACGCTTGCGCTGTCGCCGTTTCCGGATCCGATGCGCCAGTCGAACGTGACGTCGGCCTTGGTCTCGAAGGATTGGATGTCGCCGCGTTCGAGAACCTCGACGATCGCGTGCGCACGCATTCCGGCGGGCAACTGCTCGACGAGTCGGCCGAGTGCGGGCAGCCCGGTCATGTCCGCGACCAACAGCAGCCATTCGACGTCGGCGGGCGGTGAATACCAGGATCGCGGCCGGGTGAACAGCACCGTCTGCCCCGGGACGGCCTGCTGAGCCCAGGTGGATGCGACACCGCCCTCGTGGGCGAAGAAGTCGATGGTCAGCTCACCGCGCTCCGGATCGAGACGGCGGATGGTGTAATTGCGCCCTTCGGGAGCGTCGTCGAGACCGTGGAACCACCAGAACCCGTCGACCTCGGTCATCGGCGGCGGGATCGCCTCGCCTGCCCTGGGGAAATAGACTCCGATGCATTCGTCGGGCACACCGAGCGTGCGGTAGCCGGCAACGTGCTCGCCGCCGAACGTCACGCGCACCATGTGCACCGTGAGTCGTTCCACTGCAACGACGTCGGCGTAGTAGTAACCACGCGGTTGTTCGTTCATCTTCGCCCTCGATACATATCTCGACGTGGCTCTCGAGAGAACCCGCAGGCCGACTCGGCAGCCATTCCTCCTCGATTCTAAACTAAGCCTTGCCTAGCCTGCGACCGCCCGCCTTGGGAATCACCAACGGTGTGTGCGATTCCGGGTCGTCGATGATGCGGCACGGCAGCCCGAAGACCGCCTCCACCAGCTCGGCGGTGACGACGTCGGCGGGCGCACCCTCGGTGACCACTGCGCCGTCCTTCATCGCGATGATGTGGTCGGCGTACCGGCAGGCGTGATTGAGGTCGTGCAGCACTGCGACCAGAGTGCGACCGTTCTCGCGGTTCAGAGTGGCCAACAGGTCGAGAAGCTCGATCTGGTGGGCGATGTCGAGAAAGGTCGTCGGCTCGTCCAACAGCAGCAGCGGCGTCTGCTGCGCGAGAACCATTGCCACCCAGACGCGTTGCTGCTGACCGCCGGACAGTTCGTCCACCGGACGAGCGGACAGTGACGTCACTCCGGTCGAGTTCATGGCCTCGATCACCGCGGCCTCGTCTTCGGTCGACCACTGTCGGATCAGCTTCTGATGCGGATAGCGGCCCCGCGCAACCAGATCGGCCACCGAAATGCCGTCGGGTGCGATGGAGGTCTGCGGAAGCAGGCCGAGGCGTCGGGCAACTTCTTTCGCCGGATACGACGAAATCGCCTTCCCGTCCAGCAGAACGGTTCCACGAGAGGGCTTCAGCAGCCGCGAGAGTGCCCGCAGCAGAGTCGATTTACCGCAGGCGTTCGGTCCGACGATGACGGTGAACTTGCCGTCGGGAATTTCGACGGTCAGGTTCTCGCTGACGACGCTCTTGTCGTATCCGACCGTGATGTCGTCGGTGTGCAACCGAGGCTTCGTCACTGCTTCCTTCCTTCCCGCGCCAGCAACCACACGAAGTATGCGCCGCCGACCGATACGGTCACCACACCCACCGGGAGCTGCGTGGGAGCGAAGACGCGCTGTGCAACAACGTCGCTGACGACCAGCACCAGCGCTCCCATGCACGCGGCAGGCACCATCGCCACTGACGAGGTACCGGTGAGGCGGCGCGCCAACTGCGGCGCGGCGAGCGCGATGAACGAGATGGGCCCCGCGGCCGCAGTGACCATCGCGATCAGCGCAACTCCGAGGAACACCAGCATCAGACGGGTCGGCTCGGCGCGCACACCGAGCGCCCTGGCCGCATCGTCCCCCATCTCCAACATCGGCAGCCGACGCGAGAGCACCGCCAGGCACGACGCGATGACGATCGACACTGCCAGTACCGGTCCCACCTGCGACCACCCCAGCCCGTTGAGGGTGCCCGCACCCCAGACTGCGGCCGCGATCGCGTCGTCCAGGTCGGCCCTGATCACGAGCCAGGTGTTGACCGAGGCCAGGACGGCGCTGACGGCGATCCCGACGATGATCAGCCGAAAGCCCTGCACCCCGCGCCGGTACGCGAGCAGGTAGACCACCGCAGCCGTCGCGAGTCCGCCGACGAGCGCGCCCGCTCCGGTCCGGTAGTAGCCACCACCGAGAGCAAGGATGACGACAAGTGCGCCGGTGTAGGAACCGGTGGCGAATCCGATGATGTCCGGGCTGCCCAACGGATTTCGCGTCAAGGATTGAAAGACCGCACCCGATACGCCGAGGGCGGACCCGAACAGGAAAGCCAGCGCCACTCGGGGAAACCGCCACTCCATCACCACGATCTCGGTGAGGCGTGGCGCGTCGCCGAACACCGCGGCGAGCACCTCGTTCGGCGGAATGTAGAAGTCGCCGGTACCGACCGCGACGACGGAGACCACCACCGTCACGAGCAGCAAGGCCGCGCAGACGCCGACCGTTCGAACGTCGATGCGGCCGTCCACTCGATCCCGCACTCGCACGACCCGCAGCGTTCGGCCGAAATCGATGCCGCCGCCGCGTTGTTCACGGGTCACAGTCCGCTCGCCTTCTTCCGGCGAACCAGCAGGATCAGCACCGGTGCGCCGACGAACGCGGTCACGATGCCGACCTGCAATTCCCCCGGCCTGAGCACGACGCGTCCGACCACATCCGAGAGCAACAGCAAACCCGGTGCCGCGACCACCGTGTAGACCAGAATCCATCGTTGGTCCGGTCCGACGAACCACCGCACCATGTGCGGAATCATCAGTCCGACGAATCCGATGGGCCCGGCCGCGGCCGTCGCGGCACCGGCGAGCAGGGTGACTGCGACGACGCCGATGATTCGCGTACGAATCACGTTCGCCCCCAACGACTGTGCCAGATCGTCGCCGAGCGCGATCGCATTGAGAGGACGAGCGATCAGGGCGGACAGGAACACTCCGAGCGCGATGAACGGGGCGACTTCGGACGCGATGTCCATACCTCGACCGGCCAACGACCCGGCTCCCCAGAACCTCATCCTGTCGAACGCATCGGGATCGAGCAGCACCATGCCCGAGGTGATGCCGCCCAGTACAGCTCCGAGCGCAATTCCGGACAGCGTCAACCGAATCGGAGTGGCTCCCGCTCGCCCCAGCGCCCCCAGCGCGTACACCGCGATCGTGGCGACCACCGCGCCGGCGAACGCGAACCAGATGTAGGACCCGATGCCGGTGACACCGAGCACGCCGACGGCGATCGCAACGAAGAACGCCGCCCCGGCGTTGACACCGAGAATTCCCGGGTCGGCCAGCGGATTTCGCGTCATAGCCTGAATCAGCGCACCAGCCACCCCGAGAGCGACTCCCACGAGCAACCCCAGAACGGTACGCGGAAGCCGCAGTTCACGAACGATCACCGATTCGGTGGATCCGTCGGCGAAGAACAGACCGTGCCACACCTCGCCGATCGGGATGTACTCGGTTCCCACCGAGATGCTCACCAGGCACAGCGCCGCCAGCACACCGGTGACGAAGAACAACCCCGCGGCCCGACGGGCATCGGTGCGAGCGAGACCACCGACTTCGGCCGGAACGCCTCGCTGTTCCGGCTCGTCGCCCACGCTCGTCCTCACCCGATTCACACCACCGATCGCACCCTCGCGCCCACAGCGGACTTCACGATCTCACCGCTGCGAACAGCGATGTTGGACAGCAACGACGAGGTCAGACCATGCGTGTGCTCGGTGCCGCCCTGCAGATAGATCGAACCCGCACTCGGTTCACGCGTCACGAGTCGGTAGTCACGCGTCACGCGAGGCCCACGGGAGTCGTATTCGACGTCGTCGAACAGCGGACCGAGGATCTCGGGTAGGTCGAGGGACGTGAAGCCTGTGGCATAGACGACAGCGTCGCACAGTATGTCCTCGGTCAGCCCCGTCGGGCCGTGCTCGACGGACACACGAACGCCCGACGGCTCCTCGGTGGCTCGGATCAACCGGGATGCTCCGTGCACGAACAACCGGCGCTTCCCGCTGACTCGCTCGGAGTACTCGCGTGCGTACAACTCCTCGATCAACGGCAGGTCGACGGCGGAGTAGTTGGTTCCGCGGTGATAGTGCAGTAGTTGCTCGCGCAGTGTGTGCGACGACGAATAGAAGTCGTCGACGGCCGTCGGATCGAAGATGCGATTGGCGTAGGGGCTGTCGTCGGCCGGGCTGTATCCGTACTTGCGCAACACCGCGTGCACCGACGCGTCGCCGTACGTCGAGTGCAGGTAGTCCACCACCTCGGCGGCACTCTGCCCGGCACCGACGACGACGAAGGTGCGCTGCGTCCGCGACGGCAACCGATCGAGCTCGCCGAGAAGATCGTGGTTGTGGAACTGTCGCGCCGACGCCGTGACCCCGTCGGGCAGGGTGGCGGTCAGTCCTCCGGCGAGCACGATGTTACGTCCTCGCACGGTCCCGGTTCGCCGGCCCTCGGTGCGGACGCCGTAGCCGTCACCGGTGTCGACGACGTCCAGCGCCCGGGTGCCGTAGTGCACGGTCGCGTCGACTTTGCTTGCGGCCCAAGTTAGGTAGTCGTGGAACTCGAGCCGACTCGGGAAGAACGTCTGCAGATTGATGAAGTGATTGAGCCGACCCTGTTCCGACAGATACGCCAGAAAGCTGTATTCACTGCTGGCATTGCGTTGGGTCGCCAGGTCTTTGAGGAACGAGATCTGCATGGACGTCCCTGGCAACAGCATGCCGGGGTGCCAGGCGAACTCGTCCTTGGATTCGACGAAGCAGGCCGTCAATCGCTCTGCCGGCGAGCACATTCGATTGTGCTCTTCGATCGCGATGGCCAGGCCCAGATTCGAGGGCCCGAAGCCGACCCCGACGATGTCGTAGGTGCCGTCGGAAAAATCGTTGTGCGAGGTCATCGACGGCTCGCCCCCGCGGTTCGATCGGCGGGGCCGGCGAGGTGCAGATCGGCATGAACGAGGCCTACACGGTGGATCGCTCCACCGAGCTCGGTGCGGTGCATAGGGCGTCTCCTTCTACTTGCGGACGAGATTCGGGGTGACGCCGGCGAGGGTCCGTCGATGGCCGTCTCGGCAGTGCCCAGCGTCCTGGCTCGATGTCATGAGCAGCGCTACTTGCCTACCGTAGGCTAACCTAACATTTACTGGTCTACAACGGCTCCGTCGTGCGCCGAGTGCGCCCGGACACGTGTGTGGCCCTCGATCTCGTCGGTTCACCGTCCATCATCGAACTCGAAAGTGAGCGCATGTCTTCGACAAGAATCCGCACCATGGGGCGATACAGAAACGGCCCCCGCGCCCTCACTGGAGGTATCGCGGTGCTCGTGCTTCTCGCCGCTGCAGCGTGCAGCAGCGGCACCACCGACACCGAGGTCGTCGACCTGAACGCGAACCCCGCCGCGTGCGGCGAGAACGACCTCGTCGATGCAGTCGACCGAGCATCGGGACCGTTCACGTACACCGACGGTCGCGGACGCACGATTTCGCTCGATGCTCAGCCGACGAGAATCATCGCCGACGAGGAATCGGCAGCAGCGCTGATGTCTTACGGCATCAGACCCATCGCCATCTGGTCGACCACTCCGATGTCCACCAGCCCGATTCTGAGCTGCTCCGATCTCACGGGCATCGAATCGGTCGGCGAGAGCTGGGGGACATTCGATGTCGAGAAAGCCGCCAGCCTCGAACCGGATCTCGTCATCGGCGAGTACAACCCTCGATTCGGCCAGTTCGGCAAACTGACCACCTCAGCCGACTCGTCCAAGGCCGACACGATCGATCAGCTCGCCCCCACTTTGGGTGTCACCTTGGATACGACCTCGACGGCACAGACCATCGAGAACTACGCCGGACTCGCATCCTCGCTCGGCGTCGACCTCGACACGCCACAACTGGCCGACATCAAGGCCGAATTCGACGCCGCTGTCGCGAACTTCGAGAAGGTGGCCTCCGAGAGTCAGGACCTCACCAGCGTCGGCGTCTGGCCACTCGACGTCGCTTACGTCCTCGATCCGTCGGCAGACCCGGACTTCAGCGACTACCAACGGTGGGGCCTGAAGATGTACACCCCCGACGGCACCGATGACGGGTACTGGAAGAAGGTGTCGTGGGAGAACGTGTCGACCGTCGACGCCGACGTCGCGTTCGTTTATCACGACGTCGCCAACGCCGCCGACGTGAAGCTCGCCGATATTCCGAGCCGCTACCCGGCCTTCGACACCATCGCTGCCGTCGACAAGCAGCAGATGGTGTTGTGGGACTACGGTGCCAACAAGAGCTACAGCCGCTACACGAACACAATCGACATCTATGCCGACGCGCTGTCCAAGGCGAAGAAGGTCACGCCCGAGTAATTCGGCGGACCATGAGCCACGGGATCACCGGCAGGCATCTGCCGGTGGCCCCGAACTTCGTCGAGGCGGCCATCACAGCGCGGCTGCGATCTCTCCGGCCTGCCGGTCCAGTTCCGATCGGTGCGGCGACGACGGCCGAGCCCGCAGGCCGAAGCCGTCCCCGATCATGCGTGGGATGACGTGCAGATGCACGTGGAAGATTTCCTGACCGGCGACCGTGCCGTCGGCGAGAAAGAAGTTGACGCCGGCGACACGCGAATTGCTGGCACGCACAGCGGCGGCCACCTTCTGCCCCACCACGAACAGGTGCGCGCCGATCTCCGGCGGCAACTCCGCCAGCGTCCGATACTGCTCCTTGGGCACCACCAACACATGTCCGCTGGTGAGCGGCCTGATGTCCATGAACGCAATCGCTGTCTCGTCCTCGTGGACGCGAGAAGCCTCGGCCGTCCCGGCAATGATCTCGGCGAAAATCGTGTAGGGGTTCACACCTTCCGAGCGTAGGCGCTCGGGGCTCTGAAGCTGCGCGGCCCCGGCCCGGAGACTACTGTTTGCCGATGAGCATCGGCGGGGTTCTCTTCGACATCGACGGCGTTCTCGTCACGTCGTGGCAGGCGGTGCCAGGGGCAGCAGAGACTCTGAAGTACCTGGACAGCAAGGACATTGCTCGCGCCTTCCTGACGAATACGACGTCCAAAACCCGTGGACAGATCGCTACGGCGCTGCGCGAGGTGGGACTCGACGTGCATTCGGACGAGATCGTCACGGCCGCGTCGCTCACCGCGGATCATCTGCGTGAGAACTATCCGGACGCGCGGGTGGTGCTGATCAACAACGGTGAGATCGCAGGCGACATGCCGGGAATCGAATTCGTCGACGAGACGTCCGAGGATCCCGATGTCGTCGTCGTCGGCGGGGCAGGCCCGGAGTTCACCCACGAGCGGCTCAGCCGCGTCTACGACTGGCTGTGCCGGGGCATTCCCGTCGTCGCGATGCACCGTTCGTTGATGTGGAGCACCGGAGCCGGACTGCGCATCGACACCGGCATGTACCTCGGCGGTATGGAACAGGCGTCGGGACACACCGCGAAGGCCATCGGCAAGCCCGCTCCGCTGGGATTCCGGACGGCGTCCGAGCGGATGGGGGTCGACCCCGAAGACGTCGTCATGGTCGGCGACGACCTCGACAACGACGTCCTCGCCGCCCAGGTCGTCGGGATGACCGGCGTGCTCGTTCGCACCGGAAAGTTCCGTCAGGACGTGCTCGACCGACGCATCACCGACGAATTCGCGATGGAACCCGACCACGTGATCGACTCCGTGGCCGACCTCCCCGGTGTCCTCTCCTGACTACAGAATCGGCGACGGGCTGTACGACGCCCCGGCGGGGAACTTCGCGATCAGACGCTCCACTGCCGAGACGACCGCACTGACCTGCGCGTCGGCGGCACCGACGAATGCCGTCTTGTCGGCCAGTGCCGCATCGAGGGCAGCGCGGTCGAGTGGCAGCCGATCGTCGGCGGCCAACCGGTCGAGCAGGTCCGGTTCCAGTCCCTGCTCACGCATCGCCAGCGCAACCGCGACGGCGTGCTCCTTGATCGCCTCGTGCGCCGTCTCGCGTCCGACGCCTGCGCGCACGGCGGCCATGAGCACCTTGGTCGTCGCGAGGAACGGCAGGTAGCGGTCGAGTTCCTTGGCGATGACGGCCGGGTACGCACCGAATTCGTCGAGCACCGTCAGGAAGGTCTCGATGAGACCGTCGATGGCGAAGAAGGCGTCGGGCAGCGCGACGCGGCGCACCACGGAACAGAAGACGTCGCCCTCGTTCCACTGTGCACCGGCGAGCTCGGCGGCCATCGAGCCGTAGCCGCGCAGCACCACCTGCAGGCCGTTGACGCGCTCGCACGAGCGAGTGTTCATCTTGTGCGGCATTGCCGACGAGCCCACCTGGCCTGCCTGGAAGCCTTCGGTGACGAGTTCGTGGCCTGCCATCAGGCGCACGGTGTGGGCGAACGAGGACGGTCCGGCACCGATCTGGACCAGCGCGGAGACGACCTCGTGATCGAGCGAACGGGGATACACCTGGCCGACGCTGGTGAGTGTGTGCCGGAAACCGAGGTGATCGGCCACGATGCGCTCGAGCGCGACGAGCTTGGCGGAGTCGCCGCCGAACAGGTCGAGCATGTCCTGCGAGGTGCCCATCGGGCCCTTGATGCCGCGCAACGGATAGCGCGCGATCAGTTCCTGCACCCTCGACAGCGCCAACAGCAGCTCGTCTGCGGCAGAGGCGAAGCGCTTGCCCAGTGTGGTGGCCTGAGCTGCGACATTGTGGCTGCGACCGGCCATGACCAGCGAGGAGTACTCGGCGGCGCGCTCGGCCAACCGCTTCGCGACGGCGACGCCGTGCGCGTGAACGTGTTCGAGTGAGCGCAAGATCTGCAGCTGCTCGACGTTCTCGGTGAGGTCGCGGCTGGTGAGTCCCTTGTGGATGTGCTCGTGGCCGGCGAGGGCGTTGAACTCCTCGATGCGGGCCTTGACGTCGTGGCGGGTGACGCGCTCACGCTCGGCGATCGACGCGAGATCGACCTGGTCGACGACGGCTTCGTAGTCCGCGATGGCCGCGTTGGGGACGTCGACTCCGAGGGAGGACTGCGCGCGCAACACGGCGATCCACAGTTGGCGTTCGAGGGCGATCTTGTGCTCCGGCGACCACAGCTCCACCAGTTCGGGACTCGCGTAACGGGTGGCCAGGACATTCGGGATGCTCACGAGCATCCAGCTTACGTGGCGCAGTTGTCGGTCTCGGAAGACGACTGCACTGTTTCGGAAAAGGACTCCAGTACCGGCCTCCCGCGATCCCTGTTCCTGGTGCCGGCGGCTTCGCCGCCGTGTGGAATAACCGACGCGCGCTCCGATGTTGGAGCCGTCGTGAGCCGAACAGTGAAGGTCGACATCTGGTCCGATATCGCGTGCCCGTGGTGCTTCGTCGGCAAGCGTCGTTTCGAGGCAGGCGCTGCGGAGTTCACCGCCGGGGGCGGAAGTCTGGAGGTGGAGTTCCACTCGTTCGAGCTGGCACCCGACACACCTGTCGACTTCGATGGCAGCGAGGTCGACTTTCTCGTCTCTCACAAAGGTATGCCGGCCGCCCAGGTCACGCAGATGTTGGGGCAGATGGCCGAGCTGGCCGCAGGCGAGGGGCTCGCCTACGACTTCGACGCCGTGCAGCACACCAACACCGTCAAGGCGCACGAGCTCCTGCACTTCGCCAAGTCGAAGGGCAAGCAGGTGGAGATGAAGGAACGACTCCTGGCGGCCTATTTCGAGGAGGGCCGCCACGTCGGCCGCACAGAGGACCTCGCCGACCTGGCCGCGGAAGTCGGCCTCGACCGTGACGAGGCCGCCCGGGCGCTGAAGTCCGAGGAGTTCCTGCCGGCAGTGCGCGCGGACAAGGAACAGGCCATCGCCTATGGAATCAGCGGCGTGCCGTTCTTCGTGATCGACGGACGGCTCGGTGTGTCGGGCGCGCAGGAACCGTCGGTATTCGCCGACGTCCTGCAGAAGGCTGCTGCCGACTCATGAGCGGTCCTTTGGAGATGGTCGGCGACGACCACGGCCCCGTCTGCGAGGACGGTGTGTGCGAGGTGCCGCCGATCCGAGACGCAGAGTCCGGCGAGAACTACTAGCAGTCAGTCGGCCGGCACCTGTTCCGCCGGTGCCACTATGTCGATGACGGCCAAGAGCATGCTTCGGGCCATGTGGCGCGGGTCGGGGTCCACTTCGCTGAGCGCTCCGACGACGGCCCCGTCTACCACTGCCACGAGTCGTCGTAGCTGCTCTTCCTGCACGGTTCGGCCCGATCTGCGCAGGACGTCGGTGAGCAGGTCGTCGATCTGGGCGCGCAGCCGCAGCTGCACTTCTCGTAGTTCGGGATGCCGGGCCGAGGCGATGAAGCGTTCGTATCTCGCGATCAGCTGCTCGTGGCCGTCCTGCGGCCCGATCAGCAGGTCGACGATGAGGTCGACCGTCGATTCCATTTCGTTCGAGCACTTGCCCTCGTCCTCGATGCGGCCGCGCATGACGTCGATCTCACGGGTTCCGACGACGTCGACCGCCGCGGCCACCAGGTCCCCGAGAGACTCGAAATAGTAGGTGGTCGACGCGAGAGGAAGCCCGGCTCGCGCGGCCACCGATCGGTGTCGCACCGCGTCGAAGCCGCCCTCGACGAGAAGGTCCGCGGCCGCAGACGCCAGTGCCTGCCGGCGGCGCACCCCCTTCGGAGTCGCACCCGACACCTTGTGCTGCGACTCGGTCGGACCTGCGGACATTCAAGTCATCGTGCCAGCTCGAGGCCGTTCGTCGGACTGCTTTCGCGCTATGGAATTGTCGTTGCTCGTGGCACATCGAACGATCGACCTTCGCTCCGACACCATCACCCGACCCGATTCGGTCATGCGAAAAGCCATGGCCGACGCCGAAGTGGGCGACGACGTCCTCGATCACGATCCGACGATGGCCGCGCTGGAAGAAGCCGTGGCGGGGCTGCTCGGGTTCGAGTCGGCACTGTGGGTGCCGTCGGGTTCGATGGGCAACATCATCGCGCTGATGCTGCATCTACAACGCGGCGATCGCTTTCTGGCCCCCGAGCATGCGCACGTGCTGGGGTCCGAGCTCGGTACTGCCGCATGGCTGGCAGGCGGGATGCCCGACGCCCTCCCCCACGACGGTGGCCCCGGCCGCCCTCTCGCGTCGACGGTGCGTGCGAAAGCGGGCGGTACAGGACCGTATTTCGCACTACGGACGACACTGCTTTCGCTCGAGAACACGCACAACTTCGCCGGCGGTACTGTGTTCGGCCCGGACGAATGGGCGGAACTCGTTGCCGCCGGCCGTGATTGCGGACTGAAGGTCCATCTGGACGGCGCGCGACTGTGGAATGCCGCTGTCGCCCTCGATGTTCCGATCGCGTCGCTCGCTGCCGGTGCCGACACGGTGCAGGTTTGCCTGAGCAAAGGCCTCGGCGCACCGGTCGGCTCGATGCTCGTCTCGGACTCCGCACGTATCCACGAGGCGCGACGCGTCCGAAAGATGCTGGGCGGCGGCGTCCGTCAGGGTGGAGTGTTGGCCGCCGCCGGGCTCGTCGCGTTGGATCGAATCGGTGATCTCGCCGACGATCACGCCAATGCGTCGACCCTCGCTTCCGGGCTGCGCGAGCGAGGCTGGGACGTGGCGGAGCCGGAGACCAACATCGTCCTCGCCACTGTTCCCGACCCGGCGACGACGGTCACCGAGCTGGCCGAGCTGGGGATCGCCGCGGTGACCGTCGCGGGCAAGGTGCGCTTCGTGACCCACCGCGACGTCGACGCCGCCGATATCTCCGAGGTACTGGAGCGGCTGCGCCGCATGTGAGCAGAACTTCGTAGTGGGGGTCGAAGTTTCGCTCACATGCGACGAAGTCGCTCCAACGCCTCTTCGACATCGGCGGTCGTCCCGGCGAACGAGAATCGCACCGTGTGATTGCCACGCACGGTGTCGAAGTCGACGCCCGGTGCCAGTGCGACGCCGGTCTCGGACAGCACTCGCGCGCACCAACTCCGTGCATCGTCGGTGAGGTGCGCAATGTCGGCGTAGACGTAGAAGGCACCGTCGGCCGGTGCGAGATCGGTGATGCCCAGGGCCGGCAGACCGTCGAGCATAATTCGGCGGTTGACAGCGTAGCGCCCGACGTGTGAATCCAGCTCGACGCGCGACTCCTCGGTGAACGCCGCGATGGCCGCCACCTGAGAGATCGCCGGTGGGCACACCGTCATGTTCGACGCCAATCGTTCGACGGCCCTGCGCAATCGGGTCGGCAGCAGCATCCAACCGAGTCGCCACCCGGTCATCGAGAAGTACTTCGACACCGATCCGATGGCGACCGATTCTTTCGATGTCTCCCATGCGCTCGACGTACGCGCATTGCCGTAGGAAATGCCGTGGTAGATCTCGTCCGAGATCAGCAGGGTTCCGTGCTCGTCGCACCAGCGCGCGATGGCGGCGAGTTCGTCCGCGTCGATGATCGTGCCGGTGGGGTTGGCGGGGCTCGCGATGATCAGACCCGCGGGCGGCTCGGGCAGCTCCTCGAGCATCGCGACGGTCGGCTGGAATCGCGTGCTTTCCAGGCAATCGAGCTCGACGACGCGGCAGCCCAACGCCGCCAACGTGTTTCGATACGCCGGATAGCCGGGCCTGGCCATCACGACGGTATCCCCCGCGTCGAACGCTGCGAGGAACAGCAACGTGAACGCGCCCGACGAGCCGGTGGTGATCACCACGTCCGCGGCGTCGACGGTGATGCCGTACCGCGCGCTGTGGTGCTCGGCGATAGCGCGACGCAGCGGCAGAATCCCCAGCGTCTCGGTGTACCCCAGCAGATGCGAATCCAGAGCCTCGCGGGTAGCGCGCAACACCGGCTCGGGCGCTCGGGTGGAGGGCTGACCTGCAGCAAGAGAGAGCACGTCGCCGTGAGTGCGCGCCCGCTCGGCCGCCGCGGCGAACACATCCATCACATGGAACGGCTCGACCTTCGATCGCTGCGATTCGTTGTGCATTGTTTCGACCCTACTGATCCCGACTCGCTCGGTACCTCCGACCTTTGCAAACGCGCGCGCGTTCGCCAAGTGCGCGCAAGATCGACTGGCAACCTCCGGCAATTCTGCGCGCGTCTCACGAACGCGCGCGCGTTTGCTGGAACACGCCGGCCGACGCCGGCCCACTCACCGCACCTACAGCGAGATGCGACCCTCCACCGCAGCCAGGCCGATGTCCGTCCGGAAGTGGCTGCCCGGCAATCGGATTCCCGCGATGCGGGAGTAGGCGTCGTCTCGGGCCGCGGTGAGGTCGAATCCGGTGCCGACCACGCTGAGCACGCGTCCACCCGCGGAGACGACCGCGCCGTCCTTCACCGCGGTGCCGGCATGCAGCACGCCTTCGCCCTCGGAGCCGAGGATTTCGTCACCGGTGCGTGGTCGACCGGGGTAGTTCTCGGCGGCGATGACGACGGTGACGGCCGCGCCGTCCTTCCAACGCAGCGGAGGAAGTGACGCAAGTGTGCCGGTTGCCGTCGCGTTCAACACTTCACCGAGAGGTGAGTCGAGCAGCGCGAGCACCGCCTGGGTCTCGGGATCGCCGAAGCGGCAGTTGAATTCGACGACCGCCGGGCCGTCGGCACCCATGGCAAGACCCGCGTACAGCAGACCGGAGAACGGCACACCGCGCTCGACCATCTCGGCGGCAACGGGTTTCACCACATCCCGGACGATTTCCTCGACGGCACCCTCGGGCAGCCACGGCAGCGGGGTGTACGCACCCATGCCGCCGGTGTTGGGTCCTGTGTCTCCGTCGCCGACGCGTTTGTGGTCCTGCGCGGGCAGCAGCGGCACCACGGTCTCGCCGTCGACGAGGCAGAAGAGGGAGACCTCGGGTCCGTCGAGGAACGATTCGAGCAGTACCGGGTGACCGTTCTCGAGGAGCTCCGCTGCGTGATCGCGGGCGATGAGGCGATCGGTGGTGACGACGACACCCTTGCCTGCGGCCAAGCCGTCGTCCTTGACCACCCAATGGGGGCCGAAACGGTCGAGGGCTGCGTCGAGCAGGGCGGGCGAGTCGACAATTTCGCTGTGCGCGGTCCGCACACCGGCCGCTGCCATCACGTCCTTGGCGAAGGCCTTGGACCCTTCGATGCGCGCAGCATCGGCGGACGGGCCGAACGCAGCGATGCCGGCCTGACGGAGGGCGTCGGCCACGCCGAGGACCAGTGGAACCTCCGGTCCGATGACGACGAGATCGGCTTCGACCTTCTTCGCCAGCGCGGTCACCGCCTCACCGGAGGCGACGTCGACCGCGTGTTGCTCGGCGAGCTTCGCGGTGCCTGCGTTGCCGGGAGCCACGAAGAGCTTCTCGACCGACGGATCGGCCTTCAACGCAAGGAGGAGGGCGTGCTCACGAGCACCGGAACCTATGACTAGTACGCGCACAGTGCATCAGACTATCTGCTCGACGCGAAAGCGCCCCGCACCTGTCACGGCGCGGGGCTCTTTCGTGGTGGTTCGGTGTTACTGCGTGAGGTCGTAGAACGTCACGTTGTCGACCGTGGTCGCGGTGAAGTTCTCGGTGACCCAGGCAGAGATTTCTGCCGAGGTCCCCGACTCCATGCCCGGCATGCCGCCGCTCCCGATGAAGTAGTGGATCTCTCCGTCGGCGACGTACTGCTGGAATTGCGCGAGGGTCGGCGAGGGATCGGTGCCGTTGAATCCACCGACCGGCATGACGGGATCCTCGGTGGCCAGTTGGTAACCCGCAGCGGTGTTGGCTCCGATGGCCGCTGCCACCCAGGTGTACGAGTCGGCGTCCTGCTCGAGCATCTCGGTGATGGCCGCAGTCGGTGCACTGCCTTCGAGCAGACCACCCATACCGCCGCCCATACCCCGACCCGTCCCGCCCATCTCGGCCCCGCCGGCAGCCCCGGCCTGACCCGGGAAACCCGCAGGCGGTTGCATTCCGGCAGGTATCTGGACCCCGGCCGGCAACTGCATCCCGCCCGGACCGCCTCGGCCTTCGCCCATACCGCCGAATCCGCGCATGCCGGTGTTGGGACCGGCCGAGACGATGGCTCCGGTATGCGGGGTGCCGATGGTGTCGACCGCATAGGCGGTCGGTCCGGCGAGTCCGGCGAACATCACCGCCAGGATCGACGCCGCAGCCAGCCTGCCGCGAGTCAGTGCCGGGATCAGCAGCGCGACGATCGCCACGATTCCGACGACGAGAATCGCCCACTTCAGCCACGGCACGAAACTCTCACTGCGACCGAGCAACACCCACGCCATCACGACGGTCGACGCCACCGCGACGGCCATCGCGATCCGTACCCAGTACGTCTCGCGTCGACGCCACAGCACCACACTGCCGATGCCGACGAGAGCAGCGACGGCGGGCGAGAGCGCAACGGTGTAGTACGAGTGGAAGATTCCGGCCATGAAGCTGAACGTCAGACCGGTGACCAGCAACCACGATCCCCAGACGATCAGCGAAGCTCGTTGCACGTCTGTCCGAGGGGCTTTGCCGCGCAACACGAGTCCGACGACGAACAGGATCAACGCAGCCGGGATCAGCCAGGCGATCTGACCGCCCTGGGAGGAGTCGAACATGCGAAGGATGCCGGTCTCGCCCCAGATGCCACCGGGCATCCCACCCGCCATGCCCCCGGCCGCGTCGCCGCCCATACCGCCGCGGCCGGGGGTGACACTTCCGGTCTCGTCGCCACTGAGGCGACCGAATCCGTTGTACCCGAGCGTGAGTTCGAGGATCGAGTTGTTCTGCGAGCCACCGACCCACGGCCGTGAGGACGCCGGCCAGAATTCCACGATCAGAATCCACCATCCGGCCGAGACGATCATCGCGCCCAGCGCGCCGAACAGCTGCCACAGCCGGGTGAGGAACTTCGGCGGCCCGGCGATCAGATAGGTCAGAGCCAGCGGCGGTACGACGAGCATGACCTGGAGTTGCTTGGTGAGGAAGCCGAATCCGACGAACATACCGGTGATCAACAGCCACTTGGTCTTTCCGGTCTCGACGCCTCGCAGCAACGCCCACACCGAGGCGATCATCAGCAGCACCAGCAACGCGTCGGGATTGTTGAACCGGAACATCAGTGCGGCAACCGGAGTCACGGCAAGTACCAGGCCTGCGAGCAGACCGGCCGCGCCACCGAATCGACGCTTGACGGTGGCGCGCAGCAGTGCCACGGAGGCGACGCCGAGAAGAGCCTGGGGTACGAGCATCGCCCAGGTGTTGAGTCCGAAGATGCGTACCGACAACGACATCAGCCACAGCGACATCGGGGGCTTGTCGACGGTGATCGAGTTGGCCGCGTCGGAGGATCCGAAGAAGAAGGCCTTCCACGACACCGAACCTGCCTGTATCGCAGCGGAATAGAAGGAGTTGGCCCAGCCCGACGCGCCGAGTCCCCAGATGTAGGCAACGCCGGTTCCGAAGAGCAGAGCCACCAGCCCGATCAATTCCCAGCGCGGGGAGGTCGCCGGTGCAGAATCGGCAGCCGCGGAGGGCCGCTCCATCGTCGTCGTCACAGGCTCTTCTCCGAACTCGCGGACTCCGAGCCTGCGTCCAGTGAGCTACGGAAGACCCACCGCAGGGCGACGAATCGGCACACGGTGGCAACGAGATTGGCGACGATGAGGACGGCGAGTTCGACGTGCCGGGACACATCGGGAACCCAGGCGTGCAGCACGGCGAGCGATCCACTGGTGACGAGAAGAGCGAAGCCGAAGATCGCCAGCCCCTGCAGTTGGTGTTTGCCCGCACCGTCGGGCCCCCGAACGCCGAAGGTGAAGGCACGGTTGGCCGCGGTGTTGAGCACAGCGGTGATCAACAGCCCGAAGAAGTTCGCCGCCTGCGCGCCGATGAGAGAATGCAGCATCAGGTACAGCAGTGCGTAGGCGATGGTGCTGGCGATGCCGATGATGCCGAATCGCACCATCTGGCTGATCATTCCGTGCGGTACTCCGGGCACGAGCGGCTCCCGTCCCAGGCTTCGGCGAAGTTCGGCGACCGGCAGTACACCGGTGGCGAGGGCACGCCCGACGCGCCAGCAGCCCTGCAGGTCCTTGACGGCGGTGTCGACGATGTTGACGCTGCTGTTCGGGTCGTCGACCCAGTCCACGGGCACCTCGTGGATACGCAGGCCGACTTTCTCTGCGATGACGAGCAATTCGGTGTCGAAGAACCACCCGGTGTCTTCGACGAGCGGCAACAGCTGTCGGGCGACGTCGGTACGCATGGCCTTGAAACCGCACTGCGCATCGGAGAAGCGGGCGCGCAGCGAGGTACGCAGAATGAAATTGTAACTGCGCGAGATGAATTCACGTTTCGCACCGCGGACCACTCGGGACGATCGGTTGAGCCGCGAGCCGATGGCGAGGTCCGAGTGACCGGACATCAACGGTGCGATCAGCGGCATCAGCGCATTGAGATCGGTGGACAGATCGACGTCCATGTAGGCCACCACATCGGCGTCCGACCCCAGCCACACTGCTTTGAGTGCCCGGCCCCGCCCTTTCTCGTCCAGATGGTGAACCTGGACTCCGTCGATCTCGTCGGCGAGTCGACGTGCGACAGCGAGTGTTCCGTCGGTACTGGCATTGTCGGCGATCGTGATCGAGGACCGGAACGGGATTCGGTCCTCCAGATGCTCGTGAAGACGACGAATGCACTGTTCGAGATCGGCCTCTTCGTTGTATACCGGAATGACCACCTCTAGCGTGGCCGTGGCGTTCGAGCCGGGCCGCGGGCCTGCTGCTCGTGCGAGGGAATTCGTTGTCATGACGACAACGATCGGGCCCGGACCTTGAATCGCCCTGCGACCGACCTGGCAATTACCTGGGAGCCACGACCACTGGTACGGCCCCGGTCGAGTCGGGTAGGGCATCCTGTTCCCATGGCTTCCATTTTCAGCAAGATCATCGCCGGTGAGATTCCGGGGCGTTTCGTGTGGCAGGACGACGACGTGGTTGCGTTTCTGACGATCGCGCCGCTCACGCAGGGCCACACGTTGGTGGTTCCGCGCGAGGAGATCGACCAGTGGCAGGACGTCGACGGTGCCGCGTTCGCCAAGATCACTGCCGTCGCGCAGATCATCGGTCAGGCCGTACGGACCGCGTTCGATGCTCCCCGCGCCGGTCTGCTGATCGCCGGACTCGAAGTACCGCACCTGCACCTGCACGTGTTTCCGGCCTACGACATGGGCAACTTCGACATCTCCGGTGCCGACCCGAATCCGTCGGCGGAGTCGCAGGACGAGGCCGCAGCCAAGCTCCGAGCAGCGCTACGCCAGCTCGGCCACGAGGCTCACGTCCCGAACTGACGCATCTCGCTCAACGCAGCGGCGTCAGCAGCCGTCGACGCGTCCGAAGCTGCATCGAGACCTCGTCCGATCGAGTGTCGGGGTCGTAGCCCGGGCCGATGTCGGTGTCGATGTCGTGCGGTCCCGGCGCGAGCCCGCATTCGGGGCACATTCCCAGTGGCCCGAGGTCGGTTCCGCAGTCCGCGTGGAGGAATCGTCGACGCTTCCCCGCGGGTTTCGCGGTCTGTTCCTCACCCCAATAGCTCAGGGCGAACACCGCGGGCCACAGCCCTTCGAGGGCGGCGGTCGGGATGTAGTTCTCGCGCCCGCCCGCCGATGAGCGAGCGTGTCGTTCGAGTAGCCCGGCGTCGACCAGCGCGCCGAGTCGTTGCGCGAGGACGGCTTTGGAGATGTCGAGGTGGGCCTGGAAATCACCGAAGCGTCGGACGCCGAAGAAGCAGTCGCGCACGATGAGCAATGTCCATCGCTCACCGACGAGTTCGAGGGCACGGGCCAGGGAGCAGTCCTGGCGGGCGTAGTCGATTCCGAGTGCCATGGCGCGATAGTACAGTCTGTTGACCGAACCAAGTTGGGCGTTTACAGTTCGATCACCAGACCACAAGGACGACGATGACCGATACTGCACCCTCGCCCACCGGCACCGCGAACAGCGCCCGCGCGCTCGCCATCGCAGCGCTCGGCACCCTGCTGACCCTGATGGCGTTCACCGCACCGCTCGCGACCATCAACAGCACCGCAGCCGATCTGATGTCCGACGCCGCAGGACGCACCTGGATTCTCAGCTCCATGAGCATCGGCCTCGCCGCGGCGTTGCTCACCACAGGTACGGTCGCCGACGACTTCGGACGTCGCCGCACGTTCGCACTCGGCGCGGTGGTCCTGGCCGTCGGCGCGATAATCTGCGCACTCGCCCCCAACACGCTGATCTTCGTTCTCGCCCGCATTCTGCAGGGCCTCGGCGGCGCAGCCGTCGTCGCGTCGAGCCTGGGCATCATCGCCCACACCCACGCGGCCGGTCCGGTGCGCGCGAAGGCCAGCGGGGTCTGGGGTGCGAGCGTGGGTGCAGGCATCGCTCTCGGCCCTCTGCTCGCCGCCGTACTGGATCGCTCGGCGACTTGGCGTACGGCCTACGTGGTGCTCGCGATCGCCACGCTCGCACTCGCCGTCGCCGCGCATGTGCTCGTCGAAGAATCCAGGTCCGACGCCCCCCGCGGCCTCGATCCGGTCGGCGCGTTGCTGTTGGCGACGGGCATCGCCGCGTTGCTGGCCGCCTTGGTCGAGGGCAGGCAGGGCTGGACAGCCATGGCCCCGATCATCTTGTTCGTGCTGGCCGCCCTGTTGCTGGGCGCGTTCATGGTCCTCGAATTGCGCAGTGCCGCTGCGATGCTCGATCTCACCCTCTTCCGACACCCACCGTTTCTGGCCGCCACCGTCGCCGCGCTGGCCACCGGCGGCGGCATCATCGCCCTGATGTCGTACATGCCCGGGTTCCTCGGAACCGTACTGGGAATCGACGCGCTCGGTGCCGCCCTGCTGCTGTTCGGTTGGTCGGCCACGTCCGTGGTCACCGCCTTACTGGCCCGCAGGCTGCCTGCGTCGCTGAGCGGTCGAACGCAACTCGCCGTCGGGCTGGTGGGCGTCGCGATCGGCATGCTGATGCTGACGGGGTTGTCCGAGAACGCATCCTGGCCACGGTTGCTTCCCGGCCTGCTCGTGGCCGGAGTCGCCAGCGGCGTACTCAACGCTGCGCTCGGCCGCGAGGCGGTGGCCAGCGTTCCCGCCGGACGAGGCGGCATGGGCAGCGGTGCCAACAACACTGCGCGCTACGTCGGGTCCGCTATCGGGGTCACCGTCGTTGCGGTGGTTGCCGTTCCGGCCGGGAGTGGAGCCGGCGGAATGACCCAAGCGATCAGCCAGAACGACGCCGGCGGACTGGTGCAGGGCTGGAACACCGCAGCTTTGGTCACCGCCGCGATATCGGTTCTCGGGGCCGTGGTGGTGTCGTTCTCACGCACCCGGCGGTAGCGAGTATTCCTGCTCCGGCCTCCCGGTCGATCCGTATCGCAGCTGCATGCGCAACCGGCCCTTGGACACCAAGGTTGCCAGATAACGCTGCGCTGTCGCGCGTGAAATGCCGATGGCTGCAGCAACTTCGCCCGCCGACATCGGGTCGGCCGTCGTGCGCACCGCATCGAGCACCAGGTCACGGGTCACGGACTGCGAGGACGGCAGCGGCGCGGCCGCGCGCGGGCGCAGCGCGTCGAGTCCGCCATCGATCTCGGCCTGGGTCAGCTCCTCCGAACGGTCCAGAGCAGTCCGGTACGTCAGATACCCGGTGAGGCGGTCGATCAACGCCGATCGCGGAAACGGCTTGATCAGATATGTCCAGGCACCCGCGGTCATGGCCGCGCGCACCGTCTGTTGATCGGCTGCTGCCGAGAGCACCACTGCGTCGCAGGCGAGTTCGCGCACCAGGTCGATTCCCGATCCGTCGGGCAGATAGACGTCGACCAGCGCCAGATCGAACGACTGCGACGACGCCAACTCCCGAGCCTGAGCGACACTCGTCGCGACTGCGGCGACCTCGTAGTTGTCGAGTGAATTCACCAGTGCCGCATGCAGATCCGCAACCCGGAAATCGTCGTCCACGACCAGCACTCTCATTGCGAGACCTCATCTGCCTGTAGCGCATCCGGTATCGACGCGATGAACACCGCGCCTCCTCGTTCGTTCTCCTCGGTGATCTGCCCACCGGCATCGGCCAGCGTCACGTCGCCACCGCGGGTGCGCGCGATCTGCCGACTCAGCGCCAGGCCCACTCCCCGACCGCCCGGCGATTCTTCGGTCGACTTGGTCGAGACCCCCTCGACGAACACCTGCTCGGGTGCCAGGTCCACCCCGTCACCGGAATCGAGAACCACGATGTGCAACGTCGAACCGTCCTGTACCAGTTCCACTTCCACCTCGGCCGGCCGCCTCACTCCCAGCCTGGCAGCATCGATCGCATTGTCGACGAGATTGCCCAGCACCGTGGTCACGTCGACGGGGACGGCCACTTCGCCGCCGACCCAGGTGTTCTCCCCCAACACCAACCGCACTCCGCTCTCCCGCGCATGCGCGGCCTTCGCCGTCAGAAACGACCGCAGATAGGCGTCGGACACGGCGTCGATACCCTCGATGGATTCCGATCTCGGTCCGACACCGAGGATCTCGTCGATGTACTGCGACGCCCGATCCGGATGACCCTCGTGCAGCAGTCCACTGACCAGATGCATCCGATTCGCGAACTCGTGACGCTGCGCGCGCAGCACAGCGGACATCGACTGCACCGCGTCGAGCTGACGCGTCAGCGTCTCCACGTCGGTTCGGTCGCGCACGGTCAGCACCGTACCCAGATCACGATTGTCGCGCAGCACTTTTCGGGCGGCCGCAATGACCACGACCTCGTTCACGGCCGCGAGAACCGGCTCGGACGTCGGCGATTCGATGACCTCGAGCAGCCTCGGGGTCAGACCGATGTCCTCGATGCGCATCCCCGGTCTACCGCCGATCGAGAGCAGGGTGCGCGCCTCGTCGTTGACGACCGTGACGACTCCGTCGGGGTCGATGGCGACGACACCCTCACCGATTCCGTGCAACACCGCTTCTTGTTCCCGCACCAGCTCGGCGAGCTCCTCCGGCTCGAGCCCCAGAGTCAGCCGTTTCCATCTGCGCGCCAACAGAGTCGAGCCGATCAGCCCGAGCAGCAGTACGGCACCGGTCACCAACGCGCCGTTGATCAGATCTTTCACCAACTCGGTGCGCACGGCCGTCGTGGAGATGCCCACGCTCACTTCACCGATCACCACGTCGGTCGAACCGAGCGCCAGTACAGGCACTTTCGCGCGTACGGAGTCGCCGAGGGTGCCGCGCTCCTGCTCGACCACCTCGTTGCCCGCCAGCGCCCCCGAGGGATCGGTACTCACCCGCTGACCCAGAACTGTCGGATCGGGATGCGCCAACCGCAGACCCCGATCGTCGGTGATGACGACGAACAGTGCGTCGGTGCGCATTCGGGCACCCTCGGCCGCACGCTGCAGCGCTCCGCCTGCCAACACTCCCGCAGGCGCGGCGTCGGTGCCTGCGGTGTCCACGGCAGAGAACTGCTCGACGAGCGAACGCACCTCCGGGTCCGACGCCACCGTCCGCGCAACGGCCAGCGCACGTTCGCCGTATTCCTCGCTCGCCTGGCTGCCACTGCTGATGGCGAAGACCCCGAACGCCACCGCCAGAGCTACCGCCACCAGCGCTGCCTGCAACAACAGCACCTGAGTCCTCAATCGCACCCACCCAGGCTATGCGCCGAGCGGGCTCGAGCACAATGCGCAAAAGGCTCTTTTCGTTGCTTGCGCGGGTAGTGCGCACAACAGCGAACATGTGATGCCGGTTACGTAACTTCAGTCACACAACCGGTCCGACCGGACCCACCTCACACATTCGAGAAGGAGTGCACGATGTTGGTGATACTCGGCTTCCTCATGGTAGCCGCCTTCATGTTCTTGATCCTGACCAAGAGAGCCACGCCCGTCGTCGCACTCACCCTCGTACCCGTCATCTTCGGTCTGCTGGCCGGCGCCGGACTCGGCATCGGTGACATGATCACCGACGGCATCAAGTCCCTGGCCCCCACTGCAGCCCTGCTGTTCTTCGCCATCATCTTCTTCGGAATCATGATCGACGTCGGACTGTTCGACCCGCTGGTGCGCGGCATCCTGCGCCTCGTGCGAAACGACCCGATGAAACTCGTTGTCGGAACAGCCATTCTGGCCATGGTCGTCTCGCTCGACGGTGACGGCTCCACCACGTTCATCATCGTCACGTCCGCGCTGCTGCCGCTGTACCTCAAACTCGGTGTCAGCCCGGTCATTCTGACCGTCGTCGCCGGTCTCGCCAACGGCACGATGAACATCATCCCGTGGGGCGGCCCGACGGTGCGCGCCGCATCCGCTCTCGGCATCTCCCCGTCCGACGTCTTCGTTCCGATGGTCCCTTCGATGATCGTCGGCCTGATCATCGTGCTGCTCTTCGCCGTGCATCTGGGCATCATGGAGCGTCGTCGCATCGGCAAGTTGATCTACGAACCCGAACTGGTGGCCTCCGGTGGCGGCGGCAGTATCCGTAAGGGCGGCAAGGGAACCGGCGGATCGGGCACCGGCGGATCGGACGACTCCGGCGAATCGGGTCAGTTCTTCGACGGCCTGGACCCCAATCGCGACACGCTGCGCCCGAAGTTGCTGTGGTTCAACGCTGCTCTGACGGTCATCCTGCTTGTCATCCTCGTCATGGACATTCTGCCCATCCCGGTGCTGTTCATGATCGCTGCCTCGATCGCTCTGACGGTCAACTTCCCCAAGGTCAAGGAACAGGGCGACGCGATCGCACGGCACTCGTCCTCCATCGTCTCCGTGGTCGCCATGGTGCTCGCCGCAGCAATTCTCACCGGCGTCTTCCAGGGCACCGGCATGGTCGAGGCCATGGCCGAGTGGCTGCTCAACGTCATCCCGGCGGGCATGGGCCCGTACCTGGCCGTCATCACCGGCATCCTGAGCATCCCGCTGACGTTCTTCATGACCAACGACGCCTTCTACTTCGGCATCCTCCCGGTGTTGACCGAGACTGCGAGCAAGTACGGCATCGACCCCGTCGAGATGGCCCGTGCGTCGATCACCGGTCAGCCCGTCCACCTGCAGAGCCCGCTGGTTCCGGCCATCTTGCTGCTGGTCACCCTCGCCGGAGTGTCGCTGGCCGATCACCACAAGAAGGTGCTGTGGCGAGCTGTGGTCGTCTCCCTCGCGATGCTGGCCGTCGGCATCCTCCTCGGCCAGATCCCGTTCGGCTGATCCCCCACCCCACTCGTCGTAGGAGAAACTGTCATGACCGTTGGCGTACTGCACAACAATTCACCCGAGGGCCGCGCAGCACTGGCGGCCGCAGTGCGAGAAGCCCGCATTCGAGAGACGGACCTCGTCGTCCTGCACGCACTCTCCGGATCGGCCGAGCCCTCCGCCGAGGCGGCCGAGACGCAGGCAGTGTCCACGTCGGTGGAGACCGCTCTGGCCGATATCGATCACGCCGACGCCGTCTCCTGGACCGTGGCGGTGGGCCGGCCCGATCCCGATGCCGTCAACACCCTGCTGACCTTGGTCGAAGAGCAGAAGTCCGAGATCCTGGTGGTCGGCTCCCGACACCGCTCGGCGGTCGGAAAGTTTCTGATGGGACAGACCATTCAGCGTCTGCTCCTCGAGATTCCGGTCCCGGTTCTTCTGGTCAAGTCCGGAGCGTGAGTGCTCCGAAACGGATGAGACGAATACTGGGGAACAGCCTCCGATGGATCGGCCTCGCGGCCGTATCCGTCGGGGGCTGGGCCGTTTTCGCGGCCCTGGGCCTGACGGCACCGTCGTTGTTCGCGGCCCTCGTCGTCGCCGTGGTGTTCGCTCTGACCGGCCTCGGCCCGGCTGCGGTACCGCGCCCGGCGTCGATGGCAGCGCAGGGCACGCTGGCCGTCACCATCGGCCTCATGCTCGACACCGACACTCTCGGCGCGTTGGGCGAGAACTGGATTCCCGCCGTTCTCGTCGGTGCCGGGACGCTGGTGGTCAGCGCCGGTTGCGGCGCACTGCTCGCCCTGCATCGCGATGTCGACCCCGTCACCGGAGCACTGTCCCTGATCGCCGGTGGCGCAACGGGTCTGGTGTCCATCGCTCGAGAACTCGGCGGGGACGAGCGAATCGTGGCCGTGGTGCAATACCTGCGCGTCGCGCTCGTGGTGGTCACCATGCCGCTGATCGTCACCTTCGCCTTCCACACCGACACCGGCGGCGGAGCAGGCGCGGACGATACGGCGACGACGCCCTGGTACATCGGCACGGCCTTTCTGATCGCCGCCGTCATCGCCGGAATCGTTCTGGCGCGGCTCATCCGACTGCCCGCGCCGGCGACACTCGGACCGCTGATCGTCGCCGGTGCCTGCGAACTGCTCGGATGGCCCGTCGACATCTCGGTGCCCACGGTGCTGCTGCCGGTGGCGTTCATCGTCATCGGATGGCAAGCGGGGCTCGCCTTCACCGTGTCGAGCCTGCGGGCCATCGGTCGTATCTTCCCGTGGGCCGCGCTGCTGGTGCTCTCGATCGGGTTGGTGTGCGCGCTGTTCGGCTGGGCGCTGTCTGCGATCACCGGGGTCAGCATGCTCACCGGGTACCTTGCGACCACACCCGGCGGCCTGGCCGCCGTGCTCGCCGTGTCTGCGACCACGGGGTCGGATGTCACCTTCGTCGCGTGTGTTCAGGTGATCCGACTGGTGTCGATGCTCGTGGCCGCGCCACTCGCCGCAGCCGCGTACACGAAACTGGCCGAGCGCAAGAAAGCCAGGACAGCGAGCGAATCAACCGTCGGCGCGGGGTAATTCGACCCGGAAGGTCGCACCCTGACCGGGGGCACTCTGCACCCGAACGGTGCCGTTGTGCGCCGCCAC
Source organism: Rhodococcus sp. 05-2254-2 (assembly GCF_002259095.1). Lineage (NCBI taxonomy): Bacteria > Bacillati > Actinomycetota > Actinomycetes > Mycobacteriales > Nocardiaceae > Rhodococcus > Rhodococcus sp. 05-2254-2. The sequence continues at coordinate 66,459 of NZ_NOZJ01000002.1, read as the reverse complement.
CAAGGCCGCGACGATCGAGAGCCCGAGCCCGCTGCCGCCGCTCTCGCGCGTCCGGGAGGAGTCGGCTCGATAGAAGCGCTCGAACACGTGCGCCGCCTCTTCCTCGCCCAGCCCGGGGCCGGTGTCCTGGACTTCGAGCAGTACCGAGGACTGGGTGGTCCCGACGCAGACGGTGATCGACGCCGATTCGGGTGTGTGCCGCACCGCGTTTCCGACGAGGTTCGCCAGTACCTGGCGCAGCCGAGCGTCGTCGCCGCTGACCTCGGGTATTCCCGGCCCTGCCAACACTTTCAGCGAGATGTCCCGCGCGGGTGAGACCGCCTTGGCGTCGTGCACGGCATCGGCGGCGATGGTCAGTAGGTCGACGCGACGCATGTCGAGCGGGCGTTGCGCGTCGAGTCGCGCGAGCATCAGCAGGTCTTCGACGAGCAGGCCCATCCGCGCCGATTCGCCCTCGATACGCGTCATCAGCAACGAGATGTCGCTCATCGCGCCCTGCCGATACAACTCGGCGAATCCGCGGATCGTCGTCAGCGGGGTACGCAGTTCGTGGCTGGCGTCGGCGACGAAGCGGCGCATCCGATCCTCGGACGCACGAGCCGCCTCCTCCGAGGCCGCAGTTGCCGCGAATGCCCGCTGAATCTGCGAAAGCATCCCGTTGAGGGCCAACGACAATCGGCCCACCTCGGTCTTCTCACTCCACTCGGGAACCCGTCGATGCAGATCTCCGGCAGCGATGGCCGCGGCCGTCGTCTCCACTTCACGCAACGGTCGCAGACTGCGTCGCACCACGAAGTAGGCGATCACGGCCAGGGCCAGCAACACGGCGGCGCCGATGTAGAACTGCAGCACCACGAGCCGGCTGACGGTCTGTTGGTTGGCGCTGAGCGACATGCCCACGGTGGTGGACCCCTCGCTGTTGGTCACCGTGATCACCCGCCACTCCTTCGACGGGTCGCCCTCGGAACCGACGGTCTTCGGAGTTGCCGACGGCGCACCGGACAGGTCCGGAACACTCTCGGCCACATCGTTGATCGGGCCCCGGACGGTACCGTCGTTGGCCACGGACCGAACGAAGAAGTTCGTCGGCGGGCGGTTCGGGTTGGGTTCGTCGATCGGAAAGGGCGGGCGTTCGCCACCCGGTTTCGCCCATCCCTGGGACGCTTCGACCAGTTGACTGTCCAGGCGACGCATCAGGGACGACTCGAGCGAGGACGTCACCGCCACCCCGGACGCCAGCAGGCCCAACCCGACCAGGAGCAGCAACGCCGCGACCAAGGTGAAACGCAGCGGCAGGCTCCGAATCCGACCTCGAACGGCCGTCACCGTGGCTGGCGCATGACGTAGCCGACGCCTCGCAGTGTGTGAATCAAGCGAGTGTCTCCGGTATCGACCTTGCGACGTAGATACGACACATACGACTCCACCACTCCCACTTCACCACCGAAGTCGTAGTGCCACACGTGATCGAGGATTCGCGGCTTGCTCAGCACGGTTCCCGCGTTCACCATGAAGTACCGCAGCAGCGTGAACTCGGTGGGCGAGAGCGAGATCGGCTCACCTGCCTTCCACACCTCGTGGGTGTCGTCGTCGAGTTCGATGTCCGCGAACGCAACTCGCGACGGCTGCGCGTCCTCGCTCTTGCCGGACCGGCGCAGGATCACTCGGAGTCGGGCCACCACTTCCTCGAGCGAGAACGGCTTGGTGACGTAGTCGTCCGCACCGAGGGTCAGCCCGGTCACCTTGTCTTCCACCGAGTCACGCGCGGTCAGGAACAGGGCAGGCGCATCGATTCCGTCGGCCCGCAGTCGACGCAGCAGACCGAACCCGTCCATGCCGGGCATCATCACGTCGAGAATGAGAGCCTCGGGCCTGAAGTTGCGCGCCTTGTCGAGAGCCTCGGGACCGGACGACGCCGTCGCCACCTCGAATCCCTGGTACCTCAGGCTGACCGACAGCAGTTCGACGATGGTCGGTTCGTCGTCGACGATCAGGACTCTGGCCTCGGGTGTCTCGCTCACGGTGTCCATCTTCGCGCGAGATGCTGCTCGTTCGCTGGACTCTCGCTGTGAGGTTGCTGTGAGCCACCCACAACGAAGTTGCCGCGAGCCACCGACAACGAGGCTGCCGCGAGCCACCGACGACACAGCCCAGCCACAGGGGGCATGATGGCAGCGATGCTCGACGCGAAGACCGACGGCCGAATCATGACTCGGTCTCCCGTGTCATCCATGCACGTATTCGCAACTCTGCTCGTATTGGGCATCGTCTTCGGTGCCGATATCGCGCGATGGGTCGACTCGTCCCCTGCGCTGAAGACCGGCGCGACGGTGTTCACCGGGATCTTCGTGCAGGCGACGCCGTTCCTGGTGCTCGGAGTACTCGTCAGTGGAAGTATCGCCGCGTTCGTCTCGCCGTCGGTGCTGCGACGAGTGGTCCCGAAGAACGAAACGGCTGCCGTCGGAGTGACGGGACTGGCCGGAATGGCGCTGCCCGGTTGTGAGTGCGGTGCCGTTCCCGTCTCGCGTCGGCTGATGGATCAGGGTGTTCCGGCATCGGCCGCCCTCGCGTTCCTGCTGTCGGCGCCGGCGATCAACCCGGTCGTCCTGGTCTCGACCGCGGTGGCTTTTCCCGGCGAACCCGGCATGGTTCTCGCGCGGTTCCTCGGCTCGCTCGCCACTGCACTGGTGATGGGTTGGCTGTGGACTCGATTCGGCAAGGCGGAGTGGATCACCGCGCGGCTGGCCGCTCGCGGACACGATCACGACCGCTCGAAGTGGGAGACGTTCCGCGAGTCGGCGCGTGCTGACCTGCTTCAGGCCGGGGCATTTCTCGTGTTCGGTGCCGCGGCCGCCGCCCTGCTGCATCTGGTGATTCCGGACTGGGTGTTCGCCCATCTCGCCGGGCAGTTGCTGCTGTCGATCCTGGTGATGGCCGTACTCGCGGTGATTCTGGCGCTGTGTTCGGAGGCCGATGCGTTCGTTGCCGCCAGCATGTCGATGCTGCCGCTGCTTCCGCGGTTGGTCTTCCTGGTGGTCGGACCTGCCGTCGACGTCAAGCTGATGGCGATGCAGGCGGGCAGTTTCGGACGCGGGTTCGTCGCACGTTTCGCCCCGCTGACGTTCGTCGTCGCGATCGCGTGTGCCTCGGTGTGCGGCTACCTCGTTCTGGGAGCGCGATGAAGCGCGAGGTGCAGAACCTTCTGCTGTTTCTCCTCGGCGGAGCCATGGTCAAGATTTCGTTGGACGGCAGCTTTGTGCGATACGTCAAACCGTCGCTGCATCCGTATCTGCTGACTGCCGGCGTGTTGATCGTGCTCCTGGCGGCCGCGTCGATCGTGGCCGACATCCGCCGCGGTGGGCCGGCCGACGACGGGCACGATCATGATTCGCGTCCGTACTGGCTGCTGTTGGTCCCGCTCGCGGTCATCCTGTTCGTCGCACCGCCCGCGCTGGGTGTCTCCGCGGTCGGCGATCGATCCGTCACCTCGGCTGCCGATCGTCAGCGGACAGCGTTTCCACCTCTCCCGGACGAGCGCGCGCCCGAGGTTCCGTTGCTCGATGTCGTACAACGCGCGGTCAGAGACACCGAAGGCAGCCTCGACGGACGGGAGATTCGCGTCACCGGATTCGCCGTCGCCACCGCGAACGGAGGCTCGCCGCGCGCCGACGGCACGACGGACGGCATCGATCTCGCTCGCATTCTCATCATCTGCTGCGCGGCCGACGCCAGGTCCGTTCGCATCCACCTCGACGCAGGTAGCGCGTCTCTCGACGACATTTCGGACGGCACCTGGCTGCGGATATCGGGGACCGTCGACGCGGCCACAGCGACGGAGAACACTGCGTTCACACCCACGATGACCGTCTCGACGGTCGAGCGAATCGACGCGCCCGCGAACACGTACGCGTACTGACAGCCCGAAACCCATGGCCACTACCGCCCCGAATTGGTACGATCGTACAAGTCACTTCCGACAATCGGACGAGCGCACCGTACCCGAACAGCGACAAGACGGTGCAAGGAGTGATTTTCGTGGCTTGGCTCATTCTCGTCGTCTCCGGCGTTCTCGAAGCGATCTGGGCGACCGCGCTCGGTAAGTCCGAGGGCTTCACCAAACTCGGACCGTCCGTCGTCTTCGGAGTCGCAGTGGTTCTCAGCATGATCGGTCTCGCGGTCGCGATGCGGTCGTTGCCCACCGGTACCGCCTACGCCGTCTGGGTGGGAATCGGTGCCACCCTCACCGTCGCGTACGCCATGATCACCGGCGAAGAAGCTGCGTCACTGCTCAAGGTGGCGCTTCTGGTCGGCATCGTCGGATGCGTCGTGGGACTGAAGGTTCTTCACTGATTTTCCGAGCTACGAGCAGTTACAGTAAAACGATGAACTGGGTGTCAGCGATCACACTGCCCGCGCGCGCCGGAATTGCCATCGCCGAGCAGGCGATCGGCGTCGCGGAGGTCGCGCTGGCGACCACCAGGATGGCCCTGGCCACCGGTGCGTCCGGCACCGCAGGAGTGGCCTCGCTCGCCAATCCACGCGGCGGCACGATGCAACTGCTCGCCCAGCTCGGCCAGCTCACCTCCGACGACCGCGCCCTGGGTAACGCACTCAAGGAAGGCGGACCCTTGGACCGCCTTCTCGCCCAGGGCGGCGTCGTCGACCGCCTCACCTCCGAGGACGGCACCCTCGAGCGGTTGCTCTCCCCGGGCGGCCCGGTCGAGCGAATTCTCGCTCCGGGCGGACCCTTGGACCGGCTGCTCGCCGAGGACGGACCGCTCGAACGGCTGCTCGCCGAAGGCGGTCTGCTCGACCGCATCACCGCCACCAACGGACCGCTCGAACGACTGACGGCCAAGGACGGCCCGCTCGAGGTGCTCACGCGTCAGGACGGCCTGATCGAGCGTGCCATCGCCGAGGAGGGCATCCTCGAAACTCTGCTCGCCGAGGACGGTGCCATCGAGCGACTGACAGCCAAGGGCGGACCGCTCGATCAGCTGGTCAAGCTGTCGGAGACACTGACGTCGGTGGCCCCGAACATCGAGCGGATGAGCATCTCGATCGACATCCTGCAGGATTCCGTGGAGATCCTCTCGGCTGCGGTCCACCCACTGGGCGAGCTGGTCGGCCGACTCCCGAGTCGCTGGCTCAAGAGCGGGAAACAGTCGGTTCACGAGTTGCACTGACGCCCCGGCCCCTCCGGCGAAGATTCTCGACTCTCGGAGCTGCGGCGTCGACTCGTTGTTAGCGCTCACACTGGTGAGCGGGGGTGCGGAAAATAAACTTTGACAATGCCGATGTTATCGCTCACACTTTCGTCTTGATGTGATGTGCGGCACAGACGAGGCCACTCTCCACCAACTTCGAGATCTGATTTCACCGAGCAGGGAGAAACGATGAAGTTTCGACATCTACCCATGGCCGCGGCCGCGGTGGCACTGGCCATCACGGTCACCGCATGCGGATCGAGCACCAAGACGGCGGACGTCCAGCCTGCCGACGGCGGAAGCACGGCGGGCGCGCTGATCGGCGTGACGATGCCGACCAAGTCCTCGGCTCGATGGATCGCCGACGGCGACAATCTCAAGAGCGCGCTCGAAGGACAGGGCTACAAGGTCGATCTGCAGTACGCGGAGAACGATATTCCCACCCAGGTGAATCAGATCGAGAACCAGATCACCCAGGGCGCAAAGCTTCTCATCGTGGCCTCGGTGGACGGCACCGCGATCACCACCCAGTTGCAGGAAGCCAAGGACAACGGCATCGGCGTCATCGCGTACGACCGCCTCATCCGCAACTCCCCCAACGTCGACTACTACGCGACGTTCGACAACTACAAGGTCGGCGTCGACCAGGCCACGTCTCTGCTCGTCGGCCTCGGATTGAAGAACGAGGACGGCACCGACAAGGCCGACGCCCCAGCGGGTCCGTTGAACATCGAGGTCTTCGCCGGTTCTCCCGACGACAACAACGCCACGTTCTTCTTCGACGGCGCGATGGAGACTCTGCAGCCGTACTTGGACGACGGAACACTGAAGATCGGCAGCGGCGAATCCGACTTCGAGACGGCCGCAACACTGCGCTGGGATCCGGCGACCGCGCAGAAGCGCATGGAGGATCTGCTCACCAAGACGTACTCCTCGGGCCAGAAGGTTCAAGGCGTGCTCTCGCCGTACGACGGACTGTCGATCGGAATCCTCTCCGCGCTCAAGAGCAACGGCTACGGCACAGCAGGGCAGCCCTACCCGATCGTCACCGGTCAGGATGCCGAGGTGCCGTCGGTGAAGTCGATCATCGCCGACGAGCAGTACTCCACGATCTACAAGGACACCCGGCAACTGGCCGAGGTCACGATCGCGATGGCTCAATCCATGCTCGACGGTCAGACGCCCGAGACGAACAACACGACGGACTACGACAACGGCGAGAAGGTCGTTCCGGCGTACCTGCTGCAGCCCGAGATCGTCAACAAGGGCAACTACGAGCAGCTGCTGGTCGAAGGCGGCTACTACACCGAGGATCAGTTGAAGTGAGTTCGGAGATGACGAGCCCGATCTTGGAGATGCGCGGCATCACCAAGACGTTTCCCGGCGTGAAGGCGCTGCAGGATGTCACTCTCTCGGTCAATCGCGGCGAGATCCACGCGATCTGCGGTGAGAACGGCGCCGGAAAGTCGACGCTCATGAAGGTGCTGTCGGGTGTGTATCCAAACGACACATTCGACGGCGAGATCGTGTTCGACGGTCGCGCCTGCGAGTTCTCCGACATCCGGAGCAGCGAGGCCGAGGGCATCGTCATCATCCATCAGGAACTCGCACTGAGTCCGTACCTGTCCATCGCCGAGAACATCTTTCTCGGCAACGAGCGGTCCAGGCGCGGGTTCATCGACTGGAACCGAACCAATTCCGAGGCCGCAGCCCTACTGAATCGGGTAGGGCTGCGGGAGAACCCGGTCACCGTGGTCAACGATCTCGGGGTCGGCAAGCAGCAACTCGTCGAGATCGCCAAGGCGTTGTCCAAGGACGTCACGCTGCTGATTCTCGACGAACCGACTGCAGCACTGAACGATTCGGACTCGGCTCACCTGCTCGACCTGCTTCGCGGTCTGCGAGACGAGGGAATCACGTGCGTGATCATCTCGCACAAGCTCAACGAGATCGCGGCCGTCGCCGACCGCACCACGATCATTCGTGACGGCCGAACCATCGAGACGTTGGACATGCGCAGCCCCGAGGTCACCGAGGATCGCATCATCTCGCTGATGGTCGGCCGCGATCTCGAGCACCGGTTCCCACCACACGAATCCACTGTGGGAGAGGAAGTTCTGCGTATCGAGGACTGGACCGTGCACAGCCCGACCCAGCACGGCCGAACCGTCGTCGACGGAGCGAATCTGACGCTGCGCCGGGGTGAGATCGTCGGCCTGGCCGGGCTGATGGGTGCCGGACGCACCGAATTGGCCATGAGTGTCTTCGGACGCAGTTACGGCATCGACATCTCGGGGCGACTGTACAAGTACGGCAAGGAAATACACGTCAAATCCGTCAGCGACGCCATCCATCACGGAATCGCCTACGCCACCGAGGACCGAAAGCGCTACGGCCTCAACCTGATCGACGACATCAAACGCAACATCTCCACTGCGGCACTCGACAAACTGGTGACCGGTGGCTTCGTCGACGACAACCAGGAATACAAGGTGGCCGAGGGCTTCCGGAAGAGCATGAACATCAAGGCACCGAACGTCTCTGCCGTCGTCGGCAAGCTCTCCGGCGGCAATCAGCAGAAAGTCGTGCTGAGCAAGTGGATCTTCAGCGATCCCGACGTGCTCATCCTCGACGAACCGACGCGAGGAATCGACGTCGGCGCGAAGTTCGAAATCTATTCGATCATCAACGATCTCGCCGACGCAGGCAAGGCAATTCTGGTGATCTCCTCCGAGCTACCGGAACTGCTCGGACTGTGCGACCGGATCTACGCGCTGTCCGCAGGCCGGATCACCGGTGAGGTGACTCGCGAGGACGCGACACAGGAATCCCTCATGCACCTCATGACCCGTGGAACAGGAGTACTTCGATGAACCAGCTGTCGACCGTACGGGGGCTGCTCACGCGAAACCTCCGCCAGAGCGGGATCTTCATCGCGTTCGCGTTGATCATCCTGCTGTTCACCGTTCTCACCGGCGGCCAACTGCTGGTCCCGCAGAACATCAGCAACATGGTGGTCCAGAACTCGTACATCCTCATCCTGGCCATCGGCATGGTCGTGATCATCATCGCGGGCCACATCGACCTGTCCGTCGGATCGGTTGTCGCGGCGACCGGAGCGATCTCGGGTGTGCTGATGGTTCAGCAGAACGTGCCGTGGCCTCTTGCGGTGCTCATCACGCTGATCATCGGCGGTCTGATCGGAGCCTGGCAGGGCTATTGGGTTGCGTACTTCGGCATTCCGGCATTCATCGTGACCCTGGCCGGCATGCTCATCTTCCGCGCGGTCACCCTCATCGTTCTCGGTAACCAGGGCATCGGACCGTTCCCCGGACCCGTACGTACTCTCTCCAACGGCTTCCTCCCCGGCTTCCTGGGCAACGTGGGACTCGGGCCGCTCGGGGGTGCGGACATCTTCACCCTGCTCGTCGCGATCCTCGCTGTTGCCGGAATCGTGTTCACGCAGTGGCGTTCTCGGACTGGTCGGCAGAAGTACGGGCAGGCCGTCGACGCGATGCCCCTGTTCCTGCTCAAGATGGTTCTGGCCGGCGGTCTGGTTCTCGCCGTCGCCGTCCAGCTGGCGCGCTTCAAGAACCTGCCGTACGTGCTGATCCTTCTCGCCGTACTGGTGATGGGCTATTCGACGCTGGCAGGCCGGACGGTGTTCGGTCGGCACGTGTACGCCATCGGCGGAAACATCCACGCCGCATCGCTGTCCGGCATCAAGGTCAAGCCGGTCACCTTCTGGATCTTCGTGAACATGGGCGTACTGTCCGCCCTCGCCGGAATCATCTTCGCCGGCCGCCTCAATCAGGCGGGCCCCACCGCAGGCAACGGCTTCGAGCTCGACGCGATCGCGGCGGCATTCATCGGCGGTGCAGCAGTGCAGGGCGGCGTCGGCCGCATCGTCGGCGCGCTCACCGGTGGACTCATCATCGCCGTGATCAACAGCGGAATGTCGCTCATCGGTTCGCCCAGCGAACGCGTTCAGCTGGTCAAGGGCCTGGTACTCCTCGCCGCAGTGGCATTCGACATCTGGACCAAGCGCCGAGCAGCGAGCGGTAAGGGCAACAAGGGCGACAAAGCTGCGCCTCCGAGCAGCTATCTGGGAGTGCCTGTGCCGGCCGAGATGTTCTCCGGTGCCGAGCCAGGCAAGCCTGCGCCCACCACGACCGGTTCCGCGGTGACAACACCCACGTAATCCACACAGTCGCGGGCACCACCGGCCCGGGCATGCTGTGATTGTCTTCGATCACGAAGGGAGGCTCGGAAGATGACACCCACTCGCGGACCCGCCATGACCGATGTCGCCCGTCTCGCAGGCGTGTCCCATCAGACCGTCTCCCGCGTCATCAACGGTCATCCCAACGTGACCGAAGCGACGAGAACCAAAGTGCATCAGGCGATCTCGGAACTCGGCTATCGCCCGAACACTGCTGCTCGCGCTCTGGTCACCGGCCGCAGCAAGACCATCGGAATCGTGGGGACCGGAAACGCTCTCTACGGTCCGGTGTCGACGCTGTACAGCGTCGAGTACGCAGCCCGTCACGCCGGCTACTCCGTGGTGGTCGGCGTCCCCACCTCGTTCGACGAGGCAGCCATCATCACCTGTGTGCGCCGGTTGCAGAAGCAGGGTGTCGACGGCGTCGTCGTCATCGCGCCTCTGCGCACCGACGGTGGAGATATCGCCGATCTGGCCGGGGAACTCCCACTCGTCGCCGTGGAGGGTTCGCCTGCCGGTGATCTGGCCGTCGTCTCGGTGGACCAGATCGCCGGAGCCAGGGCCGCAACCAGTCACCTGCTCTCGCTCGGACACAGCGCCGTGTGGCACGTTGCCGGACCGCTGGGCTGGTACGAGGCCGGCGACCGCGTCACCGGATGGCGGATGGCCCACGAGGAAGCAGGCATCGAACCGCCGCCCACCCTCAGCGGCGATTGGACTGCGAAATCAGGGTTCCGGGCCGGCAGCGAACTGGCCGTCGACGCCGACGTCACCGCAGTGTTCGCAGGCAACGACTCCATGGCACTCGGGGTGCTCCGCGCGCTGAACGTCCACGGAAAGCGAGTACCGCAGGACGTCAGCGTCGTCGGCTTCGACGACGTTCCCGACGCCGAATTCTTCTCACCGCCCCTGACCACCATCCGCCAAGAATTCACCGACGTCGGCGTACGAAGCGTCGAAATTCTGCTCGACCAGATCGACACCGGAAACCGAAGCACCAGGCGTTCGAGCATCGAACCGACCCTGGTGATCCGATCCAGCACCGGCACCCCACGTGCATGAAAACTCGTAGCCTGCTACGAGTTTTCGCTCACTTGGGTCGTTCCGCGGGCTCCACTCCTGCTCACGTGCGGCGGAGCCGCTCCAATACGCAGTTGGATCTCGACGAGTAGACGTGCGTCGGAATCGGTGAGATCGAGGTCCAGGATCTGCTCGACGCGGCGAATGCGGTAGCGCAGGGTGTTCGGGTGAATGTGCAATCGCTCGGCGGCAGCCCGAACGTCGCCGAAGCACGCCAGGTACGTCTCGAGACTCTCGCGCATTCTGGAGTCATTGGTGGCGTCGTATCGGTCGAGGGCGGCGATGCGCGGGTCTCGCAGCTGTTCGTGATTGGTGATCAGTTCCAGGATTTCGCCCAGCAACACCGAGGTTCTCGACTCCTCCAGCGTCGTGACCCGCACCTCGCCGGTGGTGCCGTCGAGAACTCGGTCGACCTCGAACCTGGCCACGGCCACGCCTTCGAGACCGGCGATCGGGGCTGCGACCGCAGCGCGCAACGCCATCGAGGTACGCGTCTCGATCCGTCCGACGGCGTCGGCGGTCCACGCCGCAATCCCCGTGCCCGACGCCACCCCGGGAAACAGCGCGTAGATTCTCTCACCGATGGTGGTGACCAACGAGTCTCGTCGAAAAGCGCTGGCGTGCAGTCGAACAGACGGTGCCAGGGCGCTGATCTCGAAGTCTCCGCAGGCCGCGAATCCGACGACCGCCGCGGAACCCGAGGTGGGTATCGACAGCGCAGACGCCAGCGACGGGATATCGACACCGCCGCCCCTGGCCCCGAGCAGGCGCTGAATCTGCAGGGCCTCGTTGGTCGGGGCGTTAGCGATGCGGGTGATCAGTCGGGCCGCGACAGCGGAGGCACCGCGCAGTACCGCGTCGGCGTCCGAGGCGAGCGGGAGGGAACCCTGCTGCACCCAGATCGTCCCGAGAGTCGTTGGGCTGCCGGTCATGCGACGAATCCCGACTGCGAGGCGTCGACGAATCTCCAGTTCGGTATCGGCCGGCACGTCGATCACGTCGTCGGTGCGGCGGAGTCGATCGAACACGCCACGCTCGTGCAGCCTGCGCAGATAGTCGGCCGGTCCTTCGCGTCCGAGAATCGACAGAGTTCGCAGTTCGTCGGCCGCGTCGTCGGATGCCGAGTAGGCCAACACGTGTGAGCGCTCGTCCTCGATGCTCACCATGCCCTTCGTCAGCGACGCCACCGTCTGCGCGAGTTCGTAGAGGTCGGTGTCGGCTCCGAACAGTCCGTCGTCGGTGCTCTGGGCTCGGGCCTGATCGAGAACTCCGCGCATCATCGACAGCAACAGCTCCCACCGTGTCTGCTGGTGCACTGCGACCAATGCGATGCCGGTCTCCCTGGCACCGTGGGACAGCGCGGTCGAGGCGGCGACTTTGGTCAGCACCGCGAGCGGTCGGTCTGCGACCGGACGCAACGCGAGATCGTCGAACCACCGGATCACATCGGCCTCGGTCACGCCCACCAGCAGCGTCAGATCGGAGGATGCTCCCGGAGGTAGCCGCAGGTCGTCGGCATCGAGCAGAGCGACGGACTCGACGGCCATGTCCGTTCCGGCGGGCGCGAGGACGAGTTCGACGACGGCGCTGTGCAGCGAGGTCAACATCGAACGCAGCGACACCGTGTTGGCCATGAGGACAAGTAGATCACGAATTCTTTGGCCGATGAGCTGATTGAACGCGGTGCGGATCGGACTTCAATGAGCAGCACACACCGAAGCCGAGGAGCAGCCATGGACGCCGTCACATCCGTCCCCACCCCCACCAACGAGCCGGTCAACACCTACGCCCCGGGTAGCCCGGAACGCACCCGCTTGCGCAGCCGCCTGACCGAACTGCGTTCCTCCCCCGTCGAGATCCATCAGGTCATCGGCGGAGTTCACCGACAGGCCGACGGCCCACGCGAGAACGTCGTCGAACCGCACAAGCACTCGTCGATCATCGGCAGTTTTGCCGGTGCCGGCCACCAGGATGTGCGCGACGCCATCGACGCCGCCACGGCAGCCGCGCCGATGTGGCGCGATCTTCCCTTCGACGAGCGCGCCGCGGTGTTCCTGCGGGCCGCCGATCTGCTGTCCGGCCCGTGGCGCGAAAGAATCGCTGCTGCAACGATGCTCGGTCAGTCCAAGTCGGCCTACCAGGCGGAGATCGACGCACCCTGCGAGCTCATCGACTTCTGGCGGTTCAACGTCACGTTCGCCCGGCAGATTCTCGCCGAGCAGCCGATATCGGCACCGGGAGTGTGGAATCGCGTCGAATACCGTCCGCTCGAGGGCTTCGTCTACGCCATCACTCCGTTCAACTTCACCGCCATCGCAGGCAACCTGCCCACCGCGCCCGCGTTGATGGGCAACACCGTGCTGTGGAAGCCCTCGCCCACCCAGGCCGTGGCCGCATATCTCACGCTGCAGCTCTTAGAAGCCGCCGGTCTGCCGCCGGGGGTGATCAACCTCGTTCTCGGCGACGGTCCGATGGTGTCCGAAGTCGCCCTTGCCGATCCGCGGCTGGCCGGCATCCACTTCACCGGATCCACCGCGACGTTCCAAACGCTGTGGCGTCAGGTGGGCAACAACATCTCGAACTACCACTCGTATCCACGGCTCGTCGGCGAGACCGGCGGCAAGGACTTCATCGTCGCGCACAGCTCGGCCGATCCGGATGTGTTGACCACGGCCATGATTCGCGGTGCGTTCGACTTCCAGGGGCAGAAGTGCTCGGCAGCATCCCGGGCCTTCGTACCGAAATCGCTGTGGGCGTCGATGGGCGATTCGTTCGTCGAGCAGGTCTCGGCGCTGAAGTACGGTGACGTGACCGACCTCTCCAACTACGGCGGTGCCGTCATCGACCGAAAGGCGTTCGACCGCAACGCAGCTGCCCTCGACCGAGCGAAGTCCGTCCCCGGCCTGACCATTGCTGCAGGCGGAACCTGTGACGACTCAGAGGGCTACTTCGTCTCGCCCACGGTGCTTCTCGGCGACGATCCCACCGACGAGGCCTTCACCACCGAGTACTTCGGCCCCATCCTCGCCGTGCACGTCTACGACGACAGCAAGCCCGACGCCTACGCCGAGACCCTGCGCGCCGTGGACAGTGGCTCGAAGTACGCATTGACCGGAGCGGTCATCGCCACCGATCGCACCGCCGTCGAACACGCCCATGCGGCACTGCGATTCGCCGCAGGCAACTTCTACGTCAACGACAAACCGACCGGCGCAGTGGTGGGACAGCAACCGTTCGGCGGAGCCCGTGCATCGGGCACCAACGACAAGGCCGGCTCACCGCAGAACCTGCTGCGGTGGACCTCGGCCCGCACCGTGAAGGAAACGTTCGTTCCGCCCACCACCCACGGCTACCCACACCAGGAAGGCGAGGGAACGCGATGACCACTCTGCTGAGCAATCCGCTGCGGCCGGCGCTGCTGGCGGCGGCGCGTTCACCGAAACTGCAGGCGACGGTGACGCGGCTGCGCGCCACCCGATCACTCGTCGACCGATTCATCGCGGGTGAATCCGAGCCCGCGGCCGTCGGCGCGGTCGATACCCTGCTGGCGTCGGGCCGGTTCGTCTCGGTGGACTACCTCGGTGAGGACACCACCGACCGAGTCCAGGCGAAAGCAACCGTGGACGCGTATCTGTCACTGATACAACGCTTTTCGACGCGAAGAGCCGATGCGACAGCGCTGGAGATCTCACTCAAGCTGTCCGCGCTCGGCCAGGGAATCGACCGAACCCTGGCGCTGGAGAACGCACGGACGATCTGCACTGCTGCCACGGCGGCCGGCGTGTGGGTGACGGTCGATGCCGAGGACCACACGACCACCGATTCGACCCTGTCGATCGTCCGCGAACTGCGCGTGGACTTTCCGGATCTGGGTACGGTGCTGCAGGCGTATCTGCGACGCACCGAGGCCGACTGCCGGGACCTGTCCGGACCGAGATCTCGGATCCGCCTGTGCAAGGGTGCGTACAACGAACCGTCGTCGGTGGCGTTTCAGAGTGCACGCGAGGTGTCCGATTCGTACCTGAGGTGCCTGCAGGTTTTGATGAACGGTCGCGGCTACCCGATGGTGGCCTCACACGATCCGGAGATGATCGACGCGGCGGAGCAGTTCGCGGCGTCCGCGGGCAGGTCGTCCGAGGAGTTCGAGTTCCAGATGCTGTACGGCATCCGCGATCCCGAGCAGCGCCGACTCGTCGATGCCGGGCGGCACGTTCGCGTGTATGTGCCCTACGGGTCGCAGTGGTACGGCTACTTCATGCGCAGACTGGCCGAGCGTCCGGCGAACCTGATGTTCTTCGCGCGATCGGTGCTCTCGCGTACATAGCGGGTGCACTCGACAACTCGCTCACCGCACAAGCGCGCGCGTTTGCCGGCTGCGCGCAGAATCGCGAGGTTTCCGAGGCGATTTCGCGCGCATTCGACGAATGCGCGCGCATTTGTCCACCACCGAAGTCGGCCGCCCTCTCGCCTCGGCGTTCCAGCGTGGATTAGGTCGTGCGACATCGGGGCATCCCGACGTCATGGCAAATTACAGAGTTATCGATCCGCACGGAACCGTCGTCGAGACCAAGGACATCTCCAGTTCGGAGGACGCGCACGCCTGGTTCAAGGACAGCAAGTCGGACAACGAGGAATTGGGATGGCGACTCGAGGTCGAGCACGACGGCGAGTGGGCCTTCTTCAGCGCCTCGGAGGGAACCGAGGACTAGTTCTCCTGGCCTGCAACAACTTCGGACGACCCTGTACACCGGCTACGCCGTACTGCAGGGTCGTTCGTTCGTTCGCGGACAAAAACTCGGGGGACCGACGACTCGAGAACGACGAACAGTGGGCAGCCCCGTACTGGAGCTGCCCACCTCTTGTCGCGGCGATGATCGCCGGAGTATTACCGGTCGTTCGAGGGACGAGCCGTCGGAATCGTGGACTCGAGGTCGGCGACCTGGATCAGACGTGAGACCGAGCGTCCTGCGACGATCGACCATGATGCGCCGATGCCGGCCGTGTAGTCACGGACTGCATCGAAAACTGTGAGACCTGCGATGCCGAAGAATTCGACATTGGACAGATCGAGGGTGACATGCCTTTTGCTGGACACGCGGCTGCAGACGAAATCGGAGAACATCGGCGCGCTGCGCATGTCGATGTCGCCGTGGACGGCGACGACGAGTGAGCCGTCGGGGCCGTCGTGCGCGGTGAAGATTGCTCCGGTTGCTGCGACGGACACGGACTTCTCCGCGACAGTCACCGGGGTGGTTCGAACTTTGTTGCCTGAAGATTCAACACTCATGGCAGATCCCATCGATCGGTCGAACTGAGGGGGAAACCGATTGACGCAGCGGGAGCAGAATTTTAGCCTGACCCGGACGCCGACTTCGCTGCGTTTCCCCGTGACCGGCTGTTAGCTCAACCGTGGCCAACCCTACGGCACTGGCACGCTCGGAGTCCAGCATCGGCCCGAACAGGCCACCCACCAGCGGTTCGAACATCGCGCCGGGCGCGGCCCCTACGCGCGACGACTGTTTCCCAGGTCCGCGTGATGTTCTCGCATAGCGCCGATCAGCGCTTCGAACACCCGATGCGCGGCGGCGAGATCGCCATCGGGGAGATCCGCCAATGCGGCGCTCGTCCGCTTACCGAGGGGGCCGAAGAACCCGCGAGCGACCTCCATCCCGTGCTCGTCGTACCGCAGAATGACCTTGCGTCGATCGGACGCGTCGGATTCGCGGCGGATGTGCCCGGAGGTGATCATGCGCTCGACGAGGTAGGTCATCGCCGCCGAGGACAGACCGAGCATCGTGCCCAGTTCCCCCGCCGTCAGCGGCGCACCCTCGACATCGGCGACCATGACGTGCAACAGAGCCCGAAAGTCATTGGGCCGCAGGCTGTGTAGAGCGCCGAACACTTGGCCGATCTGTTCGGAGACCGACGACAGCGCTCGTAGATCCGCGGAAATCGCGGATTCGAGGTGGTTTCGGTCGGCCATGTCGGTGGCAACTCCTTCGCTGCGGTCACCGTCAGACTACTGCCCGCAAGAGATTCAGTTGCTTAATATCTAAGTAAATGAGATTGTTTCTTCGTGGACAGCACTCGAACCGAGAACAAGACCGTCTGGGACCGCGTCGCGGTCGCGGCCACCGGGCGTAGATCCGGGGCGCTGGCGGCAGCGATCTTCATCCTCGCCGTGGCCGTGATGGGGTTGGTCGGCAGCAACGATTCCGCCGACCAGTCGCCGAATTCGTTGCCGACGTCGGCCGAGTCCTACCAGGTCGACGAACTTCTCGCCGAATTCCCGGATTCCGACTCCGCACCGGTGATCCTGGTTCTGAGCCGGGCCGACGGCGGCGACCTGACAGCCGCCGACATCGAGGGCGCAGCTGCCGCACAGAGCAGGCTGCTCGCCGTCGATCGCTCGGTGCCGGACGAGCCCGGCCCGCCCCCGATCGTCGCACCCGACGGCAAAGCTGCGATCGCGCTGGTCCAGGTCGACTCCGAGTTGTCGGGCTTCACGCTCAACGAACTGATCACCGAGCTGCGATCCGCGGCCGGCGACGGCCTCTCTCCCGATCTGATCGCCCAGGTCACCGGCGGACCCGCTTTCGGTGCCGACATAGCGAACTCGTTCTCCGGAGCCAACTTCACGCTTCTGGCCGTCACCGCGCTCGTGGTGGCCGTCCTCCTCATCGTCACCTACCGATCACCCATCCTGTGGTTGGTGCCGTTGGCCGTCATCGGTTTCGCCGACCGATTCGCCACCACCGTCGGCACCGCGCTGGCCCAGGCCACCGGGCTCTCCTTCGACGGTTCGACCTCGGGAATCACCAGTGTGCTGGTGTTCGGCGCAGGCACGAACTACGCACTGCTGCTCATCTCTCGATACCGCGAGGAACTGCGTCGCGAGTCCGATCATCGCCTCGCCCTGCACCGCGCCGTTCGCCAGGCCGGGCCCGCCATCCTCGCCAGCAACGCAACCGTCGTACTGGCCCTGCTGACCTTGCTCCTCGCGATGCTGCCGAGCACCCGCAGCCTCGGGGCACTGGCCGCGGCCGGTCTCGTCGTCGCAGCAGTGTTCGTCCTGTTCGTACTGCCGCCTCTACTGAAACTGTGCGGCCCGAAGCTGTTCTGGCCCTTCGTTCCCAAGGAGTCGGACCGTGACACCACCACGGAGGGCGTCTGGCATTCGATCGCCGCGGGAGTTGCCCGACGCCCCGTGGCCACCGCCTCGATCACGATCGTCGCACTGCTGGCCTGCTGCGCCGCACTGTTCGGGACTCAGATCGGACTCTCGCAAACCGAGCAGTTCCGTGTCACCGCCGAGTCCGTCGAAGGCTTCGACACCCTCTCCCAGCACTTCCCGGCCGGATCGGCCGATCCGATGACGGTCCTCGCTCCCACCGCCGACATCGATGCAGTCATCAGCACCGCCGAGGGCATCGACGGAGTCGTCTCGGTCGATCGCGTCGCAGATTCCGACACCGGACTCACCCGCCTGTCGGTCGTCACCGATGCGGCCCCCGCATCCGACGAGTCGTTCGCCGTCGTCGAGGACCTCCGCGCCGCACTCACCGGCGTGGACGGAGCAGCGCCCGAGGGTCGTTCCGCAGGCTCCACTCCTGTGGTAGGCGGCAGCGACGCCAAGGCACTCGACACCACCGACGCAGCGGC
This sequence comes from Rhodococcus sp. 05-2254-2, assembly GCF_002259095.1. NCBI lineage: Bacteria > Bacillati > Actinomycetota > Actinomycetes > Mycobacteriales > Nocardiaceae > Rhodococcus > Rhodococcus sp. 05-2254-2. The sequence continues at coordinate 48,288 of NZ_NOZJ01000002.1, read as the reverse complement.
CCGCGATCGCCTCGTGGTGATTCCCGCGATTCTCGCGGTCGTGCTCGCCGTGCTCCTGGTTCTGTTGCGCGCCCTGGTCGCGCCCCTGATCCTGGTCGCGACAACGGTATTGAGCGCAGTGGCCGCGATCGGGATCGGCAGCTGGGTGAGCCTGCACGTCTTCGGATTCCCCGCCCTCGACGACAACACTCCGCTGTTCGCGTTCCTGTTCCTGGTCGCGCTCGGCGTGGACTACACCATCTTCCTCGTCACTCGTACCCGGGAGGAGACGCCCCGGCACGGCACCAGATCTGCCATCGTGCGGGCGGTTTCGGCCACCGGAGGTGTCATCACGAGCGCGGGAATCGTTCTGGCAGCCGTGTTCTGCGTGCTCGGCGTGCTACCGCTGATCACCCTGACCCAACTCGGAATCATCGTCGGACTGGGTATTCTGCTCGATACCTTCGTGGTACGCACCGTCGTGATTCCCGCCCTGTTCACCCTCATCGGCCCGGGGATCTGGTGGCCGAACAGGATCGACTCGAACAAGAACACATCCGCAACCCAAGGAGCGAACACATGAAGATCCGCAACGCATTCGGCCGCACCGCACTCGTCGGTGCCATGGCCGCAGGCGCACTGCTGACCGCGGCCCCGGCGCAGGCGCAGCCGGTCGGCCCACTGGGATCGGTCGGACTCGAGCCGCTGGCTCCGATCCCGTCACTCGATGTCGAGCGCTACCTGGGCACCTGGAACCAGGTCGCCGCGGTGCCGCAGCCGTTCAACCTGATCTGCGCCCGCGACACCCAGGCGAACTACCAGATGATCGACGACGCCAACATCCGCGTCGAGAACACCTGCACCACCTGGACGGGCCAGGAAAACCGCATCGTCGGCAACGCACGAGTCAACGACACCGTCACCAATGCCCAACTGCACGTGAGCTTCCCGGGCGTTCCCACGCAGGAGAGCCAGGAGGGACCGACCAACTACATCGTCGCCTACATCGCCGACGACTACTCGTGGGCGTTCGTCGGAAGCCCCACCCGCACGTCCGGATTCGTGCTCAAGCGCACGCCCGACGTCAGCGTCGAGCAGTTCCGCGAGATCCGCGGCGTCGTCGAATCGCTGGGTTACGACTCGAACTTCATCACCACGACGCCCACCCCGGGCGGCGCGACGACGATTCAGCAGCTCTCGACGGTGTAATGCCTGCGGCAGTGGCGTGGCTCCGTTCCCGGGTCGTTTCGCGGGCTCCACTCCCGCGTGCCCCAGGGCACTCGACCACGCCACTGCGGCTACGCCGCGCTGAGGATCGAGATCGCGAAGATCAAGCTGTCGCCCGGCTCGATTCCGGCCGCCGGATTGCCGCTCGCGTATCCGTCGGCCGAGGTGACCGCAACGGCGACGGTCGAGCCGACGGTCTGTCCGGCGATGGCCTTCTGGAAGCCTGCGACAACTCCGTCGAGCGGGAATTCGACCGGCGCGCCCCGCTCGAAGCTGCTGTCGAACGTTTCCCCGGTGCGTCCGTTGACGCCCATGTAGCAGACGGACACCTCGGCGTCGGCTGCAACGACCGGTCCGTCCCCCGCCATCAGCGTTTCGACCTGTGTCTCGCCGACGGCGAACGGTGTGTCGACGGTGACCGCGGGCGCGGCCGTGTCGGTGGATCCGACGACGGCCATGCTGCCGGAGTCCCCGTCCAGCGTCCATTCCGGAATGGCTGCCGCGTCGGGTGCCGCCGTGGGGCAGGTGCTCGAGGTGGCCGGGGCACCGGCGTCCGACGACGCGGAGGACGTGGAGGACGTGGAGGGCGCCGGGGACGAGGTGTCCTCGTCCGAGCTGCATGCGCCCGTCAGCAGGACGAGCGAGACGGAGGCGGCCAGGAACATGGTGCGGGTGTAGGAGTTTTTCACCGCGCCCACGCTACAAGTACCGCCCCCGATGTCCGTCACACTGCGGCGCGGAGTACTTCTGCGACCGGGGTGGACGCTCGACCGATCAGGGCCTGCAGGTCTCCGGAATCGGTGTCGAGCTCGCCGCGGGCAATCCCGGCATCCGCGCTGGCCAGCATGGTTGCCACGAAGTCGGGCAGTCCTGTGCCCTGGAGAATCGCGGCGTACTCGGACTCGGAGACGTCCTTGTAGGCGATCGGCTTGCCGGAGAGTTCGCCGATGACGGCCGCGAGCTCGGCGTAGGTGAGGCGTTCGTCGCCGCCGAGCTCGTAGATCTTTCCGCCTTGATCGTCGAGTGTCAGCACGGCAGCGGCCGCGGCGGCGAAGTCGGCGCGAGACGCGGCGGCGAGCTTGCCGTTGCCTGCCGCGCCGAGGAGCACTCCGCTCTCGACGGTCTGGGCGAGTGAACCGAGGTAGTTCTCCCAGTACCAGCCGTTCCGCAGGAATACCTCGGGGATGCCGGACGCGGCGAGGCGCTCCTCGGTCGCCTTGTGCTCGGGCGCGAGGCTCACTCCCGAAGTATCGGCGGCGAGCAGGCTGGTATAGGCGATCAGGCCCACTCCGGCGGCCTCCGCTGCCTCGATCACGTTGGTGTGCTGCGCAATTCGCTGACCCACCTCCGAGCCCGAGACGAGCAGAAGCTTGTCGACGCCGGCGAGAGCCGCCGTCATCGCGGCGGAATCGGAGTAATTGGCGACCCGAACCACGACGCCGCGTTCGGCCAGCGGAGAGGCCTTGTCCGCGTTTCGGACGACCGCCACGATGTCGGCGGGTGCGACACCACGCTCGATGAGTGCGTCGACGACGAGTCCGCCGAGATTGCCCGTTGCTCCTGTTACCGCTGTGGTCATGATCGAACTCCTGAAGTCGAGGTGTCGAGTACACCCTCACTATGCACTTACTTTTCGTGCAGTGCAAGCTTTCCAGTCATTACTGACTCTTTGATATGCGCTAGCATGGCGATATGTCCGAGCCCGCAGAATCTCTCGAAGCGTCCGTCTTCGCGCGTGACTGTGCGTCGAGGCAGACATTGCAGAACGCCACCAGCAGGTGGGGCGTGCTCGCCCTCGCCGCCCTCACCGAGGGCGACTATCGATTCAACGCGTTGCGCCGACGCGTCGACGGCGTCAGCGAACGCATGCTCTCGCAGACCCTCCAGACCCTCGAGCGGGACGGCCTCGTGGTTCGCACCGTCCTCGAGACCATTCCACCGAAGGTGGAGTACAGCCTCACCCCGCTGGGACGCGACGTCGGTACCCGACTGAGCGATCTCATCGAACTGATCGAGGGCAACATGCCTGCCGTCCTCGAGTCACGCGCCGAACACGACGCCCGCTGATCGGCCGAGTTCAGGCGGGCGGCGTCACCAGGCACCACTCGTTGCCCTCGGGATCGAGCAGCACCTGGAAGGTTCCCGCCGCGTCGGAGTGTCGGTCGCCGAGCACCCTCGCACCCAGGGCGACGGCCGACCCGACGGCACGGTCGATATCCGGTACGGCGACGTCGAGGTGTAGCCGGTTCTTACCCGCTTTGCCCTCCGGGACTCGCTGAAACGCCAACCGAGTGAACCCGGGGACATCGACGAAGTGCCATGCGGCGTCACGCACCATCGGCTCTCCGCCGAGTACCGCGGCCCAGAATTGCGCCAGCGATGCCGGGTCCGTGCAGTCGAAAACGACCTCGTCGATGCGTCCGATCACGGTCCGATCCTAGAGGCCACGCACACCCACCAGCGCGTTATTTCAGCGTGATACTACCGAGACGTTTCCGTGATGATGCCGAACCCGTGCCGCGTTCGGACCCGTCGAGACTCGACTCCAGGGCGTGCGGGCCCTGCGCACCATCGGCCCGACGACCGACACGCTCGGCACACCGGTGCCGACGCACTGATCTGGGGAGGCATTCACCATGTTCCACACCAAGAGGATTGTCGGCGGGGCGGCAGCATTCGGATTCGCGTGTGCATTCGCGGCACTGGTACCCGGGACTGCATCCGCAGCACCGGTCGCCTGCACCACCGCACCCGGAGGGGCCGATGTCGCTGCGCTCGTCGGAGGATCGCAGTGCGACAGCTCCGCAGACGTCGCGAGTGCGGCGGCCGGTCTCGGCCTCGAAGGCTGGGGTTCGGCCGAGGCGATGAACAACGCAGCCGCCCTTGCACTCGGACTGAACGGTGGAACTGCAGTGAGCAACGGCAGTTTCGGTGGCGCGCCTGCAGCGATCGCCTTCGGCCCCGGTGCCGTCGCACAGAACACGGCAGCCGGTCTCGGGCTCTCCATCGCGGTGGCAGCACCGGGCTCCACCATCACCCTCACCCCGAACGGCGCGGTGTGCAACGGTGCCGGAATCGCGGGCAGCTTCACCACCCTGCAGGGCTGCATCGGCTGACGTGCGCCACGGGGGGTGCGAGTGGGCGATATGGATGTCACCGAAGGCTGTGTGATCTACAGTCTCAGTGACCGGCAGTCTCGGTCACCCACAATCTCGGAACGCGAGCCGGAAACGGCACGCTGAACAAGGAGTTCGACGGCAATGATGTCCTACCTGCTCTACGACGTTCTGCTCCCCCAACTCGGCCACGACGTCGCGTCGTACTGGGCACACCTGCTGGTTGTCGCCCCGATCTGAGTTCTTTCGACCTGCCACGACGAAGACATCCCCGCTCGGCCGTCTCGGCCGGGCGGGGATGTCTCGTTCGAAACCGGAATCGAATCAGACCGGCTGGGGCAACAGTCGGGTCAACACATCCGACAGGGTCACGACGCCGACGCTGCGAGCCGGATCGTCCGCCGCCGCCGAACCGTCGACCACCAGTGCCAGGTGATGCCGGGTCTCGCGCATCGACTGCAGGGCAACGTACACCGGCGTCGTCGCCTCGAGCGTGTATGCCGGACGCGTGATCTCGGCGAGGGTCTGCGGAGCGGTCAACGTGTCGCGCACGTGCACCACGCCCTTGACCACGTCCGCGTCGCTGACCAGGATCCGCAGATGTCCCGAGCGACGTGAGGCCTCGCGCACGTCGTCGATCGTCGCTGTGGACGGTACCGACGTGGGCTTGCCGAACTGACGCACCAGGTCACCGACGGTCAATTCCTGCAGTTCCAGCGCACTCGAGATCTGCGCCTGATAGCTGGCATCGAGGGCACCGACGTTCACCGAATGCTCCACCAGCTGCCGAAGGTCGTCCGCGTTCTGGCCCGTACCCACGGTGTCGGCCGGTTCGACGCCGACCCGCCGCAGGCACCAGTTCGCCATGTTGTTCAGTGCCGTCAGCACCGGACGGGTGAGAAACATGAACGCGCGCATAGGGATTGCGAGCATCGTCGCGGACTTCTCCGGATGGGCGATGGCCCAGGACTTCGGAGCCATCTCACCGACCACCAGGTGCAGGAAGGTGACGATGATCAGCGCGAGCACGAAACCGAGGACGTCGGCGAACCAGTACGGCAGGCCGCCGCTCTCGAACAGGGGCGTGAGCCAGTAGTGCACGGCCGGCTTCGTCGTCGCACCGAGACCGAGGGTGCAGACGGTGATGCCGAGCTGGGAGCCGGCGAGCAGAACCGTCAGCTCGGACGAGCTGCGCAGCGCCGCACGAGCGGAGCGTGAATTGGGTGCCGCGTCTTCGAGCCGATGCCGCTTGGCGGCCAACAGCGCGAACTCGACGGCCACGAAGAAGGCACTGGCAGCGATGAGGCCGATCGTGACGGCCAGGAAAATCCAGATGTTGCTCATCGGTGCACACTTTCCTTCGACTCGGCCGACTCGTCGTCGTGTTCGGGGTCACGCTCGCCGAGCGTCAGAGTCAGCAGGGACGGGACGTGGCTGTCGATCTCCTCGATCTCGAGGATGACGAAACGAACGGGACTCTCCTCGTCGTTCGCCAGATCGGCGTTGTCCGGTGGTAGGTCCACTTCGATCCGTTCCCCGACATCGGGGAGAGATCCGTTGTGCGCGATGGCGAAACCGGCAATGGTCTCGTAGTCACCCTCGGGCAGATCGATGCCGATGGCACGTTCGACCTCGTCGACGTGCACCTCGCCGGCCATGGTCCAGCTGCCGTCGTCGGCACTGACCGGGCTCGGATCGGACAGGTCGTCGTCGTGCTCGTCGGTGATCTCGCCGACCAGCTCCTCGGCCAGGTCCTCGATCGTGATGACGCCGGTCAGACCGCCGTATTCGTCGATCACACAAGCCAATTGGTTCTTGGTCGAGCGCAACTCGCGCATCGCGTCGGGCAGGGTCTGGATCTCCGGGAGGATCAGCGCGTCACGCGTGAGCTCGGAGATCGGTGTGGAACCCGGCACCGTCGCGGACAGGACGTCCGCGAGATGGACGACGCCGACGATACCGTCGTCCTCGTCGAGCACCGGATACCTCGAGTGCTCCTGCCCCATCAGGGCAGCGACCTCGCTGAGGGTGTCGGTGTCTCGGACCGTCGCCGATCGCGAGCGCGGGATCATCGCGTGTTCGACTGTGCGAGTGGGGAAGTCGAGGATTCGATCGAGCAGCGTCGACAATTCGTCGGGCAGATCGCCGGTTTCGCGGGAATCCGAGACGATGTGCTCGAGGTCGCGCAGGCTCGCCGAGTGCTCCACGTCGTGCACCGGCTCGATCTTGAGAGCCTTGAGCAACAGGTTCGACGACTGGTCGAAGATGGTGATCAACCACCCGAAGAGCTTGAGGTAGATGGTCGTCGACAGCGAGAGCCATCGAGCCACCGGCTCGGGGCGGGCGATGGCGAAGTTCTTCGGGAACAGTTCACCGAAGAGCATCTGCACGAACGTCGCGAACGTGATCGCCAGAACGGCACCGAGGCCGACACCGACGGCCGTCGGAACTCCGACGCCGCCCAGTATCGCGCCGAAGGACTGACCGATCAGCGGTTCGGCGACATAGCCGACCAGCAGGCCGGTGACCGTGATGCCCAGTTGAGCACCGGACAGCATGAAGGACGTGCGCTTGGTGACGGTCAGGGTACGAGCGGCGACGGCGTCACCGGCCTCGGCACGTGCCTTGAGCCGGGACCGGTCGACGGTCATGTACGCGAATTCCTGGGCTACGAAGTAGCCGGTCGCGACGGTGATGAGGAAAACGACGAGCAGGCCGAGCAGAAGAGTGAGCAGAACGCTCATTCGCCGGACACCGCCTCGCACGTAGTAGCTGTGGTGCGGGGGGCCGTGTCCGGCCCGGGTTTATCGCTGTCCATGATTCCTCAGGGTCGTAATGGGTGAAGTTTGTCCGATACTACCGGGTCGAAGTCGGTGTCGGGTCACGGCGCCTTCACGACCAGGACGGGAACCGGGCAGTCCAAGAGCACTCGCTGCACGGTGCTGCCCATCAGGAACTTGCCCACCGCGGAGCGACGCTTGGAGCCGATGACGACCATGCCCGCACCGACGTCTGCGACGAGATCGACCAGCGCGCCGGCCGGGTCGCCCCCGTCGGGCTCGACGCGCACGGTGGTGGCAGTTCCGGGAAGGGTTTTCTCCACCTCGGCCTGCGCTGCCGCGCGGTCCTCTGCCGATACGGAATCGCGGTCCACCACGGACAACACGATCAGCTCGGCCTGACGCAGCTCGGCCTCGGCGGCACCGCGGCGCAACGCTTCCTGCCCCTCCGGTGTGTTGCTCATCGCTACTGCCACTGCGCTCGCTACCGACACGTTCTCTCCCGTTGCTCGTTGCTCGTCTTCACCGAGGATCACCCTCGGGGATTTGTGAACTGGACTAATCAGACAAACTGTATCTAACCTGACGCTGTGACACCCCACACGAAAGGTCTCTGATGGCGATATCGCCCACACTGCTACGAACGGCCGGAGCCTTGGTGGTGGTGGGAGCAGTCACCGTTGCCGGAATCGACGCCGCTCGCAGTGCCAGCGGCTCCGACGCCCGAGCCAAATTGACACTGATCGCACCGGCCGCCGCGGGCGGAGGCTGGGATCTGGTCGCCCGCGAATCGCAACAGGCGCTACGTAGCGACGGCATCGTCAACAACGCTCAGGTCGTCAATGTCCCCGGTGCCGGCGGCACAATCGGCCTGAGCCAACTCGACAACCTCAGCGGTCAGCCCACCACCGTCATGATCACCGGAACCGTCATGCTCGGCGGCATCGCGATCAACAACTCCGAGACCACCCTGGCCGACACCGTCCCGATCGCCAAGCTCGCCGAGGACTTCGAGGTCTTCGTGGTGCCCAAGGATTCACCCATCCAGAATCTCGAGGACATGATCGAGGCATGGCGGGCCAATCCCGGTGGACTACCGATCGGCGGCGGCTCCCTCGGCGGAATCGACCACATCGTCGCGGGTCAGTTGGCGCAGGAAGCCGACATCGACCCGGCCGCAATCAATTACATCGCCTACTCCGGAGGCGGCGAGGTCCTGACGTCGCTGCTGTCGAACACCGTCGGCGTCGCGGTCAGTGGGTTCAACGACTTCCGCGACCAGATCGAGGCAGGCAACGTACGCGCACTCGCCGTCGCCTCGCCCGAGCCGCTCGAGGGATTCGACGTGGACACGTTCATCGAACAGGGCTACAACGTCGACCTCGTGAACTGGCGTGGAATCGTTGCGCCCCCGGGGATCTCGGACGAGGACCGGCAAACTCTCGTCGACATCGTCACCGAGATGGTCGAAACCGAGCAGTGGGCCACGGCCGTCGAACGCAACCGCTGGAAGGAATCCGTCCTGACCGGAGACGAATTCGGCGAATTCCTCGAGGTCGAGCAGACACGGATCACCGGAATTCTCGAGGAATTGGGGCTGGTATGACAACGACGACCACAGACACCGACACGGGTACGTCCCGGTCGTTCTGGACCGGCCGCAGCGGCCTGATCGTCCCGGCACTTCTCGTTGCACTGGGAGTGTTCCTGGTCTACGGAACCGTCACGATGGATGTTCCGTCCACCGCCACCTCGCCTGGCCCACAGGTCTTTCCGGCCATCGTCGCCGGCGGCTGCTTCGTCGTCGCCCTGTTGGTCACCATTCAGTTGATGGTCAAGCCCGACGTGATCGACCGCGGGGTCGACGCCGACGGAAAGCCGCACACCGGCACCGTCAGCAACTGGCGAACCCTGTCGATCACCGTCGGATCGGTGGCATTGTTCATCGCCCTGCTCGACCCGCTCGGCTGGGTCCTGGCCGGCGCGCTGCTGTTCTGGGGCGTGTCGGTCGGATTGGGCGGTCGCCGTTACGTGTTCGACGCGGCAGTAGCACTGCTGGTCTCGAGCACGATTCAGATCGCATTCTCCGCTGGCCTCGGGCTGACCCTGCCCGGCGGCGTCCTCGCCCAAATCTTCTGACGGAGCTGAACTTCTGATGGATTCATTGAGCAATCTCATCGACGGATTCGGCACCGCGCTGACTCCGATGAACCTCGTCTGGGTGTTCGTCGGCGCGCTGCTCGGAACCGCCGTGGGCGTCCTGCCCGGTCTCGGCTCCGCCATGGCCGTGGCCCTGCTGCTGCCCGTCACCTTCACCCTCGACCCGACCGCCGCGCTGATCATGTTCGCCGGAGTGTATTTCGGCGGCCTTTTCGGCGATTCCATCTCGGGCATTCTGATGAACACCCCCGGCAACAGCACTGCTATCGCAGGCACGTTCGAGGGCCATCGAATGGCCAAGAACGGCCGCGCCCCACAGGCTTTGGCCACCTCGGCGATCGGCGCGTTCATCGGCGGTATCGTCGCGACGACCCTGGTGGTGTTCTTCGCCCCGACGCTCGCCGCCTTGGCGACCAACTTCGGTCCCGCCGAATATCTCGCCCTCGCGGTGTTCGCGTTCATCGCCACCTCGGCGGTGGTCTCGGATTCCGCGCTCAAGGGCCTGACCGCACTGCTGATCGGTCTCACCCTCGCCGTCATCGGTATCGACGGCCCCTCGGGCGCTTCACGATTCACGTTCGAGGTTCCTGCCCTGTTCGACGGCATCCACATCGTCGTCATCACCGTCGCGATGCTCGCCCTCGGTGAGGTCATCCACATCGCGTCGAAGATCGGTCGACCCGAGGACCGTTCGCTGATCAAGTCGCAGGGACGACCGTGGCTGAGCAAGGCAGAGTTCCGCGATGCGTTGCCGGCATGGATGCGCGGTACGGCATTCGGCGTACCGTTCGGTGTGATCCCCGCAGGTGGTGCCGAAGTGCCGAGCTTCCTGGCCTACGGCACCGAGCGCAGGCTCGATCGCAAGCGCGAGAAGCCGATGTTCGGCAAGGGTGCCATTCGCGGCGTCGCGGGTCCCGAGGCGGCCGGAAACTCCACGGCCGGAACGGCGATGGGCGCGCTGCTGGCTCTAGGGCTGCCCACTTCGGCGACGGCGGCGATCATGCTGGCGGCCTTCCAGCAGTACGGCATGCAACCCGGGCCCCTGCTCTTCGAGCGCAGCGGCGACATCGTCTGGGCCCTACTGGCCAGCCTGTTCGTCGCCATGATCGTGCTGTTGATCCTCAACCTGCCGTTCGCACCGCTGTGGGCGCAGCTGCTGAAGATCCCGAAGAACTACCTCTACGCCGGCATTTCGGTCTTCGCGGCCCTCGGTGTCTACGCGTCGAGTGCGTCGATCGTGGACCTGATCTTCATGCTCGGGCTCGGCATCGTCGGATTCATGATGCGGCGCTACGAGATTCCGCTCGCACCGGTGCTCATCGCGGTGATCCTCGGCCCGCTCGCCGAGGAATCACTGCGACGCGCACTGGCCGTCAGCGAAGGAGATCCGTCGATTCTGATCAGCAGCGGCATCACCATCGTGCTCTACGCACTGATGGTCATCGCTGTGGTGTTCTCGATCGTCAGCAAGATCCGCGCCCGTAAGACCGCGGACTTCTGAGTGCGCTCCGCGCAGTGGTGTGTTCGAGTCCCCTAAGGGGCACTCGAACACACCACTGCACATCGGGTCGTTCCGCAGGCTCCACTCCTGCCGCTAGACACTCGTCAGTGCTGCAAGGCCGGGTAATCCGTGTAGCCCTCGGCACCATCGGTGTAGAAGGTGCTCGGATCGGGCTCGTTCAACGGCAGATCCTCGCGCCAGCGGTAGGCGAGGTCGGGGTTGGCGATCGCCGGACGGCCGACGACAACTGCGTCGCCGATGCCGTTGTCGAGAAGTGAGAGCGCCTCGTCGCGGGTGGTGATCTCACCGAAGCCACTGTTGACGAGCACCGGGCCGCCGAAGGCCTGTCGCACATCCTGGACGAGCTCACCCGACGGGTCCTTGTGCAGCACACTGAGGTACGCCAGTCCCAGGGGGGCGATTCGATCGACCAATGCGCGGTAGGTGGCGCGCACGTCGTCGGCGTCCGTCTCGAGCGCGTCCTGGATGTTGTGCTCGGGTGAAATGCGAATTCCGACCTTGCCCGCTCCGAGAGCGGCGACCACTGCCTCGACGACCTCGGCCACGAATCGCGCCCGATTCTCCGGCGAGCCGCCGTACGAGTCGTCGCGCTGGTTCGAGGCGGGCGAAAGGAATTCGTGCAACAGATATCCGTTGGCACCGTGGATCTCGACGCCGTCCATTCCGGCGGCGATCGCGTTCTTCGACGCCTGCACGAAGTCGGCGATCACCGAGGGCAGCTCGTCCTCACGCAGCGCACGCGGGGTGGGGTACGCCTTCTTGCCCTCGTAGGTGTGGGTCTCGCCCTCGATGGCAATGGCACTGGGCCCGACGACCTCGCGGCCACCCGTCGTCGCCTCGTGGGTCACGCGACCGGCGTGCATCACCTGCGCGAAGATCCGTCCGCCGTCGGCGTGCACTGCATCGGCGACGTTGCGCCAGCCCTCGATCTGCTCGTCGGTCACCAGACCGGGCTGACCGGGGAAGCCCTGGCCTGCATGGCTGGGGTACGTACCTTCACTGACGATCAGACCCAGGGATGCGCGCTGCTTGTAGTGCTCGACCACCAGCGGGCCCGGTACACCGTCCTGGCCGGAGCGCGTCCGCGTGAGCGGGGCCATCACCAGCCGGTTGTCGAGCTTCAGGTCGCCGAGCGCCAACGGGGAAAACAACTTCATGGATCTCTCTCCTCACGAGTGCGTGCACAGTACTTGCCACTGCTCACTCCGAACTCGAAAGATCCACCGAGCTATTCCGTCTCGAGACATTGCTCACGCCGAACGCAGCAGTGGTGCGGACAAGTGCCCTCCAAGGCACTTATCCACACCACTGTTCCATCTGGTCGTTCCGCAGGCTCCACTCCTACGCGCAGGCACTCACAGGATGTAGAGCATCTCCTGATACGTCGGCAGCGGCCACAGATCGTCGGCCACCATGGCTTCCAGAGTGTCCGCCGCAGATCGAACGGCGGCCATCGCGGGCAGCAGTTCGTCCTTGGCGTGCGTCGCCTCGGCGAGGGCCTCGCCGCCGGGGTCGGCTTCGAGCGCGGCCTTCAACGTCGCCAACGCTGCCCGCAGCTCGGCGAGCGGTGCCGAGACCGCCTGCAGCGCAGTCATGTCGACGTCGTCGACGCCCGCACCCTTGAGTGCACTGACGTTCTGCGCCAGCTCGGTCTGATAGCGCACGGCTGCGGGGAGAATGGACGTCTGGCCCATCTCCAGTGTCAGACGCGCCTCGACGAACACCGTCAATGCGTACTGTTCGAGCCCGATCTCGTAGCGCGAGTGCATCTCTCGGTGGTTGAACACCTTGTACTTCTCGAACAGTTCCATCGCCGAGTCCGAGATGAGTTCGGGCAACGCGTCGAGCGTCGTACGCAGGTTCGGCAGGCCGCGTGACTCGGCCTCGATCTGCCAGTTGTCGGAGTAGCCGTCGCCGTTGAACACCACCGCGCCGTGCTCGGTGATGATCTCGGTCAACAGGTTCTGCACGGCGGTGTCGAAATCGGTGCCCTCGGCGACGGCCGCTTCGAGGTTGGTCGCCATGTAGTCGAGAGCCTCGGCCATGATCGTGTTGATCGTGACCATCGGACCGTTGACGGTCTGCATCGAACCGGGTGCGCGGAACTCGAACCTGTTGCCGGTGAACGCGAACGGACTGGTTCGGTTTCGGTCGCCGGGATCGGTCGGCAGCACGGGCAGAGTGTCGGCACCGATCATCATGGTGCCCTTGCCCTTCGACGACGTGGCCGCGCCCTTGGCGATCTGGTCGAACACGTCGGCGAGCTGATCGCCGAGGAAGATCGAGATGATCGCGGGCGGAGCCTCGTTCGCGCCGAGGCGATGATCGTTGGTCGCCGACGCCACCGAGGCGCGCAGCAGACCGCCGTACTTGTGCACCGCACGGATGACGGCAGCACAGAAGACGAGGAACTGTGCGTTGTCGTGGGGATTGTCGCCGGGAACCAGCAGCGATCCCAGATCGGAGTTACCGAGCGAGAAGTTGACGTGCTTGCCGGAGCCGTTGACGCCTTCGAAGGGCTTCTCGTGGAACAGGCATTCCATGCCGTGCTTCTTGGCGATGGTCTTGAACGTGGTCATCAACAGTTGCTGGTGATCGGCTGCGATGTTGCCGCGCTCGAACATGGGCGCGATCTCGAACTGCCCGGGTGCGACCTCGTTGTGCCGGGTCTTGGCCGGAATGCCGAGCTTGAACAGCTCGCGCTCGGTGTCCATCATGAAGCCGAGCACACGCTCGGGAATGGCCCCGAAGTAGTGATCGTCGAACTCCTGGCCCTTGGGCGGCTTCGAGCCGAACAGGGTGCGGCCGGCATTGAGCAGGTCGGGCCGGGCCAGGAAGAAGTGTCGGTCGACCAGGAAGTACTCCTGCTCCGGACCACAGAACGAGACGATGTTCTCGATGTTCTCGTGCCCGAACAGCTTCAGGATCCGCTCGGCATGCCCACCCATGGCCTGCTGCGAACGCAGCAACGGCGTCTTGTGGTCGAGGGCCTCACCAGTCATCGAGACGAACACCGTCGGGATGCACAGGGTGTTGCCGTTCGGATTCTCCAGTACGTACGCCGGGCTGGTGACGTCCCAACCGGTGTACCCACGAGCCTCGAACGTGTTGCGCAGGCCGCCGTTGGGGAAGCTCGACGCGTCGGGCTCGCCCTGGATCAGCGTCTTGCCCGCGAATTCCGCGAGCGCGCTGCCGTCACCGACCGGGTCGAAGAAGCTGTCGTGCTTCTCGGCCGTCAAGCCGGTGAGGGGATAGAAGACGTGCGCATAATGCGTCGCGCCCTTCTCCAGTGCCCAGTCCTTCATCGCCGACGCCACCGCGTCGGCGACCAGGGGGTCGAGCTTCTTGCCTTTGTCGATGGTCGCCATCACCGACTTGAACACGGATTTGGGCAGTCGCTTCTGCATGACGACCTTGCTGAAGACGTTCTCTCCGAAGATCTCGCCCGGCTTCTCGTCTCCGACGAAGCTGACCGCAGGCGGCACATACGCCTCGACGTCTTTGATCGCCTGCAGGCGTACGGTATTTCCACTCATGGCTACCCCTTGACAAGGTGCTGCTCCACAGCTGGATTTTGTGGAGTCCGACCCGGCGACTGTACGAATGCGACGTGGCGGTCGTGTTTCGTCGCTGTGTCCACTGCGATGCAAAACAAACCGGGAGGCAAAAACGGCGACCGGAGTTTCCTTCCACGCAGACGGGGGTAACTCCGTAGCCAGCGTAAACAACCGAAAGCGAGCCCCATGAGCGACCAGCTGACCGTCCGCAGAGTGATCGACGCTCCCCCGGCGTCGGTGTTCACCGCACTGGCCAACCCCGAGGTTCAGGCCGCGGTCGACGGTTCGGAGATGTTGCGTGGTGCGATCGACCCCACGCCGCTCGGCACCGTGGGCGACACCTTCGCGATGGACATGTATCAGCCGGAAATCGGCGAGTACGTCATGGAGAACACCGTGTTCGTGTTCGAGCAGGACCGACGTATCGGTTGGATTCCCAATCGCCAGGGCATGGAACCTCGTGGCACGCGGTGGTCCTGGGAACTCGAGGAGGTCGCCGACGACCGGACAGCCCTGACACAGGTGTACGACTGGTCTCGAGTCACCGACCCGGAATTCCGGAAGATGGCCGGCTTCCCACGGGTGACCGAGGAACAGATCGTCGGCACCATGCGCCGGCTCGCCGAGCACCTCGGCGTCCCGCTCGAAGACTGATCCCCGACGACAGGAAGAACTCTCATGGTCGACGTCACCCGCACCTTCACCGCCGCTGTTCCGATGGATAAGGCGGCCGCCTTTTTACGCGACTTCTCCAATGCGCCGTCGTGGGATCCTGGAACCCAGAGTTGCACAAAGATTTCCGACGGTCCGGTCGCCGTCGGAACGCAGTGGCACAACGTGTCCAAGCTGTTCGGTATCACCACGGAGTTGACCTACACCTTGGTCACCGACGAGCCTGATCACATCGTGCTCGAGGGCGAGAACAAGACGGCTACCAGCGTCGACGACATCACGTTGACTGCCGAAGGATCGCACTCCACCCGAATCGACTACCACGCGAAGGTCGAATTCAACGGTGCAGCCAAGGTAGCCGGCCCGTTCCTGAAGGCGGGATTCGAGGCGAAAGTCGCGCCGGACACCGTGGAGAAGATGACCGAGGCGCTCGAGCGACTGGGCTGACGCCCTACTTGCGTGCGAAAACGGTGAAGTTGTCCGCTGAGCTCGTCAGAACGTCGGGTGCCACGATCGAACCGTCGTCGGCGAAGATCTCGGAGATGGTGAACCCGGCATCGGTCACCAGTCGGCGCACGTCTGCCACGGTGGTGAAGTGCATGAACGGAGCGAAATCGTGCGCAGCGAGCGGCGCTACGGCCCACGTTCCGCGATCGACGACTCGAGAGCGCGCAGACCACCAATTGGCAACGCTACGAACGACTCCGGCGGGATCGAGCAGTCGCCTACCGACGGCCGTCACGCCACGCTCGAGTGAGAACGTGAACCGCTGGGTCGGTCTGCTCAACTGAAACGGCTTCTCCCCGAACGACGGTCCGTTGCGGTTGAGAGTGGAGAACACCAGAATTCCGGACTCGCCGAGAACTCGGTGAAATTCTGCGAGTACCCGGACTCGTTCGTCGTGGTTCACGGTGTCGATTCCGTTGTTGCTGAACACGATCAGGCCGAATTCGCCGTCCGAGAAGTCCACCAGGTTGCGCGCGTCGGCCACGTGCGCCTGCAGGTCGGGAAAGTTTCGCCGAAAGGCGTCGACCATGGTGGGTGCGTAGTCGATCGCAACGTAGCGGTCGCTGATCAGCCGAAGCAGCGCCGTGGTTCGGCCGCTGCCGACTCCCACGTCCAGTATCGGCGTTCCGCGCGCAACCGAGGCCGCAGCCACCAGCGCCGCCGCCTCCCCGCGGTCGAGAAAGCCGTCGGTGGGTCCCGCGTGCTCCACGTACGCCGCAGCCACCCGCTCACTGTCGAACACGTCTCGATTGTGGTCTGTGGACACCAGATCACCTTCGCTTCCCACCCTGCGGACACAAGCGTCGCTCCCCTGCGGTCAGACGGTACCGGCGAACCCTGAGGTGCGCCTGAGGTCTCGTGCGTCCACCACACCCCCATCCGGGGGTATTCATCAAGTGACTCGGATCACTACCGTTCGTCGCACTCGGTATCGCGCATTCACCCGATACCCGACAAAACGGAGGAACCATGACCACTGTCTCACCCGACGACCCGGGTGTGTCCGCATCGACGCCACCTACGGTGCAGACCAAGACCAGTGTCCGCCGGGTCGCTGTCGCCAGTGGCATCGGCACGACGATCGAGTTCTACGACTTCTTCATCTACGGCACCGCGGCCGCCCTGGTCTTCCCGACGATCTTCTTCCCGGCCCTCGGCTCCACCGCAGGCACCGTGGCCTCGTTCGCGACGTTCGCGGTCGCGTTCATCGCCAGGCCCGTCGGCGCAGTGCTGTTCGGGCACTTCGGTGACCGCATCGGTCGCAAGAAAACCCTGATCTCGACGCTGTTGCTGATGGGGGTGTCCACGTTCGCCATCGGCCTGCTCCCCGGCGCGGAGACGATCGGCGTGGCTGCTCCGATCATCCTGGTGCTGCTCAGGTTCGGCCAGGGGTTCGCAGTGGGTGGTGAATGGGCAGGCGCGACACTGCTGACGGCCGAGTACGCGCCTCCTGGCAAACGCGGCTTCTACGCGATGTTCCCTCAGCTGGGACCGTCCGCCGCGTTCATCTTCTCCAGCGCGACATTCCTCGCGACCGGACTGCTGCTCGGCGACACCAACGAGACGTTCCTCAACTACGGTTGGCGAATCCCGTTCCTGCTCAGCGCCGTTCTGGTACTCATCGGCCTGTACATGCGCCTCGCCATCGAGGAGACCCCCGTCTTTCGCGCCAACAAGCTCGCCGAGGAGCAGGCACCGGCGAACGCAGCACCGACGAAACTGCCGATCTTCGACGCCTGGCGCATCCAGAAGCGCGAGATCATCACTGCTGCAGGCGCATTGGCATCTCTGTTCGCCTTCTTCTACATGGGTACCGCGTACCTGACCAGCTACGGCACCAAGACACTCGGGTTCGACCGGCCGTTCGTGTTGATCACCGGAATCGGTGCCGCGGTGATCTTCGGAGTTGCCATCGCGGTCTCGGCGACCTACTCCGATCGCGTCGGCCGACGGCGAGTGATCATGGGAGCGTGCATCATTGCGATTCCCTGGTCGATCGCACTGTTCCCCGTTCTCGACACCGGGTCACCCGCAGCATTCGTGATCGGCATGTGCGTCACGCTCGCCATCTTCGGAGTTGCCTACGGACCGACCGGAGCCCTGCTCCCCGAGCTGTTCCAGACCCGTTTCCGTTACACCGGAGCAGGTTTGGGCTACAACCTCGCCGGAGTTCTCGGTGGCGCGATTCCGCCGATGCTGGCCGCACCGCTCACCGCCGCGTTCGGCAGCATCTCGATCGGAGTCATGCTGGCCCTGCTGTCGGTACTCAGTCTGGTGTGCACCAAGCGGTTGATCGAGACCAAGGATGTCGACATGACCTGACACCCGCAACGCAGAACCGCGGCCACCCGGCAATCGGGTGGCCGCGGTTTCGTCAGCTCTTCACGGGACGAACTCAGTCGTCGCCACGGGGCGGCGGCTGAACATCGACGCCGCCGGAGTTGTGCTCCGGTCCGGCCGCCGGATGCCCTGCCGGCACGCGGCCGCGCGTCTTCGCGGCCTCGCTGTCCTTGGTGGCACCTTCGGCGAACTTACGACGCCAGCTCTCCTCGGGACGGTAGGGGCCCGGCTTCGGCCGAGTCTTGCCGCCCGGGAACGCCAGCCGTGCGATGGTGCGCTGGACCATGCCCCACTGCTGAAAGAACGGTCCGGTGTTGTAGGGCAGTTCGTAGCGCTCGCAGATGTCCTTGATCTTCGGCGCAACGTCCGCGTACCGGGTGCTGGGCATGTCCGGGTACAGGTGGTGCTCCACCTGGTAGCTCAGGTTGCCGCTCATCAAGTGGAACAACGGGCCACCGTCGATGTTGGCGGCTCCGACGAGCTGACGGACGTACCACCCACCGCGGGTCTCGTTCTCCACCTCTTCCTGGCTGAAGGTGTAGGCCTGGTCCGGGAAGTGTCCGCAGAAGATGATCGCGTTCGACCAGACGTTTCGAATGATGTTCGCGGTGAAGTTCGCGGCCACCGTCGACAGGAACGTGCTCTCGATGCCACTGAACCGGCTGTCCAGCAGAGCCGCGGTCCGACGGTTCTTACCGAATCGGGCAGACCCACGCAGCTTGGACGCGAGCCTGGAGCGCTTGCTCTCGGGCAGACGTCCACCCGATGCGACCTGCGCCAGCGCGAACGCACCGGCGGAGATCAGCGGCCAACCCACGTAGTCCTTGACGAACTGCTTGCGTGCCTTGACGCCGATGCCCTTGAGATCCTCGACGAGATCCTTGACCGGCTTCTCACCGCGACGAATGGCCTCGATGTCGAGATCGTGCAGCGCGACACCCCACTCGAAGAACGCCATCAGCAGCACGTTGTAGAACGGCTGCGCCAGGTAGGCCGGGTGCCACTTCTGCCGCGGGTCGATACGCATGATCTCGTAGCCGAGATCCTTGTCCTTGCCGCGGATGTTGGTGTACGTGTGGTGCACGTAGTTGTGCGAGTGCTTCCACGAGCTCGCGGTCGACGCGGTGTCCCAATCCCACACGGAGGAATGGATTTCCGGGTCGTTCATCCAGTCCCACTGGCCGTGCATGACGTTGTGGCCGATCTCCATGTTCTCGAGAATCTTTGCGATTCCGAGGCACGCTGTACCTGCCAGCCATGCCGGCTTGCTGGTCGATCCGAGCAGCAACACTCGACCCGCGACCAGCAGCTGTCGCTGGGCTGCGATCACCGAGGTGATGTACTTCCGGTCCTTGTCACCGAGGCTGGCGTACACCTCGTCGTGGATGGCGTCGAACTCCTTGGCGAGTTCGGCGATCGTGTCGTCACTCAGATGCGCCAGCGGGTTCACCGGCTCGTCGGAGCCCGTGACACGCCTGGTGGTTTCGTCGATAGACATTCATTCCCCTGTTCGATTTGAAGATCAGAGTTCGATTTCGATGTCGCCCTCAGCAGTGTTGACACAGATCCGAACCGCTTGCCCCGTAGGTTCGGAGATATCCCCGTTACGTAGATCACGTAAACGCCCCTTCTTCAGGGTACCTACGCAGGTGTGGCAGATGCCGATCCGGCAGCCGTACGTCAAATCCAGGCCGGCTTCCTCACCGGCGGCGAGAATCGTTGTGCCGCCGTCGCATTCGACGTCCTTCTTGCTGTTGAGAAACTTGACGGTGCCGCCCTCGCCTACATCGTCGCCACCACCGATGACCGGCTGAAAACTCTCGTGATGGAACCGGTCGTAGTCACCCTGGTCTTTCCAGTACGAGCGCAGATCGTCCAGATGTTCACCCGGACCGGAGCAGAATGCTTCGCGCTCACGCCAATCCGGGACCAGCTCGTCCAATTCGGACGCCTTCATCCGACCCTCGTCGCTGGTGATCCGCAGCTTCACCGTCAGCCCGTCGTGCTTGGCTTCGAGTTCGTCGAGGGTATCGGCGAACATCAACTGGTCGCGATTGTGCACCGAATGCACCACCACGACGTCGCGTACCTGATCGTGGTGATCGAGGGCGCGCAACATGCTGATGATCGGCGTGATGCCACTGCCTGCACTGATGAACACCATCTTGTCCGGAATCGGATTCGGCAGAGTGAACTCGCCCTCGACCTCACTGAGCCGGACGATGTCGCCGGTCCTGATGGTTCCCACCAAGTACGGCGAGACCGTCCCCGACGGCACCAGCTTGGGACTGACGCTGACCAATCCGTCCACCGGGTCCGGATCGGAGGTGAGCGAATACGCCCGCCAGTGGTACCGACCGTCGATCAGTACTCCGAGTCGGACGTACTGCCCGGGTGTGTGGCCCTGCCACTCGAAACCCGGCCGGATGTACACCGAGACGGCCTCCGATCCCTCCGGTGTCACCCGCTCGACCTTCCCCCGAAGCTCGCGGGTGGTCCACAGCGGATTGATCATCGACAGGTAGTCGTCGGGCCGGAGCGGATTGAACAACGATCGGACTGCGCGCAGCATCGTCCGTCTTACAAAAGAAACCTGGGGCTTGGCCCCCCGTTCAGCCATACTCAACGGTAACCCTGTGCGCCGTGCTACACATCCGAATCGCTCAGACTCGAATGAGACTGCTACACAAGGTGAACAGAACCGGGCTGTTCCGACCGGTCAGCGCGCTCTGGAAACGCGGTCGCCCAGGGCGGCACTCACTTTTCCGTACCAACCGACCGGACGGGCAAGCCCACGCGTGGGCACATCGGCCAGCAACGCCTCGGCCGTTTCCTCCGCATCGATCTTGTTGTCGCCGATGCCACCCGTGGCACCTCGCTTGGCCCACCCGACGACGTAGCACCCCGGAACCGGAGTGCCGTCGGCAGCGGTGATACGACCGCCGACATTACGGATGGTGCCGCTGATGTCGTCGAACGGGATTCCCGGTGACGGGGTTCCGCGATAGCCGATCGCGAGCAGAACCAACTCGGTCGGCAGCTCGACGGCGTGCTCACCGACGCCGACTTCGATGGACTGCACCGAGTCGCTGCCGTGGAGAGCAGCCGGAGCTCGGCCGAACGCGAAGACGATGCGGCGGGCGTGTGCCTGCGAGCCCAGTTCGACTTGCGTCGCCCCAGCCAGAGCCGACGCAGGAGCGGACAACGGCAGGCGATCGATGGCGTCGACGATTCCGTCCGGTCCTGCCACGACGACGTCGACGCCGGCGCGATCGACGAGCGCCTTGCATTCGGACCGGGTGAACGCCGCGAATTCAGGACCACGACGGGCGAGGACGACGACCTCGCGGACGCGATGGCGACGCAGCTCGGCCAGAGCATGAGCAGCGATCTCGGTTCCGTCGAGCCGGTCCGGATCGGCCGTGAGGATACGAGCAGCGTCGAGTGCGACGTTGCCGTTTCCGATGATGGTGACGCGATCGACGCCGGTGAGATCGATCGCGTCGGCAGCAACGTCGGGGTGGCCGGTGTACCAGCCGACCAGGGTGCGTGCGCTGACCGATCCGTCGAGGTCGATACCGGGAATCTCGAGGGCTCGGTCCTTGTCGGCACCGACGGCATAGACCACCGAGTCGAACTTCCGAGCCAGTTCGACGTGGTCGACATCCTTTCCGACCTCGACACCGAGCTTCATCGTCACCCGTGGATGGACGAAGATCCCACGGAAGTGCTCACTGATGCGTCGGGTACCGAGGTGATCGGGAGCGACGCCGTAGCGGGCGAGACCGCCCGCGGTGGGCAGCCGGTCGTAGAAGGTGACGTTGGTGCCGGGCACGCGCAACAGCGCCTGGGCGGTGTAGCAGGCTGCCGGTCCGGTCCCGACGATGGCGATGTCGATCGGCGGCAGTTCGTTGACCGTCGCCACCGGGAATCGAGGCGCGCCCCACTCCGCCACGGCGGGCTTGTCCTTGTAGTAGTCGGCGTTGATGTCGGCGTAGATCTGCTGGTCCGGTGTCAGACGCGAGACGCGCGTGATCGCGTCCACCGGGCACGCGTCCGCGCAGGCACCGCAGTCGATGCACGAGCGCGGATCGATGTAGAGCAGCTCGGTCTTACCGAAATCCGGCTCGTCGGGCGTCGGATGAATGCAGTTGACCGGGCACACCGACAGGCAGGATGCGTCGTTGCAACAGTTCTGCGTGATCGCGAACGGCATGGTTTATCTGATGTCCTTCACGGCCTCGAAAAGAGTGGTCAGAGCATGTGCAAACGACGGTAGATCATCTCGGCCGGCTTGGTGATCAAACCGCAATCGAGAAGAAATGCCATCAGGTGCTCGCTCGAGGTGCGCATCATCGTGTGGTGATGGGCGTTGTTCTTCGCTTCCTTCACCGCGCGGTCGACGTCGAGTCCAGCTGCTGCGTAGACCTCCTTGTTGACCATGTTGGACACGATCAGGCGGGCGGCGATCGCGACGACGAGCGCGCTGGCCTTGCGGCGAGCCGGGCTCTTGCCTGCGATGTCTTCACGCATCTGTGCACGCGCGAAGGTCATGTGCCGCGACTCTTCCACGACGTGGATCTTGCTGGTGGTGCGCACGAGTGGCAGCACGTTCTCGCCGCGCATCCAGTCGCGCTGCATGACGTCGAGCACCTCTTCGGCGACGAGGATGCCACCGTAGGCGACCTCGGCGGACGCGAGAGCCTTGAAGCCACGGCCGAGTTCGATGCTCGATCGACGCGGCAGGTAGGCCTTGATGCCCATCTTCTGGCAGGCGCGGGCGAACATGATCGAGTGACGGCACTCGTCGGCGATCTCGGTGAGAGCGAACTGGAAGTCCGAGTTCGACGAGTCCTTGCAGTACTGATCGCGCAGGACCATCTGCTGCAGGATCATCTCGAACCAGATGCCGGTGCTCATGATCGAGCAGACCTCGTGGCGGGTGAGCGTGATGCGCTGCTCTTCGCTCATCTCGTCCCACAGCTTCGTGCCGTAGAGGGTGCTCCACTCCGGGTTGAGTCCGTAGAGGGAGGGATCGAGATCGGCTTCCCAGTCGACCTCCTCGGAGGGGTCGTACGACAGCTGGGCGGCGGAATCGAGCAAACGAGCGGAGACATCCTCGGGCTCGAGAACGTCGTTCCTGGAGAGTGTGCTGGTCATCGCCGTGGTTCCTTCCATCGTCGAAACGCTGTATGTAACTGTTACGAAGATTACCAGGTACTCGGGGACACAGGTAGTCACTCGAGAAGAAATCTCGTCGAATCTTTTTCCGGACCCCTACAGTTCGAGCGAACAGAGAACGGAGATTCATCGGTGATCGCAGCTCTACGGTCCGCCCTCACCCGCACCCCGATGCGCCTCTACGCGGCGGGCATGGTCTCGGCCAACGCCATCGGAGCAGTCATCGTCTTCGTGTTGGCCCGCTTCATCCTGCCGTTGCCGGTCGGCTCGGAGGAGATCCTGTCGGACCGAAATTACGTCGCCTTCTTCGTGTATCTACCGGTCGCGATCGCCATCGGGATCGCGCTTGGCCTCCGCGTTGCGAAGCCCCTCGTGCTGTGGCTGCACACCGGCGGCACGCCCTCGGACGCCACCGCGATCGCCATCGTGCGGCTGCCCCTTCGTCAGCTCGGCGTCCACGTGCTGCTGTGGGCACTCGGCGTCGCGGTGTTCGTCGGGGTCAATGCGTCGGCAGGCGCGGCGCTGTCGATCATCGTCGCGATTGCCGTCAGCTTCGGCGGCCTGGCGACCTGCTCGCTGGGCTATCTGGTTGCCGAGAGAACGCTTCGGCCGATCACCGCAGCGGTGATGGAAGTCAGTGCGGTCACCGATTCCGCCGCACTCGGCGTGAAGCTGCGCGTCGTTCTCATCTGGGTCCTGAGCACGGCCATTCCCATCCTGGGGCTCGGCCTCATCGGACTCGGTAGACTGATCGACACCGTCATCCCACCCGACGTCGACCTGTCCCCCGCGATGGTGTCGCTGTCCGCGATCGCCCTGGTCGTCGGATTTGGCGGCATGTTCCTGGTCGGACGGTCCGTATCGGATCCGCTGCAGCAGGTCAGCACGGCCATGCAACGCGTCGAAGCCGGAGCGACCGACACCCGCGTCGACGTCTACGACGCCTCCGAGATCGGCCGGTTGCAGAACGGGTTCAACAAGATGGTCGTCGGTCTCGACGAGCGCGAACGACTGCGGTCGCTCTTCGGCCGCCACGTGGGCCACGACGTGGCGCAGCGCGCGCTGGCAAGCGCGCCTCGTCTGGGCGGCGAGAACCGAACGGTCGCCGTGCTGTTCATCGACCTCGTCGGTTCGACGGCGATGGCCGAGCGAGAATCCGCGGAAGCGGTGGTCGATCTGCTCAACCGCTTCTTCGCAGTGGTGGTCGAGCACGGCGAACGACACGGCGGCTTCGTCAACAAGTTCGAGGGTGATGCCGCACTGCTGATCTTCGGCGCTCCGGTCGACCACCCAGATCCCGCGACGGCGGCACTGCGCACCGCACGCACCCTGGCCGTCGCCCTCGCCTCCGACGGCGGCTTCGAGATCGGCATCGGCGTCACGTACGGCCCGGTCATCGCCGGAAACATCGGAGCCGAATCCCGATTCGAGTACACCGTCATCGGCGACACCGTCAATCAGGCGGCTCGGCTCACCGATCTCGCGAAGGACGACCCGAACACCGACGTGCTCACGTCGTCGATCGTGCTCGATCACGCCTCCGTCGACGAACGCGCGCAGTGGACGACGGGCGAGGCGGTCACCCTGCGCGGCCGGTCGACACCGACGACTCTGGCCGCGCCCGTCCGGCACCGCTGACGTCCGACCGTTCTGCCGAAAAATTCGAAGGTTTCCCGTTCGGTGCCGATGGGGCATACCCCCCGAACCAACTCACCCATCGCGCATGCGCGAGACATTGACCAGTACAGCGTCTCTCGCTCCGAAAGGCATCCATGTCCGCAATTCTGTTCGGCTCGATCAGCACTCTCGTCGACACGTCCGAACTGCAACGTCGCTCGTTCAACGAGGCGTTCGCAGCACACGATCTGAACTGGAACTGGTCTCGCGAGGATTACCGGGCCATGCTCGGATCCAACGGTGGTGCCGACCGAATCAGCGAATACGCGTCCGACACGGGTACCGAGGTGGACGCCGCTGCCGTGCACGCGACGAAGTCCGAGATCTTCCAGCGTCTGATCGGCGAATCCGACGTGAAGACACGACCGGGTGTGGCCGACACGATCGACTCGGCCAAGGCGAACGGCATGAAGGTGGGCTTCGTGACCACGACGTCGCGAGAGAACATCGACGCATTGTTGGCGGCCCTGAGCCCCGAGCTGACAGCCGACTCGTTCGACGTCATCGTCGACGCGTCCTCGGTCGATGCCGGCAAGCCCGACCCCGCGTCGTACGAATTCGCATTGAAGTCGTTGGGCGAGAACGCATCGGACAGCGTCGCCATCGAGGACAATGCCGGCGGTGTCCAGGCGGCGGTTGCCGCGGGCATCACCTGCGTCGCATTCCCCAACGAGAACACTGCAGGCACCGAGTTCGGCTCGGCCACCGACACCGTCGATGCACTCGATCCCGAGAGTGTCCGCGCTCTGATCTCCGCCTGAGCGAAGCCTGCGCAGCGAGCGTTCAGTCAGACCCTTCATCCAATCCTCCAGGAGTAACCAGTGAGCAATCTTCAGGCCCAGGTCGTTGCCGGGGACAGGTCGTTTCGCGTCGAAGGCTACGAACGCATCGAGTACGACCTGATCTACGTCGACGGTGTGTTCGCAATCGAGAACACCGAATTGGCCGATAGTTACCGGCCGTACGGTCGCGCGCTGATGGTCGTCGACGAATCGGTGCACGAGATCTACGGCGACCGGATCAGCGCGTACTTCGATCACTACGACATCGCCCTGACGGTGGTTCCGGTGCACATCGCCGAGACCGCGAAGTCGCTGGAGACGTTCGAGCGCATCGTGGGCGAGTTCGATGCGTTCGGTCTGGTCCGCACCGAGCCGGTGCTGGTGGTCGGCGGCGGATTGACCACGGACGTAGCAGGTTTCGCGTGCGCCAGCTACCGACGGAACACCCCGTACATTCGCATTCCCACCACATTGATCGGCCTGATCGACGCGAGCGTATCCATCAAGGTGGCCGTCAACTACGGAAAGCACAAGAACCGCCTCGGTGCGTACCACGCGTCGCAGAAGGTGCTGCTGGACTTCTCGTTCCTCGGCACGTTGCCCGAGGATCAGGTGCGCAACGGCATGGCCGAGCTGATCAAGATCTCCGTCGTCGGCAATCTGGAGATCTTCGAGATGCTCGAACAGTACGGTCCGGAACTGCTGCGAACGCGGTTCGGCCATCTCGACGGAACGGCGGAATTGCGTTCGGTCGCAGACCGACTGACCTACTCGGCGATCGCGACGATGCTCGAACTCGAGGCACCGAATCTGCACGAGATCGATCTCGATCGCGTCATCGCCTTCGGTCACACCTGGAGCCCGACGCTCGAACTGACCCCGCCTGCCCCGTTCTTCCACGGCCACGCCATCAACATCGACATGGCGCTGTCGACGACCGTCGCCGAACAGCGCGGACACCTGTCGACGGCAGACCGCGATCGAGTGCTCGGTGTCATGTCCAGCATCGGGCTGGCATTGGACAGCCCGTACCTGACCCCCGAGTTGCTCTCGGAGGCAACGGCATCGATCCTCAAGACTCGCGACGGCATACTGCGCGCAGCGGTGCCGGACCCGATCGGCACGTGCCGCTTCCTCAACGATCTCGACGCAGCCGAGTTGGCCGATGTGCTGACTCTGCACAAGAAGATCTGCCTCGACTTCCCGCGCGCAGGCGAGGGTCTCGACATGTTCACTGCACCGACGCCGTGACCCAGACCCCGCGACCGGTCACCCCGACCACCATT
The DNA here is from genome assembly GCF_002259095.1 of Rhodococcus sp. 05-2254-2. Taxonomy (NCBI): domain Bacteria; kingdom Bacillati; phylum Actinomycetota; class Actinomycetes; order Mycobacteriales; family Nocardiaceae; genus Rhodococcus; species Rhodococcus sp. 05-2254-2. The sequence continues at coordinate 21,502 of NZ_NOZJ01000002.1, read as the reverse complement.
CTGGCGCGCGAGCTCAGCGAGATAGCCGATCTGCTCGACGCCGGTGCCAGGGCGACCGACGAGCTGATCACCCGTGTTCATCGAGCCCGCGATCTCGCGGCGGGACTCGACCCGTATCTCGACACCTGCACCACCTCCCAATCCGCAGCGCTGGCGACACTGGCATCGCGGACCCGCACCGAGGACTGGAGATCACGTGACGTCGTCTCCGGCTCGGGGCCCCTGGAGATGGAAATGCTCTCCGGCCACGTGGAGGGACGCTTTCTTGCGTTTCTCGTGCACATGACCGGGGCGAAGCGGGTGCTCGAGATCGGTATGTTCACCGGCTACTCGGCACTGGCGATGGCCGAGGCTCTGCCCGCGGGCGGCGAGGTGGTCGCGTGCGAGGTGGATCCGTACGTGGCCGAGTTCGCGCGGTCCTGTTTTGCGGATTCGCCTGCGGGCTCGTCCATCACGGTGGAAGTGGGGCCTGCACTGGACACCCTCCGCCGGTTGGAGGGCACGTTCGATCTGGTCTTCGTCGACGCCGACAAGACCGGATACCGCGCGTACGTGGAGCACCTGCTCGGTAGCGAGCTGCTGGCCGACAACGCCGTGATCGCCGTCGACAACACCCTCCTGCAGGGGCAGCCGTACAGCGAACGCCCCACCGAGAACGGCCGGGCCGTCGCAGAATTCAACGAGTACGTGGCGAACGACCCCCGCGTGGAGCAGGTGCTGGTGCCGTTGCGCGACGGCGTCACCTTGATCCGGCGCACATGATCCGCACTGTCGCAGCACTTGTCGGACTCACTGCCACCCTCCCCGCCGACCTCGTGGCGGCGGGGGTGGCTGCCGTCCGCGGCGGCCGGCCCGCCACGCGCCGAACCGACTCCCCCAAGACGGTCATGATCAGCGGCGGGAAGATGACCAAGGCCCTGCAGCTCGCGCGGTCCTTCCATCTCGCCGGGCACCGAGTCGTCCTGGTGGAATCGGCCAAGTACCGTTTCACCGGCCATCGGTTCTCACGTGCGGTCGACCGATTTCACTGTGTACCCGACCCGACCGAATCCGGGTACGCCCGAGCACTTCTGGATGTGGTGCTCCGCGAAGGCGTCGACGTCTTCGTCCCCGTCGCGAGTCCGGCTGCGAGCATCCACGATGCCGACGCACGGGCACTGCTCGATTCGCACTGCGAGGTCCTGCACGGCAACGGCGCGACGGTGCGCATGCTCGACGACAAGTCCAGGTTCTCCGAACACGCTGCGGCGCTCGGCTTGCGCGTTCCCGATTGGCGACGCATCACCGACGTCGAGCAGATCGCGCAGTTCGACTTCCCACCGGGCCGTGAGTACATCCTCAAACGCATCTCGTACAACCCGGTCGGCCGCATGGATCTGACGCGATTGACCCGCGACACGCCTGCCGAGAACCTGCGATTCGCACGCAGTCTCGGGATCTCCGAGGACGATCCGTGGATCCTGCAGCAATTCGTCGCCGGGCAGGAGTACTGCACCCACGGCACCGTCCGCGGCGGCCGGTTGCAGGTGTACGGCTGCTGTGAATCATCGGCGTTCCAGGTCAACTACGAGATGGTCGACAAGCCCGACATCCTGCGCTGGGTGGAAACGTTCGTCTCTTCGCTGGACGTCACCGGCCAGCTGTCGTTCGACTTCATCGAGTCCGCCGCCGACGGCCACATCTACGCCATCGAGTGCAACCCCCGCACCCACTCGGCCATCACGATGTTCTACGACCATCCCGACCTGGCTGCCGCGTACCTCGACGACGGCCATCCGGTGATCGTGCCGCGTACGACGGCTCGCCCGACCTACTGGATCTACCACGAGGTGTGGCGTCTGCTCACCGAGGGCAACCGAAAGGCCCGCTTGCGCAGCATCTTCGAGGGAAAGGACGCCATCCTCACCGGCTGGGATCCACTCCCCTATCTGCTGGTGCACCACCTCCAGATTCCGTCCCTGCTGGTGCGAAATCTGCTGGCCCGGCGCGGATGGTCACGCATCGACTTCAACATCGGCAAGCTCGTGGAGAACGGAGGCGACTGATGACCCTGTCGGTCCTGGTACTGGTCGGATCGTCGGTGGACGAGTTCCACTGCGATCTGTCTCGGGTGTACGCGGGCGGATTCCTCGACGCACTCGATGGAAATCCCGACTATCGGTTCGAGGTGGCGTTCGTCTCGCCCGGTGGACTCTGGAGCTTCCCCGGTGGCATCGACGCCGCCAGTGTGGCGTCGGCACACCAGATGTCGTTGGCACAGGCAGTGGACGTCATCTCGTCGTGGCACTTCGACGTGATGGTGCCGCAGATGTTCTGCCTGCCCGGAATGACGACATACCGCAGCCTGTTCGATCTGTTGGGCGTGCCGTACGTGGGCAACGGTCCGGACGTGATGGCGATGACGGCCGACAAGGCTCGCGCCCGAGCCGTGGTCGCGGCGGCCGGGGTCGCCGTTCCGACCGGTGTCGTGGTGCGGTGCGGCGACAACATCGACGTCGATCTGCCGGTGGTCGTCAAGCCCGTCGACTCGGACAATTCGATGGGCGTCACACTGGTTCGCCAATCCGACCGGTTGGCAACCGCTGTGAGCGAGGCTCTGACGTATTCGTCTGCGGCACTGGTGGAGTCGTACATCCCCCTCGGCCGCGAGGTCCGTTGCGGCATCATCGCACGGGGCGACGAGCTGATCTGCCTTCCACTCGAGGAGTATGCCGTCGAGTCGATTCGTACCAGCGCCGACAAGTTGAATCGCACCTCGGACGGGGATCTGTACCTGGTCGCGAAGGAGCAGACCAGGGCCTGGATGGTGGACGTCTCCGATCCGATCACCGAGAAGGTCTGGGCGGCAGCACGATCGTGCTATCGATCTCTCGGCTGCCGGCACTACGGTCTGTTCGACTTCCGGATCGACCCCGACGGACAACCGTGGTTCCTCGAAGCCGGTCTGTACTGCTCGTACTCGCCGTCGAGCGTGCTCGCCGCGATGGCCTCGGCGGCAGGTATCGCCGTCGACGAACTGTTCGCACGAACGCTCGACGAACTGTCGGTGAAGGAGTTGTCCTCGTGACGTTGGGAATCGAGATCGACGAGCTGGACCTGAGCTCCACCGAGACCGAAGAACTGCGAACGCTGTTGGCCGAACACGGCGTGCTGATTCTACGCAGACAGCCCCTGGACGACGCGGGCTTCCTGGCATTTCTCCGGCGGTTCGGCGAGATGATGTTCACCGAGGGCGAGACGCCTGTGCCGGGCTTTCCCGATCTGAACGTCATCAGCAACGTCGGCCGCACCACACCGCCGAAATCGACGTTCCACGTGGACACCACGTATGTACCGAATCCGCCTGCCTACACCGCATTACGCGCGGTCGAGGTACCGGAGGCCGGGGGCAGCACGCTGTTCAGCGACCAGTACGCGGCCTACGACACCTTGCCGGCCGACCGCAAAGCGGACCTGGCCGGAAGAACGGTGACGCACCGAGTGACCGGGGTGGCGTCGGACACCGATTCCTGTGCCGAACATCCTTTGTTCGCAGTGCATCCCGTGACCGGGCGTACCGCTCTGGCATTGTCGGCACCCGCACGGTGCGTCGCGATCAGCGGCATGTCCACCGAGGAGGCACAGGAGACCGTGCGATACCTGTTCGAACATTCGACTCGCGAGACCAATGTGCTGCGACACGCGTGGGCACCGGAGGACGTCGTCATGTGGGACAACCGATGTGTGATGCACAAAGCCGATCACAGCGGGGTCGTGGGAAACAGGGTCATGCACCGGGGAATGATTGCCAATGGTGAATCGCCGTCGGTTATGTGACCGACAACTCAAAGATTTGCCGGTTCGCCCGTAGTCCGGACAATCGAGTCATGACTTCCCCATTGACGATCAGCCGCGAAACAGCCGTCGGTGCCGAAGCTCGTCTGTCCTGGATATTGTCGGGACTGGCAGGGATGGTGGGTGCAGTTGCCTTCCTCCATTCCGCCGGCTACTTCGTGACCTTCATGACCGGCAACACCGAGCGAGCAGTCGTCGGACACTTCGGGCATCCCGAGGGCAAGGAGGTCACCCCGGGGGCCTCACCGATCGCGGCACTGGCGCTCATGGGCTCTTTCCTGGCAGGCGTCGTGATCTCGTCGATCTGCCGTCGTCGCTACTGGTCGAATCACCCGCACGGAGCAACGGTGCTCACCACGATCGCACTCGCCGGAGCAGGCGCGATCGACATCGCCATCTCCGGATGGTCGTCGGCCAACGTGAACTTCTACCCGATTCTGTTGGTGGCCTTCGCACTCGGTGCTCTCAACACCGCGTTCACGAAGAAGGAAGAGACCTACATTCCCCTGAGCTACGTCACCGGGACCATGGTCAAACTCGGCCAGGGAATCGAGCGGCACATGTTCGGCGGCGGGACGCGCTACGACTGGCTCTGCTACACAGCCCTTCTCGGATCGTTCGCCTTGGGAGGCGCGATCGGAGCCTTCATCGGCGTCGTCATCACCGGCCCGCAGGTACTGCTTCTGACCGCACTGATCAGCTTCGGCGCGACGATCTTCACGTTCACCCACACCGAGCGTCGTTCGCTGCTGGGGTGAGGCCGCCGGCCCGGGTCAGTTCTCGACCAGCGGCGAGGCCACCACGATCTTGCGCAACATCTGCTCGATGAAACCCGGGGACAGGCGTGACCCGATCAGCACTTGCCGCTGCACCAGCCCCTCGATCATCACCACGAGGGTCTCGGCGTCGGACGGCGGATCCTCGGAGTCCAACGAGGCGACGATCCACTGGGTGTAGGTGACGAATGCTGCTCGTTGACTGTCGAACAACTCGCGAATTTCGTCGTCGTGCTGCGCCTCGCCGAGCATGATGTGGCGAGCGATGACCCGTTGGACGGCATCCCCGGTCGTCATGGCGTCGATGAAATCGATGATGCGCGACACCACGATATCGGCGGTGAGCGGCTTGACGTCGACGAGACTGCCGAAGGTCGCTCCGGCCACCTCGAAGTCGCGGACGAACAGCTGACCGAGAGCCAGGTGAAGCAGCCGACTCCGGGTGGGCGCGTGGTAGTTCACCGACCCGGGTCCCAGTCCCGCTGCGGCGTCCACCGCCCGGTGCGTCAAGCCGCGAAGACCTCGGGTGGCGAGCACCTCGATCGCGGCCGTGGCGATCTCGTCGCGCCGACGCACTCTCGACTCGTCGTCCCTGGGGTGTGCCGGACTCATACCGCGCAGTGTAGTGCCCGGCTGTTGACATACATCGATTCCACGACCTAGCCTCAACGAATGTTGAGAGGGGTGGTCGCATGACCCGGGGGCCGACACGACGCCAGATCATGATCGGAGCGGCCGCTGCGGCCACCGTCGCCGTCGTCGGCCCGGTAGCCAAGGCGGTGGCGGCCCCGGCAACCGGTTCGGCGGACGAGTGCGGTGAGCGCTACCAGGGCTACCGCGACGCCGATCGAGATCTGCCGTACGCCCGATACATGGCACAGCGAACGACGCCCGCACCGACCGCCGTCGCGGACGCCTGTGCGGGCCCGGCCCTCGCGCCGGATTCGATTCCTGGATTCGATTCCATCACAACCGATCTCGCGCCCACCGGCTACTCCACGATCGAGACCGGATACGGTCGACGCGCCGATGGAGTGACGTTCGTGGCGGTCCGCACGGTGATGCCGCGCGTGACGGCAGCGATGTGGGACTGGTGGTTCGGCTGGCATTCCACCGAGGCCGCACGCTACAAGCTGTGGCATCCCGACGCCCACCTCTACGCAGCCCTCGCCGAGGATCGAACGGCACTCGACATTCCCGACAAGGCCAAGTACGTCGGCAACACGACTTTCGTGGACGAGTACGTCGGGCCGAAGCTGCAACAGCTGGGCATCGCCTTTCGCGATCCGATTGCGCACGGCTTCGACGTTCCCGCGGATCAGACGATCGTCTTCGGCCGAGTGGGCAGCTCCATCGCGCCGGTGGACCTGGGCTGGCTGGCCCACCAGGTGCGTCCCGTCGACGGCGGTGCCGAGATGCGTAGCCGTTTCTTCCTGAACCTGCGCGGGCTGCACGTACCGGACATCGAGCAGGCCGTGTGCGCCGTCCGCCGCGGGGCGTCCGTCGATCCGACGGACCTCGATCTCGGGGTCGATCTCGCCCGAGATCTGTTGCTGCACTGCGGACAGGAGATGAATCACCTGGCCGGCTTCCTGCCGGAGTTGTACGCCGAGTTCGGGAGCTAGTGCCCCAGAAACACCTTGGCCAGGACTATGAGTGCTGCGATCGCAGCGGTGGCCAGACCACCCAGAATTGCGCGGAAGGTCAACGGGTTGCCGCGAATTCGTTCCGTGACCATCTGAATCGTCGCGATGCGTATCACGATGACTCCGCCGGCCAGCAGTTCCGACCACTGCCCCGGGAGCACCGACAACCAGCCGAGGGCCAGCATCACCGCAGGGACCGTGCCGGAGCTCAGGATCGGCACGGCGTCACGGAATTCCTCGACGGCCTCGAATGTGCGTTGCTCGTCGGTTGCATCGCCGTGCGCTTCGGGAATCTGACTGCTGGCGACGAAATCGGCGAACACATGCGCCAGAAACGTCGTCACCGCCGTGGCCAGAACCAGAACAGCAGCCGTTCCGTTCTCGATCGAGCTCGGCGTCGATGCTGCGACCGCCGCCAGAACCAGGATGTTTCCGTAGACGTAGGCCGACAGCCTCTTGGCCGCCCGCGCGGGCTCGAGCGGGCCGTCCGCGCGGGTGACCAGACGGCGATACAGCCGTGTTCTGCGAATACGGGGTTCGGCGTCGCTCATGCAGGAGATCGTTGCACGGCCGAGACGATCATTCGACGGGAACGCCGAGCCGACCGGCCTGGTAGTCCTCGAACGCCTGCAGCACTTCGGACTTGGTGTTCATGACGAACGGGCCTGCCATCGCGACGGGTTCCCTGATCGGCTTGCCGCCGAGAACGAACACCTCCAGCGATTCCCCCGCCGCAGACGCGGACATCTCGATGGTGTCTCCCCGGCCGAACAGCGCCGTCTGCCCCATCCTGATCGGACGCTTCTCCGCGCCCACGGTGCCCTCGCCCGCGAGAACGTAGACCAGTGCGTTGAACTCCCTGTTCCACGGCAGCGTCAGCGCCGCACCCGGTGCGATGGTGCTGTGCGAGAGCGCAATCGGAGTGTAGGTCGATCCCGGGCCCTGCATGCCTGCGATCTCACCGGCAATGACGCGGACCAACGCACCACCGTCGAGACTCGACGCCAGTGCCACTCTGCTGCCGGTGATGTCCTGGTAACGCGGGTGAGCCATCTTGTTCTCACGCGGCAGATTGACCCAGAGCTGCACACCGTGGAACAGCCCGCCCGACATCACCAGATGCTCCGGCGGAGCCTCGATGTGCAGAATGCCACCGCCGGCCGTCATCCACTGGGTGTCGCCGCCGCTGATGATTCCGCCGCCGCCGTGAGAGTCCTTGTGCTCCATGATGCCGTCGATCATGTAGGTGACCGTCTCGAATCCGCGGTGCGGATGCCACGGCGTCCCCTTCGGCTCACCGGGCGCGTAGTTCACCTCGCCCATCTGATCCATGTGGATGAACGGATCCAGGGATGACATGTCCAGTCCTGCAAACGCGCGTCGAACCGGAAAACCCTCGCCCTCGTATCCCGTCGGTGCCGTCGTGACGGACCGGACCGGCCGAGGGACGGCGGTGGCGTCGGGCATGGGGATTCGGGGCAACGTGAGGATGTTGTCGACCGTCACAGCGGGCATGGGCGTCCCTTTCGGCAAGGTAGTTGACTCTGCAACTACTATATCGACCTCAACCCGATGGCGTCCGACGGTATTCCCGCCGTCAGGCCTGCCGGTCGGCCAACCATTGCCGGATCTCGTCGGTCGGCTGTTCGACGATGTCGTCGAACTCCGAATGCTTGCCGACGAAGGCCGCGACCAGTTCGCAGATCGGCACGATGCGCTTGGCGTCGGCGCGAGTGGCGTCGAGCGCCTGGTGCACGAGAATCGTTGCCAGACCACGTCCGCCGTAGGCCGCGTCGACCTCGGTATGGAAGAAGATGCGTCGTGCATCCTCGTCGTCGACGAACTCGGTGAAGCCGACCTGCGTGCCCTCCACCGAAACGGTGAAACGATCTGCCTGCTGCGCGATCTCGACCTCGGCACCGGTTTTGTCGACCGTCATTCCGTACTCCTCGTTCCCGGTAGGCGCGCACCGCACCTCGTTGTTCACGATCGTGCACGATCGGCGGAAATCTGTCGATCGTGAACAGTACTGAACACCTGCGTACGACGGGTTCGAGATCCACCGTCACGGACAGGGGTGCCGAGCGACCGATACGGCCTCTGTACGGTGGAGCGAAGGACCTCGACCGATGAATCATCTAGGGGAAGGAACTTCATGGCTCAGCCAGACAGGCTGGAGAAAGACCCGAACAAGGGTTTCGTGGCCCTGCTGGGGTGGAGTTTGGCCGCGGTGGAAGCACTGGACAAGTTCGATCGGCGCTACGTCGTCGTCGCCCCCGAGTGGGCCGAGGCGTACTGCACCGAGCACGACATTCCGTACCTCCCGTGGAACTTCGAGCGACTCAACGATCGCTCACTGGAAATTGCCGAGACCCTGCAGGACAAGGGCGTCGACGTCGCGATCCCGCTCTACGAGGAGACGGTCGAGTGGGCCGGTGCCATCAACTCGGTGCTGCTGGGCAACCCGCGACTGTTCGGTCAGGCGATGCTGCTGCGCGACAAGTCCTTGATGAAGCGTCGCGCCCAACTCGGTGGAATCCGCGTCGGCATCTTCGAAGAGGCCCACGACCGCGAGGACGTCATCCGATTCCTGAAGCGAGTCAACCAGACCTTGCTCAAGCTCGACGGCGATCCGAACGATCCCATCCATGTCAAGGCATTCGACAAGGCAGGCTGCCTCGGCCACCGTGTCATTCGCACCCCCGACGAGGTCGACTCCATTCCCGACGAGGAATTTCCGGCGCTGATGGAATCGCATCTCGACGGTTGGGAGTTCGCCGTCGAAGCATGGATTCACAACGGCAAGATCAAGTTCCTCAACATCTCCGAATACGTCACGCTCGGCTATTCGGTGTTCGTTCCGGCCACACCGGAACTGGAGAAGTACCGCGAGCAGATCACGGTGCAGATCGAGAAGTTGATCAAGACGTTCGACATCGAGTTCGGCTTCATTCATCCCGAGTACTTCGTCACCAGTGACGGCGAGATGTACTTCGGCGAAGTTGCTTACCGCCCACCGGGTTTCAAGGTGTTCGAGCTGCTCGAGCGGGCCTACGGCTTCAACGCCTACCAGGGCCTGGCATTGGCGTTCGACCCGAAGACCACCGAGGAGGAGATCGACGCCTTCTTCCCGAAGGAGGTCGTCGACGCCACCGGTGTCGCCGGATGTTTCGGGGTGTACCCGCGACGCCGCGTCGTCAGCCAACTGCAGATTCCCGAGGAGACCTCCGGGCACGACTACTACGAGACCAACGATCTGTCGGCACCGGTGGAGGAAACCGTCACCAAGAGAACGGCATTCGGTACCCACTGGGGCCTGCTGTACTTCTTCGGTGAGGACACCTACGTCATGCGTGACTTGTTGAAGCATCAGGAAGAACTGGACTTCTACGTGTGAAGCAGCAACTCGGAGACGACCGCAACCCATCGTCACAGACCATGGACGAGCCGGCACCGACGAACGCGACCACCACCGTGGACAAAGCATTGGCATCACGGTTGGCGCAACTGGACCATGCCGTGCATGCCTTGGCCGATGCACCCGAGTTCAGCAAGAACACCAAGGTGCGAAGAGTTCTGGATGGTGTGCATCGAGTACTGTTGCAGCCCGGCGGTTGCGGTGCAATTCGCGAACGCGCCGAGGTGCTCGAGAATGCGGGGCTGTTCGCGGGCACCGATTGGGCACAGCCGGACATTCTCGTTCCGGGGTTCGTAGGGCCCAGCTTGCGCAGCGGCAACGACGACACCTTCGTACTCGAGGCGACCAGCGAACTGCGGATGGTCGCGATCGTTGCGGGCGAGTACGAGCATGCTGCGGTGACCGCCGAAGATGCCCGCCGGTTCCTCTCTCAGGTTCTCGCGGTGAATCTCGACGTCCTGTTCACACCACCGTCCGAGTCGGAGCGAGTTCGCCTGGGGCGCACCGCGCATCTGATCCGTGATCTGTTCGGGTACGTGGCCGGGCAGATCGGCTACGACAGTGTGCTCGACGAGTTGGTCGAGGAGATCTGGCGGATTCTGCGGCAGCGTCCGATTCAGGTGGACACCATCAAGGACATGGTCACCCGCATCGCGATCTATCGTGACGATCCCACCGTCGATCTCGGCACGTCCGGTCAAGGTCTGGATCGGTTGATCACGGCACTGTTCGGCACAACCGATGCCTGCCGCGAGGATCCGGGCGTCGAGGTGTACCGATCGCGACTCGAGGCGATGGACGTCGAGGCGTTGCAGTTCGAGGCCCGCGGATTCGCGCGAGCCATGCACGACACCGGGCTCGTCTCCCCGTATCACGCGACGCTGACGCAGTATCTCGTCGACCAATACTCGTACGTTCTGCCCGAGGCCCTCGGCCTTTCCGATACCGGCCGGACCTGCCTGACGCGGTATCCGGAACTGGTGCATCGCCTCATCGAGGAGACGGTGTATCCCGAGACCGCGCAGTGCCTCTACGGATTGGCACTGCTTCTCGATCGCGGGATTCTGCATCAGCCGCCGATCGTGCCGTCCCTGTGGCGGCAGATCTCGCTGAAACTTGCTCCCGCGGTGCGGGAACGACTGATCACCACGTTCGGGCCGGTCCCCGCGCCGGAGTCACGCTTGCTCGGGGGCCTGCTCTCGATGCTGGGGCAGCCCCTCGGCGTGGGCCAGGGCGACAACCCGACGTGTCAGTCGGCGCGGGCATTGTCGATGTGGGCCTACAACGATCCGGACTACCTGCTGCAGATGGTGGTGTGGGCGGCGCGTGACGAGGAGATCGTCATGCACTTCGAGGGGCAGTCGATCTCGTCGACCGAGAGTGTCAGCGGCGTCGCCACGACCGATCCGGTGGACCTCGATCCCGCGTCGCTGTTGCTGGTTCCACACCTCGATCGCATCTATGCCGAGATGGTCCGGCGTTGCGCCGATCGTCCCGGCGACCCGCACCGCTGGGTCAATCCCGAGTTCCACGGGTGGTGGTCGGCACGCGAATTCCACATCGACGTCGATGTCGCGACCGGCAATCTCGTCGACCTGGACGCCTTTCTGCGGCAGTTCTACGCGGCGTACCACCCGGAGTACAACGGGCACCAACCCTTGATCCATCCGCAGCCGGCAGGTGTGGCCGTAACCGACAGCGCCGCACGGTATGTGGGGTGGCACGCCATCACGATCCTGCGCGTGAACACCGATCCCGACGGCGCCATGCGGGTGTACTTCTTCAACCCGAACAACGACAGCGGTCAGGACTGGGGCGACGGCGTCGTGGTCGGCACGGCGGGCAACGGCGAACGCGCAGGCGAGGGTTCGCTGCCGTTCGACCAGTTCGCCTCACGGCTGTACATCTTCCACACCGATCCCCTCGAGCACGGCGAGCCGGAGAGAATCCCAGCCGAGGACATCGAGCGCATCCGCGGCTACATCGAACGGAGTTGGGGCGCTGAACGATCGGTGCCCGAGGCCTGAGATCCACTTGTGCGCCCCGAGTCGACAACTCGGGGCCGCACAGGTGATCTTGTGGCGTCAGTCCTTCTTGTCAAGCGCTTCCGGCTTGTGCACCGCGTCCTTACCGGATTTGTCGCTCTCGACCCGGTACTGCGGCTCGTCTTTCGATGCCTTCACGGTGCGGCCTGCGGCTTCGGTCTCGGAGGTGATCTTCTCCACCACCGTTCCCTCGGTCGTGTTTCCGTGGGTCTGCCATTCGACCTTGTCGCCCTTGTGCAGTTCGTCCTTCGACATGTTCGCGTTGTCCTTTCGCCGGTGTGAACCCCGCTTACCCGCCGGAGTCTCGATGCAATCAGCTGGTTCCCAGAGCCGGTGCCAGCGTGGTGAACCAGGCCTCACGCAGCTGATCCTCGAACAGCGGCCAGGTGTGCGCGCCCTCCTCGCGCATGGACACCGTTGCCGGCACGTCGGCTCGGCGCAGGGCGTCGACGAAGATCGATGTGCAGTGGTTGACCATGGCCTCCACCGCCATTCCGCCGAACGGTGGGATCGCGCCCTCGGGAATGCGATCCACCGGCCCTGGTAGTCCGCGGGAGGAGCTGACGTAGACCGCGGTTCCGCGCAGCCGCTCGACGTTCAGTGACGGGTCGTGGTCGCGCCATCCCTGACTTCCCGGCAGCCCCCACATGTTGAAGGGGTTGTTGAGTCCGCCGGCGATCATCGCCGAAATACCGGCAGTGGCAAGCGGGTTGGAGGGTGCCGGGCATCCACTGAACGACGCGGCCGCATCGAACACATCCGGAGCCTGGATCGCGAGATCGAGTGCGGGACCACCACTCATCGACAGCCCTGCCACGCCGCGTCTGCCGGTCGAGCCGTAGGCCGCGTCGACAGCGGCAGGCAATTCGCGGCTCAGGTAGGTCTGCCACTTGTTGCTGCCTAGCACGGGATCGGTCGTCTGCCAATCGGTGTAGAAACTGAAACGACCGCCGATGGGTGCGACGACCGTGACGTTCTTGTCGAGAAAGAACTGCTCGACGCCCGAGTTGTTGAGCCACCCGACTCCGTCCTCGTTGCCGAGTGCGCCGTTGAGCAGCACGAGAGTGGGCGCAGGGCCGCCTTCCGGCGAATGCAACACCTCGTTGGAAATGACCCGATTCATGGACGGGGAGAAGACGTTCAGCACCGCGCGGGTCGCCGACACCTGATGGATGCCGACGGCTCCCGCAGCCGCGTCGGCCGATCCGGAGTTACCCGGCAACGCCTGCGCCGGTGTTCCGGTCATCAGCATCGACGCCGCTGCCGCGGCCGTCACGGCCGCAGCGGATCGCGCTAGTTTCTTTCTCTTCTGCCCCATTGGCAACTTCAGCACCATACGAGGGTCGCACGGATTCCGCTTTCTACCGCTAACGATCGGATTACGAAACCGATCGGTCCGTTCGCTTGCCGCCTGCGGGGCTCAACCGGCTCTGATCCGCGCGGCCTGCAGCGTCAGATGGTGCCGCTCGGGAATCGACGACGCCTTCTCCGCCGCCTCCGCGTACAACTCGGCAGCACGCTGCAGATCACCGGCCTTCTCGCACAGGTACGCGGCCGCCGCTGTGTGCCGCGGAACGGCCGGATCGACCTCGCCCAGCGCCTCGAGCCCCGCCGCCGGACCGTCGGCTTCCCCGATCGCCACCGCTCGATTGAGTCGGACGACGGAACTGTCCGTGAGAGCGAGCAACTCGTCGTACCACTCGACGATCTGCGGCCAATCGGTCTCCTCCACACACCGGGCATCGGCGTGCAAGGCGGCGATGGCCGCCTGCGCCTGGAACTCACCCAACCGATCGCGGGCGAGTGCTGCCTGCAGGATGTGCACTCCCTCCGCAATCAGCGTTGTGTCCCAACGAGATCGATCCTGCTCAGCGAGATCGATGACGTGGCCGTCGGGCCCGGTCCTGGCCGAACGCCGGGCGTGGTGCAACAGCATCAGCGCCAACAGTCCGGCCGTTTCCTCGTCTTCGGACAACCCGGCCAACTGCCGGGTCAACCGAATCGCCTCGGCCGCCAGATCGACGTCCCCGGTGTACCCCTCGTTGAAGACGAGATACAGCACCCGCCGCACCGTCCCCACATCACCGGGCGCATCGAAACGCACATCGCGCACCGTGCGTTTGGCGCGGCTGATGCGTTGCGCCATGGTCTTCTCCGGCACCAGGTACGCCCGCGCGATCTGCCGCGTCGTCAATCCCCCGACGGCACGCAGTGTCAGTGCCACCGCTGCCGCCGGACCGAGCGAGGGATGCGCGCACAGAAAGAACAACTGCAGTGTGTCGTCGACGCCGCTCACGGTGCCAGGATCCGGTTGTGCCGCGACTCGATCCTCTCGTGCTCGTCGCGCCTTCTCGGATCGTTCTGCGTCGAGAAACTTGCGCCACGCGACGGTCACCAGCCAACCCTTCGGCTCGGCAGGCGCGTCGGCGACCCACGTGGAGGTTGCCTCGAGCATCGCCTCCGCCGCGGCGTCCTCGGCCGACGCGAAGTCGGCTCCGCGGTGGACGAGGACGCCGATCACCGCGGGTATCAGTGCCCGCAGCACCTGGGGGTCCATGGCGGTCGTCAGTCGGCGATGGTGGGGGGAGCCTCCATGAACGGACGCAGTTCGAGCCATTCGTGAATCGGTTCGCCGCCTGCTCCCGGCGCGGCCGACAACTGCCCGGCGAGTTCGAGCGCCCGCTCGTAGGTCTCCACGTCGATGATCATCCAGCCTGCGATGAGATCCTTGGTCTCGGCGAACGGACCGTCGGTGACCGGCGGCTTGCCCTCACCGCCGGAGCTGATCCAGGTCCCCTCGGGAGCCAGGGCCTGGGCGTCGACGAACTCGCCGGTGGCTTCGAGTTCGGCGGCGAAATCCTGCATGAACTGGATGTGCGCGTGCACCTCCGCAGGCGTCCACCGGTCCATCGGGACGTTGTTGATCGGCTCCGGAGCGCCGCGGTAGTGCTTGAGCATGAGGTACTTGGCCATGGTGTCTCCTGACGTTCGATGCGGCCATTCTTGCCGCATTCGACCCTGGGACGGAGCCGGTCCGCAGATTTCGACACACTCGACGGAAAGGATTCTCAGCGCATCGTGCGCCCTGCCGAGCCCAGCATCTGTGTCGCCTCGACCACGCGAGCCGCCATCGCCGTCTCGGCCGGCTTGCCCCAGGATCGGGGGTCGTAGGCCTTCTTGTTTCCGTACTCGCCGTCGACCTTGAGAACCTGGTCGTACTTGCTCAGCATGTGACCGGCGATGGATCTGGTGAACGCGTACTGGGTATCGGTGTCGATGTTCATCTTGATCACCCCGCTGGCCACGGCCGAGGCGATGTCCTCTGCGCTGGAACCCGATCCGCCGTGGAACACCAGATCGAAGGGCTTGTCCTTGCCCGTCTCGGCTCCGACGACGGACTGGATCTCGTCGAGGATCTCGGGTCGTAGATGTACCGAGTCGGGGTTGTAGACGCCGTGGACGTTGCCGAAGGTCAGAGCCGTCATGTAGCGACCGCGCTCCCCCGCACCGAGCGCAGCGATCGTGGCGCGCGCATCGTCGACCGTCGAGTACAGCTGTTCGTTGATCTCGTGTGACACCCCGTCCTCTTCGCCGCCGATCACTCCCACTTCGATCTCCAGAATGGTGTCGGCCTCCACCGACAGGTCGAGCAACTCGCGCGCGATCCGCAAATTCTCGTCCAACGGCACGGCCGATCCGTCCCACATGTGCGATTGGTACAGCGGCGGTAGTCCGCGGCCGCGTCGGTCGATGGCGTCGGCCAGCAGGGGGCGGACCCAGTCGTCCAGATTCTCGGCGGGGCAGTGATCGGTGTGCAGCGCCACCGAGATCGAATAGTGCTGCGCCACTTCGTGGGCGTACTGCGCGAGCGCCTTGGACCCGGCGAAGCGGTTCTGCACGGCGTTGCCGGACAGATAGAGCGCGGTGCCGACCGATACCTGAATGATGCCGTCACTCTCGGCTTCGGCGAATCCCTGCAATGCTGCGTTGAGAGTCTGAGAACCGGTGACGTTGATCGACGGGTAGGCGAACCCACCCTCCTTGGCGCGATCCAGCATGGCGGCATACTGCTCCGGACTGGCAATCGGCATGGTGGGTCCTATCTTTCGGGTGTGGCTGCGGTCTACGTGCAGCCGCAGGAATTGCGATGGGTGAAGGTGGTGGGCACTCGAATGGACCGAGGTGTCTCTTCGCTGCCCTCGATTCGATTCAGCAACAGGTCGGCTGCGGTTCGGCCGATCGTCTGCACGTCCTGAGCCGCCGCGGTGAGCCGGGGCTCGAACAGATCCGACCACTCGAAGTCGTCGTAGCACACGAAGGCGAGGTCGGCGGGGATCGACAAGCCCAGGCCGCGAACCGCTTTCAGCGATCCGATGGTCATCGAGTTGTTCATCGACAACAGGGCAGACGGCCGATCCGGACCCGACATCAACTCACGCACCCGGGACTCGGCCACCTCCACACTGGACCGGCCGTCGAGAACGAGTCGAGGATCGAGTTCGATTCCTCGATCCGCCAGTGCGCGGGAGTAGCCGTCGAATCGCTCTGTCGTGGAGGAGATTCCTTCGATGCCGCGGACGATCGCGATGCGTCGATGTCCGGCGTCGAGGAGGTGGGTCGTCAGCTCGTACGCCGACGCGTCGTTCTCCGGGCCCACCTGGTCACAGGAGACATCGAGCATCCGGTCGATCAGCACCAGAGGTGTTCCGCTACGGACGATCTCGGGAATCGTGGAGAATTCCGAGCCGGCTGCGGGCGCGAGAATCATGCCGTCGACCTGACGGTCGAGCAACGAGTCCGTCACCCTGCGCTCGGAGCGAGGCTCGTCGTGCGAGTCACCGAGGATCAACACGTAACCGGCCTCGGACAACCGCTCCTCGACGGCATGGACCAGGCTGCCGAAGTACGGGTTGGTCAATGCGGCGATGGACAGTCCCACGGTGTGCGTCCGACCCGCCGCGAGCGATCGAGCGACGACGTTGCGCCGATAGCCGATCTCGACGATCGCTGCATCGACGCGCTCCCGAGTAGCGGGATTGACGTTGCGGGTTCCGTTGAGCACGTGGGAGACAGTCGATACCGATACCCCGGCCAGGCGAGCAACGTCGTCCATCGTGGGCATGTCAGTACGCCCGACGCTGTCGGGCCTCGCGGCTCGGCGGAACTGTCATGTCAGCCGCAGGATTCGATCGGCGCGGCATGCGGTCGACCCGATCAGTTCCGCGTTGCGCTCGTCCGAGCCCAGTGCCCAGAACTTCGCGTCCTCGTGCGACTTTCCGTAGGCCTCGTGCCTGGCCACCAGCCGCTCGTGCCGAACCGTCGTGTGCGGGGCCAGAAACCAGACTTCGTCGATCATTGCGCGCGCCGCAGGCCACGCGTCGGACTCCATCAGCAGGTAATTCCCCTCGGTGACGACGAGCGGGACAGTCGACGGGACCGGAATCGAGGACCCGATCGACTCCTCGATCTCGCGCCGAAATCTCGGCGCGTACACGGTGGGGTCGCCGGGCTGCTGGTCGTGAATCGCCGCGATCAGCCGCGCATAGCCGCCGTCGTCGAACGTGTCGTGGGCACCCTTGCGATCGAGCCGGCCCAGCTCGATCAACACCTCGTTGGCGAGGTGGAATCCGTCCATGGGAACCAGTACCGCGAGTTCCGGCCCGAGCGCATCGACGAGTTGCTGAGCCACAGTGGACTTTCCGGCACCCGGCGCACCGGTCAGGCCGAGTATGCGTCGCTGACCGGATACAGCCGACTTTCGCGCCAGCTCCACGAGTTGTTCGAGGGTGGCTTCCTGTACGTCCTGGTCAGTGCTCACCGTTGTCGCTTTCGAGTCCGTGGGTAGTGAAGTGTGTCGGCGGATAGTTCGTGTAACCACGCTCTGGGGCCGATCACCGAGCAGCGCAATGCGGCAACGTGAGCCGACCTGTCGATGCGCTCGGAAAGGGAGCCTGGCTGCGTGGAGTAGTAGGCATACGCGCCGTGGAACGCATCCCCGGCACCCAGAGTATCGACCACTGCGACCGGCTTTACATCGACCGATCCCGATGATCCCTCGGACCACCATTCGACGGGATCGCCGCCGTGGGTCGTGACGACGGTGTGCACGCCGGATCCGACGAGCGCCGCGGCGGTGGAAGCGGTGTCCGAGGTGCCGGGGGCGCGAAAGTCCGCCGAGCACACCATGTCCGTGGCGTGCGGAATCAGCTCGCTCATCACCGGTTTCCAGCGACCGGCGTCCACGACCAACGTGGTAACCCGCGCCGCCGCATGTTCCGCGGCGGCGCAGGCGATCAGGGGGTGGTGCCCGTCGACGAGTACGACGTCGGCACCGGCCACGACGGCCTCGAGATCCTCCGGCGGCGAGGCGTCGGAGTTCACGGCGTCGGCCGATACGACCGACCGATCACCGGTCGATTCGATCACCGTCACCGCAGAGACGGGCACAGCCCTGGTGGAGCCCTCGGCGGCGTCGAGCACCCGCACTCCGAATGCCGCCAGGTCGGCCTTGATCAGGGCTGCCACCGGGTCGTCTCCGAGCGCGGTGACGAGCACCGCCGTCCCGCCCAGCGCGGCGAAGGTCACCGCCGCGTTGGCAGCAGGTCCTCCCGCCGCGACGAACTGTGCGCTCGAGGTGATCTTCTGGTTGGGTGCCGGCGCTGCCGCCACTCGATGGACGACGTCGAGTGTCGCCAGCCCGACGAAAACACCGACCGGACTTGTCGATTCAGAGGCCTGCGCGTTCATCGTCGGTCGGCTCCTCCGCGCCGGTCATGAGCGCGACGACCTCGGACATGGTGCGGTTCTTCGGATTCACGACGCCTGCACGCTTGCCGAGGCGGTGGATGTGAATTCGATCGGCGACCTCGAACACGTGCGGCATGTCGTGGCTGATGAGCACCACCGGTATGCCTCGGTCGCGGATCGTGCGAATCAGGTCGATCACCATGCCCGACTCCCGCACGCCGAGTGCGGCCGTCGGCTCGTCCATGATGATCACTCCGCGTCCGAACGCTGCCGCCCGGGCAACTGCCACGCCCTGACGCTGACCGCCGGAGAGCGTCTCGACCGCCTGATTGACCGACTTGATGCCGATCTTGAGGTCCTGCAGGTGCTTCGACGATTCCTCGCGCATTCGTGGCATGTCGAGGCGACGAAACAGACTGCCGCTGATGCCTTTCCGCTTGATCTCGCGTCCCAGATAGACGTTCGACGCGATGTCGAGCGCGGGAATGACAGCCAGGTCCTGATAGACCGTCTCGATGCCCGCTGCTCGTGCGTCGCGCGTGTTCTTGAACGACACCGGCGAGCCGTTCATCAGGATCTCGCCCGAGTCGGGAATGACAGCGCCCGCCAAAGCTTTGATGAGACTGGACTTTCCGGCACCGTTGTCGCCGATCACCGCCAGCACCTCACCGGGCCGCAACTCGAAATCGGCACCGTTGATGGCCGTCACACTGCCGTAGGTCTTGACCAGGCCGCGCGCTTCCAGAGCGAGGGGGGCATTCACTGTGACCTCCTACGTGCGAATTGATCGACGGCCACCGCGACGATGACGAGAATGCCGGTCGCGACGTTCTGGTACAGGCTGTCGACGCCTGCTTGGGTGAGACCGTTGCGCAGCACACCGACGATCAGGGTTCCGATGAGAGTCCCGATGACGGTGCCGCGGCCACCGAAGAGGCTGGTTCCACCGATGACGACCGCGGTGATCGTTTCCAGGTTGGCGTTCTGATAGGCGTTCGGGTCGGCGTTGGGGATTCTTCCGAGCGCTGCCCACGCTGCGATCGCCGCGATGACTCCCGTGACGATGTACACCGAGAACAGCACGCGACCGGACTTGATGCCCGAGCGATCCGAGGCCTGCGGGCTACCGCCGACCGCGTAAATGTGCCTGCCCCAGGATGTTTGGGACAACGCGTACCACATCACGGCGTAGACCAGCAGCATCACCACCACGCCGTACGTCGTGGAGAAACTGCCGATCTTGAACGAGGTACCGAGCAGCGTCAGCGGTCCGCTCGGTACCTGGTAGGTCTCGGAGCCGGCCAGCAACCTGGTGGCTGCCTGAATCGCGGTGAACGTGCCGAGCGTGACGATGAACGGTGGCAGTCGCAGCATCGTCACCAATCCGCCGTTGATCGCACCGAACGCCAGGCAGACGGCAAGCGTGGAACCCAGTGCGACCACCGGACCGTTCGCGCCTGCCGACTGCGCCATCACGATGGTGCCCATCACCGCCACCGCACCGATCGACAGATCGATACCGGAGGTGAGGATGATCAGAGTCTGGCCGACAGCGAGAATGCCGACGACCACCGACTGCTGCAGGATCAGAGAAACGTTCTGCGGGTTGAGAAACGAGCTCGAGATCGAGCTGAAGACGATGACGGCGATGAGGAGTGCGGCCATCGGCCCGAGCAGCGGTTCACGCAGGATGGTCCCTACGTTGAACCGGCTCGGAGCCTTGGGAGGCGCAACGGTTTCGGTACTCACGAATCAAATCCCTGTGTTCGCCGGTGCGTCGCGATCAGCCCCAGCAATTCTCTTCGCCCCACGCGGTGTCCTGCGACTCGATTCCGTCGACGGGCTGATCGGTGACCAACTGCGAGCCGGTGTCGTTGAAGCCGCTGGGCTTGGTGCCGTCCTCGGCGAACTTCACCACAGCGTCGACACCCTGCTCGGCCATCTTCGCCGGGAACTGCAACACCGTCGCGCCGATGATGCCGGCCTTGACGTTCTCGATGCCGGTGCAGCTGCCGTCGATCGAGCCGATGGTGATCTGATCGGCGCGGCCGGCAGACTGAATCGCCTGGTACGCACCCGCTGCTGCGGGCTCGTTGATCGTGTACAGCGCATTGACGCCCGGTGCGCGCTGCAGCAGGTTCTCCATGGCGGTCTGCGCCTTGGTCTGATCGCCGTTGGTGTTCTCCTGGCCGACGATCTCCGGCGAGCTGTCGGTCAGGCCCATGCCCTCGAGGAAGCCGTCGTGACGGAACGTGTCTACCGTGCCGCCCGCGGTGCCGTCGAGCATGATGACCTGGGGCGCAGTGGTTCCGAGCGTGCCCTTGACCCATTCGCCCTGGCTGACGCCTGCGGCCTTGTTGTCGGTGGCGAACGTGGCGTCGACCGCGTCCTCGGGGTCGGTTGCGGTGTCGAGGGCGATGACGACGACGCCGGCGTCACGTGCCTTCTTGATCGCGTCCAGGACTCCGGTGGACGAGTTCGGGGTGATCAGAATCCCCTTCACACCCTGCCCGACCAGGTTTTCGATGGCCGCGACCTGTCCCTCGTTGTCACCGTCGAAAGCGCCGGCCAGAGCCACCAGCTCGGCTCCGCTGGAATCCGCCTGCGCCTGCGCTGCCTCGCGCAGCTTCACGAAGTACGGATTGGAGTCCGTCTTGGTGATGAGCCCGACCTTGACGCTGTCCGAATCCGAACTGCTGCACGCAGTCAGACCGAACACGAGCGAACCGGCCATGAGCGCGGTGCCGATCGTCAGCGCGGACTTCCGACGGTGATTGAACATGTGGACTCCCTTGTCCCCTAGCCACGCGGTCGCGTCGCTCGATTGCAGGAGCCTAGAACGCATACAAGCGCTTGCGCATGCGCTTTCGCCGAAACAAACCTGGATTCTTTTTCACCGACCGGGCAGACGGTTCGTGACGGGGGTCACGTGGTTTGTGTCGACCCGGTTCGCGTCGCCCCGGTCCCCGCCCCCCTCGACACCGCAACCGACCCCGAGGACGCGGTCGACGCCACGTTCGCCACCGACAACAAGGC